>NZ_JBIXGO010000019.1:0-736771 GCF_046161205.1 Sphingobacterium sp. BS-2
CTGTGGAGAATAACGGATTCGAACCGTTGACCCCCTGCGTGCAAGGCAGGTGCTCTAGCCAGCTGAGCTAATCCCCCGTGTGTGGTAGTCCCGAGCAGATTTGAACTGCTGACCCCTACATTATCAGTGTAGTGCTCTAACCAACTGAGCTACGGGACTAGCTTATCTCTCTCATCTCTCGGTGTCACCGTTCGTCGGGCAGTACCACTGTCTAAATACTAAATACTTAATACTGGATACTGTCCCACAGGGTGGGCACTTTCTTCTGAATGTCTTCTTTTTTCTGTATAGATCATGTATGTGGCGCAGCTCCCCCGGAGCGGGCTCTAGAAAGGAGGTATTCCAGCCGCACCTTCCGGTACGGCTACCTTGTTACGACTTAGCCCCAATTACCGGTTTTACCCTAACACGCTCCTTGCGGTTACATGCTTTAGGTACCCCCAGCTTTCATGGCTTGACGGGCGGTGTGTACAAGGCCCGGGAACGTATTCACCGCGTCATTGCTGATACGCGATTACTAGCGAATCCAACTTCACGGGGTCGAGTTGCAGACCCCGATCCGAACTGTGAATGGCTTTTCGAGATTGGCACCACATTGCTGTGTAGCTGCCCGCTGTACCATCCATTGTAGCACGTGTGTAGCCCCGGACGTAAGGGCCATGATGACTTGACGTCGTCCCCGCCTTCCTCTCTGCTTGCGCAGGCAGTCTGTTTAGAGTCCCCACCTTGACGTGCTGGCAACTAAACATAGGGGTTGCGCTCGTTGCGGGACTTAACCCAACACCTCACGGCACGAGCTGACGACAGCCATGCAGCACCTAGTTTCCTGTCCCGAAGGACGGGCGCGTCTCTGCGCCCTTCAGTAACTTTCAAGCCCGGGTAAGGTTCCTCGCGTATCATCGAATTAAACCACATGCTCCTCCGCTTGTGCGGGCCCCCGTCAATTCCTTTGAGTTTCACCCTTGCGGGCGTACTCCCCAGGTGGATGACTTAACGCTTTCGCTTGGACGCTTACGGTATATCGCAAACATCGAGTCATCATCGTTTAGGGCGTGGACTACCAGGGTATCTAATCCTGTTCGATCCCCACGCTTTCGTGCATCAGCGTCAATAACGGCTTAGACAGCTGCCTTCGCAATCGGTGTTCTGAGACATATCTATGCATTTCACCGCTACTTGTCTCATTCCGCCGTCTTCAACCGCATTCAAGCACTTCAGTATCAAGGGCACTGCGACAGTTGAGCTGCCGTCTTTCACCCCTGACTTAAAGTGCCGCCTACGCACCCTTTAAACCCAATAAATCCGGATAACGCTCGGATCCTCCGTATTACCGCGGCTGCTGGCACGGAGTTAGCCGATCCTTATTCTTTAGGTACATTCAGCCCGCTACACGTAGCGGGGTTTATTCCCTAACAAAAGCAGTTTACAACCCATAGGGCAGTCGTCCTGCACGCGGCATGGCTGGTTCAGGGTTGCCCCCATTGACCAATATTCCTTACTGCTGCCTCCCGTAGGAGTCTGGTCCGTGTCTCAGTACCAGTGTGGGGGATTCTCCTCTCAGAGCCCCTAGACATCGTCGCCTTGGTGGGCCGTTACCCCACCAACTAGCTAATGTCACGCGAGCCCATCCATATCCTATGAATATTTGACTGCCTCCCGATGCCGGAAAGCAGTGTCATGCGGTGTTAATCCGGATTTCTCCGGGCTATCCCCCTGATATGGGCAGGTTGCTCACGCGTTACGCACCCGTGCGCCACTCTCACCATCGGTAGCAAGCTACCGATGGATCCCGTCCGACTTGCATGTATTAGGCCTGCCGCTAGCGTTCATCCTGAGCCAGGATCAAACTCTCCATTGTAAAATGAAGTGTAAGACCAAGACTATTTATAAAAAATAGAATCGTTGTCTTAAAAAAATGTTTTCCTCCCGCTCCGGGATACCTGAATTGATTTTGTAAATCTTGTTCAGCTACCGTACTCTCGTACGGGTCGCTGCGCTACATGATCATTTAAAGAACTTATCGCGCCTGGGCATCTCGCTTCGGCTTTTTTATGTTGTGTCCCTTCCGGAATGGAAGGTCGCAATCTGTCATTTTTTTCCGCTCCGGACATCGCGTCCGTCGCTGTTTCCCTTGGTTGGGACTGCAAAGGTAGGAACCTTTTTCGAGACCGCAAAATCTTTTTTGAAATATTTTTTGGTGGTCTTTTCCGGTGGTCTCGGTAGTGCCAGTTTCGGCCTTCCCTCATCCCTTTTTCCTTCCCTAATTTCAGTGGCCTTGCGGCCGTCCCTCCCTTGCGGAGTGGTGCAAAGATAGGGACAAAATACCTTCACTTCCAAGGGTACCGCAAAAGTATTTTTCGGCGAAGGGCATAACTCGCTGAAGCATTGCCAGATAAATTTTACAAGGGACAGCGAAAAAGGGGCAAAAGGGGGCCATGGGGGACGGAAACGGTACGCCACGCTCCTGGGATATCCTCCCATCCGGGGGATCCTGGTCCCTGCCCAGATCTTGGCCCATCCTCGGATCCCCTCCATCCTGGTTCAGATGCGTGGGGCGGGCGAATTCGATTCGCCCCTACCGTGGATCGGAACCCTGGTCCAAAAATCCTCCCTCCCTTTCCAGCTGACCCCATTCGACCCGCCTTCCGAAATCTCGAAAAGCAAACCATGCCATCTCCTATGCGTCCTCGGGCACGCTGTGGGCATTCCAGCTGCCATCTCCGGAGCTTTCCCGAACCAGCCACCTAGAAAGACACCTCATTTCCGAGGCACCTATAAATTATGTTTGCAGTTTTACTTGGTTCTCTTCTTTTTGGAAACTTTGGCTTCTGGATTATAAGCTAGGCAGGTATTCATCCAAAACTCGAAATCTTCTTTGCTTTTATAGCCTTCGGGATCCACATAGCAATAACCATCAAGCAATCTGCCGCGCATGATCATGGGCTGAACTCCGCGCTTATTATTGTACTCTTCCGTGTTTTTGGGGTCAAAACGGCACATCAACTGGTCCTCACCTACATTGATGCACATTTTGCCATCTACCAAAAAGGCTATCCCGCCGAAAATTGCCTTTTCTTCTACTTTCAGTTCAGTATGCTCTGCCAGGTATGCTCGCACCGAATCGGCTAGTCTTTCATTATATGCCATGTATTATATATAGATGATCATCCTAAAAACAAATTCCATACCCTTTAGTTTTTCAGCAGGCACTTAGAATTCTTATCCTTATCGCTCATGGCAGCAAAAGCCTGAACGGCATCTTGGAGCGGATACTCCTCGACCCCCTTTACTTTAATCATACCCTTAGTGACTTGATCCAGGATCTTTTCAAGCTCTTTTGGGTTTGGTCCCGAATTGAGCAAGTGTGCCTGGACTTGATATTCCTTGACCAGATCTTCATTTGGTTCTTGCACGAGGCTAACGATCCTTCCTCCCTTCTTTAACAAGGGTATCAATTGATCCTGGGCTTTACCGCCCACCATGTCGAGGACCAGATCAAAAGCAGGAAGTCCTTTGAGGTAATCATCCGCTTTATAGTCAAGATAATGGTCAGCTCCTAGATCGAGCACATTAAATTCATATCGAGAAGAACCAACGGCATAGACCTCGGCTTTTTTCTGTTTGGCAAACTGTACGGCAAAGGAACCGACATTTCCGGAGGCCCCTACGATCAGTACCTTCTGATTGGCTTCCAATTTACCGGCATCAAACAATCCATGCCAGGCTGCAAGAGCAGAAACCGGACAGGCTGCCGCCAAGGACATAGCCATACCAGTTGGTACTTTACAGATTTCATCAGCCTTGACCACAAACTCTTCGGCAAAGGCGCCTCCATATTTCTTTGGGTTACCACAGACCAGGTCTCCCCGCTTCCATCCCATCAGGTCATCGGCAACTTCCAAGACTTCGCCAGAGAACTCGGCCCCCGGAATAAAAGGAAATTTCAGGTGCGGCATAGGAATGGTTTTGTCAAGGACCTTGATGTCGAATGGGATTATCCCCGCATAGGCTACTTTAATTTTCAATGTACCTGATTTGATTTCTGGAGCAGGCTGCTCCTTATACTCGCCGGAAGACAGGCTCCCAAATTCATGATATACTATAGCTTTCATATTATTAAATAAGATAATCGGATGTCGATTAATGTTTTCAATTTAACATTTTTGAATGAATAAATCGGGCGAAAATGAATTTTAAATACTAATTATCAAGAGATTATGATATTTAAATGTTAAATATTTCTTAAAATATTTGGATTATACGAAACGCTTCGTACATTTGAATACGAAAACATTCGTAGATACTAACAATCATCGTATGAAACCAACAGAAAGCGAAATGGAAATATTGCAAGTCCTTTGGAAAAAGGGACAGAGCAGTGTAAGGGAGGTATTTGAAACCTTGGATAAAAAAGATGTGGGCTATACAACAATCCTCAAGCTGATGCAGATCATGCATGACAAGGGGATGGTGACTCGAGACACCAGTTCAAAGACCCATCTGTATACAGCGGAATTGGTGCAGGAGGAAATTCAAGAAAAGATGTTGGATAGAATGATCGATTCCGTTTACAATGGTTCGACAGCAAGATTGGTGATGCAGGCCCTGGGAAATGAACGGGCCAGCAAAGAAGATCTTGATGAAATCAAAGCATTTTTAAAGAAACTTGAACAAAACTAGCCATGGAAAATCTAACTATCAATATTGGCAATGCATTAGGCTGGAGCATTCTGCATTCTATATGGCAAGCTGCAATTTGGTATATTATATATAGTATATATACACTTTCACAATCCAACATCAGCGCAAAGGCGAAGCATAATGCAGCCTTAGGTACACAGGTATCGATTTTTGTGAGCTTTATAGCAACATTTATCTACTTCTACCAGAACGCGACCCAATTCATCGACTTAAGAACCCTGAATCCTGAGGACCTAAAAAACATCATGGCCAACATCCAACAGGACGGTTTTAAATTAGAAAGCTTATTACCTTATGTTGTGGCAGGCTATGTTTTTGGATTTATTGTCCAAATCGTCCTCCTGACCAATAGCTTGATCCAATTGAAAAGATTAAAATTCAAGGGATTGGATTCTGTCCCGGAAAAATGGACTAACCTCTATTATCAAGCCAAGAAAAAACTGGATGTTAGACAATCCGTAGGGATCTATCTTTCCAATAAGATCAGTGTGCCGATCACCCTGGGTCATTTGAGACCGTTTATCCTCTTCCCGATTGCCTACGCCAACAAAATGGAGCTGGCACAGGTGGAAGCAATTCTCATGCATGAGCTGGCCCATGTAAAACGTCAAGATTACTTATTCAACCTTCTCAAGGTGGGCATTGAAACGGTACTTTTCTTCAATCCATTTATCTGGGCCTTGTCCAAAGTAGTGGAAAGAGAAAGAGAACATGCATGCGATGATATGGTCGTGCAACATGTATCCACCCCGATATCCTATGCACAGGCATTGGTTGAACTGGAAGAATTGCGCATGAGCATGAATCCGCATCTAACCTTGGCTGCTACGGGAAACAAAAATCATTTATTGAACCGGATTAAAAGAATCACCAAAATGGAAACAAATTATAAAAACGTGAGACCGCAGTTACTGGCTGTATTGCTTAGCGGTTTAGCGATACTAACCTTAGCGTTGATTATCCCAACGAATGAGGCACAGGCAGAGGAAATAAAAGCTGATTGGAACTGGACCGATCATTCGAATGAGCTGATCATTGACACCGTGAAACCATTGACGCCGCAACCGGCACAAAAACCGGTTACTCCTGCCAAGGTCAAATCTGAGCTTGTTTATAAAGGCAATGTGATCACGGACACCAATGAATTGCCAGTAGATGTCCGCAATACGATCAGATCGGTTCAGGCGCAGGGTAAAAAGATCCAAGAATATTATAATTCACCCGAGTGGAAAGCTCAGGTAAAGAATATAGAAGAGCAAAGCAAAAAGGTAAGTGCCTATTTTGAGGGTCCGGAGTGGAAACAGCAGATGGCAAAAATAGAGAAAGAATCTGCTAAGCTGAAAGAACACTTCAACTCACCTGAATGGAAGAAACAAATGGCCAATATCGAAAAGGAATCCAGTAAGGTGAACGAATATTTCAATTCAACAGAATGGAAAAAGCAAATGGAAAATATTGAAAAAGAGTCAGCCAAGGTTTCGAAGTACTTTGAGAGCGAGGATTGGAAAAGACAAATGGCCAATATAGAGAAGGAATCTGCCAAGCTAAAGGATCATTTCAATTCGCCAGAATGGAAAGCACAGATGCAAAAAATCCAAGAAGACGGCAAGAAAATCCAAGAGTATTTCAACAGTCCTGAGTGGAAAGAGAAAACCAAGCAGTGGAAGGAATTGGAAGATTCAGAAGAATTTAAAGAGATCAACAAAAAATACCAGAAAGAATTGAATGAGCTAAAAGCCAAAAAAGGACTTTCCAAAATTTAATATATAGATCATTGTTTCGTTGTTTAGTTTAATAGGCCTCGCTCGAGGCCTTTTTTTATTTAATTCAGAGAATTTCATATTTTATGTATTATTGCAAAAGGATGTAAACTGAATTGAATGGAATTGATTTATTACATTGATTTATTGGGGACCATGGTATTTGCCATTTCAGGCGCGATGGCGGCAAACCGATATGGGATCGATATTTTTGGAGCGACGTTCATGGGTTTTGTTACGGCAATTGGCGGTGGTTCATTGCGTGATGTGTTTCTCAATATCCGGCCGGTATGGGTGGAAGATGGGAATTACCTGATCGCCATCTTTGTGGGGGTCTTTATCTCCATCCTATTCAACAGGCACCTAGACAGTTTTGCCCGCACATTGTTCCTATTCGACGCTTTGGGGATTGGTTTCTTCACCGTGGTAGGCGTTGAGAAATCCTTGGCATACGAGAGCAGCGCGATTGCAGCCGTGATGCTGGGTATGTTTTCGGCATGTATGGGCGGTGTGATTCGTGATGTATTGATGAACGTCACGCCATTGATATTGAGAAAGGAGATCTATGCCTCGGCCTGCTTGGCGGGCGCCATAACTTATGTGCTCCTTACCTTTACTCCACTCCATACAAACTTGAATGCTTTTATCAGTGCCGCTGTGGTTTTCGGCATCCGGTTCCTTTCGGTCCGTTACAATCTATCCCTGCCAACAGTAAGGCCGATAAATTAAGCAGTTAGTTAAGCTAAATTTTTGTTAAAGTATATTAAATATCTCTTTATTCCGTTTTATTCAAACACGGTATAAATGATCCGATATGAACTTAGGAAAATCCCTTTTCTTATTGATGATAGGCACAGGTCTTTTAACGGCTTGTTCCAAAAATGAAGGCTTTAGCCCCGAACCCGATCAGGACTATAGGCAAGAGATGCGAAATTTTGTGATTGGACTGAGCAAATATGCCAAACAAGAAAAAGCTAATTTCCTTATTATTCCGCAGAATGGGATCGAGTTGGTCTCCCAAAATGAGGAGCCTACAGGCCCGCCGGCTGAAGATTACCTGAACGCGATAGATGGCAATGGACAAGAGGACCTATTCTTTGGATACGATGAAGATGACAAGGCAACTGATCCGGCCGAGACCAACCGATTAGTAAAGTACCTGAATATCTCTAAACAGGCAGGGAATACGATCTTGGTCAGCGATTATTGTTCTACCGCCAAAAACATTAGCAATTCCTATACTTGGAACCAAGAAAGAGGCTTTATATCCTTTGCTGCAACTGAACGTGAATTAAATATTATTCCCAATGTGCCTGTACAGCATGAAAATAAACTGAACATCCAAAAACTTTCGGAGGTCAAGAATTTCCTCTATCTGATCAACCCCAGTGGATTTGCGTCGAAACAGTCCTTTATCCAAGCGGTAACAGCCACGAATTACGATGTCTTGATCATGGACCTGTACTTTTCAGATGGACAGGCATTCACGGGTCAAGAGCTTTCCCAATTGAGGAAAAAGGCAAACGGCGGTAGTCGATTGCTGATTTCTTATATGTCTATTGGCGAAGCCGAAGACTACCGGCCATATTGGAATGCGTCTTGGCAACAGAACAGACCGAGTTGGATCGTAGCGGAAAACCCCGATTGGAAGGGCAATTTTAAAGTGAAGTATTGGGACAAAGAATGGCAGTCCATTATATATGGTAATGATCAGAGCTATTTGAAAAAAATATTGGATGCGGGATTTGATGGGGCTTATCTCGATATCATCGATGCCTTCAATTATTTTGAAGACTTGCAATAACTGATAAATAGAAAAGCCAGATTTGAATCTGGCTTTTCTATTTATCTTTTCTTTTTCATCTGGGGGAAGGACATCTTATAAGAAACCTTGACCTGCCCTTTTGAAATCGAATCTAATTTACTTTTTAACATGGCCTTTTTCAATGGACCAAGTTTGTCGATAAATAGTTTTCCTTCGATATGATCATATTCATGTTGAACCACACGAGCTGCCAAACCTGTCAACTCTTCTTCCTGTTCTTCAAAATTTTCATCTAAATAATTGATGACCACATCTTTCTTTCTCAACACTTCTTCATTGATATGTGGAATACTTAAACAGCCTTCAGAGAATGCCCATTTATCACCACTTTCTTCAACAAGGATAGGGTTGATGAAAACACGTTTGAAATCCTTTGCCGTTGGATCACCTGGTCCATCTTCATCATCTTCGCCAAAAGGGCTGGCATCAATGACGAATAAGCGGATCGGTAAACCAATTTGCGGAGCTGCAATGCCTACACCATTTGCGGCATACATGGTCTCAAACATATTATCTATCAATTGTTTTAATTCTGGATAATCCTCATCGATCTCTTCCGTTCTCTGACGCAAAACTGGATCTCCATACGCTACTATAGGTAATTTCATCTGTTATTGTTTACGGTACAAAGGTATTAATAATTTAGCACAGCTCGCATATTGAATGATTTGGCTTATTTTTGCAGGATGGAAAATCCAGCAATCCGCAATCTATTAAGCTTTATTCAACAGGACTTAGATCCTGCTGCGCATGGAGAAGAGCTGGACGATTATTCCCATATCATCTGCCCTACCCTTCCTTTTGACATCTTTATCTATAAAAAGTTTACAGAAAGACCCGAAGTATCTGGGAATAGGTACATCCTGATTTCATTGGGGCAACTCGAACAAGAGGGCACCAAAATAAAGAATAGACTGAAGGTACTGGCAGGAAAGGCAAAAAAACTGCATGCAAGATCGACTGTAGCAGCACGATTGGATAAGAAACAAAGTCTATCTTTCCTACAAGAACATCATTTGCAAGTGCCCCTGCCTGGAAAATATAGATATGGACTATTCTATGAAGGCGAATTGGTTTCCATAGCCGTATTTAGCGGCGGGAGAAGGATGAAAGACAAAGCAGAGGAATATCGCTCTTTTGAACTGTTACGTTTTTGCCATAAATCTGACCATCTCATTATCGGTGGGCTATCCAAACTGATCCGAGCATTTATCAAAGATTTCCATCCGGGAGATATCATGACCTATGTAGATCAGGACTGGTCACAGGACTCCTCGCTCAAGACCATCGGCTTTCAGGAAATGGGATCTCGCGAAGGCGCAAATTTTTGGATTGCGGACCAACAGCAATATCTTATCGAAAGCGAAGAACACTTGCTGGAAATGACTGAGAACCATCCAAATGGTTACCTATCGCAGAATTCAGGAAGCATTAAATTAGTATTGGCTGTTTAAAAACAGCTTTATTTTATTATATTTATTGCTTAATCAATCGAAATTTATTCCTTATGAAACGAAAACTTCGCATGGGCATGGTCGGTGGTGGAAACGATGCCTTTATAGGAGCTGTACACCGAATTGCTGCCTTTATGGATGGCAAAATAGAATTAGTATGTGGTACTTTCAGTATAAATAGAGAAATTTCTTTACAATCGGGCGAGGACTTATTTGTTCCTGAAGAAAGAGTATACTTGACGTACCAAGAAATGATCGAGAAGGAGTCGCAATTGCCAGAAGGAGAGCGCATGGACTTCGTGACGATCGTAACACCGAACTTTTTACACTTTGAGCCGGCTAAACTAGCTTTGGAAAGTGGATTTGATGTCGTGGTTGAGAAACCAATGACCCTAAACCTAGAAGAAGCATTGGAATTGCAGGCAATTGTGGAGCGCACTGGTCGCACCCTATGTTTGACGCATACTTATTCAGGATACCCAATGGTAAAACAGGCTAAGGCAATGGTGAAAGATGGTCACTTTGGCAAGATCCGCAAAGTATTGGTAGAATATCCGCAAGGCTGGTTAAGCCGCCTGACTGAGCGTGAAGGAAATGCTGGCGCTGCATGGCGTACAGATCCAAAACGTTCTGGAAAATCATTGGCAATGGGCGATATCGGTACGCACGTAGCGCATTTGGCGGAATATGTTACTGGACTTAGGATCACGGAGGTTTGTGCTGATTTGACTTCATTTGTTGAAGGCCGCCAATTGGATGATGATGGTTCAGTATTATTGCATTTTACCGAAGGTGCAAAAGGCGTATTGACCGCTTCGCAAATCTGTGCTGGTGAGGAAAATGCAGTTAGAATGCGTATCTATGGTGAAAAAGGAGGTTTTGAATGGGCAAATGAGGATCCTAACAATTTGATCGTAAAGATGTTGGATCAGCCTAGACAGTATTACCGCACTGGAAACGCCTATGCAGCACCATTTACCTTGAGTTCATTTGCAATTCATAACACTAGAATTCCTGCGGGTCACCCAGAGGGACTATTGGAATCTTTTGCAAATATCTACCGTAATTTTGCGGCAACAGTAGCGGCTAAAAAAGATGGTAAAACTCCTACTCCTGAGCAATTGGATTTTCCAAATGTGAATGATGGAGTACGCGGTATGGCATTTATTGATACCGTTGTAGCTAGCAACGCAAGTAATGAAAAATGGACCAAGTTCGTGATATAAGCAATATTCAAGAACTTATTGAATCTATACAGCAGGCGGAAGAGTTTCTTTCGCCTGATTTTCTTCTGATCTTTTTGGGTCCGACGGCATCCGGAAAGACCAAACTCGCGGTCAAGTTGGCCCAAGCCATGGATGCCGAGATTATCTCTGCCGATTCTAGGCAAGTTTATAAGCAATTGGACATCGGAACGGGCAAGGACCTAATCGAATACCAAGATATCCCCTACCATCTTATTGATATCGTTGAGCCGAAGGAGAACTATAATGTGGATCAGTTCCGGGGAGATTTCCAGAAAGCATTTTTAGAAATAAAACAGCGTGGAAAATTGCCGATCCTATGCGGTGGAACTGGTTCTTATATACAAAGTATCTTACAAGAACAGACCTACAGCCAGGTTCCTAAGGATAAGGAGTTGCAAGTGGAGCTTTCCCTTCTCTCCAAAGAGGCTCTTATTGAGTGGATCAACCAATTTAACATTCCTGACGATTTCAACATCGATTGGAACAGCCATAAACGATTGGTTCGTGCATTGGAAATCTTGCTGTTCTTAGAACATCATCCGGTACCGGAAAGGAAGGGTCAACTTGTCAAGGATTTTATGATCCTTGGGCTTTCCCCTGATCGGGAAATAAGGAGAGCTCGGATTGACAAACGCTTAGAAAGTAGAATGGAGGAAGGTTTGTTAGCAGAGGTTGAAGGTTTGTTGGAACAAGGAATCAGCCATGAGCAGTTGCAATGGTTTGGATTGGAATATAAATATGCTTCACTGCATTTATTGGGTGAACTGACCTTGGAAGAATTCACGGAAAAGCTACGGACGGAGATCCATAGATTTGCAAAGCGGCAGATGACCTATTTCAGGAAAATGGAAAAAGATGGCTTAAAGATCCATTGGATCAATCTGCTATAAAGAAAAAAAGCTGGTTGCATAATGCAACCAGCTTTTTTTACAACTTTATTTCTTCGTCTTTGGAGTTAAAGAAGTGGAATTCGGTCAAATGATATGAACTCATTTCCTTCACTTTAATCCATTTCCAATATTTTAGAAACCAATTCATTCTTCTGGAGATAAAACCAGATTTGATGTAGGCAGCGATATAAGGGTGTACACAAAGGGTAACCCCTACTTCGTTCTGTTCCTGAAGAATAAAACTCAAATTGTTTTCAATATCATCCAATAAAACGATACTGGATCTAATTTCGCCGGTTCCGTCACAAGCAGGACACTTTTCATTGGTCACAATGCTCATTTCAGGCCTAACTCTTTGCCTAGTGATCTGGACTAATCCGAATTTACTAGGAGGGAGAATGGTATGACGGGCTCTGTCGCTGGCCATACATTCCTTCAAGAAACCATACAGCTCTTTCCGGTTGGTGGCTTTGTGCATATCGATAAAATCGATTACCACGATGCCGCCCATATCCCTCAGCCTAAGCTGACGGGCAATTTCTTTTGCTGCTTCCTTGTTTACAAGGAGCGCATTATCTTCTTGATTTTCTTTGTTGGCAATTCTGTTTCCGCTATTGACGTCGATGACGTGGAGGGCTTCGGTGTGTTCAATCACCAGGTAAGCACCGCCTTGCAGGTTTACAGTTTTGCCGAACGACGCCTTAATTTGCTTTTCAACTCCAAAGTGGTCAAAAATAGGTTCTTTCCCTTTATAGAATTTGACTATTTTTTCCAGATCAGGAGAGATCTCTTGAATATATGATTTTACTTCCTCGTAGATTTCATTATCATTGACATAGATATGAGTAAATTCATCGGTGAGGATATCACGCAGGATGGTGGACGCTCTGTCCAACTCACCCAGTACTTTCTGAGGGGGTTCAGCTGTTTTAAGGCGTTTGGTAAACAATTCCCATTTAGAGATCAGGTCTAGAAGGTCCTTTTGGAGTTCATCGACTCCCTTACCTTCAGATACCGTACGGATAATGACACCGAAATTTGCAGGTTTAATGCTTTCTACAATTTTCTTGAGTCTATTTCTTTCGGCGCTGCCTTTGATCTTTTTGGAAATGGAAACCGAACTTGAAAATGGTACCAGGACGACGAATCGACCAGCGATGGATAAGTCGGAACTTAACCTTGGTCCTTTAGTCGAGATAGGTTCTTTGGCTATCTGTACTGGCAATAACATGTTACGGCTTAAAACATCAGATATTTTTCCAGCCTTGTCAATGTCCTTTTCAAGCTTCAAACTATTGAGCAGTTTCTCTTGATAACTGCCATTCTTTACTACCCTTGTTAATTTGATCAAGGATTGTACTTGAGGCCCTAAGTCGAGGTAATGCAGGAAAGCGTCTTTTTCGTAGCCTACATCTACGAATGCGGCATTCAGTCCGGGCATGATTTTCTTTACTCTCCCTAAGTAAATATCACCCACGGCATAGTGATTGCCAGCTTGTTCCCTGTTTAGTTCAACTAGTTGTTTGTCCTGTAGTAAAGCAATAGTCACCCCCTTATCGGGGACTGAATCGATAATTAATTCCTTTACCAACAGCTACTTAATTAAGGACAGTTGTGGACTCGCTCCACAACGAATGTTGTCCGGTTAAACATAAAACCGTTTAATGAAAAAAAACAATCTATGATGATGGATAATCGATCATAGATTGTATCACATGATTTATAAGGCTAACGCCCTATAACTATTTTTTCTTGTGTCTATTTTTTCTTAAACGTTTTTTACGTTTGTGAGTAGCCATTTTGTGTCTTTTTCTTTTTTTTCCGCTTGGCATAGCTTTAATGTTTTTAAATGATTTTAAAAAAAATTGTTAATTACTTACTTAGTTCTTCAATCCTGCGATCGATGAACTGGGAGAGACTAGGATCGGCAGCCAGTTCTTTGCTTTTTTGGAAAGCAGCGATAGCTTCGTTCTTCATCCCTATATTTTCATAGCCTGTTGCCAAATAAAAATATGATTCGGCATCAGGTTTTTGTTCAATTACAATTTTGAAACGATCGATCGCTCGGTCGAATTGACGTGACTGTAATGAGAACAAACCTAAGGTTTTGTTAGCCTCTAGGTTTTTTGGATCAGCTTGAACAACTTCTCTCAAGATAGCAATACCAGCCATCGGGTTGTTGGTTCCAGTAACCATCGCTGCCCCTAATCCGGTTTTTGCATCTAAGCTCGAGCCGTTTAAATCTACAGCTTTTTGATAAACTTCAATAGCTTTCTGGTTTAAGGCACTTGCTAAGACAGTATCTTGAAGATTGGTATATCCTTTACGGTAATTGTCGCCAGATTTCAAGTAGTACTCAAATTTAGGGTCAATATTAGCCATTTCCTCATAAATATAGGCTTGAGGAGCAGGTTTTTCCACATCGTTCCATTTATCGGCAAGTTGTTGATAAAGTTTCACTCTTTCGGAACCTTCTGCTTTATTGGCTTTTGCCTCTAGATCTGTGATTTCGTTGACAATAGCTGGGTTCAATCCACGCTTAGCAGCTTCAGATACAGAACTCAGGTTAAACTGAGATGCAGCAGCTTCAGCTTGAGAAGTTGTAGCTGCTGCATTTTTTTCTTCTTCATCTACCAAGCCCTTCACAGGTTTAAACAATAGGAATCCGATAACAAGGACTACTGCTGCTACAACGATGATCTGGATTTGCTTGGTGTTTTTCATGAAAATGAATTATTTCTTATTTCCGTTCTTTACTTTCTCTACAAATACTTTTGCAGGTTTGAAGCTAGGCACGTAGTGCTCAGGAATGATAATTGCTGTGTTTTTAGAAATGTTACGTGCTGTTTTTTCAGCTCTCTTTTTTACCACAAAACTTCCAAAACCTCTTACGTACACATTCTCACCGCCAATCATAGCGCTTTTAACTACTTTGAAGAATGCTTCAACGGTTTCTTGTACATCAACCTTCTCTAAACCAGTCTTGTTAGAGATCTCTGCAATAATTTCTGCTTTAGTCATATCTATTTTTACTCTAATTAATCTATACCCTAAGCCTATCAGCCCGTTTGGGGATGCAAAAGTATCTTTTTAAAATGAGTAATGGAAATATTTTTGTGATTTTTTAAAATCCAAACCACTATCATTCAATGATTTAGTACAACACTCCCCAATTTTACATTTCAAAAGGCTTGCAAAGCTACAATTATTTTATTGACTATCAAAGTATTAATGAACTTTCTAAACACAATATTTCTCCTATATGACGAATGTCAGCTTCTGAGTGTAAAGCAGATACAACAACCCGATTTAACAGGGGACTTGTCGCTAATGGATAGGGAAAACTGGAGATCACAATCTTTTTTTGCAACAAATGTCTGTAAAGTAACGGCTGGGTCGAACTAAATACCGGAAAATTTTCAATATGACTCAATGAGGTCTCCCGAATAATCGATGCCAATAAACTGGTATTGGACTGCATCCTCTCGAATGCTTCTTCATAAATATCCCGACCATGTAACAGGGCATAAAGCGCCGCAGGTGCGGTCGGTGATGCTCCATTGAAAATAGGATGCTTTTTGATCTTATCAACAGTGCTCTTTGTCCCCAAAACAACCCCAGCATCCGTTCCAAGACCTTTCGCTAAGGATGCAAGCACAACGATTTCGATATTATCTTTTTTCAATGCCGACAGGTCAGCTGAAACTTTGTTCTTATGCAAGACGCCTATTCCATGGGAATCATCTAGGATCAAGAGCAGGTTTTTATCCGTTTGTAATTCCTTAAAGATGGAAAAATCAAAGTGCTGAGGAGTGAGATTGTCAATACAATTGGATATGACTGCAAAATCCTGCTTCTCGGAATTGTTAATAAACTCTACTGTAGCCTTTGCCCATTGATCGAAATCCCCTTCCACAATAGGAGTTTCATCCAACCATAGCGCTGGATGGCTACCTGGTGCATAGATCACCTGCATTCCTTTGCAAAGGCTTCGCACCGAAACCTGTCCGGCAAGATAGCCGCTGGACAGTAAGGCTGCGGCTTCGAAACCAAAACGCTCTGCCAAATGAGACTCAGTTTCTTGGTAGATCCCAAGTTGGACGTTGTTGGTTCTGGAGGTTCCATTATTGAGCCCAAGCAGGTCTATCCCTTTTTTATAAAGTTTGATGTATTCTGGATTATCCAATAATCCGAGATAGGCAGTGCCACCAAAAAAGTGGTAGTCAGTACCGTCAAGGCTAATAATTCTTCCCGTAGTTTGTTGAAGATTTCTAAAGGAGGTCATGGCAAATGTTATCTGAAAGCAAATGTACAAAAACCTTTCAAACTCCCCTTTTTACGATTCATCCTTTAATTCCAACAGTTCAGCCACTTAATGTTTTTCATCTTTTTTATTAAGCCTAAAATTGAAAAAAACCAGCACATGAAACCATTAATAGCCCTGCTCCTCCTCTCTTTTTTATGCACTATTTCTAATGCACAGATTATTAGCGGAAAAGTCATCAACCTTAAAAAGCAGCCGATTTCCAATGTGAATGTTTTTATTTCCGGTAGCTATGATGGTGCATCGACTGAATCGACTGGCACCTTTCATTTCAAGACTGAAACAACGGGCAAGCAGGTATTGCAATTCTCCTCGGTCGGGTATGGCGGTAAATCTATCGAAATCGAAGTGAAAGACAGCTTGTTTTTGGAGATCACCTTAATTGCGGAAGACAATCAGATCGAGGCCGTGACGGTCAGGGCAGGACAATTGAGTGTTGGGAACCAGAATGGCGCGGTGGTGAGTCCAATGGATATCGTAACGACTGCGGGTAGCATGGGGAATATCGTGGCGGCCCTAGGCAAATTACCCGGAGCACAAATTGCTGGAGAAAACGGCAGATTGATGGTCCGCGGTGGGGATCCTAGTGAGACCCAAACGTATATCAACGGAATATTGGTTGGTCAGCCTTATACCGCATCAGCTAATGGCGTTCCGGTGCGTGGCCGATTCTCACCTTTCCTTTTCAAGGGGACCAATTTCTCTACAGGAGGCTATGGCGCTGAGTTCGGGAATGCACTCTCCGGCATATTGAACCTGACCAGCTCACAAGTCATTGAAGAACCTAAAACAGAGCTTTCTTTCTCGACCGTAGGTCTAGGATTGAGCAATTCGCAGAAATGGGGAAACAGTTCCCTGAGCCTTAATGCAAGTTATACCAATCTCAAGCCATACATCAGCTTAATCAACCAGAACATTACCTGGCATAAACCTTATGAGCAAGCCTCCGGAGAAGCTATCTTCAGAAATAAAGGCAAACATCATTTTTTCAATCTTTATGCGTCATTCGCTGCGGAAGATTTCAGCTTTACAGATTATAGCGTTCAATATTCCCAGGATATCAAGACAGCGATCAAGTCAAATAATTACTACCTGAACAGTAATTTAGTCTATTACTTGCCGTCAAATTGGAAACTGGAAACAGGATTAGGAGTAAGTTATCTAGACCGCAACTTGCATTATTATGAATTCAGAATCCCAACAAAGGAAATAGGTAGCCATGCAAAGGCTTTGTTCAAAAAGAATGCAAACCGTTGGAACCTGATGTTTGGAGCGGAACATTTTTACAATGATGTGGATGAAAAGTTCAGTCAGGGCAATGATACCCCCTTTTCTTATGGATTTAAGCGTTCTATGGGAGCAGTGTCCAGCGAAGCACAATATAAGTTCCTCCCCACTATGAGCCTTGATGTAGGCTTGCGATATGTGGATAATTTCAAAGACCAGCACACCTTGGAACCGAGGGCAGCACTGGCTTATATCCCTTCCAAAAACCACATGGTGTCTTTTTCCTATGGCAAGTACCATCAGGATCCCGATCCAGATATCTTTAAGTTCGACAGTAATTTGAAATGGCAATCTGCCGAACATTATATTTTCAATTACACTTTCAACCAGAAAGGTCAGATGCTGCGCTTAGAAGGCTTTGTCAAGAATTACGACAAGCTGATCACCTACAACAGCTTTATCCCGCAATACAACTCAACCTTTGCCAACAATGGCTACGGAAAAGTGAAAGGAATCGACTTTTTCTGGAAGGACAGCAAGACCATCCCGAACCTTCAGTATTGGATATCTTACTCCTTCACAGATCCCAAGAAGTTAGAAAGAAACTACGAATATGCAGTCCAACCGAGCTATCTGGCCAAGCACTATTTCTCCATCGTCGGTAAGTATTGGGTTGCTAACTGGCGCTCCCAGTTAGGCCTCACGAACACCTATATCTCCGGAAGACCCTACAACAATCCTAATCTGAATGGTTCTATGCAATCCATGACCAAAGCCCAAAACGACCTATCCTTCAGTTGGTCATTTCTCCTGACCCAGCAGAAGATCCTCTTTTTCTCCGTCACCAATATCTTGGGCAACAGGCCCATCTATGGCTATGAATATAGCGACACCCGCAATCCATCAGGACAGTTTGAAGGGAGGGCCATGATCCCTACCGCCAAACGATTTGCATTCTTAGGCTTCTTTTGGACCATCAGCAAGAACAAAAAAGACAATCAGCTGGATCAATTATAACAGTTCATCCCGCTAATTCAACAGTTCATCCTATTGGATTTTATAGGCATCAACAATAATCAGAATTTTATATAAACTAAAAAACGCACAACATGAAAACTCTAATCTGCACTTTATTGACATTAATCAGCTTTTCCGTATTTGCACAAGGAAATTATGAAAAAGCTATGGGCGAAGCACTACAGGCATGGAAAGACGGCAAAGTGAAGGAAGCAAGCGCCCAATTTGAGCGAATAGCACAAGTAGAAAAAGACAATTGGATACCAAAATACTACCAAGCGCTGACCTTGGTAACAAATTCCTTCCAGATAAAAGATGAAACTGAGAAAGCGAATGCTTTAAAGAAAATCGGAGAATTAATCCCAAAAGAAGGTAAAGACCTCAATTCAGAATGGCTAGTCATTAGAGCATTGGCCACCACATCAGACATGATATCCGACCCGATGAGCAAAGCTGCCATCCTTAGTCCATCCATAATGGGAGACTATGAAGCAGGGATAAAAATGGACCCAAATAATCCTCGCGCTATCATTGGATTGGCGGAATTCAGTATGCAATCGAAGAAATTTATGGGTGGTGACACCAAGGAGGAATGCGAAAGTATCCAAAAAGCATTACCTTTATTTGACACTAAAAAAACTGACCCTGCTTTTTATCCATCTTGGGGAAAAGATAGAGCAGAAGCACTTCTAAAAGAATGTAAATAATCAATCAATGAAGCCATTTCTAAGGTCCATTATACCGGCAGTAACCATCAGTTTAGCAATCTACAGCTGCATTGCAATCTATGTACTGTTTGAAACCGGGAGCTTAGAAATGTCTTTCATCAAAGCTCCCGAATCCATTGCAGGCTTGGCCTATGGCGTTTGCCTTTTCCTTGCCGGAAGTAATTCCGACCGTATCTTAAACCTCTTTGTCCCCGATAAAACCAAGGTATCCCATAGGGTCCTTGGCTATATCATCCTGACCTGTATCCAAGCTCCGATCGTTATTTTCATCATCAATATGTTGATCTCTACAACGATGCTCAAGAGATCATTCAACGAGTTCATCAGCAATGAAAACTGGTTCAGCTATATCCCGCTCACCATTATTTCCATCCTGATTGGACTGGGTTTCTATGCGTTCTACTATTTCAAACAACACAAGAACAAGCAGATTGCCCAACAAAAAAAGATCGCTGGAGAAGCAACAGCACAACTCGAATCATTAAAGAACCAGATAGACCCCCACTTTCTCTTCAATAGCCTGAACGTGCTGATCGGATTGATCGAGGAGGATCAAAAGAATGCCATTACCTACACCAAGTCCCTTTCCAAGATCTACCGGTACATCTTGGAGCACAAAGACAAGGAATATGTGAGCATCAAGCAAGAACTGGAATTTGCGAACAATTATATATCCCTGTTGCAGATCCGTTTTGAAGATGCCATAGAATACAAGATTGACGTCCAAAACCTCCAAGAAACCGACAGTACGGTTCCTCTTGCCCTACAGTTATTGTTAGAAAACTGTATCCAGCACAATAAAGCCACGGAACGCAGCCCGCTAAAGATCAAAATCTTTCAAGAAAGAGATTTACTGGTGGTGGAAAACAATCTGCAAGAGAAAGAAAACAAAAACACTTCCACCAAGGTTGGGCTAAAGAACATCCGCGATCGCTACCTATTGACCAGTAAGAAGGATATCCAAATCATTAGGTCCGAAGAGAAATTCACTGTTAAATTGCCAATCCTAGTTTCATGAGAGATTACCAAACCTTAATTATCGAAGACGAAAAACCAGCAGCCCGACTATTAGCTAGAAAATTGAACAGCTTGGGAATCCAACCCATCGAAATGCTGCATTCCGTTGAACAAGCAAAGAAATGGTTCTCCGAAAACCAGGCTCCCGACTTGATTTTTCTCGACATCCAACTATCCGACGGCCTATCATTTGAGATCTTCGAAGGAATGGAAATCCAAAGCGCCATTATCTTCACAACCGCTTTTGACGAGTTTGCCATCCGTGCATTTAAGCTCAATAGCATAGACTATCTCCTCAAGCCGGTTGCCGAGGAAGAACTTGAAAGCGCCATAGCCAAATTTGAAAAACTAAGGAATAAGCAACCTAGCATCGATCTGCAGGAAATCAAAAACCTGATCAGCCCAGATAAGAACCAATACAAAACTCGATTTAGTATCAAGGTCGGTAACAGCATCAAACTGATTCCAATTGAAGAAATTGAATGTTTCTTTTCAGAAAACAAGGGAACTTATGCCTATTGCGACAACAACAGTCAATATTTGCTGGATCAAACATTAGAACAGATCGAGGCGGTTTTGGACCCCCAGAAATTCTTTAGGATAAGTAGAGGAAATATCATCAACATCAACGCTATCCAGAACATCGCGGTCCATTCCAGCTCCCGATTAAGGATCCAACTGAATCATTGCCCTTCTCAAGAACTCATTGTAAGCCGAGAAAGGGTAAACGATTTTAAAGAATGGTTAGAATAGGCTAGTACAGGTGGATCTTGAGTGGGATATTAAGCCCTACTCCAAAGGTAAAACCATCGATAGGCTTAAAGTTTTCCTTGGTATTGATATCAAACCCATATCCTGCAGAAAGCTCCAATATAGAAAAAACACTGATCCCCGCTTTCGCCGTAGCTGTATAGGGCGTAATTTCTCCCTTGATGAAAGGCCATACCGCCACGTTATTGAGATAATAGGTAACCCCAAATTCCGGAATTACGGTAGACTGATCCATCATCCAAGTAAAGTTGGCTCCAGCATCAAACTTGATATACTGGGACTGGTTCGGAGCAAATAATCCCCATGCCGATGCCTTCAAGAAATTGCCGCTTTGGTATTGGTAGCCAATCGAAGGACCAAAAATCCAACCATCAGTTTTTTGTCTCTTTTCCTGCGAAAAGCCTACATTCAGCATAACCAACAACAAACCAAGGATTATTATGGTTTTTCTCATATTGCTCAGATCTATTATTTAATTGTTAACAGAACAAATTTCATTATTTTTTGTTATTTTTAAAAAGTATTATCAAAATCACACAAAACTATTTGCAATTACAAGGATTAGATGGTTAAACATTTGTTTTTCACACTCTTCCATCACACACTATCTGTTCCCAAACTGATTTTTACATCGAACAATTAATTTAACATTACAGATTTCTTAACAGGGTGTTAATATCAAACAGCTAACTTTCACCCGGTTAAATAACTATAAATCAAAGGGTTTAACCATACATGTTGTTACATGTAATTTATCTCCCTATAAAAGACAAAATAAATATAGAGTTTGGTCGTTTATTTGATAACTAAACCCTAAACCATTCTTTTCTGGGATGATGTTTAATTTTTTTAATTCACAAAAACTATTTGAAACTATTGTATGAAGATTATTAGTTTAAAATCGACTTCTATGAGTCAGTCTCACCCTTTATGTCCTCATTGTGGAGAAGCATACCTCTACTCTCGAGTACGTAGACCGTGGTGGGTCAAGTCATTTTTGTTTTTCTTGCCCGTAAAGAGGTATTCTTGCAATCAATGCCATAGATCCTCGTATGTACTACGTGAAAGAGATTAAGAGTTATCACACTAGCGCTCCTTAATTCTCAACATTTAAATTTTCTATTTTCTATTTATTGTCAGACCAAATATTCAGATTAATCCATCGCCCGAGGCTTAATCATCAAATTTGTCTTAGTTCAATACATTAGAGTACATATCGCTGAAGAATTCAATTTCAGCTTTACAGCATCAAAACACCCAGATCAATGGGATTGGGCATCTTTTTGCCAAAGCTTACCTTGGTTGTTCCAACATCAATTTATCGATTACCTCCTCCAGCTTCTTGTAAGGGTATTTATGGATAATAAATTTATGCTTCCCTTGAGCTGATGGCTCCCAATAATTTGAACCATCCTTTTCGGTCTTCATCGTCCCAGGCCCACTTAGGTAAAAGTACTTTTCCGGATTTTCCGCAGCAATCAAGACAGCGGTCTGATCCCAAGAGCTCCTAGCCTTAACTGCTTCCTTGGCGTAACTCGCCAAATTGATCTGATAACCAACGGAAACAGGACTGCTCTCCAACTTTTGTTCGGCTATTTTACCCCCAGTTTTGATCTTATCCCCTATTTCAAATCCAGAAAACAGAATGGGCTTAGGAAAATGATCAAAGGCATATACCCCCGACTCTGCATCCTTATGGATATTAAACTCCCTGCCTTGTGGGAAGCCGCCAGCCATCGCCACCCAATTCTTTACTTTTTTCTCCAGCAACTCCATTCCAGTTAGATTGGAGTACTTATCCGCTTTTGATTGCAATAGATCACTGATGTTAGTCATGAAGCCCACAGTCACGATCGTGACGCTATTATCCGGCTGCTCCGCTAAGACTTTCCTATAAATCGATACCGAAGACTCGTATTTCTTATTTAATAGCGTTGGCTCAAACTTTTTAATGATCTGCTCATTCCAATTGTTCGCTGCTGTAAAATTGGGAGCCAAGGGGCTATAAGTCTGTCCCACGGGAATATCTCCACGTTTAAAATACTTATTGTAAACTTCGATAGTCCCCGGAATATCCTTATGGGCATCCGAAGAAACCGTGTCCAATATTTCTACTTTCCCTTGATTGGCAAAAGCATGGAGCAGCGCAATGGCTCCTATATCATCATAATCCGGCCCCATATCCGTGTCAAATATGATCTTCACTTTAGCAGAATCAGCTGGATATGTTTTGGAAAGCACAGGATATTGTGCAATAAAAATGAACAAGAATGAAATAATGGATGTTTTTAACATAAAGTTAGCTTGATTTCTCATCGTACAGGTTTTAGGAGTATACTTCAGGTTTTCATAAGCATTTGCTCATTTAAGATAATGAAATTATCCCAAAATCCAGATACAAAACATTCTAAGCCAATGGCGTAGCGCAATGTCACTAGGTTAAGAAAAAACAAAATTTAGATTCTTCGTTACTTTTGAAGCGCAAAAGTACCAAACCGACGAAGGAGCTCACGGATACCAAAAACAACTCGAATCCGTAAACGCTTCGGCCCATTTAAGGTGGCTTTTCGCACAATCATCCGCACATGGATAGAATGCCTTGTTGTCGGGAATATCTTTCATTAGATCATCCCTTTTGATGGGATGATCTAATGAAAGCATTCCAAGGCCAATCCCATCGCACAAGTCGACGGCATTCTTTCCATTTTTCCGCCACTGGAAATGAGCCGGGGGCTAAAGCGCTACCTTCGGAAGGTTGGTTGTTTGCCTGGATAGGCAACCCCCAGTGGGGGTGGAATCTTTGTAGAAAAATGTACCGTTTAACGGATAACCTCTGGAAGGGGTGAAATATTTTTCTGAAAATCCCTTTCTAATTCATTTCCATTTCTGAACGATAAGTGAAGAATCTGTACGGTTCTCCACCTAGAGACTTTGTCATCTTCAATCTTCGATTGAAGAACTGTTCGTCAATTCAATAAAAGCTGTCATTGAATTTGAAGGTTCGCATTTCTCCGAGATATTTCGGATGAAACTCCGCACAAAAAAAACCTTAACCTAATAACATTGGGCGTAGCAGTATGAATAAAAACAACGTTATATAAAAAAGAGTTAATTTTCACCCCAATAAAAACCTTATTATGAAAAACCTATTCAGCATATTTTCGATACTGATACTGTTATTTTCCTGCAGCAAAGATGAATCCTTAAATATTGAACATGAATCCGCCTATAAAAAGAGTTTAAAAAAATGGGAGGCGTTCAAATCAGAAAACAATAACAGTTATACTTATGTAATTGAAACTGATCGCATCTTTTCAACTTTACCTTCTAGGATTACCCTAACGGTAGAAAATGGGGTTTTAACAAAAAGAAGTGGTTATAAAAAGGATCTGCAATTGGTTCAAAGGCCAGTAACTGGCTGGACAGCAGAAAACATACGAGAAGCGCTGATTTCTGCCAACATGGACAAAGCGCGAATCGAGGAAATGCTTACTGCCGATTTTATTGCTGGTATGGAATGGGAAGAAGATCAAAATAATTTAGGAAAATATGACCCCAAGGGTCTCACGATGACCATCGATCAAATCTATCAAAAAGCAAAAGACACCTGGTTGGTTCCAAGCAAAGACGATGAGGCCATCTTTGAAACGAATAACAATGGAATAATTTCCATGGTAGGTATCAGATTAAAGCCTTATGAAGACATCCCATTCAATGGAGTCAGGATCGTATCGATTACAGCATTAAAATAGAAAAGCAATCAATAGCCTTTCCAGCTCCACTTTCTATTCATTTTATATAATTTAAACAGCAATTCCTAGGCATTGCTCCTCCATTTATATAAATCCGCAAACCCTTCTTTTGTGTGGCGAAGAACTTTGCTTCATCTTTGGTTTAGCGAGTTAAATGGAGGAGAAATACAATGAGAAGAATAAACCATAAGAAGGGATTGAATGTTTTTATTTTGATGGCTTCATTCCTTTTGACAGCCTCAAAAGCACAGTCTTTTGACTTTCGTAGCACCTTGGAAAACATAAGTTCCAAAACAATGGGCTTTTTTCAAAATTCAGTTGAGGTAGCACATGGAACCCGTCAGGAAATTTCAAACGATAGCAATACCGATCAGAAGGAAGACAAGGTCAATACATCATTCGGATGGGAAATCACGAACTGTTTATAAGTTAATTCATAATAAACAAGGCTTCCAAAATTGGAAGCCTTGTTTTTTTTCGTATATGCTTATTTCTTTCCGCCACCTCGCAACAAGGCAACCAATAGCAAAATAAAGACCGCCCCACCGACTACCCATACCCAAGGCTTCGAAAACATACCTTCATCTCCTTTGTCGATATCCACGTTGATATCCAATCCTTTGTCCTGTGCCCAAGTTTGAAGGGACACAAACAACAGCATTAACACTGCCATTGGACGAAATTTAATGATCCAATTTCCTTTCATATTTGATGTTTTAAAGTTTATAATTTGAGTTATAACAGATTGTCACAACAAATGTTTTCATTTAATATTAATCTACCCATACGATAGGTCATATTGCCATAGGTCAAGTATTTCACGATTTCTGACAAAATTTAAACATCGGTTAATTTTATACAGGCCCGGATGTAGCATTAAATCGACAATTCTAAGTTTAGTATAGGTAAATCACAACTGAAAGAATTAAAATTATCGAACTTTATAAAATCAAAATCAATATTAACTTAATCGGCTAGCAGCCTTTATTACAACTACTACGATGAATCCTTATCTTAATTCCCACAATCAAGATCTCATGGATTATGCTAGGAAGCATAAGGCCAAGTACAAGAATGCTAACCCATTCCCTTCCATTTCATTGGAGAATTTCTTCAATCCCGAGTTTTTAACTGAAGTGTTAGAAGAATTCCCTGATCTTTCCAAAGGAAACAATATTGTTTACAATGATCCATTGCAGAAAAAGTTGGCAGGAAACGGAGAGGAGCTTTTTGGTCCCAAAACCAAGCAACTGATGCATTTCTTGAACTCAGAGCCTTTTTTGAATTTTGTAAAGGAAATCACCAGCATCGAAGAAACATTATTCGGAGACCCTTATTTCTCTGGTGCTGGACTTCATGAAACCAAGCGTGGCGGTTTATTAAAAGTACATGCCGATTTCAACAAACACCCTATCAATGGGCTTGACCGCCGTGTCAACCTTATTGTATATTTAAATAAGGATTGGAAAGATGAATATGGGGGGCATTTCGAACTATGGGACGAGGAAATGAATGGTTGTGTCGATAAGTTCGCTCCAAACTTCAATTCCATTGCTATGTTTTCAACCACTTCGGTATCCTACCATGGTTTACCGAACCCATTGACTTGCCCTGAACATATGAGCCGAAAATCATTGGCACTCTATTTTTATTCCAACGGCAGGCCAGAAACCGAAGCAGTAGCTTTCAAGGACGGGCACAACTCCATCTTTGTGAAAAGGAAAAATTCAAGTGAAGATTCAGTGGCTTGGGATAGATACGATGAGTCCAGAAGGAAAAAGCCAATCCTAAGAAGAATCTATAATAAAATCGTAGCGCGATTATTGTAATTTTATATAGGGCTGACCAGGATCTCCTTTGGTCAGCTCCATCTTTTCCTTCTTCCTACCCCTACTTTAAACCAACATTCCTCGCATCCATTTCAAACAGCTCCAATTTTAATGGGACTAACCATTCTGTTAAAAAATAGGGGGCTCCCTTTCTATTGAGCCATTAAAGATTACAGGGTTTCTCTATCGATTTAGAAATGCCACAATCCATTTAACGGCCCAAAATGCGGACTGAACAGCATCAAGGTGACCTTTCCACAGCTTCTTTGGCTAAAAACACTCCCATCGCCTTTAACATATATTTTACATCCGGGTAAAACAGCCTGCCCAATACCATTAAAAATTAAATGATTAGGAATAAAAAACAATTTCTGTGGTTATTGATTTATTAATTGTTAACCATCGCGTAACATTACCTTAACATTACCTAATTACTTTTGACCAACTGAGGGAGAACCCATGATTCCTCAACATCTAACATCTTAAAATTATATGAAAAAAGTATCTACTCCTTTTCATCGAAGTTCCAAACGAACCTCATGCGCCGTTTTACTCCTTCTCGGACTTGGTTTCTCACCAGCTATGTCTCATGCCTTCCATACGCATGCTACAACTGCGGAATGGAAAAACCAGCAAAAGATCACCGTTGCAGGCATCATCTACGATCAGAGCAGCAATACGCCGATCAGTGGTGCAACCATTATTGCTGATGGGAAAGCAATAGGAACCAGTAATCAAAATGGTGAATTCTCCATTCAGGTAGATCCCGGAAAACCTGTCAGTTTCCAGAGCCTAGGTTTCCAGAGCCATTCTCAACAATGGAACAGCGATACCAAAGCCGTCCGGATCAACATGGTCCCATCGGATGAATCCATCCAAGAGGTGGTGGTGACGGCATTAGGGATCAAAAGGGAGGAAAAGTCTCTGGGATATGCAGTAAGTAAAGTTACGGCAGAACAAATGACAGAGGCTACGCCAAGCAACTGGGTGGACGCGATGAAAGGAAAGGTTGCCGGATTGAACATCACGCAAGCAAGTTCGGGTCCGTTAAATACTGCAAGAATTAATTTACGAGGAGACCGCTCCTTAGATCCGGGCAAAAACGAGGCCCTGATCGTTGTAGATGGTATCCCGATGGTAACAGGCCGATTCAGTTCGGGTGTAACAGATGCTTATGGCGCAGGATCTAGCGGTGCGGATAAAGATATTCCCATTGACTTCGGTAACGGTCTGGGCGATATCAACCCAGATGACATCGAATCCATCTCCGTACTTAAAGGCGCCGCCGCCACCGCACTGTATGGTAGCCGTGCCGGCAACGGAGCCTTAATCATTACTACCAAGTCTGGAAGAAACAGCAAAAATGGAATCGGGATCTCGATCAATTCCAATACCAGCTTCCAATCGGTCCTGAAATGGCCCGCTTTCCAATATGAATATGGACAAGGTAACCTGGAGCGCAATGCTGCAGGCGAGCAATATTATTCCTATGGTTTGACCGAAGACGGTAAAAACACCGGATCAACCTCCAGTGCCTTCGGACCAAAATTCGACGGTCAGGAGTATTTTCAGTATGACCCAAGCACCGAAACCGGAGGAACGACCAGGACTCCTTGGGTCCCATACAAGGGCGGGGTAAAGGATTTCTTCAATGTTGGAGAAACCTACATGAACAGTGTTTCATTTGATGGCGGCAATGAAAACTTCACTACAAGAGCATCATTGACGCACACCAAAAACTCCTGGATCATGCCAAATACCGGCTTTGAAAGGTTGGTGGCATCGATCAATTCCTCGGCTAAACTGAGCGATAAATTGAAGGTCAACATGAAGGCCAACTATACCAACAAAGGCAGTGATAACCTTCCGGGAACTGGATATAACAACCAGTCCATTGGTTATTTCATGATCTTCCAAAACCCCAGCATCAGCCTAGATTGGTACAGACCGATGTGGAAAAAGGACAGAGAAGATATCGAACAGATCCACCCTTTCAGTTCCTATATAGAAAACCCATTTGTCATTGCCTATGAAATGACCAACAGCCTGAAGAGCCATGGTATTGACGGAATGCTACAAGGGGTCTATACCTTTAACCCTAAATGGGAAATCATGCTTCGGTCGGGTCTGTCCATGCGTTCCGATATCAGGGAACAGAGGCGCCCATGGGATACCGCCAACTTTCCGAAAGGATATTATAAGCAACAGGATCTATTCTATATGGAAGCCAACACCGATGCATTGCTGTCTTATAATGATCAGATCAATGAAGACTTCAATATCCGAGTATCCCTAGGCGGAAACCTCATGAAACGCGACATCAAGGAAGATATCGGTGTGGCTAGGGGATTGACCTCGCCAGGTGTTTACAAATTAGCGAATGCATTGACAAGCCCAGTGGCAGAAAACACGGCGACCCAAAAGGAAATCCAAAGTGTATTCGGAATGGTTAACCTAGGCTGGCGTGACATGGTCTTTGTCGATGTGACCGCAAGAAATGACTGGTCTTCTACCCTGCCAAACAGTAGCCGTTCCTATTTCTACCCTTCTGTGAGCAGTAGTTTTGTACTGAGCGAGATGATAGAGATGCCAAGTCAGATCTCCTTCGCCAAACTTCGCCTATCTTGGGCGCAGGTCGGTAATGATGCCGATCCATACCAAACCATCAAGTATTTCAACAACTCCATTTTCCCCGGTTCAGCAGAAGCACCATCACTATTGCATAATGCAGACCTGAAACCGGAGATCTCGACCTCTACAGAAGCAGGGGTAAATGTTGCTTTCTTCAACAATCGCTTGACTGCTGACGTGAACTATTATTTCAACCGCTCGAGAAACCAAATCCTGATCGTTCCGCGTGACGTCACTACTGGTTTCAGCTCTGAAGTGATCAATGGTGGCCTGATCCAGAACAAAGGTTGGGAAGTCAGCTTGAGCGGAACGCCAGTGAGGAATGAAAACTTCCAATGGAATGTTACAGCCAACTGGGCTAAGAACAACAACGAGATCTTAGAACTGAGCGAAGGTGTTGAAACACCGCAACAGGTAATCGCATCCAGTGGATCGGGAGCAGCGGAGATCGTAGCGACCGTAGGTGGTTCTACAGGTGACCTTTGGGGCTACGGATTAGTGCGCAATGACCAAGGACAAGTGATCTATGATGCCAAGACCGGTTTGCCGGTACGTCCTGCCGACAAAGTGAAGATCGGGAATGCCTATGCAGATTGGAGAGGTGGATTCCACAATGAATTCAGGTACAAGAACTTTACTTTGAGCGCCTTGATCGATGGTCAGTACGGTGGTATCGTTTATTCGCAAACGCATCACAAGATGTCCGAGCAAGGTAAATTGGAACACACGCTACGCGGTCGTGAAACCGGGAAAATTGTTGGCGAAGGGGTCATCCTAAATGCAGATGGTTCTTTCAGTCCAAATACCAAAGAAGTAGCGATCAATACCTATTATGGTGATTACTACAGAAGGGCCAACGTAGAAACCAACAGCTTTGATGCTTCCTACCTAAAGCTTCGTGAAGTGAGGTTTGAGTACGCATTGCCAAAATCTCTGGTTTCAAAGTGGAAAATGAACAACGCTTCAATCGCATTCTTCGGTCGTGATCTATTCATGATCACCGACTTCCCGATGTACGATCCTGAAACCGCGGCATTAAATGGCGCAACCATTATGCCGGGCGTAGAGATGGGCCAGATGCCAAGTACAAGAACCTTTGGAATGAATTTGAAAGTAAACTTCTAAGCTGAAAAACAATGAAAATCAACTATAAAAATATCCTTATCGCTCTTGTTCTTTCCGCAGGATTGACAGGATGTACGAAAGACTTTGACGAAATCAATAACAATCCCAACAAACTGGAGTTTGTTGCTCCAGGAACATTGGTAACCCCCACGGTATATGGAATGGCCACTTATTTTACGGTCAGGAGCAATGACTTCACTTGGGAAATCATGCAAGATGGACTAGCAAACCCTAGTGCTGCCAATGGTATTCACCGCTATTACTTCACCGAACAATCAGGTGATGGGACATGGAACAATTGCTATAGGTACCTGAGGAATATCCGTGAAATGGAAAGCGCAGCCATCAATGGCAATACAAAACTACCGGTATACGAAGCGGTGGCAACGACATTGAAAGCCTATATCGCAGGTATCTTGACCGATAGTTTTGGGGATGTACCTCTTTCTGAAGCTATGAAAGCCGAGGACGGTGTAGATCAACCGGTATTCGACACACAGGAAAAGATCTATACCGATATGATTGCTGCTCTAGAAAAAGCGAACATACAGTACACGGATCCATCAGAAATGAATGGAAATGACCTGTTGTACAATAATAAAAAGGACAAATGGCGCAAGTTCAACAATTCCATGCTATTGCGCTATATCTTAAGAACCTCCAAACGCGCTAATGTATATGCCAAGATCAAGACTATTTTAGATGATCCTGAAAAATACCCTATCTTCACTTCCAATGAAGATGCAGCTATCTTGAGCATCACAGGTCTTTCTCCATATGATTACGCTTGGGGGAGGCGCCAAGATTACGTGAACTTTACAGCGATGGCCTCTTTCTTTGTCGATAACTTGAATACCTTAGAAGACCCTAGGAGACCATTCATCATGACCCAGGCAACGGAACTGGTTGATGGTAAAATTGTCCCCATCGGTTATAAAGGAATTCCCGCAGGTCACTCTGGTGATCTTTCTTCCATCACTTATAGCCCAAGCACCCCGAATGGAGACTTGATGTATCCGGAAGCGGTAGGCACTCCGATCAAGGAATTGATCATGACCTATGCAGAAGTGGAATTCATCAAAGCGGAAACCTATAATGCCTTGGGATTGACTGCAGAGGCGAAATCGGCTTATGAAAAAGGGGTAAAGGCCTCTATCGAGCAATATGGTGGCGCATTGCCAGCGAATTATTTCGACAATCCAGCAGCAGCATTCGATGGAACCCTGGAAAGGATCATGCTGCAGAAATACCTTTCGCTGTTTATGGTGGATTACCAACAATGGTTTGAATACCGTCGAACAGGATTTCCAAAACTCCCAAAAACTGAATTCATGCTGCACGATGGCGTAATGCCAACCCGCTTTATGTATAAAAATGAAGTTCGCCGATTTAATCCGGACAACTATGCCAAAGCAGTCCAACAAATGGGCGGCGATACCTTCCACACTAAGGTATGGTGGGAAAAATAAGACTTACTAATGTACCAAAATATAGAGGTTGCCCATCCCAGGCAGCCTCTATTTGCTAAATGGCAAGAGCGATGGGCTAAATCCCCAAAACCCGCTCTATAGCTCAATTTCTGGCTTCTCGATGCTCTGTAAGTCCGTTTGCCTTCAAAATGACTGGAATTGAAGGATATTAAGGCCACCGATTTGCATCGCAGTGGATATATTCAGCAAAGAAATAGGCCAGGCGGAATCGAAGACTAAAAACAATATCTATGAAAAAAAAGATCTATGAAAAACCATTAGTGGGATTATCGTTCCTACTAGCCATCGCAGTATTTACAGTTTCCTCTACCGAAATGACAAAGTAGATAGTGACTTATTACCGAGCAAAACGAACACATACCAGTTCGCAAAACAAAGGTGCTAACATCGTGGACCATTCCAAGGGGGATGAAAACCAAGAAGAATCCGAATTGATCTTAGACTATGGAATCGAGGTATAATCGGACAAAGAAGGAAATCGGGTGGAAATCGAAGAGATCGTCAAAAAATCTCAAATATCCGGACCGTCAAGAAAAGGCGGCCCATGATTGTTTCCAATGGGATATTATATTCTCCTTTACTGACCTGTTTCAGCTTAATTCCAGCTCTTAGCGTTATTATCTTGACAAAGATTTACCGAGAATTAGTTTCCCCATATTCGAGACACGTCCGGTAGATTCGGAATGTGCCTCGAATGAGGTCAATATTATAGCCCAAAGCAAATCCGTCATTTTTTCCTAACCCAGATAAATATTATCGATTGATGACTCAGCTTTTTCAAATTTTCCGTAGCTTAATTTGCGAAATAGATCAATATTCGCACGAAACAACAATGAAATATAGAACATTACCCCTTTTGCTATTGCTATCCGCCTTGATGTCCTGCCAGATGCAAACTGGTCAGAACACTGGTACCGAAGAAGATTTATCTAGATCCAATACGGCTGAGCTCTATGCAAAAAAGACTTATACCCTACCCAATGAATTGAATGAGATATCAGGCATGACCTTTCTTTCGAACAGCCAGGACATAGCCTATGTCGTACAAGATGAAGAAGGTATTGTCTTCACCTATGACCTCAAGAACGGCAGTATCAGTTCTCAATTTGAATTTGGCCCTTCAGGCGATTATGAAGAGATCACTACAGATGGAAAATACTTCTATGTCCTGGAAAGCAATGGCGATATCCATAGTTTTCCCATCAGCATGGATGTAGACCAAGGAAAGGTTGCTACTTTCAAAGGAAAATTGGAAAAGGGGGAATACGAATCCATGGCTTATGACCAAAAAAACAACTCCTTGGTCGTAATCTGCAAATCATGTAAAACCGATAGAGGAAATGCGAGCCTGACCGGTTATGTGCTTAACGTCCTGGGCCAAGGGGATCTGAGTCTAAAAAACCAGTTTAGCCTTGACCTGAACAATATTGGCAATCTAGACCCTAAAGTTAAAGACACCTTGAAACCTTCTTCTTTAACCAAACGAAATTCTTCGGAGGAGTGGTACCTCCTTTCTTCAGTGGACCGCCTGTTATTGGTGCTAGACGAGAATTTCCAAGCTAAAGAAATCCAACATTTCAAAAAGAAACAGTTGGAACAACCCGAAGGTATCAGCTTCAACAATCTGGGCCAATTGTTTATCAGCAGTGAAAAAGGAAAAGCTGAAAACGCATTTATCTATCAGATCAACATGAAATAATCATGAGAAAACTACTCTTAATTGCCAGTATGTTCTTTGGCCAATTCTCTTTTTCGCAGGAAATCGAACAACGATTGATCATTTTTGGAGATGCTGGAGAAATCAACAGCAAACAGAGCTTCCTGATCAAGAATGCCAATGGCCTGCAAATCCCAAACAAGACCAAGGCCTTTTTTATCGGTGATAATATATATCCGAGCGGCATGGCTCTTAACGGCAAGAAAAAAGAAGAAACACAGGAAATCCTAAAATCCCAATTTGAAGGCTTTAGAAATCTACAGGTTCCGGTCTATTTCTTAGCTGGAAACCATGATTGGGACCGTTCTGGCAAAGAGGGCCTAGAAAAAATAAAAGCACAGGCGGATTTTCTGAACAACTATGGCGACCCAGGGCTGAAGTATCTGCCTCAAGCCGGAAAAATAGGTCCAACAGTACTGAACCTTAACCCCAATTCCATAGCTGTATTGTATGACAGTGAATTCTGGCTCTTCCCTCACCATAACCGAGATGTATCAGCTGAAAAGGATCAGTTCATTGCAGATATCAAGAAGATCTTGGCAGAAAACAAGGATAAAACGGTGCTCATGATTTCGCATCACCCCATGGTATCCTTTGGTGACCACAGCTTGATCTACAATTGGAAAGACCATATCTTTCCACTTACTGATGTGAAGTCCTCTCTCTATATCCCTCTTCCCGGTATCGGTTCGCTATATCCCCTTTTACGTACGCATGTAATAAAATTTGCGGAGGATCTCAAACACCCTATATACCAAGATTTGACCAACAGGGTTACGGATGCCACCGCAGATCATCCAAAGGTGCTGTTTGTCGCAGGTCATGACCATGGATTACAGTACATTGAGCAGGATAAAATCCGACAGGTGGTCAGTGGTTCTGGGTCGAAACAATCGGATATACATCAAAGGGAACCCTTGAAATATGGCTATAATAGACAAGGATTTTCGGTGATTGATTTTTTGGATAACCAGAAAGTAAGATTGACTTTTTATATCGATAGCCCGAGAGATTCCTTGACGAAGTCGTATGAGACCTTAATAGGGTTTTAGTGACGGAAGGGCTCCATAAACAGGAGCCTTGGTCAATAAGGAATTGAAATTTGGAAAAACCGGTGGAAGGGGTAGAATATTTTACAACTAATCTTCTTTACCGGCATAAAACAAAAGAAAATACTTTCCTCATCTAACGATTCGGTATGACAAACACCTCTGAATAAAAAAATAAAAAATAGACCCCTAACTTAATAACATTGCCCGCAAGGGCTCATCCCCTCTTCCAAAAACAATAATTTTCATTGTTCTACGCTCCTTCCATTCCAAAAATGATTATTTTTAATCAACTATTAATCAGCAATTCTAAACCTTATGCAGCTTAAATCCTTGATATCCCTCTTTATTTTATTGGTGCAAGGGGCTTCTCTTTTGGCTCAAAAACCAGACTTAGTAAAATACGTCAATACCCTACAAGGGACACATTCTGAATATGCCCTCTCTTACGGGAACACTTATCCCACCATTGGACTTCCCTTTGCTGTGCATTTCTTTTCTGCGCAGACCGGGAAAAATGGCGATGGCTGGAAATATCAATACCAAGCCGATAAGATCAGGGGGTTCCAGCAGGTGCATCAATGTTCACCCTGGATGAACGACTATGCGGTTTTTTCTCTGATGCCGGGAATTGGGGAATTGACCGTCAATGAAGATCAGCGCGCATTGAAGTTTTCACATGCAAATGAGATTGCCAAGCCACATTATTATTCCGTAAAATTTGACAATGGCATACGGACAGAGATCAGTCCGGTGGAACGGGGGGCACATATGCGCTTCAGTTTTCCCAAGAATGGAAAAGCAAACTTGGTATTTGATGGCTATACCAAAGACTGTGAGATCAAGATCATACCGGAAGAAAGGAAAATAATTGGCTATGTGAACAATGGAAGGATAGTACCGGAAAACTTTAAGAGTTATTTTGTACTTGAGTTCAATCAAGATTTTAAATCCTACGGCACCTGGGAGAACGAGAAAGGAAGCATCAAGGCGAACAACAAGGAAGACCTAGGTAAGGGCGTAGGTGCATATTTAGAATTTAAGCCGGGTTCCAAAGTGGAGGTCAAGATGGCTTCCTCCTATATCAGTCCGGAGCAGGCTGGACTCAATTTTAAACAGGAATTAGCCGATCATAAGAATTTAGAAGTTACCAAGAAAAAGGGATTTGAGATTTGGAATGAGCTTTTGAATCGGGTTTTGGTGGAAGGGGGAACGGAAGAGGATAGAGCAACTTTCTATTCCTGCCTGTTTCGCGCAAACCTATTCTCTAGAAAGTTCTATGAAATAGATGCCAAGGGCAATCCTTATTATTACAGTCCATATGATGGCAAGATCCATTCTGGTTATATGTATACCGACAATGGTTTTTGGGATACCTTCAGGGCACAGTTTCCATTGAGCAACATCCTGCATCAGCAAATGCAGGGCAGGTATATGCAATCCTTACTGGACGCTCAGCAACAGGCTGGTTTTTACCCTACTTGGTCCAATCCGGGCATGTCCGGTGTTATGATCGGGAACCATGCCATCTCCCTACTGACCGATGCTTGGGTGAAAGGCGTCCGGACCTTTGACCCCGATTCTGCCCTGAGGGCCTATTATCATGAAACCACCAACAAAGGCTTTTATGGGGGATCCAATGGAAGAGAAGGCTGGAAAGAGTATTATACACTAGGCTATATCCCTTATGGCGACATCCATGAAAGCACCGCAAAAACCTTGGAATATGCTTATGATGATTTTTGTGCCTATCAATTGGCCAAGTTGACCGGGAATACTTTCTACGAAAATGTGTTTGGACGACAGATGTACAATTACCGAAATGTATTTGATCCAAAGGTCAACTTTGTTCGGGGCAGACTAGCAAATGGTGAATGGCGGCCAGATTTTGACCCTGTTGAATGGGGCGGTCCATTCACAGAGGCAAACGCTTGGCAATATACCTGGTCGGTCTTGCACAACATTGAGGATTTAATCGGCATGATTGGAGGCCAAGAGAGATTCAATGCCAAGTTGGATTCATTTTTCACGATGGATCAAAGCATAAAATACGGCAGTTACAAGCAGGAAATCCATGAAATGCGAGAGATGCTATTGGCAAAGATGGGACAATATGCACATGGAAACCAACCTACCCAACATGTCCCCTACCTCTACAACTTTAGTGGTGAACCCTGGAAGGCGCAAAAACAGGTGCGCATGGTCTGCAAGCAATTGTACAACGCCACTGAAAAGGGCTATCCGGGCGATGAAGACCAAGGACAGATGTCTTCTTGGTACGTCCTGAGTGCCTTAGGGATCTATAGCGTCTGTCCAGGAACGGACCAATATGTGATCGGGAGCCCTGTATTTGAAAAGGCAACCATCAGCTTAGAGAACGGAAAAACTTTTGTTATCCAAGCAAAGAACAACAATGCGGAGAATGTCTACATCCAATCTGCTGAACTAAATGGCAAAGCATTGAATAAAAACTATATCAGCTTTGATGACATCAATAAGGGCGGCGAAATTGTCTTTCAGATGAGCGGTACCCCAAATAAAAGCAGAGGGACCAGTAAAGAGGCAAGACCTTTTTCATTGATGCAAGAACAGTAAAAGAACTATGGCTTTTCATGGCCTCGGCTTTAAGGTCATCCGGCATTTTCTCAATGGCATATCGCAGGGCTGTCCTTGGCATCCTTGCCTTGTGCTTCATAACATAGTCGAAAACCTCCTTTTCATAGGCTTTGCTGGTTTCTTTCAACATCCAGCCATAGCCTTTTTGCACCATATCGTCTGGATCCATCATGAGGATATCGGCTATCTGGAAAACATCAGCCAAGTAATAGCCCTTTTTTCCCGGTACCACCAAACTAACCGCAGCGGCACGCTTGGTCCAGCGATTTTTGGATTTGGCCCAGGTCTTCAGCACTTTTACATTTTCTGGAAATTGAATCAGATTATAACCAATGGTCGTACAGCAAAGCGTATCGCAATCCGACCAATTGTTGACATATAGATTGACCCAGTTTTCATAGATTTCCATGTCTTTCGCTTCGTATTGCTTACGGATGGATTTGCTGATGATACAAGCAATATAAGCTTCCTCAAAGATCTTGGATTTCCAAAGCTCGTTACATAGGGAAAAGATCTCCTGCTTTGGCTCCTTCTTGATTTCCCGGAAAACCTCCTTGCCGATTTTCCTTGCGATTTCAATGGGCACACCATAGCGCTTGGCTCCTTCTCCTTCTTTAAAAAAACGGGCCATGGTATCTGAGGTAGTTTTATCGGCATTATCCATTAAGGTTTGCCGGATATCTTGCAGAAGATCATCCATGGGATCAAATTTATAAAAATAGACAGAAGAAATTATCCAAAATGCTTGTGAAACCAAATAATTGCATTTATATTTGAAACCACATAGTTGCACAATGGAAACGAGAAGAGATATTTTTCAGGCGATAGCAGATCCGACCAGGCGGGCCATTATCGCATTAATTGCGGTTCAAGCGATGACTCCAAATGCTATAGCAGAACATTTTCACAGCTCCAGACAGGCTGTATCAAAGCATTTAAGGATACTGACGGAATGTGAATTGGTCAAACAAGAACAAAAAGGCCGGGAAATCTATTATCAACTGGAACTGGAGAAGATGCAGGAAATAGATCAGTGGCTGGAGCAGTTCCGACAGATCTGGGAAAGCAAATTCAATCAATTAGATGATTTATTAGACAACATGAAAAAGCAGAAATCATGAAAAAGAACTTACTGTTTGAGTTTTCCGTAGACAAGGAAAACAAAACCATTCGCATCAGACGTGAATTTGATGCGGAGGTCGCTTTAGTTTGGCAGGCATGGACAGATCCTCAATTTTTGGAGCAATGGGTTGCTCCGAAACCTTGGAAAGCAGAGACCAAATCCATGGACTTTCGCCAAGGCGGACATTGGCATTATGCCATGGTAGGTCCAAACGGGGAGAAGCACTGGAGCCGATATGACTATGTTGAGATCGATCCGCTAAAAAAGATTGTTGAATTAAGGGGCTTCAGCGACGAAAATGGAAATATCAGCCCTGATTTTCCAAGAACAAACTGTGAAAATGTTTTTGAGGAATTGGATGGAAATACTTTTGTGAGCGTGACGGCAGAATATGGCAGTCTGGAGGTCTTGGAATATATGGTAAGCCATGGATTTAAGGAAGGCATGTCGGCAAGTCTAGGGAATCTGGATGAGTTGCTCGAGCAATTGCAGCGCAGATAACCTAAGCTAAATCACTAATAACCAAACATAAGGGAATGATTTTTGTTGTAATTTTGTACAATCAACTTACCACAATAAACCTATGAAAAGAAGAACCTTTATCAACTCCTTAGGAATTGGCTTTGCCTCTTCCCTACTTTTAAATTCCACTGGATATGGAAATCCTTTGGCGGATCTATTCGAATTGGCAGCAGACGAAAGGGAACTTGCCGAACATAAAATTGATAGTATCGTATTTTCCAAAGTAAAACTAAACTATCCAAGACTGGTTGGAAAAAATGCCAGATTAGATCTCCATGGTCATGGCCCTGAACTAGACATCTGCTGTTTGAGGACGGATCAAGGAGCAATGGGTTGGGCATCCCTTAGGGGTTCAAAAAAAGATGCCGAGCAGTTGATCCCAGAGTTGGTTGGCAGAAAAATATCGGAGCTCTTTACCCCAAAAGCTGGGACACTTTCTGAAAAACATATCGCTTTCGACATGGCCCTGCATGATCTGGCCGGTGTCATTTTACAGAAACCTGTATACGTGTTACTGGGCAAGAAAGATCCATTTATCACCAAGTATTACAGTGGTATGATCTATTTTGACGATCTAGAGCCAAAGGATAAACCTGCAGGAATTGACAAGATTCTGGAAGAGTGTCTTTTCGATTATGGTGTGGGATACAGACAGTTTAAGTTAAAAATAGGACGAGGAAATAAATGGATGCCCAAAGCCGAAGGTATGCAAAGGGATATCGAGGTCACCAAAGCCGTTGCTGCTGCCTTTCCAGATTGTGAGATCCTGGTCGATGGGAACAATGGCTTTACAAGTGATGAGTTTATCCAATATTTGAAAGGGATTGCTGGGATTAAACTTTTCTGGATTGAAGAACCTTTCCATGAAACGGTAGAAGACTATAAAAAGCTTCGGGAATTCGTCCAACAGGAAAAGTTGGATACCTTGTTGGCCGATGGTGAAGCAGATCCAGACCAAGCTTTCCTCCAGAAACTCTTTGAACAGAAGCTGTTGGATGTGCATTTGACTGATATCGAAGGTCTGGGCTTTACAAATTGGAGAAGGATGATGCCTGAACTGGTAAAGACGGGCACCCTCGCCTCTCCACATGCTTGGGGATCATTACTGAAAACCAATTATACAGCGCATTTGGCTGGTGGTCTGGGAAATACCGTCACCATTGAAGGGGTAACAAGCAGTTCAGATGATATGGACCTTACGGCCTATGCGGTAAAAGACGGAAAATTAATTCCGCCAGATCTACCGGGTTTTGGTATGCAATTATTGAAAACCATATAGAATAAGAACAGCTTAGTTTTTGGAAATTTTAAGTCCTCTGAACCATAGTATTGAGCCTCGCGGGCATTCCTCTCTATGCGATTAAAAGGACTTCGAAAGATCTTTGATATAAATATTCCTGAAATCCACAGGCTGACCTTCACTCTGCAAAGCGATAAAACCACTGTCCAATAGTTTTCCGTCGATCTTGATTTTCGGATCGTATCCATTGGCAGTTCCTCCACCGATCTGCGGTTTGGAGTATTGCAGCACCGTATCGCCCTCAATGATATGCTGGATCAGGGAGTCGCCATAGACGATCAATTCCCCCTTGACCCATTGGTCTTTGTCATAGGTTTTAGAGCTCGAATTCAAGCAATGGGATTCAGCGATTTTGCCTTGGTAGACTACATTGGTTCCCGGAGAACACATGTTACCTGTAGGTCTAGGCTTACCGTCGCCAAGTCCGGCTAGCAATTGCATCTCAACGGAAATAGGCCAGTCTTGTTCCTTTAGCATCCCTCGGGGATCTTGGGAATGGAACATCACACCAGAGTTTAACAGGGTATATTCCGGTGCTCCACGCTGGAGTTCGCCAGCAAACTTATATTCAAATTTCAAATGGTAATAGGAAAACGGTGTTTTGTAATAAAGATGTCCAAACTGATCGTTAAAATCTCCGTACTGGTCATACCTGATCTTGATGATGCCATCCTCGACACGGAAGGTGTTCCCAAAATTCTCGCCGACCTCATGGTGATGGATCTTCACAAACCAATCGTTTATGTCCTTTCCATTGAATAGGGGCTTCCATTCAGTATTTCCTTTTTGGGATAAATTGGTTTTACAACCAGAAAATAACAGACAGGCAAATAGAATAGGATAGACAACTTTTTTCATTTTGGGTTTTAGGGTTGATTTGGCTGCAATATACAGGATAATCCTTTGTTGATATAATAATTTAATAAACTTTCACCATAATATATTTCCATACAGCATTAGAAATTCCGAGTACATCTTTTAATAAAATTTAGACATCCATTTACAAATTCAATAGTTTGGGAGGTCCCATCTCTATTCCTAAATGTTTTATATTACATTTACGACATCACATTAACCAAACTAATTATTAAATGAACATCCTCCATAGACTATTGAATAAAATAGATTGGAAACTCAATGTTTCCAGATCCGGCAAAGAACTCCAGAACAATAAGCTGAAAGTCATGACTTTTGAGGAGAGCTTAGACTATTTGATTGAATCAAAATGTTCATTATCTAGATTTGGAGATGGGGAATTTACCTTGATGCTGAATGGAGAATTTCTTTGTCCGAGGAACATTTCATTAAAACATCAGGATGCAGATCCCGAGCTCAAAAAAAGGCTCGTAGAAATTCTAAAGGACAAAAACACCGACCAATACAACTTAAAAATAGCGGTCCCTAGAACCTTGGTTTCGCTAGATAAGGGCAAGCTGACGGATTCTTCAATTGGTTTTTGGCAAAATTATTTACACGAGTTATTCTACAAAATTTCATCCTTACTTCGTAAGGATTACACGTATCTCAATTCTCAGATCAGCAGGTTCTATCTTGATGATAGGAACAAGGACAAAGAGGTAATTGAAAAAAGAATTGCGCATTGGAAAAGGCTTTGGGAAGATCAGGATATACTGATCATCGAAGGCAAAGGGAGCAATTTAGGAAAGAGCCAAGGCTTCTATTCCAATGCAAAAAGTGTGGAAAGAATTGAATGTCCTAATAACAATACCTTTAAGCACTACAATGAAATCTTATCCGCAGCGAAAGAATACGGAACCCATAAATTAATCATTCTAGCCTTAGGCCCTACCTCTGCCGTATTAGCTTATGACCTGGCCAAAAAAGGTTTCAGAGCACTTGACTTAGGCTATTTAGAATTGGAGTACCACTTCTCCCTAACGCAAGCCACAGAAGAAAGCCGGATAGCAGGAATAAAAATATCTACGGTCGAGAGTATTCAAAACGATCCTTTCCCGGCCAAACATAAAGAATACATTGAAAAAGATGTTATTTTTAGGATTACAGGTAATCAAAAATAGGTTTGCCCATTAATTATACAGCAAGTACTTTTTTCGCATTTTCTTATACTTTTCAATGCCCGGTTGCCATGTTTTACGGATTTGTTCCTCCGTCATGCCGGCACGGATCTGGTCCTTAAATTCTGACACTCCAGCAAGGTAATCGATATTCCCGATTTGGGGATGGAACCTTTCAAAAAATGCAGGTTTATTGGGGCTTTTAGCATAAAGATCGATCATCCATGCCAGATTGATCTTTTTGGATTTAACCAGCGCTTCAAAATCAGTCCCTCGTAGGTCAAGACCATAGCATACTTGATCTTGATAAAGCGGATCCTCTGCTCTTCCAGGCATAGAAACGGGTGTATAACTGAATTGGTAAATTCCCATGAACATAGGCGCACCTACTACAGTAAATGGAAAATCGGTCCCGCGGCCATGGTTGAGAGAAACCCCTTCAAAAAGACAGGTTGTCGGATATAAAAGAATGCTTTCAGGTGTATTAAGGTTCGGCGAAGGATTAACCGGCAACCTATACATGAGGCTATGCTTGTAATTAGCATTTTTTACCACCGAAAGCTTACATTTCAATCCATTCCCCAACCATCCCTCTCCATTTGCCATCAGTGCAAATTCAGCAACGGTAAGTCCATGTACGATAGGTATTGGAAACTGACCTATTCCGGATTTATTCTTCATGTCTAAAACAGGGCCATCAATAAAGTAGGCATTGGGATTCGGTCGGTCCAGGATCAACATTTCCTTTCCGTTTTCTGCTGCAGCCTGCATCACATCCCGCAATACATTGATGTTGGTATAAAAACGGCAACCAACATCTTGAATGTCATAAATCAGGATATCAACATCGGTTAGATCTTCCCTTGAAGGCTTTTTCTTTTTCCCATACAGTGAAATAATCTTGACCCCAGTATTCGGATCAACCTCATCTCCCACAGAAGTTCCATTGCTGGCATTCCCCCGGAAGCCATGTTCGGGACCAAAGACCTTGACGATATTAATCCCAGCAGCCACTAGGCTATCCAATAAATGCTTCTCTCCAATAATAGAAGTTTGGTTCGCGATCAAAGCAATTCTTTTCCCTTGAAGCTTGGAAATATACTTTTCGGTACGTTCCGCCCCGGTCTTAATAATATCGTTGGAATAGTGAACCTGTGCAAATAGGCAGTTGACCGCTAACAGCAAAGGCAATATCAGTAAAGCAGACTTTTTCATATAGTTAAATATAAGATATTTTGAAAAGAACCATTTGAAAAATGCTAATCATCGTACAGATAATCAAAACCCTATGAAATCTAATATTGCATTTTAGTATATTTACGAAAATGTCGTAACATGATCCGAATCTACCTAACTATCATTTCCATTTTCTTTGCTCAGCACCTCTTGGCCCAACATACCATTAAGGGGAAGATCATTAATGCAGATGACCGCAGCCCTATTGCCGGAGCGTCTATCTACATCAATAATTCTTCATTGGGAACCAGCTCGAACAAAGAAGGCCTGTTTACCATCCATTCACCTACCAGAAATGTGGAATTGGTTGTGAGCAGCATGGGATTTGAAAAGCGGGCCTTGGAAATTCAAATTCCCTTGCAGCAGGATCTGATCATTGCGATCAAAGAAAAGTCAACCGCCATTGAAGAAGTGGTGGTTACCAACTACCTAAAAGATGGTTGGAAGGAATGGGGGCAATTCTTTACTGATAACTTAATAGGACAGGGCGGTTTTGCAGACGACTGTAAAATCCTGAACCATGAGGTTGTGAAGTTCCGATTTGACAAAAAGGCGAATGTATTGACAGCCATCTGTACGGAACCCCTTAAGATCCGAAATGATGCTCTGGGATATGAACTGACCTATGACCTAGGAGGATTTAGAATGGATTTTGGCAGCAAGATGTTTCTTTTCGAAGGTTATGCCTTCTTTAAGGACATCGGAAAGGGTAGATCTAAGTATAAAAAGAACCGAAATACATCTTATTTACTGTCATTGAACAGGTTTATCAGGAGTACCTATAACAAAGAATGGGAGAAAGACGGCTATATCGTCAGAAAGTTGGTAAAGAAAGACAATGAGGTCCGGATCGAAGCCGTGCAAAAATATAATGCAATATTAGACAGTGTACAGAAGAAATATAGAGGGAATTGGAAATTATTCTATGCCTCACAAACAGACTTTACAGAAGATCAGGTAAATACCATTCGGAAGCAGAGAATCCAACCGGAGAAAATCAGCTATTTAATGGGGATTATGCAACCCGATGAGATCATCGTTGGGGAAGATAAGGAGAAGGGCCTGATGAAACTCAATTACACAGATTATCTGTATATCATTTACCCTGCTGATTTTTCAAAATCCAAGAATAAGATCTTGCAAAAAGCGGCCAGTGAGGTTTCAGAACTATTCATAATGGATTCAGATGGAATTATTATTGAGCCACAGGGCTCTTATTTTCCTACTGCCAGTTGGATATTGAGTGGTTATGCCGTTAGCTATTCCAAGCTAGCCTATATGCTGCCATTGGATTATGTCCCAACTGAATAAGAATTCCCTTAGATTAAAATTATATGGCAACCCCACTCCCGCCGATCACTTTGATCCCATCTTCAAATCCTTTCCAAAAACGGATATATCTAAATTGGGCTTCAAAGGCCTCTCCAGAGAAGCTTCCGTTCAGCTTTAGCTTAAGGGTAATCACGGCAACATCATCTATAATATTTAGATGTTCCACTTCAGGGTGAAGTTCAATGATCTTTAAATTCCCCGTGCGATAAGATTCCAAATCCTTCTCCTTGTTGATGACCTCTCCACTTGGAATAACAAAAAGCAAATCATTGTGCAATAGACTGTCCAAAGCCTCAATGTCAGCAGATTTCATCGCCTCATAAAGTTGGTTTTCAAGCTTTAGAATGTCTTCTTTTTTCATCATAATCGTCAATTTTGAATAGGGTTTATATCAATCCTGCCAGAAATCCTGCAAATATTTCTCTGGCATTTGGAGCCGTCGCCAAGACTTTCCTTAAACCTAAAATACAAAATTCAGCTAAAAGCCGAATTCATTGGGTTGCTCTATTCTTTTTAAAAAGGGGAATAAACTTCTCAAGCTTATTCCCCTTTTAATCTATTTAGTCACTTTCATGACCCCGTTCATTATTCGCCAGTGTCCTGGGAATGTACATGCAAATGGATAATCTCCAGGTTCCGAAGGCACTTTGATATTCAATTCATAGCTGCCATCCGGATCAACCAGAGAGCTGCTGAATAGCACATCAGGTGTATTTGGAATATATTGAAGCTCTATCGCATTGTTTTGGGTAGCCAACTTATCAGCCGCCTGTCCAACACGGTCCAGACTTCCCGGTTTCAGGATCAACAAATTATGCTGCATATGGTCAGGGTTCTCAAATATGATCTTCAGATTCGACCCTGCTTTCGCAGTAAAATTGGTGATATCATATTTCATCTCCCCTACGATAGCCTTAATCTTTAGCACCTTATCCGCCTCAACCGTTTTTCCCTCCGATGCATCCGCCTTGTTCATGGCGACAAGTCGACCGTCCTCCAATGTTCCAGTAAATTTAAAGTCCTTTGCAAAATCACCCGGACTATCATTTGGAACTTGATCCGACACCCTGGCGGCACTAGCTCTTCCTACCAGTAGGAAACCATCCTGCTTTTCAGGGAACAGGCCTAAACTTTTGCCCTCAGCCACTTTCTCCTCATCGATGAACAACAGCATCTTTCCATCCGCTAGCAAGGAAGTCCTCACCTTAAACGTTGGTTTCGAAAGCTTTTCAGATTGAATGATCGATTTATTTCCTTTTTGGTTAACCCTGAATTCCACTCTTCCATCTTTGATAGAAACAGCATAACCATCTTTTTTATTGCCAAAAGAAAGCAAAGCTCCATCCAAAGGCCTCTGATCCTTCTGACGAACAGTCCCCACAAAATGGATCTCTCGATTCGCTATTTCAGGTATTTGCCTTGGACCAACGATACCATCTCTCGCAGTATTTAGCGAAAGTACGCTCATATTGTTTCCGGCAATGATTCGCTCCCCTAAGGATCCATTCGCATTGGAAAAGTCTGGGTGGCCAAATTTAGTATGATATTCATGCATAAAAGCTTGCTGATGCAGACTTCCTGCAACCATCAGGGCATGGAACAGCCATTTGTCCTTCTCGTTTTCAGGATCCTGCACCGCATCAAAAATCACCTTAGCGACTTTTGGACTTGGCGGAGCTTCTGATAAGGCCAAAATAGCCGCCAATCTCACTCTTAGATCCTTATCCTGCACAGCTCCCGAGGAAATCAACTCATCGATAACCTTGGCGTTTTTAGGCAAGGTCTGAATCGCAGCCCTTCTTACCCCAGCCGCTGGATGTTTAAGTGCTTTGAGAACAACCGCAACACTAGGGCTCTGTCCATCGGACAACAAACCTAAACCATGTAATGTCCAGATTGCGTGGATAGCACCTCCATTGACATTGACTTCATCAACAGCATTATCATTTATTAGCTTATGCAGGTCTTCCGCAACAGACTTATCACCCCCTTCAACCAATAGACGCTGAGCCGTGGTCCGCCAGAACATATTGTCGCTAGACAAAGCATCAACTAGGTCACGACCTTTCTTTCCATCCAATTTAAATTTCCGTTGCTTCGCCGCATCCTCATGCACCAATCGATAGATACGTCCTTTAGAACTATCTCTCAATGGATCGATATAGGCATTTCCAGGTCCGTTTTCAAAACCTTGAGGGGTTGGGTTATGCTGGATAATAAAATTATACCAATCCAAGAACCACAATGCTCCGTCCGGTCCTACTTTAGCCTCTACAGGACCAAACCAGTTATCAGAACTCGCGACCATATTCCAGCCATCTCCCTTTTCCTTAAATCCAGATCCCGAAGGTTCCAGGATATGTTTATGGATCAAGCGTCCGGTCGGCTCAGCAATAAAGGCAACCCGATTCCAATATTCTTGAGGGAATGCCCTTGCTGTATAAAGGTTATGGCCAGCAGCGGCGGTAAACCCTCCAAATACATCCACCTGACGCAGTTCTTTGGTTAACTCATGTATCTTGTAGTGAGCATCAATTTTCTCGATACCCCTTTCATTCAGATTCGCTTTCTCATAATAACGAGCAGGGATAGCCAAAAAGTTACTGTGCTCATTATTTGCAGTGGACAGGAATACATCAAAATCTTCCGAGAATCCTAAGCCCCAAGTGTTATTCGAGGTGTTGCCAAGGAATTCCAGATCTTGAGCCTTTGGACCAAACCGATAGGCACCAGATCCAAATTTGTATGCTTTCCCAGCAATATTGCCTTCAAATCCTGAATATCCAACGGTTCCCCAAATCTTGTTATCCATACCATATTTTAGGTTGGAAGGACCAGCATGGGTATCAAAAGTTCCCCATCCATCGATCAATACCTTACGCACATCTGCCTTTCCGTCCCCATCAGTATCCTTTAGGAACAAAAAGTGCGGAGCCTGTGCAACGATAATCCCGCCATCAGAAAACACAAAGGAAGTCGGGATATTAAGCCCTTCAGCAAATACCGTGAATTTATCTGCTTTACCATCATTGTCCGTATCCTCACAGATGGTAATCCGGTCGTCACCTTCCCCCTTGTCATTTCTCACCGTATTTGGATAGTCCACCGTTTCGATGACCCATAGCCTACCCTGTTCATCCCAATCCATCGCAATTGGCTTCTTAATGTCCGGCTCACTGGCGAATAGTTCCAGACGGAATCCCACAGGCACCTGTATCAGGGTCTGCGATTGCTCCGGACTTAATGGATGCTGATAGCGTGGTGGCGGATCTTTGCGCTCATAATTAGGCATCCGAGCTTCCTCATATTCCGGTTTGGCGATTTCATACTTCTTCATTCGCTCCACAGGCTTATCACCCACAGCCCAAAGGATACCATTCTTCACCAACTGCAGGAATCCCGGGTTACGGAATGTGCGCTCATCATGTCCAAAAGCCGTATAGAAAACCCTACCCTTACCATGCTCTTTAACCCATGTATAAGGCTCTCTGTGCGTGCTGTCTACACGTTCCATCAATACTTCGATATCTTTGGCCAAGAGATGGTGCACATAGGTTTCATCCCATTCAGTCACAAATGGCGAAAGCCCCTTCATCACCGGATGATCAGGCTTGATGATTTCAGCGCCAAAAGAACCTCCTCCATGGCTCTTGAACTGACCACCAATTAAGGCTACGACATCATCAGAGTTCCGAAAACAGTAAGAAGCCGAGTGAATATTGATATAGCCCTTTCCAGAAGCTACATAATCCAACAGTGCTTTCTCCTGAGCCGGACTGATCGTATCGTGGTTCGCATACAAGATCAAACCATCGTACTTTTTAAGGTCTGGACGGGTCAAATCATCAGGATCGATGGAATAGGTAATATTTATTCCATCAGCAAAATACTCCTTTGACAAGATGTCGGCCAATAATTCCGAGTCATGGTGTTTACTATCATGACCCAGAAAAAATAACTCCAACCTTCTAGGTTTGTTATCTTCGGCACATCCCAGCACCGAAAAAACAACACATAATAGAAGGCATAATTTTAAAATCTTATTCATCTTAAATAATATTGAGATAAAGGTTCCTCAGGCAACAACAATTAGGTTGTTTCCCAAGTAAATTCAGGTAAAGGAATGATCTCTCCCCCTTTCATGGCAGATTCATGTGCCAAAATACCCACACAGGTAATATTTGCAGATTGCCTAGCATTAGGAAATGGCTGTCTGCCATCAACCAATGCGCTGATAAATTCATGGACTAAATGTGGATGTGAGCCCCCATGGCCACTTCCTTGCAGGAAAGAAAGGTGTTGGTTTTCTCCTTCATCATATACTCCTGCCCTTGTAAAATGCTGGATGGATTCCGGTAGCAAATGCGCATAATCCGGACAGTCCACTTTTTCCGGGATTTCAGGTTCAGGTCTTTTGGCTACGTGTAATACCAACGGCTCCCCTTCAATCAATGGCCATTCCACCGATTGCTTGGAACCATACACTTCAAAACTCTCACGATATTGCCTAGCCGTATCAAATAGAGAACGGTATACTTGAGCACTTAAATCAGAGTTCCTGAACTTAATATGTGCAGATTCAATGGCAAATGGAGAATTATATTGACCAACCAAATCCTCACGGATGGTACCAGAACCAAAGCAGGATACATACTCCGCTTCATTACGTGTTAGGCCCAATACCGGCCCTACACAGTGCGTAGCATAATGCATAGGCGGAAGACCCGGCCAATAGTTCGGCCAACCATCCATATCCTGCTGATGGCTCGCCTTTAGGAATTGGATCTTGCCAAGCTCACCTTTCTCATACAGTTCTTTCATAAACAGGAATTCCCGCGCATATAGTACGGTTTCCATCATCATATAGGTAAGTCCAGTTTCCTCAACCGCTTCCACGATTTGCTTACATTCCTCCACTGTCGTTGCCATCGGAACAGTACAGGCAACATGCTTTCCTGCCCGAAGAGCCTTGATCGATTGTTCCGCATGGTTTGGAATAGGTGTGTTGATATGTACGGCATCAATGTTTTCATCTTTCAGCAGCTCATCATAATCGGTATAGCGTTTTTCAATCGAAAAGGCATTTCCAATTTCATTCAGACTCGCTTCATTTCTTTGACAAATAGCATATAGGTTAGCATTTGGATGCTGTTGATAAATAGGGATAAACTCTGCCCCAAAGCCTAAACCGATAATTGCAACATTAATTTTTTCTTTCTTCATCATTTCGTTCATTGATTGTGTTATTATAATTTATTAGCAGCCCATTTTTTCAAAAACGCATGCCCATCACGCGCAAATGAATCTTGGTCATCGGCTAGATTTCGCCATATACAAACTGCGGCTGCCAACTCTTTATTTTCTGGTGTAAAACTTTCAATGGATACCGCTCCTTTATAGTTGATCGCTTTAAGTGCCTCATAAAATGCCCCCCAGCTTGCATTGCCTGTGCCTGGAGTTCCGCGATAATTCTCCGAAACCTGAACGTGGATCAACTTGTCCCCAGCTTTTCGGATAGCCAAACCAGGATCCGGCTCCTCAATGTTCATATGGAACATATCCAAACAGATCTTTGCCGCTGGATGGTTCAGGTCATTGATCAAACGCGATACATCATCCACATTGTTGATCAGATCCGACTCAAATCGATTCAAGGGCTCCAAGCCTAATTCCAAGCCTCTAGATGCCGCCATCTCACAGACCTTGCCCAAGTTATCAACCGCTCTGTTCCATTCGATTTGGCGCTGTGCATCCGGTACCATCCGTGCTTTTCCAACCGCTGAATACATAGGACCAGCGAAAAAACTTGCTCCCAGTTCTGTCGAAATATTTAGGCAATCTTCAATGTATTGCAGACCATTCTTTTGCAAGGCTCCATCATCACTCGTTAAGTCCCTGGTTGGTCCAAAAGCCCCACAGACCAATGCTTGCAAGCCATTCTTCTCAAGTTCTTTAGAAATCTGTTGGGTATCGATAAGTAAAGGGTCTTCCACAGCTATCTCCACGACTTCATAGCCTAGGCTTGCTATTTTCTCAAACAAGCCTGCGGCATCCTCCGTACGGAAAGGAGAAGTCCAAAGCCAGGTACTGACGCCTAGTTTCACAGGTAATTGCATATTATATTCTAAATAAATTAATGATTCTTAAAGGTTTACAGGCCATACACTTTAGCATTGTCCCCATCAAATGAAACAGCGTATACCTATTTCATTTCATTAGGTTGGTTTAAAATGGTTAATCCTAGAACCCTAAATTAAGATTCAAGATGAATTTAACATACCTATTAAATACCCAATGATGACTGTATTTTACCACACTTTATAAATAATCAGCACAACATCGGACAACAATTAGACATTTACCTCCTTAAAATCTTGATAATTGCCTGCTAAAGACTTATTTTTGAAATGAGCCCCAGCAAACCTGGGGATGACCAATATATTCCATTAATGGATATCAATTTCAAAAAGACCGCAGTCCAGAAAACCAGGATCCCTTCATCGCGCATATTTTTTGTGCGAAAGCTTTCCGACAAACATTTCGATACCACTTGGCATGCCCATTCCGAGTACCAACTTTTCCTTGTAGTGGAAGGTTCCGGAACTCGATTTATTGGCAATACCATGAAATCCTTTGTCAAGGGAGATCTGTCTTTTATTGGTCCCAATATCCCTCACCTTTGGCGCAGTGATGACATTTACTTTGACCCCCAATCCAAAAAAAGCAGCGAAGGATTGGTGATATATATCAATGGTTCAGAATTGGAGAAATTCACGGAAAAAGAGGAGTTTAATCAATTAAAGGTCCTGTTGGAAAAAGTGAGACATGGAATGGAGATTCAGGGAGCCACAGCCAAGGAAATAATCGCATTGATGAATGAACTGCTGAACCTGCATGGCATGGAAAGCATCATACATCTCTTCAAGATCTTGAATGTACTGGCTAAGGGAAAGGATTTCACACTATTACACTACGACGAGTTCCAGTATCAATCCAAAGATGTAGAAACGAACCGCATCAACATCGTTTATAATTATGCCCTAAACCATTTCAGAAACAAGATAACCTTGGAAGAAGTCGCCGCTCTACTCAATATGAAACCTACATCCTTTAGCCGATATTTTACAGCCAAAACTTCGAAGACCTTTTCCTATTTCATTACAGAATTACGCATTAAGCATGCCTGCAAGCTCCTTTCCGTTGCCGAATCCAAGAGCGTAGCCCAGATATGCTATGATTCAGGTTTTAATACCCTATCCAATTTCAATAAACAATTCAAGACTTTTATTGGAATGACACCTATGGAGTATAGGTTGAAATTTATGACGCTTTAAAAACCACTGCTTATTCTTTTGCCATCTCAACGATATCCTTGACAAAAGGCTTAGCTTGATAGTTCCGATCAAAGAGCAATGGATAATCTGTCCTCCCTCTTACGGGCCAGTTATTTTTCCAAGAGTCAGCATCCCTTACTCCCCACAAAGTAACTCGGTCAATTTTATCATGATGCTTCAAAAACAGAGCAAAAAACTCCTTATATCGACTAGCCAACTTGCTTTCCACTTCCGTAGGCAATCCTTCCGCATAAGGGTTTAGGGTTTTATCATATTTGTAAATGGTACTGATCTCCGCTCCATGTGAAGGTCCTGGCATCGGCAACACAGAGATATCAAGCTCTGTTACCATCACTTTAACACCTAGCTTAGAATAGGCCAATATGCTCTCCTCAAAGGCAGAAACAGCGGGGTAATCCAAACCCAAATGACCTTGCATCCCTATTCCGTGGATTTTAATCCCCTTCTCCTGGAGGTTGCGGACCATCCTCATCACGCCTTCCCTTTTCCCTTTTTGGAACATGGAAAAATCATTATAATACAATTCAGCATTCGGATCAGCCTCATGCGCAAACTGAAATGCCAATTCTATAAAATCTTCTCCAATGATCTTATAAAACTTGCTTTGCCGCCAATCTCCATTGTCCAGTATGGCCTCATTGACTACATCCCAACCCTTTATCCTGCCCTTGTACCTCGAAACAACAGTCTGGACATGCTTTCGCATCCGTTCGATCAACACTTCCCGAGAAACATCTTTGCCATCCTTGTCAATAAAAAACCAATGTGGAGCTTGGGAATGCCAGATCAAAGTGTGCCCAATAAGTCGCAGACCATATTTCTCGCCCAATTCAACAAATCGGTCTGCATCTTTAAAATTGAATTCACCTTCATTTGGTTGCAGGTACATGGCTTTCATACAATTCTCCGCAGTAATAGAATTAAATTGCGATTCTATTAATGCTGTAGCCTTTTCATCTCGCCCATAAATCTGGTTCAGATTTATAGCAGCCCCAATGTCAAACTTCCCAGCAAATGCCTCCTTTAAGGACAAATCCTTTAGTCCATTCTGTGCCCAGGATTGATTCGCAATAAAAAGTAAAGTATAGACAAGAATTAAAACTGTTTTGAGCCTGTACATAGGTGGATCTGTATTTAGGTGATTTTGTAATGGTTTAGGTTAAATATAGCAATTTGAACCCGGATCGATAAGATATAATGTTCAATGCATTTGAAATTACGTCGCAGCGCTCAGATAGGATATATAATAATTCATGCAATGCAACATGGTCATCAGCAGTAAATCTCTATTCCCTAATTGGTCAAAGTTCGCAGTAGTTTCTATATCATAATCAAAGTTGAGGGATAACCATTTGAAATCTGTACTGGCAACCGATAATTCTCGCTCAGACTCGTCAATTAGAATAAACTTACTCATTATAAACCCTTCCAGCTTTAACAGATACTGTCTTTCTTGATGATCAAAATAAGTCTTGATCACAATTCCTTTCCAACCCATCTTAAAGTCCAATAAGGTCTGAGAACCATCAATTAATTCAACTTTTGAATCCCAAAAACCTTTTGTGATAAGCTGATAATTCTTGCCATCAGACATTATTAAATCAGCATCAAAAGAATACCATTTCTTAATTAGCAATTCGCCTATTTCTTGGTTTTCTAGAGTCACCTTAAAATTGCGTGAATTTCTCGAGTTTGCCTTATAGAGTGCCATGGTTGTTATTGGAATGAATTAGTGGATATTGGATTAATTAAGTTTATGGTTTCCTATAACCAAAATACAAAATGATATTAATTCATTTGAGTTACTTTTAAATAAAATTTAAACCTAATTCCAAGTTATTAGGATGTCCCTAAACACCAAGGCCGTAGGAAGTTTCAAATACTAAAAAGTGACTGTGACGGAGAATTTGTTTTTTACCTGTTGAAATAAAGTTTTTTAGAATTGCATTTATACCATCTGCACCCAAGACTGTTCATAATCATCCAGCAATAAAATTGATTGTTCAATTGAGATTGCTAATACTTGAAAAGCTATTGAATGTGGTAATCGATCCACTAATAAAGTCTGTGATCATCTGATCTTTTTTTAATCACAGCTAAATTGATTTAAGTTTTTACGGAATATCTTAACCGAAATTCATTATTTATTGTTTTTACGGTTTACCGTAACCTTAACTTTCGCTATTAATTTATTTTTGTAGGCGCTTAAATTCATTTGTAATATTCTATGCATTAATTAAAAGCACAACATACCCTAATTTCAACATCATGAATGAAATTAACTTTTGTAGTAATTGCGGCATACAATTATCAAAGCCTAGCAATTTTTGCGGAAATTGTGGCTCTAATCTCATTATTCAGAAAGATCAACATTTTACTCAAAAACTAATAGACGAATTAAACATTCTGATTGATAAAGGAGGTTTGTTGACTATTGAGGTTAATAACAGGTTTTTTAAATTTTCTAAAGAACCTTTAAGTTACAAGTTGAAATTTACTATAGAGGATCCTTCCAAGTATAATGAACTCGAAAAAGAAAAATTACAGGCATTAGATTTTGAAATAAATGAAAATTCAATATGGAAATTATATACCTTAAGTTATAAAGAAAAGGTTTTTGAAGATATTATTAGTAGTATAAACTTATTTGACGATTTATCGAGTAATATTGAATATACCTATACTTCTGAAATTGTACAGCCCCCTATTTTAAAATCTATGGGACCTAGCTCAGAGGAAAAAGATATTGAAAATAAAAATTCTTTAATTGAAGAAAATTCAAACTATAAAAATGTTAATTCTAAAAAGATTGAAAAAAACCTAAATAGGTTAATACTTTTTTTAGGAATATTTGGGGTGATTTTACTAGGCTTTCGTCTATTTGTCAACGAAAAGGATAATATTGATTCAGATAATGGCAAAATTGAAAAAACAAGTAATTCGTCTGATCCCATACCAATTACAGGACCTTTAATTGACCAAAGTGCAAAAAAAGATATAGTTAAGGAAAAGGAGATAGAACTTGGTACTGAAAGTGAGGAAGTTAATGTCCCAAAAACAAACATCCCAAAGAATAGTCTTGAATTAAATCCTTTTAAAGGGAAAGTTTTTACCTTCAAAAGTCTAATTAATGATAAAGAATTGAATGGGGTTATTGTTCAAACTAATAAAGAAACAACCTATCATATTTTCGATTTTCAAAAAAACATAATTCATCTGGTTGCTGATTTTCTGGGGGAACAAGTTCAATTTAGTTTTCCAGTAATGGATTACTATATTGAAAAAGGGTTGTTGGGTGAAACTCATGTTTTTGTTATTAAAACTCTTGGTGTACAAGAGATATACTTAAGCTTAACTAATGGAAATTTAGGGTATGATTATGATGATGGTTCTCGAATAAATCATTTTGAAATTAAGGAATTGAAATAATTTGTTATTTCTTTATTTGTAAACAGAAAATTTGATAAAACCTCAAGTAAATAAAAAAACAAAAACCATCCCTATTATCGAGAGATGGTTTCCAGTGACCCCGCTGAGGCTCGAACTCAGGACCCACAGATTAAGAGTCTGTTGCTCTACCAACTGAGCTACGAAGTCTTTTGATGAGTCAAAGGTACAAGTCAGCACAAAAAAATCAAATAAATAATATAGTTTTTTGCGATTTGTTGACAATTTAGGAAGCAACAACTACTATTTTCTTCTTTGTATCAGATGTTTCAGAAGTGCCTATTATATGAAATAGAGCTGTTTAAGTTCTAGCTTTTTTAATTACCGTAGTAAATTTTAAATAAAAATTGATCAGAATACTTGTCAATCTGTTAATGTGTATAATCTATTAAACTATCAATATGGATACCATAGATTTTGACTACAAATCATCAGGTTTCGATTTAACCGGCGAGCCAGAAGATGATTTTTTATACAATAGAAAATCCTACGGATGTATAGCAGGATGTCCTTCCATTAAATTGCCAGAGGATAAGCCTGTAAAGTTCAAAGATCCATCGGGTTATTTCAATTCTGCATTTTATCCAGCATATACCTGTAAATGGAAAATTGAAAACGGAAAACTCTATTTAATCGGACTTACCGGCACAATTGTAAATCCTGATTCAGGTTTACCAAATGAAACTGATGATTATAAATCAATCGATCTAAATTATTTGTATCCAGAGCAAAAGAAAGTTTTTGCAGAATGGTATTCTGGAAAGATCAGCTTAGTATCGGGCTTCTATGAGATTATCAGATATAGTAAGAATGGAAAACGCATATTCCCAAAGGTTCTTCACTTAACCATTGAAAATGGAAGAATTATTAATGAAGAAATGGAATTTAATGCTATTCCATTCCGGGATAAAATATTTGAATTTATTAAGTTCCTAAGTGTACCACTGGTTTTAATCTTTATGATTGTTTATTTCCCTATTGATTGGCTTTATGGAAAGTTAAAGACTATTATCAAAAAATAATCTCACTAAATCAAAAAAGGTAAAATTCACGAAATTCCAAGTCCAACAGAGAGTACAGATTAACTTTTATTAACCAATACCCTACCTCCCCCCTATAATCACATTTAAAAACTTCGGAGTTAGTTTTTTCATTAAATAGTAGATCAACAGACATACTCCCGCTACCACAAGAGGCATCAAAAAGTAACCAATTATTTGCCCATAACCATTGTTCAGAAAGCTGATTTTAGCAAAAGCCCCTTTTGTCCAATTAATGATATATATAATATGAATGGCATAAACAAAGAAAACTGTCTTGGAAAGGTCAATAAGAATGTGTTTGAGCTTGTCTATATGTTGGAGTTTATTCCCTAGATAGATTATCGAAAAGGTCCCGAATATGGTAAAACACCTGATAAAGAATTCATAAAGTGGTTTCCCATTATTATAAGTAGAAAGTGCTAGGAAAACTAACATGGCAATGATCAGCACAAGCCCAAATCTGTTGACGAACTTTACAAATGCAGGCGGATCCATTGTTATATAGCTGCCCAAACCAAAGAAAAATATAGCGGTTGCACTAAAGCCTGGGATAGGGATTTCGATACATGAAAGATAGAAAATCAGCAATAAAGCCAGTCCAAACAACTTTAAGTACTTTTTTAGAACAAAGAAGAATGGCGAAAATAAAGCCATTACCAATAGATCTCTTAGATACCAAAGCGGATAATCGATTGGGTCTTTCCACAACATGTCATATACAGATGAACTTTGCACAGAGGTATAAAAATCATCAGGTTGCCCGCCAATGGATAAGAATATTTTATTTTTTAAAAGGATAATCAGTACCATGGCAATGTTCCAAAAGAAATAGGGAATGAACAATGATCTCCACCTATTCTGAATTTGAACCTTGTAAGTGCTCAAGGAAAATGTTTCCTTGAGTTTCATGAAGAAAAGAAATCCTGAAAAAACAAAGAAGGATGGAACTACGGTACGTCCAAAGTTATGCGAAATCGTAGTGTATAATAAATGATAAAGATCATCTGGATCCATACTCAACCGCACAGGACTGATTTCCTCATGAATGATGTGAATATAGATTACCATCAAAATGAGTGGGAATCGAAGAATGGATATCGATGTTAAAAAATGCTGAAGTTCTCTGTTCATTTACATTAATTAGAGGAAGGCTCCCTATTACCAAACCAATCCTACCTTATATTGTAGATCTTGGCCTTGGCTATCAAAAATTATTTGATCTTATCGATGGCCTCCCGTACCTGCAACATATCTGGCTGTTTGCCCTTGCATTCCTGTACCCCTTCGGCATATTTATCCGCAATAAATTCATTGTAATCATTGCAGCTCCTGAAAATATTGAATTGATTAGCCTTGAAATCCCAGACAATTCCCTTCCCTTTAATTGCATTTTGGGCGATCACAGATCCAGCAGCACCTCCTAGCCCATAACCTAATCCCTGTTCCCAGGAATTTGCCAATTCCATCTCCAGATACAGATAATTTTCACCCCCGAACAGGACGCGCGTAAAGGAATAAGGGGCGCTTGCGCTTTGGGACTTGTCTTTTTTATCTCTATTTAATAAAACTGAGCCTGTTTGGATAAATAATTGTCCTTTGTAAGAAATCGCAAACATTTGCTTCACCTTTTTGTCCGTTTCCTTGTAAAAAAACGAACACACGTCAGGGATCGTGTCGATCACTTCACGCTTAGCCCAAAACAAAGTCTTGGCAACTAAATCAACCTGTTGACTGGGAACCTTTTTTATAAAGTCTTCTTTGGTTTTATATAATCCCTCAGGGTATGAGTTCTCGCCTTTCAAGCTGACTTGACCATAACAAAAGGAAGCTACTGCTATAAGAAGAATGGAAAGGGTTAACTTAAACATGTGTTCGAATTATCTAATATGGAAACCAACAAATTGAAATTACCTATTTTGTACAGTTTATTATTAATAGGAAATATATTCGAACAAAACTATCAAACAGTAAACATTCTTACAATGTTTCTGTTAAAAACTATTGAAATTGTAGAACTCTATCTATTAAAATACGGGAGCTATTAAGATCATTTTTGCAGACCTTAATCGTAATGGGGGGATCATTCTAAGTTGAAAAATTAAGGCTGGGAACCTTAATGTTAATTTAAATAGATTGGGCCTATTTAACAATAAGTACATCTCGAAAATTTATGCAAATTGATGTTGTTTGTTGTTTCAATGGACTTAATAAATCACCTTAAAACAACAAACAACATTCAGCAGATTATATCAAGCCCTACGAAAAACCTTTCACCTCCCAACCATTCCTGTACTTCCTTTTCAGGAACTTCTCTGCATCAGGAGCATTTGGGAACTTCATGTTCACCGCGTCCCATTCCAACACCTTCCCTGGCACTCGAATCGCCACGGTACCCAAAAGGATCGCTTCGGTCATTGGACCCGTCTGCGCAAAATGAGATTCTGTTTTCGCCTTTTTCAGACAAGCATCTATATAATGGTGGTAATGGTTTCTTTCTTCTAACTTAGGGTATTGATGGTCCTTGAACTTACTTTGTGGCAACAATACCGGCGTTCCGCCATGTGGAATCAACAATGCCCCTTCTGTACCGATCAGCATCGCAGCCTCTTCCGGGTATTTCTCGCCGTTATTGTAAAGCGCCTGTACCTCTTTTGGTGGATAGAATTCCCCGTCAAACCATTCCAAAGGCAGTACATCGGACTCCGTTTTCTCATTTCCCGGAAATTTCCAACTGATATGGTTTCCTTGCGACCAGGTGTCAGCCCTTCGTTCAGGAGAATCTTGCCAAGATTGCTGCACCTCGGCAAATACCGATTTGGGAGCCTTCAATCCTAAACCTTTCCAAACCGCATCAAAGATATGGCAACCAATATCACCAGACCAGCCAGTTCCGAAATCCTGCCATGAACGCCAGATTCCGGGATGATAGATGGTCGGCGCATAAGGTCGCATAGGAGCCGTTCCAATCCATTTATCCCAATCCAAAGTCGATGGAACCTCAACAGTTTCCTTCGGTCTTGGACCTTCCAAGCGATAGCCCGAAATACCCGAACGATTTGAACATAAATAGGCATGTTTCACCTTGCCGATCAGACCTTCCTTAATCCATTGCACCGCAGTGCGATCGCCAATCGAGGAGGCAATTTGGGTCCCTAATTGAGTAACCACGCCAGCCTTGACCGCATGCTTGGTCAGAACTCTGACCTCCGCAACATCATGGCACATCGGCTTTTGGCAATACACATGCTTGCCGGCATCAATGGCCGCCATAGCAATAATAAAATGATTATGATCAGGCACCGTAACATTTACGGAGTCGATATTCTTTTTTTCCTTCTGCAGCATTTCCCTCCAATCGGTATACAATCTAGCCCCTGGGACCTGCTGTGCAGCTTGTTTCAGATGGTTTTCATCCACATCACATAAGGCCACGATCTCGATATCGGGATGCGATTTAAATTGCTGCAGATCATGTCCGCCCATTCCTCCGACACCTATACAGGCATGCCTAAGCTTCTTGGCAGGAGCATTCGCGAAAGCTTGATCAAGGAAAAACGGTGCCGAGACTGCCACCCCCGCAACGGTACGGATAAAATTCCTTCTGGAAGTTAAATTCTTATTGTTCATAATTGTAGGTTTAGGTTCGTATTAATTTGGTAGAACTTTTACGCGGATATTCTTGAACATGACTTTGCTCCCCGGATCATGTCCCTGCAAAGCAAAAGTCCCGTGCGAGATAAATTGACCCCGTTCGGAATCCTTTTTCAGATTGGGCTCCACATATTCATAAAGCAATTTCCCATTGATCAGGATCCTTACCGTTTTGCCCTTTACGATGATATGCTGAGTATACCATTCATTATCGACAGCCGGAGCCTTATCCACATTCACCACATTATAAATGCTGCCCGACTTCTTCCAATCTGAATGGGTCAAATTCACTTGCACCTCATGACCAATTCCGGGGAAGCCCTTTTCTTGGAAATCCGTGTGGAAATAAATCCCCGAATTTGAATTCGGAAAAGTCATCACATCAATCTTAAGTTCGAAATTCTTGAAGTCATGGTTGTTCACATCCCCCTCATAGAATAGATGGGATACATTTCCATTCACCACAATAGCCCCATCCTTTACGCTAAAGGTCTGCGGATTCTCATTGACCTTCCAACCGTTCAAGGTCTTCCCATCAAACAGCGAAATCCACCCTTCATCCTTTTCACTCTGCGTCTGCGCCAAGACAGAACCGGTTCCAAAACATCCAATCAATAACAACAAAACCAATCTTTGAATTGGATTTGCACTAATTCTTAATATGTTCATTTACAATAAATTTTAACTTTTGGGTCTATAAAACAATGCGACGCAAAGCTTTAGCAATCAGGTTTATAAACCTAATTTACAAATTAACAATCAGATTGTATATACATGTAGGCTTATTTATTGTAACTAATTTATGGGGAATGGGTCGTGGAGATTTGAACCAGGATTCCCTTCGGCTCCGCTCAGGGTACGGGATGGGAGGATGGACCAAGATTATTACTTATTAGCCGGTTGAAAGTTATTACGCATTGTAGGGGCGTATCGCATACGCCCGCCGCATACAAATGATTAACCCATTTCCAATTCTTCAAGAATTGTTCAAATCAATATACCATAGATTCTATTGGCGTACAGTTCCTGGGCCTTCGGCCCAGGATGACAAGATCCTGGGAATGTGAACCGTACAGATTCTTCACTGATCGTTCAGAATAAAAATGCACAAAAGCGGAATTCTTGCTTGTTGCAAAAATACCGCTTTTGTTATTTTCTTAAAATATTGAATTTATCCTCTGCGGATAGATCTTGGCCTATCCTCTTATCCCATTAATCCTGGTTCAAAACCCAGATCTTGGCCCATCCTCTTATCCCCTCCATCCTGGTTCAAATGCAACGGGCGTATTCAATACGCCCCTACACTGCAGGCTAACTTTCTGGTGTTGTTATCCCAACGCTCCCCGTGAAACATTTCACGCAAAGCGCTATCCCACAAATATTTACATCAAAAACACTTACTCAACCACCTCAATTTCTTTCTTCGCAGCATGCGTCCTTCCGAACATATCCACCCCTTCTACCTCAATCACATGTTTACCAGCTTTAAGCTTAGGAAGTTTCAATTTCCAAAGGTGTGCCGATTGAACTGGGTCACTAGGTCTTCTGCCGGCAACCAAGGTATTGGCACCATCATAAGCTAATAGTTCTTTCATATAGGCTGGGTCTTCACCTTCTACCCTGTCCATAATGATCCAATCTGCATTATCAATCCTATAACGAACCTGATCCTTTGCTGAACCTAGGAAGAAGTTAGCATATACATTATAGCGTCCTGCATATTTCGCTTTCACGACTGCTGGACCAAATAGACCGATTGTATAGCTATCATCTTTTCCTACGACCTTATAATCAAATTTATATTGGTTATCGTCTATTGACAGGATTGCATATCCTTTTGGCGTACCATCACGCATGGTTGAAGTAGGGATACCTTGTTCATTCGGAAGGCCAGAATACCAGTCGCCAGAAGTAGTTCCCACATTGTATTCATGGTAAGGTTTGCTCCCTTTCCAGCCATCATCAGCAGTTAAAAAATTCTGCTGTTGATAATGCGTGTGTGCAGATAGCCCTAGGGTGTTCGGGTATTCCGAAAGGATATCAAAAAGTTGTTTTCTATCCTCATTACGGAATGCTTTTTCATTCTCTTGAAACAGAGGAATATGATAGGCAAGGACAATCAGTTTATCTTTAGGCACAAACTTCAGGTCATTAGCAACGAAATCAATCTGATCTTGTCTCAATCCACCTTGGTAACCTTTTCCAGTTTCCGGATGTGGATATATGATATCATCGAGCACGATAAAGTGCGCATTGCCCACATTGAAAGAGTAATTGGCCGGGCCAAAGGCTTTCTCGAAACCTTCATCGGCGTATTTATCCTCTTTGACATCATAGTTCATATCGTGGTTACCCATTACATTGAACCAAGGGAGACCCATCTGGCCGATAGTCTGTTTATAACTAGGGTGCAAGGAAAGATCATCCCCAACCAAATCACCAAGGCTGATTCCAAAAAGTGGACCTTTTCTGGTTTTCGCTTCACTTACCACCCCATTTTTGAAGAATTCCATTTCCTCCGCGGTATATGCCTGAGGGTCACCAAAAACAAATGCACTAAAGTTAGCTGGTTCTTCCTTCACCGTTAAGGCAAAATCAATTGATTTTGGAAGAGCACCTGTAGCAGTTACGCCAGGGTATTTCAAAGCTGGAGAACCGTTTGGTTTGTGGATATAATAAAACTTTGGTTGATTATCGGCATCTACTGGTAATGCATACCCAGAAGGTTTGATGACGAAGATAATGTTATCGTTTTCAACCGGAATCTGATATTTTCCGTTTTTATCCGTTTGTACGACTTCCTTGCCATTACTGACACTCACGCCAGCTAATCCAGCCTCTTTTTTGTCCAGACGACCGTTCGCATTAGCATCAATAAAGACAGTTCCCTTTGCCATTTCCTGACCGAAAGCTGTTCCTGTCAATAAACATGCTAGCAAGGACCAATATAATTTTTTCATGTGTTTATGGTTGTTTGCTCCAAACTTAGGGTATGAAGTTAAATAAAAGATTAAGACAATGTTAAGTTAATCTTATATTCATGTGTCTTGCATAATATTAAAATAATGAATGGCAAGTAAAGCAGCAGTGGATCTTATTCGAGACATATTCCGAATTTTCGCAATATGTCTCGAATATGGGTCGAACAAGAGTAAGAACGAATCCGTAAATTTTTCAGGAGTAGAAGAAAATTTTGAGGTTTATTTTTTGTTAAGTAATGTTGCTTGGCAAAGGATTGGGAAAATGGATTGTGGAAGTTCAGGAAGAAATATGATTGTTGACATGAATGTGCAATTATGGCGGATATCCTAATCTTGCAAAAGAGGATCAGCAAAACAAAAAGGGTTGCCTCTTTTCTAATGAGGCAACCCTTTCAAACAAATAAAAATTACAACCTACAACAACGCTTACAGTTTGGTTTTAACTGAAGCAGTATGCTTATCTTTCACTTCAATCCTGAAGATGTCTTTTTGATCAAATAACAAACCTTCTTTTTGTCCCTTATGAACATTTACGTCCGTACAGGCTACTTTTCCATTATAGGAAAGACCTGCTTTAGGTTGTACCGTATGGGCAACACAGACAAGCCTTGCATCGAAATGCTTTAATACCTTATCCAACACTTTCGGGTCTTGCTGTGGTTTTCTGAAGTATCCACGGAACCAAGTCAAGGCGCTGCTAGATCTCAAGAATGGAGCTGATTCTTCATTCTTTGGGTTATCTAGGTTTCTTTGGACGATCTGATTGGTTTTGGCAATGCTGAAATCTTTCTGGGATTCGAATAGTTTTTCGGAAATACCACCATGAACGAATAGGATATCATTTCCTTTTTCCATGGCATTCTGTTTTCTCAACCAAGCTCCAAGGATGCTGTTTGCTTGGTACATTTGTTGGATTGCTTCAAAGCCCAGTGGTTTTAAAGCTTGTTTATATTTTTCGGCAATATAGTTTGTTTGATTACCTGAAATATTCATGATTTCATGGTTGCCATATAGCATGTGGATGTTGGCACCTTCCGATTCCCATTTGTACAATAACCAAAGGCATTCGTGTACCATGCTGCCACGGTCAAAGAGGTCGCCTAGGAATACGACATGTTTATTGCCAAACTTCCAATTGTAGTTATCGTCAATCACTTGGGCAGAGATCAAGAAATCCACCATGTGAAAAAATTCACCCTCATAATCGGAAACCACCAAGATCTGCTCGTTGGTTTTCCATTCAGCCTCATGTTTGAAAGCAACGTTTGGCTTAATTTTGACCTTGAAATCCTTATAGTCTTTATTGATATGATTGATAAAAACGGTGAATTCAAATTCAGCGTTTGCTGGTTTTGAAAAAGTTTTAGTTAATAAATCTGAATTCGTTGAAGATTTAAGAATCCTCTTCAGATAAACGGAATCTCCCTTAGTGAATACAAATGGAGCGTCAAATTCTTGCTTCTGTTCAATTGAATCCAATAAATTTTCCTTCTTCCCTTTTTTCCCCTCTTTCTTATCGGTTGTGAAATTATCCTTCTCGCAGGACATCAACACAAAAATGGACAAAGCCAAAGTAATAATTAATCTCATTTTCTAAATATTTTAATAATCGCACAAAAATAGAACGGCTATATTTAACCAAGATTAATGAATTATTACCTATTAATTAATAATTAAGAAATATGAACTTTGTTTTAGCGATTCCGTCAATAATGATTGATTCATAAAAATATAATGTCAAAAAAAACAAGCTTAAACATAAAAAGAGACAATAAATATCAAACAAATGAGCCTAAAACCCCATTAATTATTCCTTATTATTATGATAATTATTTTGGTTTAATAATTTTTATTGATTACCTTAATAAAAGTTAACTCACACACTACTATCTAACCCCCTAAACTAGAAAAGATGAGCAAAAACCTAATTTTATTATTCTTGACCTTTGGTTTACTAACCACCTATTCCTGTAATAAGGATCAAGAAATTGAAAACAAAGACCAAAATTTAAGCAGCAAAGAGCTTTCTGACATTGATAGTTACACTAAACAAATATTTGTTCAGCTGGAAGAGGTTTCACAACGTGGAGATTTTGAGGCCTATTATCGATCTAAAGAAAATGAGATTTCGAAGGCATTGAATACAGAGAACTTATCCTCCAGTTTTTCAAATTACCTATTGGCCATTCAGAATTCAAGCAGCTTCTCCAATTCATCAGATTATTTAAATCATGTAAGGAATATTGTAAAGGAAGCAAAAAGCAATAGCAGTATTACAAATGATGAATTGAAAAGTATCCTGATTATTTCAAAAACCATGGAAGATTTTGTGAAATATGGCGAATCATTTGAAAATTCAGGAAAATATACGGAATTTAAAGCTTCCGCTAGATTAACCGCAGCGGCAAATGCAAAGCAAGGCTGGTGGGATAGCTGGGGCAAATGTGCCGCTGGCATCATTGGAGGTGCAGGATTAGGCGGTTTAGCCGGCGCTGCTGTAACCACCCCTACCGTCGTAGGCATTCCTATTGGCACAGCTGTAGGCGTAATTTCAGGAGGACTAGCAGGAGCAGCAGCCTCTTGTTAAATATGAAAATATGAAAAACTTTAAAGTCGCATTTATACTCAACTTAGCATTAGCCTCATTTAGCTTCTATGTCCTTATTAATTCTTTTGACAAGGAAGCCTGGAGGATAATCTGCTCAGGAATTGGATTTATAGCCTTTACTATCCTGACTATTGTTCTAATACGGCAGAATAAGCAGTTAAAAAATGTATAATTGCATAATTCACGGTGTGTGAGTTTATGCAACAAGAAAGCCCGAGTTCATGTTATCCATTAACTCGGGCTTTTTTATGAAACTTATTTTTATTTCAGATCCTTTAAGATTTCCTGTACAGCTCTTTCCAATTGCGGGTCTTTATCCGCCACACGATCTGCCACGGTATTTTTGACAGCGATATCTGGAGCCACCCCAGTCAATTCCAGGTCTTGCCCATCTAAGGTATAACATCCCCATGAAGGCAAGCGATAGAATGAACCGTCTACCAAGCCTTTTCCGGAGGTAAAGATGATCCATCTATAGGTTTCCGTACCGATAATCTTTCCTAGTTTCAGTTCCTTGAAACCTGCCGCAGTCATTTCTGCATCTGAAAGTGATTGCTCATTGATCAGGAGCACGATTGGTTTTCCGGCTGGTGCGAAATTACTCTGTGGAGAAAGCTTGCCACCACGGTATTGCCATTTAAGGTATGGGCGTTGTGATAGGAATCGCAACACATCATCATGTACATTTCCTCCAGTATTGTAGCGAAGGTCCAAAATAATAGCATCCTTGTTGTTCTCTTGTTCCGCCATATCGATCAAGAAAGATTGCAGCTGTTCCCCGCTCATGTTCTTCATGTGCGAGTAGGCAATCCTATTCTTGCTCAGTTGATCGACCTTATTTCGGTTGCCTCTAATCCACTCATCGTACAATAAATCTTTGAATGCAGCATTGCTTTGCGGACGAATATTGATGATCTCTTCCTTGCCGCCACGATTCACCGTCAATTGGACTTCATTGGCTAGCGATGGCCAAGTAAAATAGGAGTCACGATCGCGTGTTTTATCGATCTTGTTTCCGTTCACCGCTACCAGCACATCACCCACTTTTAGATTGACATCTTTCTTGGAAGCAGGTCCTTTGGCTACGATATGTGCAACTTTATAAGGATCATTTGCGTCATAGGTGACCCCAAGTTCATTCGTTATGAAATTATATTGCTTTCTTTCATCGGTACCAAAAGTACTGAAGCCCATGTGTGAGGAATTCAATTCGCCCAACATATCGTTCAATAGGATCCTTAAGTCCATCCGGTTGTTGATGCCCGAAAGGTAGTTTCCATATTTCTTTTTCATCCCTTCCCAGTCTATGCCATGGAACTTCTCATCATAATAGTTCTCTTCGATATTGGCCCAGGTTTCATAGAACATCTGTTTGAATTCCTTGTCTAGGTCACGATTGAATTTGTAGCTGATACCTACATTATCGAGTCTGTTCTGGTCGATATTATATTTCTGTATGTTTCCATTCACGATGGCAAAGTATTTTCCATCTACTTCTTGTAGTCCTTGCAGAGCTCCGTCCAACACCTTTTCGGTTTTGCTGTTGACAAATGGTTCAAAGGTAATGCGGTAAGTAGCCCATTTCCCTTCATGGTTTGATTGGTAGAATACATAGGTTTTATCCCCTTTAGCAAACAGCAATGGATTGTATTGCGTCCCTCCTTGCGGACTTACCTGGGTGATACGGTCAGATAGGCCTTGAACATCAATGCTTACAAGAACCTTTTTATCATCTTTCTTCTCGTCCTTTTCGGCAGGCTTTGCTTTTTTGTCCTTGCTGTTCTTATCGTTTTTTGTTGTTGTACTATCTTTCTTTACCGTTTCCTTATCGCTTTCCTTAAACATTTCATCGAATTTGCTGATGCGATAAGGTTCGTCATAATTCTCAAGTGCCATTCTGTACAGGCTGGCATTTTCCATTCCTGTCGGATAGGCAGGCTTAATTCGGTTGCTGGAGAAGTAAATGTACTTGCCATCGGGCGACCATACCGGCGAAGCTTCTGAAACCCCTGTATTGGTTAGGTTCAAGGTTTTCTTATCAGCGAGATTGTAAACGAAAATATCCTGTTCAAAATTGCGCATCGCAGTAAAGAGGACATATTTACCATCAGGCGAAAAAGTAGGAGAGGAATTCTGGAAAGCCCAAATCTCGTCCTTAACAATGGTTTCACTTTTCAAGCTGGCCAAATCCATCAGGCGTACTTCATCGCGCCCACTCAGGTATGCCGCTTTGGTATTGTCCTTATTAAAGCTGATGTCGCGATTGTTCCGATTGTCCTGGGTAAGTTGTTTGACCTCGCCTTTACCGTCTGCAGAACGGGAATACCAGTTAAGATACCCGTTCAAGGTCTGGTTAAAGATCAAGGTCTTGTTGTCCTTCAGCCACATGACCTCAGAAATGCGTTCACCTTGACTTGGCATCTGGCGGACAAACTTACCGTCAACATCGGATACAAATAGCTCTCCCCGCGACACAAACGCCATTTTCTTGCCATCAGGAGAGACATGGAAATTGCTGATATTGCTTGTCACGTCAAATTCCTTGGATTTGCCCAATACCTGGTTACGGCTGAGGCTAATGGCTGGTTGGCTGGTTTTCTTGCTGGCAACGTCATAGACAAAGAGTTGATACCCTTTCTCAAAGACCACCGCAGCACCATTGGCAGCGACCTGAGGACTGCGGATAGACTCAGGAAACTGGGTCAAGCCTTGTTTTTTCCCATTGTTGATGCTGTAAAGATTGTATTCGTTATTGCCTTCATCTGAGGCGAAGTAGATCGTTCCTTTGCTGTCCACTGTTGGCCAAAGGTCCTTCCCTTCATAGCTGGTGTATTCCTTATAGGCTTTAGTTTTAGGATTATAGCCCTTGATATCCGGGTTAAATGCGCCTTTATATCGTTTTCTATTGGCTGCGCTGTAGCTTTCCCAAGAATCGGTGAAAAGCAATTCCCCGCTAGGGGTTTCCACCATATTGTGGATATAGTTGAAGAAATGGGGAAAGATACGCTCTGCGGTACCACCATCCTTACTTACCTTGTAGCTGCTGAGGCGATTCTCGCGTCCTGAGGTAAAATACACCTGTTTGCTGTCCCAGCTCCACGAATCGACCTCATCGGTAGCTTCGTGGAAGGTAATCTGTTTGATGTTTCCACCAGCCATCGGCATGATGTATACATCCATATTTCCGTTTTGGTTGGAAGAGAAAGCAAGCCATTGCCCATCTGGAGAGATCCTTGGCATAACTTCATTTCCCTCCATTGCCGTTAGGCGCAGAGCGGGACCGCCAGCAGCTGGAACTTTCCAAAGATCGCCCTCAAAACTGAAGACAATCGTCTGTGCATCGGGGCTAAGCGTTGGATTGGACAAAAAGGTTGGTTGAACCTGAGCCTTCAATTGCATGGATCCCCCTAACAACAAGGCTATGGACAATAATGTTTTATTCATAAATTGGGTCAATTTCGAATTGATTCAGAACAAATGTACAATTCAATTTTAGTATTATTAAAACCTGACCCTGGAAATTCCCGACAATAGCCTTGGAATCAAAAAGCACCCAATAAAAACAGGATATAACGATAAGATTAATAAACAGTTATAATTGTGTATTTTTTACACTTATCTGTACTACTTATATGAAAAATGTGCTATTTTTGTTACAAATTTATCAACGATGACATCATTAGGTGAGGCAAGCAACCATGTCTCTCAATCCATGAAAAGCAGGATCCGATGGGCGGTAGCTTTGTTCTATTTTGGTCAAGGCTTGGGCTTTGCGAGTTGGGCAAGCCGTATCCCGACTATAAAAACCGCATTGGGGCTTTCCGAAGCACAACTGGGAACCATCTTATTGATGTTGCCGATTGGCCAGCTATTGACCATGCCTATTTCGGCTGCTTTGGTCAACAAATATGGTAGCCATAAAATCTTGCCTTGGGCCGCATTCTTCTATGCATTGGTCCTGTTGTTCATCGCTTTTTCCAGTAATGCTTGGTTCTTGGGTGCAGCACTTTTCCTTTTTGGCGTAACGGGTAATATCTGTAATATCTCCGTCAACACCCAAGGTGTACTCGCTGAAGAGCTTTATGGTCGATCTATTATGTCCTCCTTCCATGGAGCCTGGTCATTGGCTGGGTTCACCGGAGCCTTGATCGGTTTATTGACATTAAACTTCGGCATTAACACTTTTGGCCATTTCATTGGTGTCATCATCCTGCTGACCATCAATATCCTGTTGAACAAGCAGTTTCTGGTTCCAGAAGTAGGCACAGAGAAGAAGGAAAAAGAGAAGACCAAGTTTAAGCCTGATGCATTGATTGTTCAGCTGGGTATAATCGGTTTCTTTAGTATGGCAACCGAGGGGGCGATGTTTGATTGGAGTGGTGTTTATTTCAGTGAAGTCGTTCATGCTCCAGAGAACTTGGTGATCTTAGGATATGCCTCCTTTATGATCATGATGGCAACGGGCCGTTTTATTGGCGATACCATTATCAGTAAAATAGGCAGACAGAGAACCCTGCAGATCAGTGGAATCCTGATGTTCGTGGGGATGTTATCTTCCGTTGTTTTTCCAAACCTTTGGGTCTGTACCCTAGCGTTTATGCTGGTCGGATTAGGCGTTGCCTGCAACGTCCCTACGGTTTATAGTGTGACCGGAAAGCATAAGACGATTCCTGCCGGCGTAGCTTTGGCCATGGTTTCCAGTATCTCCTACCTCGGATTTTTAATGGGTCCTCCACTAATCGGATATGTGGCAGAAATATTTAATCTACGATATTCATTCGCCCTGTTTTCAATGTTCGGCTTCTTGATGTTTATCATGACCAGCCGATTGAAAATCTTCAGGGAACAATAGAAGCTTAAGGCTTTACGGCCTTAAGCTTGTCCAATTCTTTTCTTGAAATCTTTAAGATGGTACCATGTCTTAGACCTTTTGGAAATTCCAATTGATCGCTGATATCGGTCCAAGTCTTGAGATCCTTGGATTTGATCAAGCCAAAATGGTTGTCCATATAGCGATCGAAATAGATATAGTATTCCCCATTTATCTTGGCTACCGTAGGCCCTTCTGCCCAATAATCTCCGGTTATCTTTTCACTGGCATCGCTGTAAGGTCCATCCAAACTATCCGCAAAGGCAAGCTTTAGGTTCTTCTCGGGTTTTGGTTCTCGGGTTTCATCCTTGATGACCATCATCCATTTATTTCCCTTTTTTAAGATCGTAGCATCGATACTGTTGAAACCTGGATCATACAGCAACATGGTCTCCGAGAAATTCTTGAAGTCCTTGGTCAGGGTATAATACATCCTATGGTTATAGCCATTATCCCCTTCTACCTGTGTTTCAGGAAATTCGCCTGTAATGGTGGAAGCCCAATAAATCATGTATTCTTTGCTTTCGGGATCATAGGTGACTTCTGGAGCCCAAGAGTTCCGGGTGCTGTCCTCATGTTCCATGACCGGTATATATTGTTGTTCTGACCAATTGATCAAGTCCTTGGAGGTCGCATGGCCTATGCCCTTCTGGGTCCAGCTAACGGTCCAAACCATGTGATAGAGACCATCGCCTCCCTTGATGATACAAGGATCCCGCATCAGTTTGTCAGGGCTCAATTTTGGAGTCAGAAAGGAGGCATCGTTCTTTAAGGCCGTCCATTTCAAACCATCTTCACTATAGGCTAGATGCAAGCCATCTTCACCATTTCCCTTAAAATAGGAAAAGATATACGCGGAATCTTGCTGAGCTGTAGCTGATAATGCAAGGCATAAAAGTGCCAGGAAGGAAATTAGTTTGTTATACATGGATTAGGTTTTGTGATTACCCAAATATAGTTAAAATAAGCCTTTTTGCAAGGTGTGAACCCCAGTACGCTAAAGAATCATTTATACCAGGGGTTCTGTTTTTTGTCTTGAATAGAAAAATTTCAATATATTTAAGAAACGGGCTATGCATTATTAAAATTTAAGGCAAGCAGCAGGAATCACCTTTAACACCTATGACCGCATGGAAAAATACCTGAAAAAGATAGTTGAAGAGAAGGATACAATCAAGAAGGTTGATTTATCTGAGAAGTGGCTGGAAGAAGTTCCAGAGGTACTCAGGGAATGCAGGATGGTTGAGGAAATTAAACTGACTGGAAACGATATTTACGAAATACCGGATTGGCTCTTTGAGCTTCCCCATTTAAAGAAACTCGATATTTCCTTAAACGACATGGAGACCTTGCCTTCCGCCATAATAAAAGCGAAGGATTTGGAATTCCTTTCTTTTGATTCACCCATCAAGAAGCCTTTGCCGAAAGAGTTGGCACGTTTGAAAAAACTCAAGAAATTGGTGATCCATGAACAGATCTATGGTTTTCCGGATGAGTTCTTTGAGCTTACTTCCCTAGAGGAGATCGAATTTTACACCCCAAAAATAACCAGTATCCCCGACAGCTTTTCAAATTTAGTAAACTTGAAATCCTTTACTTTGACGCAGCTCCTGTTTGAAGGAAAAGCTAAGCCAATTGATTTTGAAGCTGTAATTGAGGTTCTTTCCACTCTTCCAAAGCTAGAGAACCTGAGCTTTTCGCAAGCTGGAATGTCGAGCATTCCTGCAAACATCAATAAACTACCAAGGCTAAAGGAATTGAACCTCAGAGGCAATGGTATCAAGGTCCTTCCCAAGGGGCTTTTTGAACTGAAGGACTTAAGGTTGTTGGATTTAGGGCACAACGGAATCAAGACCGTCCCGGCTGAAATAAAAAACCTAGGGCAGCTAAAGACCCTGAAACTGAATTCTAATTTCAGTCCTCCTATTGACCTTCAAAACTTGTTCAATAGCGTTAAGGAGCTCTCTAGTTTGCAGAACCTCCAGTTATGGAGCTGCCAGACAAACATCAAGCTTCCTGAAAACATCGTTGATTGGACTTCATTAAAGGAGCTGGACTTCGACAACAATAAGGTGCAGCATCTGCCAGAGTCCATGAAACAGATGACTGGGTTGAAAAAGCTAAGGATCAGTAATAATCCTATTCCTGATGCTGAAAAAGAGGGTCTTGTGAAGGCTTTGAAGGGCACGAAGGTGATTGTTTAGGGAGTTGAACCAGGATTGGGTTCGACTCCCCTTCGACGCCGCTCAGGGTACGGCTCACCCGACGAGGATGGGAGGATGGGCCAAGATCATTGGCGTGGGATAAATAAAAACCCTAGATTGGTAATACGCAGTGTAGGGGCGTATCGAATACGCCCGCAGATGGGTTTTGAACTAGGATGGAATGGATAAAAGGATACTTCTGATTCTTCACTATTCGTTCAGAATAGGAAGTATAATCTTAAAGTCTACACACTCAATTCAATATTGACAATGGTCCCTTCTGCTGGCATAACATCGTAGTCCAGGCTTCCCTTCATAATGTCCACGCGGTTCTGGATATTGTTTAGCCCCAATCCATTGGATGCTTTCGCTCTGGATAGATCGAATCCTTTTCCGTTATCCTCTACAGTGATCAAGATCTGTTCATCATTTTGTATGCATTGGACTAGGATATGGTTGGCGTCTGCATGGCGAAGGGCATTGCTCAATAACTCCTGGATAATGCGATAGATATTGACTTGGTAATGCTGATTTAAATTGGGGTCTAAGCCCTCGGTCTGCAGTTCAATTTCGGTACTGTTGTTGGTTAGTGCGCTGCAAAGGTCTCTCAAGGCAACCTCGAGTCCGCTTCGCAAAAGATTGGAAGGCATCATATTATGTGCAATCCGGCGTAGTTCAATGATGGATCGGTCCAATTGATCCACAGAGCTATCTATTTCAGGTTCTTGAAAGTTATTCTGTACCGCAGAGAGTTTCATTTTAATGCCGGAAAGAGCCCCTCCCAGCCCATCATGTAGGTCCTGGGCTATCCTTTGCCTTTCCTTGTCCTCACCTTCCAAAAAAGCCTTGGTGACCTGTAATTCCCTTTGCTGTTCAAGCTCCTTAAACTTAAACTCGTTCTCTCTTTTCTGGTTTTTCAGGATATTGTTCAGGTATAGGAATGCCAATAGGAATACCGCAGCTCCGACAGCCAAGAGCAGCACCCAGAGCCTTTGGTTCTTTTGGACCAGCTCTGCCGCTTGTTTCTCAGCCTGTAATTGGGAAATCTGTTTTGCTTTTTCTGCGGATTGATACTTGTTTTCCATATCTAGCATGTCCCTCTTGTAGTCCGCGGCATGCAAACTATCATTCACCGTGATATATTTTTGGGACCATTCATAGGCCTCTTTCATATTTCCAGTGTTGGCATAGGTCTCAGCAAGGAGGTTGGCATAGGAGTTACGGTCGCCTGGCAACAGGGTAGCACTTTTCAAAAGATCCTTCATTACATCGATAGCCTCAGCATTTCTTCCAATCTTACGTAGCAGGTTGAACTTGGCAAATTTGGAGCGGTTGATATAGAAGTTTTCCGGTCCCGAACCTTGGAATGCAATAGCTTTATCAAAGCTGTTGATGGCTTGCTGATATTTTCCCAGCTTTTCGAAATATACCCCTTCAGGGAAGTAATAGAAAAGGAAAACATTCGATTCAGGATAATCCTTCAAAACGGCATAAGCTGCATCTAGATAGGCCTTGCTGGAATGCAGGTCGTTCAGGTAAAGGTTGTTTTCAGCCAGCAAGATGGTCACTTCCAATATTCCCTCCAACTTGGTGATTTCGCTCTCCGAAGGGGCTTCTTTGAAGAGTTCAAGTGCGTTTTTGAGGTATTCATTCCCCCGAACACGTTCAGTGGCGTTTAGGAGGCTGGTGGCAACAAATTTATTGGCATTGGCAATGCTGAACTTATCCTTTGATTCCTTGGCATAAGGAAGAGCATGGTTAATATAAGATTCCAGTCCTGCTTTCTCATTTCCACTTAACTGGTTGAGTACGCCACGCATGATCCATAGGCCACTCAAGGTCTTCTTTGCTTCTGGGTCCTGAATGTTCCTTAAAAGGCTATCACTCCGGTTGAGGTTGCTTTCAATCTTGGACATTTCTTCCAGACCGATTCCAAAAAGGGCCTCATTATAGCTGGCTATCCCTTCCAAAAGATTATTTCCTTTCGCATATTGTATACCTTGTTCCAGTCGCTGTTTGGCGAGGTCCATGTTCCTATATTTCTTGTACATGTAAGACAAGCGGAAAGCGGTCATCGCCTTGGCGCTATCTGTTTTTGACTCCGAGAGTCTCTTTTCCAAAATCTTCAGATATTCCTGGTCTTCATCAATCCGGATAACCAATTGTGAGTAAGCAGTTAGGGTCAAGCAGCATAATAAGCAGAGGGAAACAATATACTTCATAGTCAAGGTTGAAAAAACAGCTAGTGCAGTTAATTATTATTAACTAAATTATTGAAATTAAGGGAAATGTACAAAATAATTGAATCGAAGGAAAATTTAGACCAAGGGATTGTTTTTTCAATTAATTGAAAAACAAGGAGGTCGGTATTAAAGCATGTCTAAAATGTCGGCCTTACTCAATGTGTTGAAGAATGCGTTTTCTGTTTGGATTAGATCTTGGGCCAACTGGCTTTTCCGCTTCTGTAACTTCAGGATCTTTTCTTCAATGGTATTTGAGCAGATCAAACGCACGGCCACTACATTTTTGGTCTGCCCAATCCTATAGGAACGATCGATGGCTTGGTTCTCGGCCGCTGGGTTCCACCAAGGATCAACGAGATAGACATAATCTGCTTCTGTAAGGTTCAAACCAACCCCGCCTGCTTTTAGACTGATCAAAAAGACCCGGACTTCCTCGTTGTTCTGGAAGTTGTGGACCTTCTTGCCTCGCTCCTTACTTTGACCTGTTAAGTACTCAAAGGAGATATTTCTTTTTTCTAATTCGGCTCTGATCAAATCCAGCATCTCTACAAATTGGGAAAAGACCAAGATCTTATGTTCCTTAGATTTATTTTGGATCTGTTCCAAAAGGATTTCGACCTTAACCGCATTCTCTGCGGCATGGCCTTTTTTCAGTAGCACTGGTGAATTACAGATCTGCCTGAGCTTGGTGAGCCCTGTCAGGACGTGCATGCTGTTTTTCTTGATATCCTCATCCTCATTGGCTGAAATAAATTCCCTTAACTCGGTTTCGTAGGCCTCATAGATCTTCCGCTGTTCCTCATTCATTTCGCAATAGATAAGCATTTCGGTCTTCTCGGGAAGTTCCTTGGCTACTTGCTTCTTTGTTCTGCGAAGGATAAAGGGCCTCACCTTTTCCTGCAGCTCAATGGCTCTTTTGCTATACTGGAATTGATCTATCGGAATGGCATAGGTATCCTTGAAGAATTGCTTGCTCCCCAATAAACCAGGATTAGCGAAGGATAGCTGCCCATAGAGGTCAAAAGTATTGTTCTCAATTGGGGTTCCCGTCAGTACAATCCTGTTCCTAGCCTGTAATAAGCGGGCGGCTTTATACCTTTCGGAGTTCGGGTTCTTGATCGCTTGGGATTCATCCAAGAATATATAATTGAATTTATAGTTCTTTAGGAACCTGATGTCAGAAAGCAGCATCCCATAGGTCGTCAGGACCACATCATGGCCATCAAGTTGATCTATGCTCTTTTCGCGATCGGGTCCATAATGTTTCCTTATTTTGAGCGATGGTGCAAATTTTGATATTTCTTCCTCCCAATTGAAGAGAAGCGAGGTGGGCACTACGATCAGGTTAGTTTTTTGACCATGCTTTTCTTTTTGCGAAAGGATAAAGGCTATGATCTGAACGGTTTTCCCTAAGCCCATATCGTCTGCTAGACAGCCCCCGAAATTATAGGTGTCCAGAAAATTTAACCAGTTCAAGCCTTCTTGTTGGTAGCCCCTTAATTCAGCCTGAAGGGCTTTCGGTTTTGGGACAGGCATTATCTTCAGCTCCGAAGAAAAATCTGATTTCAACAAATCGATTTCATGCTGCACCTCCTGACTTATCACTTCTTTTTCGAAAAGATCGGACACCTCGGAGTAGTTAATCTTCGGAATGGTAATCATATCATGCTCTATATCTCCGATACGGAAATAGCCAGCAATGCGTTCGATCCATTCCTCAGGAAGCAGACCTAGGCTTCCATCATCAAGCTGCACGTACTTGCCTTTGTTGCGGATCGTTCGATGGATCTGTCTTAGGGAGGCCTGCTGCTGTCCAAAACCTACTTTCAACTTGGCATTGAACCAATCCAAACCGCTGATAATCTCTATACTAATCTTGGCCTTATGGGAGTTGATCCTGTTGTTCTTAATCTCACTGAAGCCTAGGATGGAAATATCTTCTTCACGCCATTGTTCAAAGACCTCAATAAACCAATCGTCATCGAGGAACTTATCTTTATGCAGATAGAAATATTTCATTTCAGCAACCTGCACTTCAAAGTCAGGATGCTTATCCATGATGCTGGACAGCAATTTATCTTCTTCGGCGTAATTGCGATGGATCTGAAAAACATTTCCATTTCTATCGGTATCAAAGAGTTGCTTTTTTGAATAGGTCGGCACCTCTATTTCTCCATATTTCATGACAGGCACGATGGATATATAATTCCCATCTTGCTGCAGATAGATCAGCTTTTGCCGCTCATAGCTCCTCTCCTTAAGCTGAGCTTGGGTCGCCTGCTTGATATAACTGTAATTGATATGCAGGATATCCTCCAAAGGCGAAAGGATATCCCGAAGGAATTCCTCGTACTTGTTGGCATGCATGATCAAGATTTCATTATTAGCCTTGAAAAACTTGATAACCCGCAATAGGTCTGGATTATCGATAAAATAGAGCGTTTTACTGAAGTAAAGGAGGTAATCATTGCGGATATCTAACACCTGGAAACCTAAGGTGCTATCATTGAAGAGCAGCTCGCCAGTAATTTCATAGAATGGCTCTTTTTTAAAGACGGACAATTTGATTTCGGCATGTAGCTGTTCAAACTTTACTAAAGTCAGGGATTTGGGTGAAATTGATTCCGAGACCTTCCGCTCATGGATGTAAAAGTCTAAACCTAAAGGATTCTTAACGATCTGTTTCAAAGGTTCAGCATCCAGGTCAAGCTCATCATCATTGTATTTATCCTGAAAGCTATGGATCGCCGTATAGAACTTGAGCAGGTCCGGATCATCAGTCTTCCAGACCTGAGCCATGGGATCCATAACCTCAAAAGGTGTTTTTAATTTTCCAGTCTTAGTCTGGTCGGCTTTCATCAATTGGAAATTCAATTGGTTATAATACCGATGTTTATCGATAAGAATAAAAGGCTTCTTGCTATTCGTTTCTTGACGGAGGGCTTTAGGCTTAACTTCTTTTGGACTTAATCCTTTGGCAAAAGCTTGTTTGTCATAAGCTACTAAACCCTGGACCTTTGGTTCAACGGACAACTTTCCATCGATATTATGCAATTCAAAGAAGTTGTCCAAATGGCTTTCATTTTCCAATCCATAAGCCTTAGCGAATTGCTTTAGCGTTTTTTCTCGAAGCGCAGCATCAAAGAAAACCCGATATTCTGGTTTTTCAAGAATGGCATGTATGGTCTCGCCCTGATGCTCACACATCTTCTTGGAATAGTTTTGACAAGAACAACTCGTTACAATTCGATCCGACATCTGAACCACGGATATTCTTGGATATTCAAGCCCAACAATAGCCTTTGTAAAGACTCCACAGTTTCTTTCCAGGCTGATGGGAATGATGTTTTTATAATCCTTACTGTCCATAAAGCCCGCCCTCTCGACATGCTTGAGGATCTCAAATACGGAAAGCGTGCTGAAATTGTATGCAGGAAGAATATGTTCTTTATCTATTCCCATGAATTGGAGTGAATGTGGAAGTAAGGATACGAAAATTTGATCTTTTACAGGTCGCTTTATTGATATTAATTGCCAAAAGATTCAACAAAATTAAAAATCTATAGAATAATAACATTTGTTTTAATTCATGGATTAATTTTATTTATATTGTGTTTAAAATGAGTAGCTTAAACCACAGTCCAACTCCTGCTAAGACTTTCAATGTAGTCTTAGGATTATCCTTTGGCACCATCTTCTTATTATTGATGGCCATCGGCCTTCCGATCCTAATCCATTCACAACAAGGTGATTGGAAATACGATTTCGATAAATCTCCAGCAACCGCTTTCTTTTATTTAGGATTGGGCCTAGTTCTCTGGCTTACCGTAATCTATCTGTTTTTTAAGAGATCCCTTTCCAACCTATTAAAAGCAAAAAGAGAATATAAAAACCTAATTCAAGATGGTAAAAGAATTAAAGGCAAAATAGTCGAACAAAGGATCTTACAGCAAACTGCCGATGGAGAAAGCAAAATGATTAGGATCTCTTTTGTAAACCTAGTAAAATCAGAGATGACATTTAGTTTGCCGTTTGTTGATACCAAGCCTGAAATGAACCGCTACCAAGTGGGTAAGGATATTGGATTGATGGTCAGCACGGATCCGAATAAACCAAGGATCATGTTGGAGGATGGAAAGGTAAAAATCGACAAAAGCATGTTGATCTATGGTTATTCCGTACTTGCCGTTTTGATTTTGACTCCCATAGGGCTATTGATTTATGGAATGCTTTATGAGAGCCAAGGCGCAGGATGGCGCTATCTCTCCTTTGGGCATCCCTTTATTCTCTCGCCTTTTCTGGCATTGATATATCTCGGGGTGTTCTCTATTTTCAATGCTTTTTTGCCAAAATCTACTAAATCGGATCGTTTACTTCTCTATGGAAAGTCCGCTGTCGCGACCATAGTGTCGACTCAACAAACGAATCTTTCGGTCAATGAAAAGCCTCAAATAATCGTTACCATAGAGTTTCAGGACAAGGGGAAAACCATTGTAGCTTCTTTTAAGAAGTTGTACGGCCTCTTGGACATTTCCGGAATAGCTGTTGGGAACCAAATAAATATCTTATATGACGCGGAAGACCCGCAATCCATTGATGTTGTTGATTAATTTATGAATAGGACTTATTACCATATTATATCCTGCATTGCAATCCTTGCAATGTTTTCCTCCTGTCAGCAGATCAAGAAAAGTTTTGAGGACACCATGAAACCGAAGCCAAGAAAGGAAGAAACGGACCAAACTACACTGCTAACTGGCAAGTCGACATCCAATAGTAGAGAAATCAAGGATACGCATAAAAATAAACAGCAAAGTGTTTATGAAAGCGCCGAAAAATTGGACGAGATACAAGCTGAACTCATGAACCTGCCCCAATTCAAGGGCAAGAAGATCAATATGCACCAGGACCTTTATTTCTTTGACTTTCAGGGCGGTCGTATCTCAATCAAGATCCAAGACCCTGATAAGCCCGAAAACATCGATCAATATACTTATTCAAATGGGAAGTGGGACGATCCTACCCCAGTAAAGGTCACTGGAAACTTAAAGATGGTCGATCTTCTATTCCCTATAGAAAACATTAAATTTTCTACCGCCAAGAAAATCCATGATAGCCTAATCGAAGAAGCAAAAAATATAGAAGGCGGTGTACCTGCCGACCATGTATATTTCGTTCACATGAAGGTAGCGAACATGGATGTAACGCATTGGTATTCTTCCGTGAGTGGGGCTCGAAAGGACGTTTATTTTTACTTTGATAAAGACGGAAATCTTACGGAGAGAAGATAGACGGCAATTCACTTTTTATTTCTACATCTTCAGCGAGTTAAGGCTTCAGCTTAGGTCCATCCTTCATTAAACTAGAATAGGAAAGGCTGAAAGCCGATAAACTTTGATAACCTACCTTATAAGCTATCTCCGTTAGGGTATATTTTTTAGTATCGAGAAGTTCGATACTTTTTAAAATGCGCACTAACTGTAAATACTTCTGCAGTGTAATCCCAGTTTCCTTCTTAAAGATCCTTTGTAGCGTCCTGACCGAAAGGTTTGCCATATTCGCTAAGGCCTGGATATCAAAATTGAATCTATAGTTTTTATTGATGTAATTACAGAGCGGAATCAACCTATCATCCGAAGGAACAGGGATTTCAAGGGCCATACTCACTTCGCAAAAGTTAGGAAGACTGTACAATAAAGCTTTCAAAAAGAGCTTTTGCTCCTTGTCGATATCTAGGACCCTATTCCATTTGGATGCATAAAGCAACATTTCCTTTAATACGGCTGGCGCTGGAAAAACATGCGTGTTCATGAAAAAATCCCCTTTTGGAACCTCTTTAAAGAGAACAGACATCAAATTCACCGAACTTGACTCCGTTGTGGTCTTATGTGGTTTTGCGCTCGGAATCCAGATGATATGGTTTTGTGGTACTAAATAAATCTTTTTATCGATATGAAAATACTGATACCCTTCAGTGATATAATTTAATTGAAAACTGCGATGCTGATGCTCCATGTTATCATGTTTCCATTGTGCATCATACCAGACATAGGTATCAGCGGCAATATTATCCACGTATTCACCGATCAATTTCTTCTCATTACCCTGTTTATCCATGTCGTTCTGTATGTAGTAAATGGCAAAGTTAATAAAAACGACAGGCTTATCTTTGTGGCCAAGATCAGATACAAGTAAAATCATGGGTGAAACAATGCAACAAAACAATAAGACAAGGAATACATGGCTCGGTATATTGCTTATCATTTGGGTGGGGAGCAACCTAAGATCGCCAATTACCGCTGTCGGTCCCATCTTGGATGAAATCAAATTGGCCTTGGACCTAGATAATATCCAAGCCAGCCTTTTGACCTCCATCCCTCTTATTGTATTTGCATCCTGTTCTATTTTGGTAAGTAAAGCCACTGAAAAGCTAAATATCCGGCATGGCCTGATTTATTCCTTGGTGATTCTGATTATCGGAATGTACCTAAGGGTAGCAGGGAACATCACATCCCTTTATTTGGGATCGGTTTTGATAGGTTTAGGAATATGCGTGGGTAATGTTTTGACTCCTGCCTATATCAAGAATGAGTTCCCGGCAAAGATCGGGCTAATGACCGGTATATTTTCGGTTTCGATGAATTTGGTTGCGGCATTAGCCTCAGGCTTTAGTATTTCCATAGGCGAATGGACCGGTGCCGGCTGGAAAGGGTCCTTATCGGTCTGGATCATTGTTGCAGTCATTGCCTTACTGATTGCATTTGCTGAATTATTTTGGGGCAATAAACCACAAAGCCAACAGGTAATTACATCAGAAAACATAAAGTTCAATATTTTCCGTTCCAAACAAGCTTGGAACATCAGCCTCTTTATGGGCTTGCAATCATTAATTTACTATTGCTTAGTAGCTTTTCTACCGACTGTCCTGATGGAATACGGAATGAGCAAATCCGCTGCTGGTTGGGTGTTTTCTATCCTTCAGTTGGCGATGTTGCCTGTTATGCTTATCAGTCCGATTGTCGCCAGTAAGATGAAAGATCCAAAATCTCTGATTTATTTAATTGGCGTCCTTTACTCTACAGGGATTATCATGCTTTTATTATTGAAAGACCAGTATATCTATTTTACAGCCACCCTACTCGGGATTGCAGGGGGATTGGCATTTAGTTTAGCCATATTGTTCTTGTCGGCAAGGAGCAAGACCATGGTTGGGACCATAAAGATTTCAGGCAAAGCGCAGTCCATCGGTTATCTGATTGCTGCCTTTGGCCCGCCTTTGTTTGGAAAATTGCATGATTATGCCCTCTCCTGGTCCTATTCATTTTATTTCCTATTACTGGTAATTGTATTGATGACAGTCTTCGGCAGAAGGTCTGCAAGGCCAAGGTTCGTGGAAGAGCATTAAGCTATAAAGCAAAAAAGCAACTCAATGAGTTGCTTTTTTAGTAGCCCCGAGCAGAATCGAACTGCTATCAAATGTTTAGGAAACATCTATTCTATCCGTTGAACTACAGGGCCGTGCTGCAAAACTAATATTTTATGGAATCAGAGCAAATTTTATTTTCAACTCATTTCTATTTATCCCTTTGCATTTCCATTCAAAGGTCAAAAACACTTTTCTATCCCACAAATTTTTCTTCCCTAATATCCCAAACAAACAACAGCCTGTAAATCAAAAAGAAGCCCTTTTGTGATATAAGTCATTCTTATATGTGATACTGGTTTTAAATAGATAAAACCGATAGTTAATAGCTATTATCGATTATTTTTAGGCTGTAAAAAGTGTATCTTTGTACTACAAAAAAGAAAAGAAAATTATTATGAGTTTTACAGGTAAAAATTTCCCGAACATTACAGTAGATGCTATTGACTATTTAGGCGACAATTTCACTTTGAATTTGTTCGAAAAAGCACAACAAGAAAACAAGAAGGTCCTATTATTTTGGTACCCGAAAGACTTCACGTTTGTTTGTCCTACAGAGTTACATGCATTCCAAGAAGCTGTTGCTGAATTCGAGAAAAGAAACACTATCGTAATCGGTGCATCATGTGATTCAGCAGAGGTTCACTTTGCATGGTTGAACACTGCAAAAGACAACGGCGGTATCGAAGGTGTTGAATACCCTATCATTGCTGATACTAACCGCAACCTATCTAGCGTATTAGGTATCTTAGAAATGAAAGAGGTTGAACACCCTGAATACGGAACTCTAGTGGAAGGTTCTGCAGTATCTTACCGTGCTACTTACTTGATCGACGAGACAGGTAAAGTATTCCACGAGTCAGTAAATGATATGCCTTTAGGCCGTAATGTTAAAGAATACATCCGTTTGATCGATGCTTACACGCACGTTCAGAAACACGGAGAAGTGTGCCCAGCAAACTGGGAAGAAGGTAAAGAAGCGATGAACGCTACACGTGATGGCGTTGCTTCTTACTTGTCACACAATTAATATTCCCCCATATCGAAAGAGGAGGAACAACCTCCTCTTTTTATTTCAGATCAACTCTTAAATCAAAAATCATGTTAGAAGAATTAAGCTCAGACAACTTACAAGAGGTCATCGACAGTAATGATACCGTGATGGTCCAATATGCAGCTTCTTGGTGTGGTAACTGCCGCATCATGAAGCCGAAATTCAAGAAATTAGCAGGTGAAAACGAAAACGTGAAATTTGTAATCGTAGATGCAGAGAAATTCCCTGAATCCAGGAAACTTGCTAATGTAAACAACCTCCCAACTTTCGCAGCCTTCAAAGGTGGAAAGTTGATCAATCAAGTACAAACAAATAAAATCGAAGGATTAACAGAACTATTAAATGAAGTTACCAATAATTAAACATCTCACCGAATTCATCGCTGAAAACGACGCAGACTTCGTATTGGAAACAATCGAAACCTTGGAATCGTTGACCGAAGTCCCTCAACTGAAGGACGAGGAGCTAGATGTTATTGGTGAATTGATCTCCAACATGTACGGCGCCATTGAGGTCAACAAGTTGGTTCAAGAAGGAATGCCACAGAAAGAAGCCCTGAACACCTTTATGAAGCGTGTTTTAGGCTCTATTGACAAGTAATTCGCATAAATAATCATAAGGTCAAGCTGTTGGCCACATTTTTCTTTTCCACAAAAACCTGTGCATAACTGTGTTTTTGTGGAAAAGTTTTTTTTAAATACCGCGGTTTATCAAATTGAATTGTATTACTTTTATATTTATTAAAGGTTAGACCAAAATAAAGCGCATCATCCTGCTAAAAATTGAACCAACGGAATAAACACCAAGGTTTAAAGTCGAAGATTTTTAATTGTTGGTAAAAGGAATCAAATTATTTTGATTCCTTTTATTTTTTTAGCCGAATCTTATTACTTTTAAGGATGATTCACAGATTCTTAGGCCTATTCTTCCTAATCCTATCATCTTTTTCCATTGCGCTTGCACAGCAAGGCAATTCGGCTTCTCTTATCAAGCTCAAGATCGATAAACTTGGAACCCTTGGCACCGCACTTTATTTTGCGGCTCACCCAGATGACGAAAACACCCGGCTAATTGCCTATTTAGCCAATGATCGCAAATATAGAACAGCATATCTTTCCTTGACCAGAGGTGATGGCGGACAAAACCTGCTCGGAACTGAACAGGGCATTGAGCTCGGCTTGATCCGTACGCAGGAACTGCTTGCTGCCCGTGGCATCGACAAAGGAGAACAGTACTTTAGTGCTGCCTATGACTTTGGCTTTTCCAAAACACATGATGAAACCTTCAGTTTTTGGAAAAAAGAGGATATCCTCCGCGAGGCGGTCTATATGATTCGCAAACTTCAACCGGATGTCATCATCAATCGCTTCCCTCCGGATAGCCGTGGTGGACACGGACACCATCAAGCATCTGCTATCTTGGCCAAAGAAGCTTACGAAGCAGCCGCAGATCCCAATCGCTTTCCTGAACAATTAAAAGAACTGAAACCATGGAAGGCTAAGCGCCTAGTTTGGAATACTGCCAATTTTGGAGGGATGAACAACACCTCAGACGAGCAGTTAAAGGTAGTCCTCAATGATTACAATCCGCTTTTGGGCTATTCCTATGGCGAGATATCAGCCATGAGTAGATCTCAACATAAGAGCCAAGGATTTGGTTCGGCTTCTAACCGCGGCAAAACCACCGAGTATTTCGACCATGTTGCCGGAGAGAAAGCAAACCAAGATTTATTTGATGGCATCAACACCAGCTGGGAACGTCTAGGCGAACCCGTGAAGAACATCGAAACGAAGATCCAGACTATTCAAAACAGTTTTGACATTAATCATCCAGAAAAATCAATCAAGGACCTAGTCGCTCTGCATGCTATGGTCAAAGCTTTGAAACCCTCGGTATATAGAGACAAGAAAATAAAAGATATTGAAGACATCATCCTGTCTTCAGCGGGTATCGTTGCGGAATCTATTGCTGCTAAGCCTAATTATGTGGTTAATCAGACTTTTCCGGTAAACAACGAAATCATTAAAAGAGCAGCAGATGTATCGGTTAAACTGATTTCCATTGATGGTAAGCAGCTTGCTGAAGCATTGCCCGCCAATGAAACCAAGAAATATCCATCGGAGAAGAAGATTGCACACTGGACCCAACCCTACTGGTTAGAAAAACCTAACTCCTTGGGTAAATTCGATATCGAAGACAGCAACTTCGGAAATCCAGAAAACACCGATAATCCACAGACAGCGTTTGTAATCGAAGTTGATGGCTTGGCCATAAGCATTGATAAACCGGTTGAATATCGTTTCGTAGACCCCGTACAAGGCGAAATCTACCAACCCATATCCATTTCTCCGGCACTTACCGCGACCATCAGCTCTTCACAGGCGCTATTGCAGACCGGTGATAAGAAAACCATCAGCTTGACCATTACAAACAATAGCGATCAGGCCCAAAAAGCTGAGTTAAGCTTTAAACAATCTGATGGTTTGAACATCAGTCCGAAAGAAGCTGCGCTGGATATACCTGAGCACGGGATAGTCGTGAAGACCTTTGAGATTTCCAATCCCAAAAACACCGCAAGCAGCGAAATCCAACCCCTATTGAACGGAGAGCCGGTCTATGGCTTCAAGAGGATCGCCTACCAGCATATTCCGGACATCACCTGGTTTCCAGCGATCAACCTAAAAGTTAAAGCACTGGAAATTAACAATCCTTTGAAAAAAATTGGTTATATTCATGGTGCAGGGGATTTAGTTCCTACTGCATTGGAAAACATCGGCATACAAGTCGACCTATTGAATAGCGACCTGCTTGCCAGCACTAACTTAAAACAATACGATGCAATTATTATTGGAATCAGGGCTTATAATGTCAGTCCGAATGCCAATCAATGGTTACCCATCCTGTTGAATTATGCAGAGCAAGGCGGAACGGTATTGGCGCAGTACAATGTAAACTCCCGGATGAGCACCAATAAATTTGGCCCTTATCCATTTGAGATCAACAGAGAACGCGTAACGGAAGAGGATGCAAAGGTGACCTTTACTGATCCGAATGACCCGATCTTGAATTATCCCAACAAAATTACAGACAAGGATTTTGAAGGCTGGGTACAGGAAAGAGGGCTTTACTTTGCGACCAATATATCTCCGGAATACCGCACGCCATTGAGTATGGCCGACAAAAACGAGGAGCAGAACAAAGGCTCTCTATTGGTGGCCAACTATGGAAAAGGGAAGTTTGTCTATGCTCCGTTGGCCTTTTTCAGACAATTGCCCGCAGGAGTTCCCGGAGCTACTAGATTATTTGTAAATTTGCTGGCTAAGAACGAAAAAAATTAAAAAATATAATGGAAAATCAAATCGAAAACTCTAACGAAATCAACGTAAAAGGCATCATCCTATTAGTAGGTACTGTTTTAGGTGCTCTTACTGCTTGGGTTGCAAGTGGTACATTTTTATCATTAATTGCTGGACTTATCGGTGGTTTTATTTTTGCAATCATCTTCATCTCCGCTCTATTACCAGAAAAATCGCATGACAGATAAAGGACTACCGCCATTCGTACGAAGCTGGAGACAATTCTATTGGATCATTGTCATCTGGTTAGTCGTTTGCATAGTTCTAATGTATATTTTTACTAGATATTTTGGATGAGTAGTATCGATTGGATAGTACTCATCCTTACCTTGCTTTCCATAGTGGTTTATGGGATTTACAAAAGCAAGAACGTCAAGACCATTGACGGCTATATCCTCAGTGACCGTTCCTTACCTTGGTACACAGTAGGACTCTCAGTAATGGCAACCCAGGCAAGCGCCATTACCTTTCTCTCCGCCCCTGGACTCGCTTACTCTTCAGGCATGAGCTTTGCACAGTTCTACTTTGGTTTACCATTGGCCATGATCGTGCTCTGCATCACCTTTGTCCCGATCTTCCATAAACTCAAGGTCTATACAGCCTATGAATTCCTGGAGAAGAGATTCGACATCAAGACCCGCGTCCTAACCGCATCACTGTTCCTGATCCAACGAGGGATCTCGACAGGGATCACCATCTTTGCTCCGGCCATCATCCTATCCACCATATTGAATATAGATCTAGTGATGACCACCATCGGCATCGGTACTTTGGTCGTTATCTATACGGTTTATGGTGGTACCAAAGCGGTATCATACACACAGCTTTTGCAAATGTCCATCATATTCGCCGGGCTATTATTGGCTGGCGTTCTTGTCGTGCATCTATTGCCTGAGGACATCGGATTCAAAGAAGCCTTGCACATTGCTGGAAAGTCAGGAAAGGCGAATGCCATTGACTTCAAATTTGATCTGGACAATCAATATACCGTCTGGACCGGACTAATCGGCGGATTCTTTTTGCAACTATCCTATTTCGGAACTGATCAGAGCCAGGTAGGTCGTTATTTAACCGGCTCCTCAGTAAAAGAAAGCCGATTGGGATTGCTGATGAATGGATTGCTAAAAGTGCCTATGCAGTTCTGTATCCTGTTGATCGGTATCTTGGTCTTTGCTTATTATCAATACCATACCCCGCCTTTGTTTTTCAACGAACAGGTCATAGAAAAACTTGAAAACAGTTCCCATAAACAAGAATATGAGGACATCAAACAGCGACATGAACAGCTAAGTGAGGAAAAAACGGTTTATATCAACCAACTGACCGCAGCCCTAAAGGAAAAACAAGACGATAAAATAGATGATGCCAGAGTCAATCTTCAGCAATTTAATGAGAAAGATAAAGGCTTGCGCACCGAACTGGTAGACCTGATCAAGAAAAACGATCCGAATGCCGATACCAACGACACCAACTATATCTTCCTAAGGTTTGTGACCGATACCTTCCCTAAAGGTCTAATAGGCCTATTGATTGCCATTATCTTCCTAGCATCTATGGGAGCGACGGCTAGTGCCATCAACTCGCTCTCCTCTACGACCGTCATCGATATCTATAGACGATTCGTAAAACGAGATGCCAATGATGCGCATTACCTAAAAGCCTCCCGTATCAGCACGCTGTTCTGGGGAGTTTTCACCATAGGGATCGCCCTATATTCCAGTCAATTGGGCAACCTATTGGAGGCCGTTAATATCCTTGGATCCCTGTTCTACGGAACTATCCTTGGCATATTCCTGGTGGCATTCTACATCAAAAGAATCGGTGGAAAAGCGGTTTTTTGGTCAGCAGTGATTACGGAAGTAATTGTCATCGGGATTTGGCAATTGAATATTGTTGCCTTCCTTTGGTTGAACCTAATAGGCTGTGTACTCTTGATCCTGATCGGACTGATCCTGCAGTTCTTTATGTCGAATAAACAAAAAAAGGACCTCGAACCTGTCGAAGCCTAAATCCTGAAAAGGATCTTACCCATTAAAATTTATTAATAATACTTTCGATAGAGATCATAAAGGATAGCTCGGTCTCGATCCGTTAAGACGGGCGATAGATCAGACTTGACAAACTTCCGTTTAAAGGACTTGATTGCCGCATCCTGATTGGTCAGATCATAACCCATGAGCTTAAGGGCATCAATCGGGTTAAAATTGGAAGGCGGAGCCATTAAATAATTAGGATTGTACCAGATTCCGAAGCCTCGATCGGCCAAAAGTTGCCAAGGGAAGAATACATTTGGATCGTCTTTTCTTCCTGGCGCAAAATCAGCGTGTCCTATGAAGTTTTTCTGCGGAATGCTATACTTGGTCTTCAGGGTGTCCAACAAGACCAGCAGGGAGTTTATTTGGGCATCTGGGAAGGGTTCAGAACCATTGTTGTCAAGTTCTATACCGATGGACACCGAATTCATGTCCGTTATGCTGCCCCATTTGCCTCTGCCGGCATGCCAACCGCGCAAATAATCATTCAGCATCTGCACCACCCGACCATCACGTCCGATCACATAATGGCTACTCACTTTGGTATGCGCCAATTGAAAGGTGCGAATGGTTTGGGCCAGGTTGGCCTGAGAAGTATGGTGGATCATCACGAAGGATGGCTTCCTGACATCAAAATGAATGGCACTGGCAAAATCATACTGTTTGCTGGTTCCCTGCAAAAACATATTCCATGCCTGTTGCTCAGGAGTCAACTCTGTATTGACAGCAAGAGTGGGAGCCACTTTTGCCTGTTCGATTACCTCTGCCGGTTTATTTAGCGTATCAAGCTTCGGCGCAGAATTCTCAACGATAACAGAAGGAGTAATGACAGCTGTATTTGATTGCAAAACCTTCGACTTCTTAGCAGTAGAACAACCAACCAAGAACATTACCCCACACAACGCAGCAATCAGTCTCACCGAAATTATTCTCATCAATCTTATTTTGGTAAATTAAGCATTACACCCATGGAAAGCATCTGGTTCCATTGCACCTTGTTGTCCAGAGCAGAATCGTATAAAATAACTCCACCTAGCGCTACATTGATCAAGGAGGTCACTTTAGCCGTCAAGGTTGCATCCAAACGGTGTGTTGGATCGGTAATGTCTTCATAGTCTGCAAACAGGTTGTAACGTGCTTTTAAATGCAAGTTTTTAGAAAGGTTTCTATCCAAGTTTGCGGTTAACTGAAAAGCCAGCTCATTATTGAAGTTTTTGCCTTCCTCAACACCGAACATCGGACCAGTTCCCTTGGTCACATCATTAGGATCAAAGAACTTTCCGTGTTTTCTATAATAATCAAGGGCATTATATGGTTTCAAACGATTATCCAAGATCAAGGTCTGTCTGGCCGTACCTGTACCAAAACGCAAGGAGAAGGTATCATCTGGCTTATACTCCAAACCGAATGATTCCGTAAAGTAACCCGGAGCCATAAAAGATGATTTCAAGCCCGTGATCACCTCTTCCCCATCCACCATCGCATAATGGAATGAATTGTCAAACTGGGTCTCATAGGTTAGGGATAAATAGACCGCCCATGATTTCGTCAATTTATAAGCGAGCTTGTTATCCCAGAATATACGGTCATTGTTTGGCTTTGCCAACTGGCCTTCGTTCTTCACTTTACCATATTTCAGGTCCACCTCCGAAACAAAGTTGAAGTTGTTCCTGTTGAATTCAGATTTATGCCAAAGGATACCACCTACAGCAAATGAATTCAAACCACCCAGCTTCCAGTTGTCGGAGAAAGCCGCTTGGTTGAAGTTAACCCCTAGTTTGGTCCAATGTTTCCAATAATTGACCTGTAGGTCCAATTTTGGAATCGGGACATTAATATTTTTGATACCTAGTGCTTTTCCATCCGTTTCAGGAGAAATACTGCTGTCTGGCTTTACGCGTAGCTCGCGCAAATCCTGAGCATGAACCATACTGATTCCGAAAATAAAAATGAAAACAGGTAATAGGTAAAGTTTTATATTCATGTTAATTTTCTTTTTTTACGTCTAATTGAATATCTGGCAATTCTCGCAAAGGTCGTAAATTTGGGTGTAGTTTGAACACTTCGTATTTACTTTTTATATATTTTACCATCTGATAGTAGTTGGAGGTCGAAACAAACTCGTACGATGGCCTAAATAATTGCATAAAAGCCTTCAATTCATCTCCTTCCAAACCCACCAGACTGTTGACCAATTCCGGTGTAAAATTAAAGTCTATAATGTTTTCTTCATGGAGTTTCCCGATAAACTGGGTAAACCTCCGCGCGTCTTTCCCCTCCTTACTGATCAATCCATAGAGCGAATTAATATTCAATCCTGCCCCTGTCATGCCCACCGAAATCAAATCGCCAGGCTTAGCTAACTCAAAAGCCTTGCCATAATCTCTTTTTATCTCATTTAAAACGTCATCTGGGTTCTTGCGCCCGACCACCGTAACGGTTTCGATATTAGCTATGTTCTCCTTCAGGTTAACGATCAGCGCCCCTTGGTTATTCACCACGATCGTATCGCTGAAGTAGCCCATCTTTTTGAACACAATGACATCCCCATTTTTTACAGGAGTCTTAAATTCGCCTCTGGCATCGTTGTAAATGTACTTCTGGGTGTTTAGGTTCCTGATTTGCACTTCTCCAAGCCTGCGCTTGCTATCCTTGTCATACACGATACCTTCCAAGCTCTGTTGCGCATACAGCAAAGCCGGAGAAAGTAAAGAACATAATATAAAAATACGGACAAGAATTTTCACTCCTATAAAACTACGTCTTAGAAGAATAGCTTGCTAATATTTAACATCTTTTAATGGGCCTTGTAACTATTTTGATACGACCAATAACTGCCCAACGGTTACAGCATCGGTGCTCAATCCATTCAATTGCTTGATGGTTTCTACAGTTACATTATATTTCCTGGCAATGGAATACATAGTGTCGGTCGCTTTTACCTCATAGATCAGCATAGCGACAGGTTTCTTGATTTCCTCAACCGGAACTTGGGGTTCTTCGACTTCCTTCTCTTCGATCACCTCTTCCACTTTCTCCACACGAGCTATGACTTCTACCGGCGCTTCCGCCCTATCATACTGCTGCAGGTTATAACGTTCGATCAGATCGATCAATAGCTCAGGATACCTTGGGTTGGTAGCATAGCCGGCTGCCTTCAACCCTTTCGCCCAGCCTTTATAATCATCCTTCCTTAAGGTGAAAAGGTTCTCATAACGCTTGCGAAGAAGAAATTGAGAGTGATCGCGGAAAGATTGCTCCGGATCGTTGTAAACCCTGAAACAGTCGTTGTTGGAGTCATCTGGACGATTGACTGATTTCCCGCTCCAGCTACCGCCACATTTGATCCCAAAGTGGTTGTTGGCTCGGGTAGCCAGGTAACTGTTTCCATTTCCGGACTCCAATAAGGCTTGCGCTAATTTGATACTCGCAGGAATACCATATTTGTTCATTTCCTCAATGGCGATCCCTTTGTAGCGATCGATGTAATTCAGTCCGCTGGTCGAAGTTCCTTTGTTGCTAGAAGATGAAGCGCTGGAATTGTTAACGGAGCTATTGGGCCTACCGTTTGGATTCTTCAGTGTAGTGTTTCTTTTAGTTCCACACGAAACAAAAAATAAGGCCAATATTAAACTGGCCAATAAAAACTTCTTCATCTTATCTGACAAATGCGATTAATTAAGATTAATTTTTTCGTCGTACTTTTCAAGGTCATAGGTATCGATGGTTGAGATTACTTTTCTCGACCAATCACCCGTCTCTGAATACCCAGATCTAGCAATTCCCTTCACCCATCCTTTATAGTCTTCTGAATTGTGTTTATCGAACAGTGGCTGCGTCGCCTTTCTTCTTTGGAGAAGTCCTACGAAATCACGGTAAGAATCCAACACGGAACCGTATCCTTTGTAAGCAGAACGGATCTTTTTGCTGTTATTCTTCCCTTTGATTCCAAAGTGGTTGTTCAAATAGCGAGCAATTCTACTGTTGCCATAGGCACTTTCATGAATTGCTACTGCTAAAATTACAGAGGCCGGAACCCCTGTTTCACGCATTAGCGTTTGAGCTGCTGGACTATGTTTCTCAATGTACGACTTGGTCGTAAAATCTTGAGCGTAAAGTCCTAAAGTTGAAAGAGTGATAAGTATACATACCACAAAAATCTTTCTACAATATTCTAGCATAAAACTTGTTTTAGTTTAACACTACTTTTTGCGTAGCACAAAAAGCCCATCTCTAATCGGCAGAATAAGTTTTTCAACTCGTTTATCCTCTGCCAAGGTTTGATTTAATTCTATTACTTGCTGTGTTTGCTTGTCGGGGTTCTCGTCAAAAACCTTGCCTTTCCATAACACATTATCAACTAAGATCACCCCTCCGGGTCTCACTCGGTCGATCAATGCATTGAAGTAGTACAGGTTTCTTTTTTTATCGGCATCAATGAACACCAAATCAAAAGTCCCTTCAATGCTTGGGATTACCTCTGCTGCATCGCCGATATGATATCTGATCTGACTGGCATAAGGCGATTCATCAAAATAAGACTGAACCCGCTCTTGTTGTTCCTCATTGATATCAATGCTATGCAAAACACCCTCATCTTCCAATCCCTCTGCTAAACACAGGGTAGCATATCCTGTAAAAGTCCCAATTTCCAAAGCCAACCTTGGATGTACCATCTTGCTTATCATCGACAAGACTCTCCCTTGGTAATGCCCCGACAACATGTGCGGCATCGTCTCCTTCAGATAGGTCTCTCTATTGACCTTTTTTAACAACGAATTTTCCTCGTCCGTAGTATCTTCCAGATAGCTGTTTAATGGATTAGACTCTTCAAACATACTGCGCAAAGATAAATATTAGCCGTGCATCCAACCAAGAGATATTTTACAAATAGATGATTATCAATAATTTAGTTCGTAACAGTAGGTAAGTCAAACAGCATTTAAAGCCTTTAAACGCAACTCATAAAAAGTGAAATTTTTAAACTTTTATTTAAATTACGTCAGAATTTTGACCTTTTAGGCTGCGGCCATTTTTACCCAGACTCCTGTAATTCAATAAATATTTTTTGACATAGGATTCGCTATTGGTTTAGACTTGGTTTCATTCGAGACACATTCGGAAAATTCCGAATGTGTCTCGAATGAAACCAAAGCAAAAGCAAGAAGATAGTTGGTGAAAATCCAGGGAATTTCAAGTCGGAAAATGGAAAATGGAATCGGATTTTGTTTCCTTCGAAAATAAATAAAAATAGGCCTGGATATTTATATCCAGGCCATAATTTTATATGATATCTTTTATCCTAAAGAAGCGGTAATCAGTCTTAGGAATTCCGATCGGGTTACATCGTTTTGGAATGCACCGGTAAATGCCGAAGTGGTGGTTACAGAATTTTGTTTCTGCACTCCGCGCATCGCCATACACATGTGCTTACACTCGATCACTACCGCAACGCCGGCAGGCTTAAGCGTTTCTTGGATACAATCACGGATTTCGTTGGTCAACCTTTCCTGTACTTGGAGTCTTCTTGCGAAAACATCCACCACACGAGGGATTTTGCTCAATCCGACGATATGGCCGTTAGGAATATAGGCGATATGCGCTTTTCCGAAGAAAGGTAGCATGTGGTGCTCACACATAGAATATACTTCTATGTCCTTTACAACCACCATTTGGCTGTATTCTTCTTCGAACATTGCACCGCGCAATAGCTCAGCAGCATCCACATCATAGCCGTGGGTTAAAAACTGAAGGGCTTTTGCTACGCGTTCTGGGGTTTTGATCAAACCCTCACGACTTGGGTCTTCGCCAATGGCCTGAAGAATATCTGTATAATGTTCTGCAATACGTTCAACATTCTTTTCGTTGTATTGGTCGATCTTTAAATAACCGTCCTGCTCTTCTTCTTCAAACTGTTGAAATTTGCTCATTCTAAGTACTTGTTTTAGGTGAATTATTCGCCGAAATACTCGACATAATTATTTTCGGTTTCATGAAGTCTGACTGCATGTAAAAAGACTTTCTCTTTTTCAAAGAAAGGCTTCAGGATATGGAATATTTCCATGGCAATTACCTCGGTAGAGGCCATCTTTCCTTGCATGAAATCAACATCCAGGTTGACGTTTTTATGGTCTAGCTTATCGATAACCTCTCTGGTGATAATATCTTTCATCAACTTCAGGTCGATCAAGAAACCCGTTTCAGGGTTGACCAGGCCTTTTACGGTCACAAATAGGTCATAGTTATGACCATGCCAGTTTGGGTTTGAGCAATTACCGAAAACACGTTCATTCTCCTCCAATGACCAGTCTTCACGATAGAGCTTGTGGGCAGCATTAAAGCGTTCGCGTCGTGTTATATAAATCATAATGACAAAGATAAAGTAAATTAACGTAAATTAGTACTTTGAGCCACATATATGAAAACTCTTGTAGTAGCAGCAACGGAACTAGAAATAGCCGCATCCATCCCCACTTTTATTGAAACGAAAACAGATTATTTGGTAACCGGTGTGGGCATGGTTGCCACGGCCTTTGCCTTGGGTCAATACCTACAGGGAAAATCCTACGACCTGCTGATCAATGTGGGTATTTCGGGCACCTTCAATCCCTACCATAAGTTAGGAGCTTTGTTAAAGATCAAAACCGACCGTGTATTTGAGTTCGGTGCGGAGAATGACCAAGATTTTATCCCGATCGATAGCCTTGGCTTTGGCAATTCGGTCTTTGTCGAAAGCCTTCCGGAGACTGCTTTGCCGGCGGAGTTTTATGAAATCCCCTATGTGGATGCCATTACGGTGAATAAGGTACACGGCGCTGATAACAGCATTGACCGGATCAAAAAAGAGCATGGACTGAACCTGTTGGAAAGCATGGAAGGGGCTGCTTTTTTCTATGCGGCGAATAAATTAAGGCTTCCTTGTGTCCAAGTAAGGTCAATTTCCAACTTGGTGGAAAAGAGAAATGTAGAAAATTGGAACATCCCTTTAGCGTTAAATGAGCTGAATTCTTGGCTACAGCGCTTTCTAATTGCTCTACAAGATCAAAAACCCCTTTTGTAAATCGATTGTGTAGACCCTTTTACATCGAAAATAGTACAATGCCACTACGAAAATTCGAGAAATAATAGTATTTTTGCGTATCTAAACAAAATTCACTATCTGTAATACTGATGAGAGAAATACAATTCAGAGAAGCGCTTCGTGAAGCGATGAACGAAGAAATGCGTAAAGACGAAACAATCTTTTTAATGGGCGAGGAAGTCGCTGAATATAATGGTGCATATAAAGTAAGTCAAGGGATGCTTGATGAGTTTGGTGCAAAACGTGTTATTGACACTCCAATTGCTGAGCTTGGTTTTGCGGGTATCGGCGTGGGTGCCGCGATGAACGGGTTAAAGCCGATCATTGAATTCATGACTTTCAACTTCTCATTGGTTGCTATTGACCAAGTTATTAACGCTGCGGCAAAGATCCACCAAATGAGCGGTGGTCAATTCTCTTGTCCGATCGTATTCAGAGGCCCAACCGGTAATGCTGGTCAGTTAGGTGCACAGCACTCCCAAAACTTTGAAAACTGGTATGCAAATACGCCAGGATTGAAAGTGGTTGTTCCTTCAAACCCTTACGACGCTAAAGGATTGTTGAAATCAGCTATCATCGATCCAGATCCAGTTATTTTCATGGAGTCTGAGCAGATGTATGGTGATAAAGGTGAGGTTCCTGAAGAGGAGTACTACTTGCCAATCGGAAAAGCAAACGTAGTGAAAGAAGGTACTGCAGTTACTGTAGTTTCATTCGGTAAGATGGTTCCTCGTGTGGTTATTCCTGCGGTTGAAGAATTAGAAAAAGACGGTGTTAGCGTGGAATTGATCGACTTACGTTCGGTACGTCCTATTGACTTCGCTACGATCATCGAATCTGTTAAGAAAACAAATCGTTTAGTAATCGTTGAAGAAGCTTGGCCTTTGGCTTCAATTTCTTCTGAAATTACTTTCCACGTTCAAAAACATGCTTTCGATTACCTTGATGCTCCAGTAATTCGTGTTACTTCTGCAGACGTTCCTCTAGGATATGCGCCTACATTGGTTGAGGCATCATTGCCAAGTATTGCGAAAGTAGTAAAAGCGGTTAAAGAAGTTTCTTATATCAAAAAATAAGAAATTCAAGATAATGGAAGCCCTGGTATGAAAATACCGGGGCTTTTTGTTTTTGAGTTTCTGCACTGAAAACTTTGAATTCTGCAAAAAAATAGTATTTTTAAAGAACTAAATTCAAAAGAATGAAAAAATTACTGATCCTTTTCCTACTCTCTTCTGCGGCATTAGTTTCTAAAGCACAGGAAGTTGACTTTACTATGAAGATGCCCTTGAACAAGCCGTTCAAATCCGTTACTACCATGAAAATGGATATTGATGGTGAACAGAGCATGATCATGGATATCGTAATGAAAAGCACCGTAAATGTCTCTAAATACGAAGATCCTAATTATACCTTCGAAAACACCACCGACGCCATCAAAGTCGATATGGATGCTGGAATGATGACCATCAGTTATGATTCTGAGACCCCTTCTGACGATCCAATGGCTGCCATGATGGCCGCTCAGTTTGAAAAGATGATCGGCAAAAAGATGACCATGATTACCAATAATAAAGGAAAAATGATCACTATGGAGGGAGTTGAAGGCGCGGACAATGCTTTTGAAAACTTTGCCATGACCACGACCTACCCTGATAAACCAGTAAAACCGGGTGATACCTGGACCTCGGAGTCGACAAACAAAGGAATCAAAACCAAGGCGGTGAATAAGTACGTTGGTAAAACCGCTGAGGGATACCAAGTGGAGACAACAGGAGAAATGTTCAATGAATCGGAAACCAAGATAGGAACGATGAACAGCACGTACATTGCAGATCCCGAAACCTTATTTACCAAAACCGCCAACATGAAAATGGAAATGGAGGTTGAAGGTTCTAAAGTAATTTCGGATATCTCCTTGACCGTTCTCAAATAAGATATGAATACCATTAAAAAAGGCCATTTAGCAATGCTAAATGGCCTTTTTTATGTTTTATTGCTAGATATTAAGCGTTAACTTCAGCTTTGTAGTCATCAGCAGACATTAATCCGTCTACATCAGCAGCATTGTTTAATTTAACACGAATGATCCAACCTTCACCGTAAGGGTCAGAGTTAACCAATTCTGGGTTTGCGTCAATTGCATCGTTTACTGATAATACAGTAGAAGTAACTGGCATAAATAGATCAGAAACAGTTTTAACCGCTTCTACTGAACCAAACACTTCATTTGCTGCTACCTCATCACCTACGGTGTTGATGTCAACAAATACGATATCACCAAGCTCTCTTTGAGCAAAGTCCGTAATACCAATTACTGCTTCATCACCTTCTACACGAACCCATTCGTGATCTTTGGTGTACTTTAATTCTGAAGGAAAATTCATGTCTTTTCTATTTGTATTTCTCCAAAAATAGGATTAAGAAAGGAGAATACAAAAGTTATTGTATTTTTATCCTATGAACCCTAGCATTGCCAAATTAGCTGAAATAGCGCAAAAAGACCAGCGTCTGATCATCGGTTTGATGTCCGGAACATCATTGGATGGACTGGATATTTCCCTATGCAAAATTCAAGGAAATGGAAACCAAAGTAAAATTGAACTTCTGGCCTTTGAAACGATGGACTATAAGCCTGAATTCAGGACTTGGGTCCGTAAAATATTTGCGCAGCGCAACATCGACCAACAGGTTCTATGTGGCCTTAACCCCTATATCGCGGAGGTGCATGCCGCATTGATTTTAGAAGCGCTCCAGAAATGGAATATCCAAGCCATTGAAATCGATGCCATCGCAAGCCATGGACAAACGGTATTCCATGCGCCGCAATCATTGACCCATGATACTTCCTTGCCAAATAGCACCCTACAGTTAGGTGATGGTGACCATCTGGCGGTAAGAACAGGAATTATCTGTCTTTCTGATTTTAGACAGAAACATCTTGCTGCCGGCGGCGAAGGTGCCCCTTTGGCAGCCTATGGTGATTATCTATTGTTCTCTTCAGAAACGGAGAACCGCATCCTTTTAAATATTGGCGGTATTTCCAATTTTACGTTCCTTCCAGCATTAGGCAGTCCGCTGAAGGCATACGCAACGGATCTGGGCCCGGGAAACACCATGATGAACCAATACATGGAAAAGCATTTTCAGGTTGAGATGGATAAAGATGCTGAAACGGCAAAAAAAGGGCAAATCAACCCTGACTTACTGAATGAGTTGGAAAATGAAGCTTTCTTAGGGTTAAACTTTCCGAAAACAACGGGTCCTGAATTGTTCAACCTAGCCTATCTGGATCAAGCTTTGGAGAATATTTCGTCCAAAAACTTGAGTCATGAAGATATTATGGCTACCCTGAATGCCTTCTCGGCAAAAACCATGGTAAAGGGGATCCAAAAGGCCACTTCTGGCTTGGAGAACCTGAAGATATATGTGAGTGGTGGTGGATTGCACAATCCTTTATTGATGGAGGAATTGAAGTCCGAATTCCCTGGAAGGGTAGATTCCTTTGAGGCGCTTGGTCTCAATCCAGATGCGAAAGAGGCTTGTCTGTTTGCGGTTTTGGCAAATGAAACGTTGGCAGGAAATCCCCAATCGGTATCCAATATCAAGGACTCCCCCGCTGTTTGTATGGGCAAGATCTCTCTGCCCTATTGATCGATCGCTTGGTGGATGAATTCCTTGAAAGGAATCATGGTAGCATAATGCTCGATTACCGTTTCTAAGGCCTTAGGAGCCTCCATTTGTTTTCTGCTCAGGTTGGTAGACAAAATGAAGCTTCGGTGCTTCAGAAGCTCTATATGCTCGTTGTCGGCCGCATATCCTGCTGGAGGTCTTTGGAGTTTGTCTTCGGCAGACATGTCTTCGGCTTTCCAACCGCCCTTTTCCAAGGCTTTGAAAAGCTCTTCGGCATTGTAATCTATCTCTTGCCTCACCGCATCTAAATGATGCTTCTCCGGACGCCAATAGCCTACAGCGATAAAGGTTCCATTGGGTTCTATGTGGATATAGTATTCCGGTCCTGCTAATTTTCTGCCATCAACAGAAATACCGGCAGCAAACCAAGATTTATAAGGATCTTTATTTTTGGAGAACCTCACGTCCCTATAAATTCGGAACAAGCATTTCTTGGCTGATATTTCTTGGTTGATATGGGGATCTAGCTCTGAAAGCTTCATAATGATGCCCTCAATAAAGTCAGTGACATTTTTCAATGCAGCCTCGTATTCAGGCTTATGTTCTTGAAACCATTCCCTGTTGTTGTTCTCTTTCAAGTTATTTAGAAAATCGAAGGTTGATTTTTCTATTTTCATGGTCTTTTATAATAAAGTAAGCAGTACATATACTAATGGCGCTGCGATCAGCAGCCCATCAAAACGGTCTAGGAAGCCTCCGTGTCCAGGCAATATCTGTCCTGAATCTTTGATTCCCAAGCTTCTTTTGAGCATGGATTCCACCAAATCACCCAATGTTCCAAATATACCGATGATAGCTGCAATGCTGATCCATTCTATTTTCGATAGCGAACCAAAGAAATGCTCCAAGCTGTAGGCTACAACCATAGCCAAAACAACGCCTCCGATAAAGCCTTCCCAGGTCTTATTTGGTGAAATCCTTTCAAATAGCTTGGTCCTGCCCATTGCTCTGCCGGATAGGTAGGCTCCGGTATCATTGGACCAAAGGATAATCAAGAATCCCATTGGGATATAGGGGTTAAAATCGCCCTTTAAGAAGCCCAGACCAATGAAAAACAGGAAAGGAACCGTTCCATACCATATCCCCAAAACGGTATAGGCTATATCGTGGAATGGTTTTTCTCTTTTCAGGTACAATGATGAAATAAACAACAAGGAAAAGAGTGGCAAGGCCAGCATCAGGTACTTGAGCTCTAGGAAGCCTAGAAAGTAAGCGCTTGAAAGCCCCGCTAGCACGGCTGCTGTCAAGATCCCCAAACCCATTAAGGGTTTGGTTTCTGCTGTTTTACAGATGCTGAAAAACTCCCTTGCTGAAAGGATCCCCACGATACTGAAGAATATGGCAAAAACATATTGGTTAAAAATCGTGGCGCACAGCAATGCGACCACAAAGAAAAATCCTGTAATAGCTCTTGTTTTCATTTATTCTTCTTCGTCTCCAAATGAACCCATCAATTCCATTGCTTTGTTGGCATTTTCATGCTCCACATACAGCTCCACAACACCAAATAAATAAGATGAGTCCTTTTTGTTTAATACGACTGCAGGTATATTGTTTTCAAGAAGCATATTTTTTACAATTTCAGCCTCAAAGGCTTGGTTGTAAACTTTTATTTTAGTCCAGTTTGAGTTCATTTGATTTAGTTTTTTGGTTCGAAATCTTATAAAAATAGAAAGCTATGGCAACACTTAAAATGATGCTGCTGATATAAAAAGGGATGGTATATGGATCTGCATTTTGCAGGTCTTCATAGGTTTTTCCATCTCGGGCGTATACAAATGCTATAATGGTCACCGAGGCATTGTTCAGGAAGTGGGCAAATATCGGTACCCAAATATTCTTGGACCATAAAAAGGCATAGCCAAAGATCAAACCCAATAACATCCTTGGAAAAAAGCCGTAGAACTGCACGTGAATGGCAGAAAAGATAATCGCGGTAACCCAGATTGCCACATGTATGTTTTTAAAGAGCCTGCCGAGAATATTCTGCAGTGCGCCTCTAAAATAATATTCTTCCACAATGGCAGGAATAACGGCCATGACCAACATGTTTAGCATCAACTTACCGATGCTGTCCACCATGACCAATTGTTTCGTCAAGTCCTTCATTTGGTCTTCTTGAGAACGCATCCAATTTTCCGTATTCTCTAAGAAATCCGGCAATTTCATATCCATGTTCAAACGGCTCACCAACTCCATTGCAGGGCTGCAGACCAATAGAAACAAGAAAATAAGGACCAGGTAGTTCTTGAGCTGAAACGGCTCGGTTGGGAAGTATCGGTATTGGTTTTTCTCGATCATCTGTAAGAATAACGAGGGCAACAGAAAGGTAGAAATGCTACTTGCCGCCAATATGATATACAGGACATAAGCGTTTTCTGAAAAGAGGGAGTTACTTCCGCCTTCCAGCATGCTTTTAATATCTCCTGTACTGATCAAAATGCCAACAATGACAATGAGCTGAACGACAAAGGCGCAGGCAAATGTTAATCCCAAAAGGATCATCATTGACATCCAAGCTGAATTCTTTTTAGGTTCAAACATTAGGCCGTTCATATCAGATTAAATATCGCATTTATCATCCGTACAATTCGGTGCGGAATCATCACTTTTAAAGGAAATAATGGATGGATTTTTTTCTTTCCATTCTGAAAAACTTTTTTCTAGAACTTCAACGAAAACATCTACCGGTTGAGCGCCAGATACCGCATATTTACGGTCAATAAGAAAAAATGGAACGCCACGAATACCGATCTGTTGTGCCTCTGCAAGGTCTTGTTTGACTTCATAAGCATATTGATCACTGTTCAGGGCCTCTTTGGCTTGTTCCTTATCCAATCCTATTTCTTCTGCCAAGGATACTAATACCTCATCCTTTTCGATATTCTGTCCGTCGGAGAAATGTGCTTGGAATAGGCGTTCTTTCATTTCGGCGCCTTTACCTTGGATAGCCGCAAAATGAATCAGTTCATGTGCTTTGAAAGTATTGGCAGGAATATTTGTTGCAAAATCAATGTTGATTCCAGCGTTTTTTGCCATCTGCTCCACATTCCCGGTCATCTCCTTGACTTGCTCCATTGGCATGCCTTTAGAACGGCTCAGATAGGAATAAGTGCTATCGCCATCTTGATGATGGTAGTTTGGGTCTAATTGATAACTCTTATATGCTACCTTGATCTCATTTTTATAAATGAATGAATCAAACGCTTTTTCAAAGTGATGCTTTCCGATATAACAGAAAGGACACATAATGTCGGACCAAATTTCTATTAACATGTTCAAAAATACTCTTTTAAATCAGTAAAAAGAACGAAAGCCAAGAGTATACCCTTGGCTTTCTTATATTTTTTAATTTACCCGGATTGGATCTGCAGGCTTTTTAAGCTCTTTGTATGGATAGGTTTTCATCTCCTCTAAAAGGATCTGAACTGTTTTTTCCAATTGTGGGTCTTTGCCCTGTAAAAGCTCTTTTGGCATTTGCTCGACAAATACATCTGGAGCAACACCTTCGTTTTCAATAATATAATTACCGTTTAGATCGAAGATCCCGAAGTTTGGAGAAGTAACCATTCCGCCATCCAACAGCTGCGGATAACCTGAAATACCAACCAAAATACCCATGGTGGTCCTTCCTACCAGCTTACCTAAGCCTTTGAACCTGAACATATACGGCATCATATCGCCACCTGATCCGGCAAATTCATTGATGATCATGGCTTTAGGACCAAAGATCCCATTTCCCGGTGTGGTAAAGCTCTTGCCATCACGGATACCCCAGCCAGAGATCAACTCCCTTGACAATAGATCGATGACATAATCGGCAACAGAGCCTCCTCCGTTATTTCTTTCATCCAGCAAAAGGGCCTTTTTGTCCATCTGCGAGAAATAATATCGGTTGAAGGACACATAGCCCTCTCTACCGGTATTTGGCATGTAGACATAGGCGATCTGTCCATTACTCAATGAATCGACCTTTTTGCGGTTGTTCTCAACCCAGTATTGGCGTCTCAGGGCAACCTCGTTTCCAAAGGAAATCGGCTTAACGGTAATGTCCTTGGCACCGCTAAGGCTTGGTTTATCATTGACTTTCAATCCGATCTGCTTGTCTACCGTAAAATCAAATAGACTATAGATATCCATATCCGCCGTCAATTCCTTGCCATTCACAGCTAAAATGTACATCCCCTCTTTTACTCCTAAACCTGGTTCTGCAAGCGGAGCCTTGAAGGAAGGGTTCCAGTCCATTCTATTGTAGATTTTCTTGATCTTATAACGATTGTTCTCGATTACGAAGTCTGCTCCCAGCACACCTGAGCTCACCGATGGAGCGCTTGGCTCATCACCCGGATAAATATAGCTATGACCCACGACCAACTCCCCTAACATCTCGTTCAAGAGGTAGCTCAGATCCGAACGGTGATTGACATAAGGCAGGAATTTCTCGTACTTCTTTTTCACGGCTGCCCAATCGGCACCATGCATGTTTTCTACATAGAAGAAGTCCTTTTGCATTGCCCAAACCTCATTAAAGATCTGGTTCCATTCTTGAGAAGGCTCTACACGTAATTTGATATCATCTAATTTCAGCTTTCCAGCGTCTCCTGCAGGCTTCTTACCTGCTTCCACGATGTAATAACCGTCCTTGTTGCTATAGATCATTTGCTTACCATCACTACTGATTGAAAATCCTCCCGCGTTTTCAACGATGGTTTTCTCTTCCAGTTTTTTCAGGTCGTAAGCATAGATATTGCTTCCGCGTTTATAGATCAACATGTTTTCTACCGAGCCGTCAAAGGCATAAGAGCCTTTTGGAATGGAAAGCGCGATAATACGGTTATTGATCTGGTCGAAGTCTACTTTGATAGGCTTGACGCTTTCTTTTGATTCCTCTTCTTTTGAATCATCTTTCTTGTCATCCTTTTTGCCTTTTTTATTGTCTTTCTTTTCCTCCTTATCCTTTTCTTCTTTAGATCCTTCCGATTTTACGGTCTCTTCATCGCTTTCATTCTTGAAAATCGAAGGAGAATCGCTGGAAAGGATAAAGGCGTACGGAGAATATTCGGTATCCCGGTCGTAGGCGGTCATGTGTAGACCGGAATTGGTCAAGCCCACATTGGTGCTGGCCGAGAAGACCAGGTATTTGCCATCCCTAGTGAAGATAGGCTGGGTAACCTCGCTCATGCCGTCTGTAACCTGTTGTGTTTTCTTTGTATCCAGATTGTACATATAAACAGCATTCTGTCCATTGTTCAGGGTCTTGACATAGGCAATCCATTTGGAATCGGGAGACCAGCTGGATTGGAAATAATTGTAATTACGTCCGGTATGGGATCCTAGATAATCATCATCTACCTTGCTAACTTTCTTGGAGTCTATATCAACATAATATAGATTTAAATGGGAGTCCGTATAGAATAGTTTCTTGCTATCTGGAGACCAAGTGGGTTGGAAATAGAAATTACTGGTCCCTAAACTGATATAATTAGGTTCATCCATTCCCTTCTGATCACGCAGGACCAATTCGTATTTGCCGTTCTTGTCTGAGATATAAGAAACCCATTTTCCGTTGGGCGACCATGCCGGATACTTCTCATGAGAACCCGGTGAGCTTGAAATATTCCTGGCATCTCCTTTTTCTTTCGGTACCGAGAAGATCTCTCCTCTTGATTCAAATAGCGCTCGCTGTCCTGTAGATGAAATTTCGAAGTTTCGGATGTCTTTTTTCATATCCACATAATGTCCTCTTTTTGATAAAGCGTCGGCATTGATGTGTATGGAGATCGGATTGCTGGATTTATTTGAAGTGTTCAATAAATGCAATTTGCCGGCCTGTTCAAAGATCAGCTCATTGCCCTTACCCTGCAAAGTGCGAACATCGTAATCATTGAAATTCGTCAGTTTTTCAACCTGTTTTGATTTGACATCATAACTGAAAACATTAACGATCTTATCCCGATCGGACAGGAAGAAAACCTTGTCGCCTAACCAAATTGGTTTGACATCATTGCATTTCTCTCCAGGAACGACCTGCACATCATGGCTTTGGGTATCAAATATCCAAATGGAAGGCATACCGCCTCCACGATAACGCTTGAAAGCAACACGGTCTCTTTCAGTTGGATCACCGTTCTTGATATAAGCCCAGTATCTCCCATCTGCCGATGGAGAACCTTGGTTGGCTTCCGGCATCAATAAGGGATAATCAACTGAACCATTGATTTTAGTGCGGTATAATCGCGCGCCAAGCGAGTAATTCAGTTCACGTTGGGTCGTGAAGTAAACCTCATCATTGGACAACCAGCCTCGCAGGACATCTGCAGAAGGATGGCTCGTGACACGCTGCGGGTCGCCGCCTTGTATAGAAATCACATATACATCGGTGTTGCCATCATAATTTCCCGTAAAAGCTATTTTAGAGCCGTCTGGGGAGAAAACAGGGTTCTGTTCGACAGCAGGGTTGACAGTCAACCGGCGTGCATTCTGTCCGTTCTTATCGGCAATCCAAATATCACCGCCATAAACAAAACTGATATGGTTCTGGCTAATGCTTGGATTTCTCAATAATAAGGTTTCAGTGCTATTCTGTGCAAAGCTGATTTGGCTAACAGCTAATGCAAGAATGGAAAAAATATTTTTAAGCATATTGATAAATTGGTGTGTTGGATAAAAATAAGGATAAAATCGGAGCTACATTCTCAGTTCATCAAAATATTTCCAGGATTACGGAATAAATTGAAAATAAACAAAAAACGCCAGCACAATGTGCTGGCGTTCCTTTATAGTGTTTTAAGACTATGCTTCTTCAGATGCGATTTCTTCGTCAACTAAAATTCTACCACAGTGTTCACAGATGATGATTTTCTTTCTTTGGCGAATTTCTGATTGCAATTGAGGTGGAATCTTGTTGTGACAACCAGAACAGCTATCACGCTCGATAGATACCACTGCCAATCCATTGCGGAAGGACTTACGTAGTTTCTTGATTACCTTAAGCAGACGATCATCGATGTTCTTCTCTGATTTCTCAACCTCAGTAACCAATTTGTCTTCGTCTTTTTGAGTCTCCGACGTAATTGTTTCCAATTCTTGTTTCTTAGCATCCAATTCACCTTTGCTGAAATCTACGTTCTTCACTGTTGCTTCGTAAGCTTCAGTTTTGTTCTTGATTTCGAATTCAGCTTCGCGAATACGTTTCTCACAAACTTGAATTTCTAACCCTTGGATTTCAATCTCTTTAGAAATTGCATCGTACTCACGGTTATTTTTTACTTCGTTTAGTTGTGTCTCGTATTTTTTGATTGCTGTCTGCGCATCTTTGATCATGTTTTTGCGCTTCACAATAGAATCTTCTAATTCGTCTAGCTCATTACGAATTTTTTCGATACGTGTATCTAAACCTGCAATCTCATCTTCCAGGTCAGCTACCTCAATAGGTAGTTCTCCACGTACTTGGCGAATTTTGTCAATCTGTGTTTCGATTGATTGCCACGCCCATAAAGCTTTTAGTTTTTGTTCTACGGTTTGTTCCATTAACTGTAGTATTTTATTGGATTTGTGTCTATTTCCGTCAATAGGACAGCAAAGTTAGCAAATTTTTTCTGAATTATATCTAACAATAATTCTTGTGTAAATTGCTCACTCTCAAAATGTCCGATATCTGCAATTATTATTTCTCCTTCGGCATCAAAAAACTCATGGTATTTATAATCGGCAGTAATGAATATATCTGCGCCTGAACGCTTGGCATCTCCTAGCAAAAAGCCTCCTGCACCACCGCAAACCGCTACTCGGCTTATTTTCTTGCCTAATGATTTGGTGTGTCTGATGACATTCAGGTTCATGCGCTCCTTCAAGTATGCCAAGAATTCTGACTCTTCCATGGGCTCTTCTAAATTTCCAATTACTCCCGAGCCAACATAGGAAAAAGAGTTCTCTATATTAAAGATCTGATGGGCTACCTCTTCATAAGGATGTGCCGCAAGCATAGAAACCAAGATTTTTCGTTCTGCCTGCGCCGGATAGATTACTTCAATTTTCGTTTCCTCCACGCGCTCTTGTTCGCCTACTTGACCAATAGCTGGATTTGCTCCATCTAAAGGACGAAAAGTACCATAACCTGCTGTATTATAACTGCATTGATCATAGTCTCCTATTGCTCCCGCACCTGCATCAAACAATGCCTGTCTTACTTCTTCAACATGAGTCCTAGGGACATAAACTACTAGTTTCCTCAATAATCCTCCCTTCGGACGCAATACCGCTTGATTTTCCAAACCTAGCTTGTCTGCCATCTTGCTGCTCACTCCACCTACGACATTATCTAAATTTGTATGGATGGCATACAGGGCAATATCGTTCTTGATGGCTTTGATTACTACTCTCTCCACGTAATTCTTCCCAGTGAACTTCTTCAATCCAGAAAATACGATGGGATGATGGGATATAATCAGGTTACAGCCTTTGGAAATGGCGTCATCAACGACTTCTTCGGTACAATCCAATGAAATCAAGGCTTTGCTGACCTCCTGGTTAGGGTCGCCTACAATCAAGCCCGAGTTGTCATAGCTTTCCTGATAATTTAATGGAGCCAATTCCTCCAAATGTTGTATTACCTCTTTAATTTTCATTTCTATTATTTTTCTCTGCTTCAGATTCCAACCACTTATTGTGTTCCATCAACAATACGCGGTATTGATTGATCTTAAACCAATAGGTGATGAAATAAACGAAACTAACGATCATCCCCAAAATCCTCCAAAATAGCGGGAAGGGGAAATTATATATCAAAAATGACCATGCATAAGTCATACCAGCTCCCAAAGAAGGATTTTCTTCTACGGCTATCTTGCGGTCAAAAAATTCATTGTTCAAGGAATACGAAAGCCTTCTCGCCACTTCAAAATTCCAATAGATATTAAAAAACGGAACGACCAAAAACCAAGCTTGATTTGGCAATATACACTGGTTTTCTTTGGAAATCAATTTCAAGGTATTCCTCACCGTATTGGCAAAAAGTGCCCAAATAATAAGGATAACGACTACAAAAAAGATACTGATTCTTTCGATTTCGGCTGTCAATTCGGGAGAAAGTACGTCGTTCATCTATTTTTCATTGTTTAATATCGTGACCAAATCTTCTAACTTGTTTATTTGCGGATTATGGTCCGCTTCCATTTCTATCACTTTCCAATTGTATTTCTTTGCCCTTGTGGAGAAGAAATAGAATGGATCTTTCTCTGTCCCTCCTTGTGAGATCTCGAAAGTCAAGATATAGGTAGTAGGAATCTGAAGCCTCTTTGGGTTCTTCAGGTGTATCGCTTCTTTAATGGATGCCAAAGGATGCGGAACATCCCTAGGGAAGGCCGTAGTGTCCTTAACCCAAGATGGATATACATAGGCAGCATCTTGGCTGTTCAACAGCGAAGCTGATGGATCATCCTTGACATAGGCTGCCACGCTTTCGCCATCTTCAGGGACAAAAGCGTCCAAATAGACTAGCTTTTTTATTCTTTCAGGAATACTGTCGGCTACACCCGTTACAACCATTCCGCCATAACTATGCCCCATCAATATCACAGAATCCAACCTTTCAAATAATATTGTATTGATTACATCTTTGATATGGGTACTCAGGTTCACCTCCGGGTTCGCGAGATGGTATCTCTCCCCAAGGCCCGTTAGATTCACTCGATAAACCTTTGCTCCTAATTTTTCCAGTTTCTCGGCGGTTTTCTTGAACTGCCAAGACCCGCCCCAAGCACCATGTACCAGGACATAGGTCGCCTCTTGAGCTCGCAATTGCATAAAAGGGACGCACATGAACAGAAAGGAAATCTGGATAAGTTTTCTCATGAACTATAAAAATACAATTTTATGGAGCAAATAATAAAAATATACAAGGCTTCTTGTGTAAATCTACTGTCGTATTTTTCCAATCTGCAACACTTTGTGTGCGGATGAATTCATCCTTGCCTGTTACATTGCAGGCTATACAGAGAAGAGTTTGCGGTTTAAGCGACTTCAGTAATTCCGAAAGCATTTGGTTGTTCCTAAATGGCGTTTCAATAAAGATCTGAGTGCTCCTTTCCTTATGGCTGACGAACTCTAGATCCTTGATGGACTTCGCTCTGGCTGCCTTATCAATTGGGAGATAGCCTTTAAAGCTAAAATTTTGTCCATTAAAACCTGAAGCCATCAAACCCAACAAAATCGAACTTGGCCCTACCAAAGGAATTACCTTGATCCCTCTTTTGTGGGCTTCAAATACCACATCAGCACCTGGATCGGCAACCCCCGGGCAACCCGCTTCCGACATCAGGCCTATGTCTGCACCTTGCAATACGGCTTTGAAAACAAGATTGTAGTTCATCTTCTCTCGGCTGTGTTTGCCGTAGTCATGTATGACCAATTCGCTCTGAGGAATTTTTAAACCCGCTTCTTTTAGGAATTTTCTTGCTGTTTTTTCGTTCTCTACAACATATTCCTTGATATTGTTGATGATATCCAGGTGCAAAAGCGTATAGGATGCGCGATCAGCGTGTTCAGCTAAGGGAACAGGTAGAAGATATAAATTGCCTTTTGCCATGCTACAAACCTAATCATTTGCTGATTAATTTATACAGATTTACAAACTCCTTCGTTATTTATGTAATTACAATGGTGAAATTATTAAGTTCTATTTTCTAAAAAAGAAATTTGTTTGTTACTTTAATTCAAACACTTATGAGTTTTTTTTGTCTAATAATTGTAATTTAGGTCATACATATTTAGGTTATTTTTGTGTAAATGATCAGAATATATATATTTGGTTGACTATGACAACACAAACAACTTCAGGCGTTAAAATTTCGGTTGAGTCGACGTATCAGTCAGAATACTCTAATCCAGAAAACGAGCACTTCATGTTCGCCTACCGGATTACCATTGAGAATCTGAGTGAATACACCGTCCAATTGGTGCGTCGTCATTGGAATATTTACGATTCAATTGGCCTGAACAAGCAAGTTGATGGTGATGGTGTGGTTGGGGAACAACCTATCCTCGAGCCGGGCCAAATGCATCAATATGTATCAGGTTGCAATTTAAAAAGCGACATGGGTTTTATGGAAGGTTATTACGAGATGATCCGTGAGATGGACAATTCTATCTTCCATGTGCATATCCCGAGATTCAATCTAATCGCCAACTACCGTCTCAACTAGACCGATACCTAGGTCAACTAACTGTATACTTTTCATATTAAAAGTTAAGTAGTAACAAATATTTAATAATTTTGTGCTTGGATAATTACGTCAAGATATCAGGTGAGTATTTTAAGCACAGAACAAGTTAGCCATTCTTACAACGACAAATGGCTTTTTACCGATCTTCATTTTGCCTTACAGAAAGGAGATCGTGTAGCATTGGTTGGAATCAACGGAACAGGAAAATCAACTTTATTAAAGATATTGGCAGAGCTTGTCATTCCCAATAAAGGTAAAGTGGTGAAAGAAAAGGGCTTAAAGGTAGGATACCTTCCGCAAGACCCTGATTTCTCTGACCTGAAGACCATCAATGACTTTATATTCAGCGCAGATAACGAACAGCAACAGTTAATCAAAGAATACGAGGAATTAATTGAAAATGAGGATGTTACCTCTAAAAGATTTCTTGATGTTACTGAAAAACTGACTGCACTCAATGCTTGGGAATATGAGAACAATATCAAAACCATCCTGAGCAGATTCCAGATAAACAACTTCGAACAACGTATCGACTCCTTAAGTGGTGGTCAGAAAAAACGCTTGGCTTTGGCTAAGCTTTTAATCGACGAGCCCGATATCTATATCTTGGACGAACCTACCAACCACTTGGATATTGAAACCATTGAGTGGTTAGAAAAGCTATTGACCACCGGAAGCAAGACTGTCCTCCTTGTCTCTCACGACCGTTACTTTTTGGACAACATCTGTACCGAGATCCGTGAACTTGACAAAGGCCAGGTCTTTATATATAAAGGCAACTATGCATACTTTTTAGAAAAGAAAGCCGAGCGTGAAGCCAATGAAATCCTTGCGGCGGACAAGGCCCGGAACTTATGGCGAAAGGAATTGGAATGGATGCGAAGACAACCTCAGGCACGCGGTACAAAAGCCAAGGCAAGGATCGAATCTTTCTACGACCTAGAAGAAAAATCCAAAGGTCCTCGCAAGAAAGATCAAGTAGAACTGAGCATGCAAATTTCGAGACAAGGAAACAAGATCCTTGAAATTGAAGGCGCCGGTTTCTCGGTTCCGAACAAGAAGATCCTCTCCCCTTTCTCCTATACTTTCAAGAAAGCAGACCGCATAGGTCTAGCCGGAAAGAATGGAAGCGGGAAGACTACTTTTCTCAATCTAATCACCGGAAGCATACAGCCGACCGAAGGAAATCTATCTGTTGGGGAGACCACCAAATATGGTTATTACAAACAGGAAGGTCTATCCTTCAAATCTGATGAAAGAGTACTGGACATTGTAAAGAATGTTGCCGACTATATAGAAATGAAAAACGGGGAAGTCATTACTGCTTCCCAACTATTGACCAAATTCCTCTTCCCTCCTGAGAAACAGTTCGGCTTTGTCAGCAAATTGAGCGGAGGAGAAAAGAAGCGCTTGCAATTGATGCGTGTCCTGATGGCGAACCCAAATTTCTTGATCTTGGACGAACCTTCCAATGACCTTGACATCGACACCTTAAATGTGTTGGAGGAGTTCTTGGAAAACTATCCAGGCGTACTGGTCTTGGTTTCTCACGACCGTTACTTGATCGACAAGTTGACCGAACAGCTCTTCATCTTCCCTGGCAATGGGGACATCGTAATCTATAATGGTAACTATGCCGACTACAAATTGGAGCAAGAAGAACTGAACAAGAAACCAGAAAAGAAAATCGAGAAGCCAAAAGCCGAGGAGAAAAAACAGAAGTTGAGCTTCAAGGAACAGAAGGAATTTGAAGGACTGGAAACAGAAATCGCCAACCTCGAAACCAAGGTGAGCAGCCTAACGGAAGGACTGTCAAAAACGACCGACCACGTAGAGCTGCAAAAGATCGCCGAGGAGATCGACTTGATAAAAACCACTCTCGACGAGAAGACCGAGAGATGGATGGAACTAGCAGAGTTTATATAGCGTTCCACGTGAAACTAAAACAGAGAACAGAGTTCCACGTGAAACTAGAGAAAGATATATGTTTAATAAATATAATGTTATTGTAGTTGGAGCCGGCCATGCCGGATGTGAGGCGGCAGCAGCAGCTGCCAATTTAGGGTCATCGGTATTACTCATCACGATGAACATGGGCGTTATTGCCCAGATGAGCTGTAACCCCGCGATCGGCGGAGTGGCAAAAGGACAGATCGTAAGAGAGATCGACGCGATGGGCGGATACACCGGAATCATCGCCGATAAATCAACCATCCAATTCCGCATGCTGAACAAATCAAAAGGTCCAGCCATGTGGAGCCCCAGAACCCAGAACGACAGGATGCGCTTTGCAGAAGAATGGAGACTTCAACTGGAGTCCATTCCCAATCTCGATATGTGGCAAGATACCGTTAAAGAAGTCATCGTCGAAAATGGCAGAGCAAAAGGAGTCGTTACTTCCATGGGTATCCGTATCGACGCTGATGCCGTCGTTCTTACCAATGGTACTTTCCTGAACGGTGTCATCCATGTCGGAGAAAAGAAATTCGGTGGAGGTAGAACAGGAGAAAAAGCAGCAACAGGATTGACCGAACAATTGGTATCATTAGGCTTCGAATCCGGAAGGATGAAGACCGGTACTCCCCCACGTGTAGACGGAAGAAGTTTAAATTACGCATTGATGGAAGAGCAATGGGGAGATGATTCACGTGGAAGATTTTCCTATACCGACGTTGAAATTCCACAGGAACAAAGATGCTGTTGGATTACATACACCAATTCAGCGGTTCACGAAATCCTGAAAACCGGTTTTGAAAAATCCCCGATGTTCACCGGAAGAATCAAAGGTCTTGGCCCTCGTTACTGTCCGTCCATCGAAGATAAAATCAACCGTTTTGCCGAGCGCGAAAGACATCAGATATTCGTTGAACCTGAAGGATTCAAAACCGTAGAAATCTATGTCAACGGTTTTTCAACTTCCCTACCAGAGGATGTACAATTAAAAGCTCTGCAATTGATACCAGGTTTTGAGAATGCCAAAATGTACAGACCGGGATACGCCATCGAGTATGATTACTTCCCTCCTATGCAATTGGACTTAACCCTTGAAACACTCTCCGTAAAACACCTGTTCTTTGCTGGTCAGATCAATGGTACCACAGGCTACGAAGAAGCAGCAGCACAAGGTTTCGTCGCTGGGATCAATGCGCACCAAAGAATAAACGATCAACACGAACTGATCCTAAAAAGATCGGAATCTTATATCGGCGTTTTGATCGATGACTTGGTGACCAAAGGAACGGATGAGCCTTATCGTATGTTCACCTCCAGAGCTGAACACAGACTCCTGCTTCGACAAGATAATGCAGATATACGCTTGACACCAATGGCACATAAATTGGGATTGGTATCCGATGAAAGACTTGAAAAAGTAAATGCGAAAATCAAGAATTCAGATGATATCGTAGACTACCTTAAAAATAATTCGATCGGGACAGCCGAGATGAATCCTGTCCTTGAAGAAAAAGGATCAAGCCCAATTTCACAAAAATCTAGACTCTTCGGAATCTTGAGCAGACCTCAAGTTGAAATCGAAGATCTCATCAAAGCCGATAAAGACTTTGCCGATTACATTGCTAACTTTGATGCTGATACTATTGAGCAAGCCGAGATCAAAGTGAAATACGATAGCTACTTTGAGAAAGAAATGGAGATCGTCAATAAGATGAAGAAAATGGAAGACAAAGAAATCAATCCTGAATTCGACTATAATTCATTAACTTCACTCTCTATTGAGGCGCGCCAAAAACTCTTGAAAGTAAAACCGAGAACTTTAGGCCAAGCTTCCAGAATTTCAGGTGTATCTCCGGCAGATATCAGCGTTTTAATGGTACACATGAGTTAATCACTTGAATATCAGTATATTACATTAATAAAATAACAAACGAAAATAAAGCGATTTAAGACATTATTTTTAATTTTATGACTCAGATATCCAAAAGAGATAAAAATCCGTTAAATCAACTAAAAACAGCTTTATTTAAAAATCTAATCTTTTTAGGTCTTGCAACTATCATTGCACTGAGCTTCGTGCAATGTGCGAACATGCAAAAGCCTACTGGAGGTCCAAAAGATTCTTTGCCTCCAAAACTTTTGGGGATCACCCCTCCTAACCTATCGAAAAATTTCAAAGCGAAAGTGATCGAGATGACTTTCGATGAATTTATCAAAACGGTCAACCCCGGAAAGGAATTCAATATTTCTCCGGACGTAGAAACCCAACCAGTCTATAAGGTTAAGAAAAAAAGATTCATCATCGAATTGCCTGATTCATTGGAAGCCAACACCACTTACACCATCAACTTTGGAAAAGGTCTAGTCGACTTCAATGAGGGTAACCCATTCATCAATTACAACTACGTCTTTGCAACCGGTGATGAACTCGATTCCCTCAGTATTTCCGGACAGGTTAAAAATGGATATACCAAAGACTTCAGTTTGGAAAAAGACAAAGAGGTCATTGCCATCTTAATTCCAACCAGCCGGGATACCATTTTCGGTAAGAAGAAAGCTTCCTATTATACCACTGTCGATTCTTCCGGAAACTTTAAATTCAGTAACCTTCGTGAAGATACCTATCGTGTATACGCATTGAAGGATATGAACAACGATAAGATCTACAATGGAAATGATGAATGGATCGGCTTTTTGCAGGATAGTATTTCCTTGAACCAAAATGTATCCGGCCTTCAATTGGAATATACCAAAGGTACAGCACAAGTTTTCAGAAACTTAGAGAAAAAAGTCGATAATAATGGATCCGTACTCCTAACCTTTAACAGGCCATTGGAAGATGGAAATTTTAGAATACTATCCCCTAATAACCTGGATGCCAATAAATTAGTCCGTTTCAAACCCACTCTAGATACCGCAAATATCTACTTGGAAAACCTGGAATTCGATTCACTCAAACTCGAAGTAAGCGAAAGGAACGTTCCATTGGATACCATAGATCTAAGAAAAGCTAGAAACATAAAAGTAGACAATGCCATTCTTCCAAAATTAAATATCAGCAATAAGGTAGACCGTGTCAAACACATTGAATTAACTTCAACCTATCCTATTGCATCCGTCGATAAGAATAAGGTATTGATCAAGGAAGACTCTGTTTCACGTAGAAACTTCCAATTACAACAAGATTCGGTAAACCGTGAAATGTACCATATCCGATTCAATTGGCGACCAAACAAGAATTACGAACTGGTATTGGAAGAAGGTGCCATCTTAGGTCCTTTTGATGAAACCAACAAAGAATTCAAATCACAGTTCACCTTAAATGAAACGGAGAACTATGGTGATATCAATTTAACCTTTACCGGTCTAAATGATAGTTCAAATTATATTGTCGAACTAATCGATGAATCCAAGGAAAAATTATTTGATAAACGCCCTCTCCCACCCGACCATATCCTCAGATATGTGAAATTTCCAGGTGGTAAATACAGCATCAGGTTAATTGAAGATAGCAATAAGAATGGTAAATGGGACGCTGGGGATGTTTATCAAAAAAGACAGGCAGAACCTATCTGGTACTTAGATCGGACATTTACGATCAGAGCCAATTGGGAACAGAATGAAACCATTGATGTTACATTCAAATAAAGCCCCTTTTACTCCGTAAACCAAGAAGAATAAAGCACATAATTGTGCGGTAATTTTTTCAATAGATTAAGCTGCTCCTCTGTGAGTGGCTTAATTTTTTTAGCAGGTACACCGGCATAAAGGAATCCAGATTCGCATACCATATTTTCCAAAACCACAGCTCCAGCTGCAATGATCACATTGGATTGAATATGGGCTTTATCCATCACGATTGCACCCATTCCTATTAACACGTAATCATCTATCACACAACCATGTACGATGGCGTTGTGACCGATATTAACATAGTTACCAACATCTGTCCCATTCTTTTCATAGGTCCCATGTATGGTTACATTGTCCTGAATATTGGAGTAATCCCCAATTTTGATGTAATTCACGTCGCCACGCACCACCGCATTGAACCAAACAGAACAATGTGAACCTATCGTCACATCGCCTACAATGGTACAATTAGGCGCTATAAAGCTATTTTCTTCTATTACAGGGTATTTATCCTTTACAGGTAAAATCGTCGCCATAAAGCTCTTAAAACTTGAAATTAAAGAATGGTATCTTCCAGTACATCAGCATGCTTAGGATAATCCGTGGTATAATGCAGACCCCTGCTCTCCTTGCGATGCATAGCTGATTTTACAACAAGATATGCTATTTGGATAACATTTCTTAGCTCACAAAGTTTAACGGAAAGCTTGGTATTCTTATAAAAAGCCTCTGTTTCCTCATGCAGCAGACCTAAACGTCTCATGGCGCGTTGCAAACGGAAATCTGAACGAACGATGCCTACATAATCACTCATTAATTTCTGAGTTTCACGTAGATTGTGTGTCACTAAGATATCCTCATTTAACAATTGGGTATTAGATTCATCCCAAGATGGTACATGATCCTGGAAATCAATATCAGCAATGTGTTTACTCGCATCCTGAAATATGCGGTGCGCATAGACAGCTGCCTCTAGCAATGAATTGGAAGCCAAACGATTAGCACCATGAAGACCAGTAGAAGAACATTCTCCACAAGCATATAAGTTATTGATCGAGGTTGCTCCATATTCATCCACCATAATACCTCCACATAAATAATGTGCAGCTGGGGTAACAGGAATCAGATCCTTGGTCATATCTAGACCTATGGAAAGGCATTTCTCGTATATATTCGGAAAATGTGATAAAATATCTGATTTTGAGCGATGTCTAATATCTAGGTAGACATAATCCAGACCCGATTTTTTCATTTCTGCATCGATCGCACGAGCAACAATATCGCGTGGAGCCAATGAGCCTCTTTCATCATATTCCTCCATAAAGGACTCACCATTAACCCTTTTCAAAATACCACCAAATCCACGAACGGCTTCAGAGATCAAAAATGCAGGGTATTCTTTAGGGTTATATAAGGCAGTTGGATGGAATTGGATAAATTCCATGTTCCTAACTTTTCCTTTTGCACGGTATACCATGGCTATTCCATCACCTGTAGCAATGGTTGGGTTAGTAGTAGTAGAATAAATATGTCCAGCACCACCAGTTGCCATCAAGGTTATTTTAGAAAGGATCTTTTCAACATGTCCAGTTTCGGTGTTAAAGGCATAAATACCGAAGCATTTGATATCTTCTGTACGTTTATCCACATGTACGCCCAAATGATGTTGAGTAATGAGATCCACCGCAAAATAATGCGTCAGCATCTCTATATTAGGTTCAGCATGTACTTTTTCCAATAAGGCACGTTCGATCTCATAGCCCGTAATGTCCTTATAATGAAGGATCCTGTGTTCAGAATGCCCACCTTCTCTGGCCAGGTCATATTCACCAGAATCTTCCCGATCAAAGGTAGTTCCATAAGAAATCAGCTCGGCAATACGTTCTGGACCTTCTTTCACCACGTTTTCCACAACATGTGCATCACACAATCCATCACCTGCTATCAAGGTATCTTCTATATGTTTATCAAAGCTGTCTCCTTCATCCGTGACTACGGCCACTCCACCCTGTGCATATTTCGTATTCGACTCATCCTCATTGGCTTTGGTCACAATAAGTACTTTTCCCAGCTTCGCAGCTTTAAGTGCAAAACTCAATCCGGCGATACCCGAACCTATTATCAAAAAATCAACTTTTCTATCCAGCATTGATTGTATATTGTAGATGCTACGGTTAATTACTACTGAACCAACAAATTAACAAAATATGTGCAAAACGTGTAAATAACTCGTGAATTAAAATGTAAAACTTCTTATGTTTCCACAATACTAGCAATTTTCACACATCTATTACCAAAATATTAAGACAATATCACCGAAATATTAACATATTCCCCACAACTATCATTTCACAAAAAAATATGCAAAAAATAAAAGCCGAAAAACGACAGTATTGAAAATCAGCGCTTAACCCTTCCCGACCTGTGGATAAGTTGTGAATAACTATAGAACATCCACTAAAAAAAATAAAAATCACCTGAATTATCCCCATTTTCCACAGACTAATAAACAACAAGATTCTTCTTTAAAAAAAAGATTATTATTTATTGAAAAAAGGGAATGTGGATTTCGTTTCGTTTTCTTTCTTTACTTTTGTGATGTTAGAAAGTCAAACAGGCAGGAATCAACTTAGAAAAACCAAATGAATACAACATTTGAAACAGACTTAGTGGCTAAGGGATATATTGATGTTGCAATAGATCCTAACCTAGATTTGGTCAAAGAAATTGAAAGACTTAAGAAGGAAAAGAATGCGGTTATCTTAGCGCATTACTACCAAGAGTCTGAAATACAAGATATAGCAGATTATATTGGGGATAGTCTAGGTCTATCTCAACAAGCAGCTAAAACAGATGCGGATGTCATCGTTTTTGCCGGTGTACATTTCATGGCAGAAACGGCTAAGATCCTTTCGCCTTCCAAGAAGGTATTATTACCAGATTTAAAGGCAGGATGTTCATTATCAGATAGTTGTCCTCCACATTTGTTTGCTAAATTCAAAGAGAAATATCCAGACCATTTAGTGATCACTTATGTGAACTGTACTGCGGAATTGAAGGCGCTTTCAGATATCGTCTGTACTTCTAGTAATGCCGTACAGATTGTTGAAAGCTTACCGGCTGACCAAAAAATCATTTTCGGTCCAGATCGCAACCTAGGGGATTACGTGAAGAAAAAAACAGGTCGAGATCTTGTCCTTTGGAATGGTGCCTGTATGGTCCACGAGATTTTCTCGCAAGAAAAAATCGATGCCCTTCGTGCTGAATATCCAGATGCAAAATTCATTGCTCATCCAGAATGTGAAGATCATATCCTGGCTCAAGCTGATTATATCGGTTCTACATCGGGAATGTTAAAATTCACGATCGAAGATCCAAGCGATACTTATATCGTAGCAACGGAATCTGGAATTTTGCACCAAATGCAAAAAGCTAGCCCTTCCAAGACATTTATCCCTGCTCCTCCAAACAATTTATGTGCTTGCAACGATTGCCCACACATGAAATTGAATACTTTGGAGAAGCTATATAACTGCTTATACTACGAACAACCAGAAATTACATTAGATGAAGATATCATTCAACGTGCGCAAAAACCTATTGAACGCATGCTTGAAATTTCCGCAAAACTAGGATTATAAGATGAGTATATTTGAAAATAGCGATAGAACCAACCTAAACGAAATCGGTGAATTTGGTCTGATCAATCACCTGACCCAATCTGTAGTACTGACCCAACCCAGCTCTGTAAAAGGGATTGGCGATGATGCTGCCGTATTGGATTTTTCCAATAAACAGACTTTGATATCCACGGATCTCTTATTGGAAAATGTACATTTTGATCTGCGCTATGTTCCACTTAAACACTTAGGATACAAAGCTATACAAGTAAATTTAAGTGATATTTATGCCATGAATGGAATCGCTAGCCAAGTGACCATTTCCATCGGATTATCTTCTAAGTTTCCCCTGGAAGCCGTAGAAGAAATCTATGAAGGTGCCCTATTGGCTTGCCAAAATTATAACGTGGACCTGATCGGTGGTGATACCAGTACTTCTACACAAGGATTGGTGATCTCGGTAACCAGTATAGGTTATGCAGATGCGGATAACATTGCTTATCGTTCCGCAGCAAAAGAAGGTGATCTGATCTGTGTTTCCGGTGATCTGGGTGGAGCTTATGTGGGTCTGCAATTACTGGAAAGGGAAAAACAGATCTTCTTAGAAAACCCTAATATCCAGCCTGATCTAGAAGGAAAAGACTATATTATTGAACGTCAATTGAGACCTGAGGCAAGAAAAGATATCGTTGAATTGCTAGCTGCTTTAGAGGTTAAACCACATGCTATGATCGATGTTTCCGATGGTTTGGCTTCCGAGATTTTGCATATCTGTAAAGCCTCAAATGTAGGCTGTAAATTATACGAGGAAAAGATTCCTATCGATCCGATGACTTATGAAACTGCCCGTGAATTTGGATTGGATCCTACGGTATGTGCCTTAAGTGGCGGCGAGGATTATGAATTACTGTTTACAGTTGCTCAAAGTGATTATGATAAGCTGAAAAACAACATGGAAATCAGTATTATTGGTCATATTACAGAAGCAGCTGCAGGTTGTACCATGGTATCTAAATCTGGTAATGTCCATGAGATCAAAGCCCAAGGTTGGAATGCCTTTGGAAACCAAGAATAAGCAAAGCTTACTTTATTAAAATATTTGAAATGGAGCCAATATGAGTTGGCTCCATTTTTCGTATATAGCGCAATTTGACTTTACTCTCATTCGAGACACGTTCGGAATTTTCCGAATATGTCTCGAATGAGAGTAAAAGGAGGTCCCTAAAATATGCCGTAATTAAGCAGAAACACATTTATTAAAATAATAAAAGAATACAGTTTTATGAGCAGTTTTCTCAGCTATAGATGGGCATAAAAAAAGGAAAGCTTTGCCATCTTGGACAAAGCTTTCCTCTTATATTTTATTTATAAAAATATTCTCTTTGAATTAGGTTTGAATCACCCCTACATTGTATTTTCCGATATCGGTATTATGGGTTGCAGCTTCGATACCCATGGAAATAATTTTTCTGGTTTCAGCTGGATCGATTACACCATCTACCCATAGTCTTGAAGCGGCATAATAAGGGCTCAATTGCTCATTGTAGGTCTTTTCAATATCCTGTAAAAGCTTGTTTTTATCTGCTTCACTTAGGCTGATATTTTTGGATTTCAAGGCTGCTTCTTGGATCTGTAACAAGGTTTTTCCAGCAGAAGCACCACTCATTACGGCTATTTTAGCGGTAGGCCATGCATAGATCAACCGAGGATCATAGGCTTTGCCACACATTGCGTAATTACCTGCTCCATAGCTGTTTCCGACCATAAAAGTGAATTTAGGAACAACGGAATTGGCCATGGCATTCACCATTTTTGCACCATCCTTGATAATGCCGCCATGCTCTGCCCTGGAACCCACCATAAAACCGGTGATGTCCTGGAAGAAAACCAACGGGATCTTCTGTTGGTTGCAGTTCATGATAAATCTTGCTGCCTTATCTGCCGAATCAGAATAGATAACACCACCCATCTGCATCTCTGTAGAGCCTCCAGGTTTCTTGGCCTTTACCACTTCCCTTTGGTTGGCTACTATCCCTACTGCCCATCCATCTACCCTAGCCAATGCACAGATCAAGGTCTTTCCATAATCTGCTTTATATTCTTCCAATGAACCCTTATCGACTATACATTTCAAGATTTCAACCATGTTATAGGGCTTCAATCTATCTTCAGGCATATAATCATAGAGCTTTTCCATAGCATATTCGGGCTCTTTAGCCTCTATCCTAGAATATTGATAGGTCGGTTCTGACCCAAATTTATCGACGATATTCTTGATAGCATCCAGACAGCTCTCATCATTAGGATATTTATTGTCGGTTACTCCAGATATTTCACAGTGCGTATCAGCACCGCCTAAGGTTTCATTATCAATGACTTCGCCGATGGATGATTTAACCAGGTATGATCCTGCCAAAAATACCGATCCAGTACCTTCTACAATCAACGCATAATCAGACATGATCGGTAAATAGGCACCCCCCGCCACACAGGAACCCATGATGGCCGATATTTGTGGGATACCCATGGATGAAAGTTTGGCATTATTTCTAAAGATCCTTCCAAAATGCTCTTTATCAGGGAAAATTTCAGCTTGCATAGGGAGAAAAACTCCTGCAGAATCTACCAAATAGATAATGGGGATATGGTTTTCCATGGCTATTTCCTGGGCTCTCAAGTTTTTCTTGCAAGTCATCGGAAACCAGGCTCCGGCTTTGACCGTAGCATCGTTTGATACAATGACACATAACCTATTCTTAACATAGCCCAATACGACGACTACCCCGGCATTCGGACAGCCACCGTGTTCTTCATACTGCCCATCGGCAGCAAAGACACCGATCTCAGTGAAATCTCTATCTTCATCTAAAAGGTATAGGACCCTTTCCCATGCCGATAATTTCCCTTTTTCATGTTGTTTTTGGATTTTGTCCAAGCCTCCACCTAACAGTAGTTTTTCTCTTTTCTTTTGGAGTTCTTCTAATTGGCCTCGCATAGCTTTATTGAAATAATGTAATTTATTAGGTTCTGAAATATTAAATTATTATAAATATCATAAAATATTATTTGTTTTTTATAATATTTGTAAGAAACATTTGTAACCCAAATATAAACTTAATTAAAATAATATTATGTATAACCTCGGTTCTAAAGAAGAATTGACACTAGTTAGAGAGAGTGCCCGTACCTTTGCAAACACGTATATAAAGCCTCACGTGATGAAGTGGGATGAGGCTCAAATTTTCCCAATTGAACTTTTTAAAAATTTAGGTGACCATGGATTCATGGGAATTCTAGTTCCTGAAGAATATGGTGGCTCTGGATTGAACTATCAAGAATATATTACCATTTTAGATGAGATTTCGAAAGTTTGTGGCTCCATAGGTTTATCTGTGGCGGCCCATAATTCCTTGTGTACCAACCATATTTTGAGTTTTGCCAACGAGGAACAAAAAAGAAGATACCTTCCCAAACTAGCTAAGGCTGAATGGATTGGCGCTTGGGGATTAACTGAGCCGGGATCAGGATCGGATGCTGGCGGAATGAATACCACTGCGGTTCAAGATGGTGATTACTTCATCTTAAACGGAGATAAAACTTTTATTACCCATGCTATTTCTGGAGATGTAGCTGTGGTAATGGCTAGAACAGGTGAAAAAGGCGATAAAAAAGGAATCTCTGCTTTTATCGTAGAAAAAGGAATGGAAGGGTTTACAGCTGGTGCGAAGATGGATAAGTTGGGCATGCGTGCTTCTGAAACGGGATCTTTATTTTTCGATAATTGCCGTATCCATAAGGATCAGCTGATCGGTGAAATTGGGGATGGTTTTGTTCAGGCCTTGAAATTATTGGATGGTGGAAGGATCTCCATTGCTGCCCTATCCCTAGGAATTGCAAGAGGAGCTTATGAATGTGCCTTGAAATATGCCAATGAAAGGGAACAATTCCAGACTAAAATTTTTGATTTTCAAGCGGTTGGTTTTAATTTAGCAGATATGGCGACGAAAATCACGGCTTCTGAACTGTTGATCAGACAGGCGGGTGATTTGAAAGATCATGGTCAGAAAGTGACCAAGGAAGGAGCCATGGCTAAATTATATGCGTCGGAAACGGCTGTAGAGGTATCCAACGATGCTGTACAGATTCTTGGTGGTTATGGATTTACTAAGGATTTTCCTGCTGAAAAGTACTTTAGAGATGCTAAATTATGTACTATTGGTGAAGGAACCAGCTCTATCCAACGCATGGTCATTGCAAGGGAGATAAAAAAAGATGTTCAATAACGATCAAGTAACCTTAGTGGATTGCCCTCGGGATGCTATCCAGGGTATTCAGTATCAGATTCCAACGGAAAAGAAAATAGCTTATATCAACCAATTGATAAAAAGCCAGGTCTTTGATTGCATAGACTTTGGCAGTTTTGTTTCGCCAAAGGCTGTTCCGCAATTGAGTGATACGGAAGCTGTTTTAGCGGGATTGGAAAAAGATGATAAGGTGAAGTTATTGGCTATCATAGCCAACAAAAGAGGTGCTGAAATAGGGTCCGAAATGCAGAAAATTGATTACCTAGGTTATCCATTCTCCATTTCGGAAACATTTCAGAAAAAGAATACCAATGCCAGCATTGCTGAAGCCTATGAAACAGTCAAAGAAGTTCTGGATATCATGAGTAAAAACGCTAAGCAAGAGTTGGTTATCTATATTTCCATGGCCTTTGGAAACCCCTATGGGGATCATTGGGACATGGATCTGGTTTCGGAATGGATCTATAATCTGAATGCCATCGGCGTAAAGAATTTTTCGATTGCTGATACTACTTCAGAAGCTACTCCGGAGAGCATCACGGGTCTCTTCCACAAGATTACCAAGGATTTTGAGGATATTCCCTTCAGTGCACATTTCCACTCGCCTATCGAGAGTGCCTTATTGAAAATCGATGCAGCCTATTCGGCTGGATGTAGACGATTTGAGGGTGCTGTTTTAGGTTATGGGGGCTGTCCTTTTGCCAAAGATGAGTTGGTAGGAAATATTCCTTCGGAATTATTAGTAGATCGCTTCAATAAAGCTAACTTTGATACCATGTCTGGACTGATGGAGGGATTTCAAAATTTGATCAAGCATGAATTATAAATTCATTCAAACCGAAATAAAAGAACATGTTTTTACCTTGACCTTGGATAGGGAAGCAAAGCGGAATGCTTTTACCCCAACAACGGTCAGTGAGGTTGCGCATGCTTTGCAGGAGGCTGAGGCGAATGATATGGTACATTTGCTGGTATTAAAGGCCAATGGACCTGTATTTTGTGCTGGAATGGATTTGAAGACCTATCAAAACCCGGAACTTGATAGTCCTAATCCTGATATTACTCCTGTTGAACGCTCCTTGGGCGAGATCTTTGATCAATTCAATAAACCTTCTATCGCTATCGTCGAAGGTGATGTGATTGCTGGAGGTTTTCTTTATATCCTAGGATGTACTTATGTATTTGCTAAAAAAGACCTGAATTTTGGATTGCCTGAAATTGCTTTGGGGATCTTCCCATTTCAGGTTATGGCTGGTTTGAGGAGGGTCATGTCCGAGAAGCAGATTTTGCAATTATGCTTTGATCCTAACCCTTTCCAAACGGATAGGGCAATGGAATTGGGACTAGTGGATGGTTATCTGGAACAGGATAAACTGGATAGTTTGATTGCTTCCTTTGCTGATAAGAGCATTTATGCGATGCAAGCTGGAATGCAGGCCTTGAAAGCGATCCGTAATATGGATGCCGATAAACAATATGCCTATCTCCTGGATGCTTTGCAAAAACTGAAAGACAGGGATGAAGTGAAGAAATTTATGGCGGAAAAGCTCAATAAGAACTAAGAAACCTTCTTTTCTATCCAGAAATTGTTGAATCCAAGACCTACTTCTATGTCCAATAATTTCTGCTGCAACATTTCTAAAACCGCCAAGAAATTATAGACAAACTGTACTTTATTCTCAGAATTCTTAGCTAAGGCTGAAAAATCCAATGATTTATTGATTTCAATCAATTCAGCTATTGCTTTTTTCTGTTGCTCTATGCTGTAAGGATATTTGACAACGGTGTGGGTGACATCCTGTACACGATGGGAAAAATTGTACATGACCCTTTCGTATACCAACATCAGTTTATATAGGTCAAAAGTGGATAATTCCTCCTCTAGGGTCTGCGCTTTGGCTTCACGCGCTATCTTCAGGTCGATTTCGGTGTTACCTCTTTCATAAAATTTGGACCTACGGTCTTCCAAATCTTTCAGTTCTTCGCAGATTTCCTTGAATTGCTTGTACAGGACAAGCTTTTGGACTAATTCCTTTTTAAGGTCGATCTCGTTTTCATTTTCATCCAGCTCAGGACGAGGCAAGAGCATCTTGGCCTTGATACGCATCAAGGTCGAGGCAACAAAGATAAATTCAGAGGCTAATTCGATGTTCAAGGACTGCATATGCTGGATATAGGCCAAGAAATCATCGGTGATCTTCGAGATCGGAATATCGTGGATATTTAATTCATCCCTTTCAATAAAGAATAACAATAGATCAAAGGGTCCCTCGAACTGTGCTAATTTAATCTCGTAGTTTGTTGCGTCCATAGAATATGCTCAAAAATAGTGATTTGATTGTATAAAAAGATGGAATTCATTCGAATAAAGCAAAACAATGCTACAGATTAAATTGTATATATATACCATAGTTAAAAGAATAAATTGTTACTTTGTATCTTATTTCGAAATTTTTTCATTTATGCAGGTAGAAGCAGGACCGCTATTACAAAAAATTCAATTTCCATCTGATCTTCGTAATTTGAAGGAGTCGGAACTTGAAGAAGTTTGTAAAGAGCTGAGACAGTTTATCATCGATATCGTTTCTGTAAACGGCGGACATTTTGCAGCCAGTTTAGGTGTAGTGGAACTTACCGTAGCGTTGCATTATGCATTGAATACGCCTTATGATCAAGTGATCTTTGATGTTGGTCATCAGGCTTATGGACACAAGATACTGACGGGAAGAAGGGAAGAATTCCATACGAACCGTATTTTAGGTGGGCTATCGGGCTTTCCGAAGCGCGGCGAAAGCGAATATGATGCATTTGGGGTTGGACACTCTTCGACATCCATTTCTGCAGCTTTGGGAATGGCAGTGGCCTCGGCATATAAAGGTGAAACCGACAGGCAGCATGTTGCTGTAATCGGTGATGGAGCCTTGACCGGCGGTATGGCATTCGAAGCGTTGAACCATGCTGGAATTGAGAAATCGAACCTGTTGGTTATTCTTAATGACAACTGTATGTCGATTGACCCGAATGTGGGCGCAATGAAAGAATACCTGACCAGCATAACCACTTCAAAAAGTTACAATCGATTTAGAGACGATTTGGTGTCCGTATTGGAGAAGATTTCCAAGAAAGGTCCGAATGCTTACGGCTGGGCTAAAAAGCTCGAGCAGAGCATTAAAGGCACCTTATTGAAGAACTCTAACCTATTTGAGTCTCTAAACTTTAGATATTTTGGTCCTGTTGATGGACACGACGTCAATAAACTGGTGAAAACCATCGAGGATCTGAAACATATCAATGGTCCTAAGCTGTTGCATGTGGTTACCGTAAAAGGTAAGGGCTATGCATTGGCGGAAAAGGATCAAACAAAATGGCATGCTCCTGGTCTTTTTGACAAGATCACCGGAGAAATCAAGAAATCTATTTCTGAAAAACCTCAACCACCGAAGTACCAGGATGTATTTGGTCATTCATTGGTGGAATTGGCAGAGACAAACGATAAGATCATGGGGATTACTCCGGCGATGCCGAGTGGATCTTCTATGAACATCATGATGAAAGCGATGCCGAACAGAGCATTTGATGTGGGCATTGCTGAACAGCATGCTGTTACATTCAGTGCCGGATTGGCAGCTCAAGGTTTGGTACCTTTCTGTAATATCTATTCGTCTTTTATGCAAAGGGCATACGATCAGGTTATCCATGATGTCGCTTTACAGAAGCTGAATGTGGTATTCTGTTTGGATAGAGCCGGATTGGTTGGTGCTGATGGCCCAACGCATCATGGTGCCTATGATATTGCATTTATGCGCTGTGTTCCGAACATGGTCTTGGCTTCGCCAATGAACGAAGAGGAATTGAGAAATCTGATGTATACGGCGCAATTGCCAGATCAAGGACCTTTTACAATCCGTTATCCGCGTGGTAATGGTGTTATGCCAGATTGGAAACTGCCGTTTAAGGAGATTCCGGTTGGAAAAGGCAGAAAGATCTGTGATGGTGAAGAAATTGCTATCCTTACTTTTGGACATATAGGTAATGAAGCTAGCAAAGCAATCTTAAAATTGCGTGAAGATGGTATCCATCCGGCGCACTATGATATGCGATTTGCGAAACCTTTGGATGAAGCTTTGTTACACGAGGTATTCAAAAAATATACTAAAGTGGTCACGGTAGAAGATGGTTGTTTGCCGGGAGGGATTGGATCTGCAATCCTAGAGTTTATGGCAGACCATCATTATGAGGCTCAGGTACTACGATTGGGTATCCCAGATGGTATTGTAGAGCACGGCGAGCAGGCAGAGTTATGGCATATTTGTGGATACGATGCTGCTGGTATCGAAGATCAAGTTAGGAAATTAACAAAAGGCATAAAAACTGAAACTTTGGTAGGATAATTGCTCTAATAGAGCAGGTATTTCAAAGACAATCAAGAGTCTACATGAGGAAGCCCACAGGCTTCCTTTTTTATTAAAAGTTTTCCACATTTATTTTTCCTTGCTTAATTTTTGCTTTAAAAAGTCCTAGAAATAGGGTATCAAAATATATGTGTTAATAAAATAATTTTGTACTAATATTTTGGACAAAATATGCTAAAAATTACAATTAAAATGTTGTTTTTTAGCGACTTACCTTTTTTTTGTCATTTTAATTTTTTAGCTCATTTTTTTTTGTCATATTCGTTGTAGGCAAAAGTTATGAACAGAAATTTTGTCAATTATTGGTTTTCAAGTTATTAACAAATTCAGAATGGAAAAAACGTGTACAAGTGTTTGGGAAAGTTGTCTTGCAGTCATAAAAGATAATATACCAACGCAAAGTTTTAAAACATGGTTCGAGCCCGTTAAAGCTGTACGTCTAGAAGGAAACGTTTTAACTATTCAAGTACCAAGTCTGTTCTTCTATGAGTGGTTGGAAGAACATTATGTAGGTATTCTCAGAAAAACAGTTAAAAAATTCTTGGGTGAACAAGGCCGACTGGAATACAACATCGTTGTAGAAAAGTCGTCTGCTAACCCACCTTACACCACCAACATTCCATCGAATGGAAACGGTGCTGAGGGAAAGAAGCAATCAATTCCTGTTCCAGTTGCATTGAACAAGAACATCAAAAATCCTTTCGTAATTCCGGGTTTAAAGAAATTACAAGTTGATCCTCAATTAAATCAAAATTATACTTTCGACAATTTTATCGAAGGCGAATGTAACCGTTTGGCTCGTTCAGCTGGATATGCTGTCGCAAATAAACCAGGAGGAACTTCTTTCAACCCTTTGATGGTCTATGGAGATGTGGGTTTAGGTAAAACTCACCTCGCTCAAGCAATCGGTAATGAAATCAAAAGAAACTTACCAGATAAACTGGTAATCTATGTGTCATGTGAAAAGTTCTGTCAGCAATTCGTTGACTCTTTGAAGAATAACACCATCAATGATTTCGTGAATTTTTACCAAGCAATGGATGTAATCATCATGGATGATGTACATAATTTTGCGGGTAAAGAGAAAACACAGGATATATTCTTCCACATTTTCAATCACTTGCACCAAACAGGTAAACAGATCATCTTGACATCTGATAAAGCGCCTAAGGATCTTTCTGGTCTCGAAGAAAGATTATTAAGCCGTTTTAAATGGGGATTATCCGCCGATATCCAGGTTCCTGACCTAGAGACTAGAATGGCGATCCTTAAGAAAAAGATGTATTCAGATGGTATCGAACTACCTGAAAGTGTAGTGGAGTATGTGGCGAATCAGATTGACAACAGTGTCCGAGAATTAGAAGGAGCAATGGTTTCTTTATTGGCTCAATCTACTTTGAACAAGAGAGAGATTGATTTGAACTTAGCAAAGTCGATGTTAAAGAACTTTGTGAAGAACACCCATAAGGAAATCTCAATGGAGTACATCCAAAAACTAGTATGTGAATACTTTGAGGTACCAGTTGAAATGGTTAAATCCAAAGTCCGTAAACGTGAAATCGTACAAGCTAGACAGATTTCAATGTATTTGGCAAAGAACCATACCAAATCTTCATTGAAGTCTATCGGTAATTTCTTTGGCGGTCGTGACCACTCTACCGTAATCTATGCTTGCCAAACTGTAGAAGACCTTATCGAAACGGATAAGAAATTCAAGACGTATGTGCAAGACATCCAAAAGAAATTAAAAGCATCTTAAAAGAACACATTGTAAAGAAAGAAATTGAAAAGCTTGGGAGAACATCCCAAGCTTTTTTATTTTGTTACTATTTGACCGGTCTAAATACTAACTACTAAATACTCTTATCTTTTAAAAAAGCAGAAAAGGGACTGCAGCTACTGCAGTCCCTTTTCTATTTATGAAACATGAATATTAGTTAGATTATTGTACTTGTTTCGGCTCTGGCATAGTAGCTTTTTTCGCTGCGCGAGCTTCTACAATCTTAGCGTACAATGGTTTCTGTTCATCAGTCAACAAATCAGATACTTTTTTATCTAGATCTGAATTCAAAGCCTCAATTTGAGTAGCTTTTGCATCAGCTGCTGCAGTAGTGTCTGCTTTTAAAGCTAATTTTGCTTTTTTGTGCTCTAATACTACGTTATAGATTTGTGCCTGTTGATCTTCTGTCAAGTTCAACTGTTGTGTCCATTCTGTTACAGTTGCTTTTGCTTTCTCTTCTGGATTTACTTCCTGAGCAAATGTTAGAGTTAATGAAAATAATACTGCGGATACTGCTAAAAATAACTTTTTCATGATTTTAATTTTTTTGTTTAAAACTTTATTATTTACTCCGTTTCTGTACAATAAATAACAGCCGAATTGTATCTTTTATTGTATGATTGTATCATGTTTGTTACTTTTTAACATTTCTTAACAAGATAATTCTATCAACTCAGGGTGTTAAAATTATAAGAATAATGGCTCTATATATGTTTTAAGCAAGATTCTAGTTAAATTCTAATTATTTCAGTTGAATTGAAAAAATATTACAATATGTGACAAAAAAGAAAAAGCTATCTGATATCAGGTAGCTTTCATTTATCGTTATTTGATAAATTTAGGAATGATACTTTTCTAGTGAAGAGTCTAATTCTAGAAAAAACTCATTCTCATTTTCAATTAAGATATCAATGGGAATATAATAAGTTGGTATATCCTTCAACCTTTCCATATCCAATCGTTGTGCGTCCTTTTCAGTAGTCAACAGGACAGCATCTTTATTTTCATTTAACTTCTCGAACCTTCCAATGATTACTTTATAGTCGAAGTCATCAAAATTATGGTGGTCCGAAAATTTTAAATGCTCCAGTTTTATTCCTTGGCCGCTGAGCTGCTGTACAAGTGGTTTGGGGTTTGCTATTCCGGTGACCAACAAGATGTTCTTTTTGGATTTAGGCAGCATGATTTCATTATTATTTAATGGAATCCACTCTTTATAGCCAATCCGACTGTAGAAGATGTCTGCTTTATTATTGTGTTTCCTGATCTTCTCCTGGATCTTTAATTTATTTTCAAAGGGAATATAATCAGGACATTTGCTAATTAATATAAGATTAGCCCTTTTGGTCTGATCAAAAGTATCTCTGTATTGGCCGGTGGGTAATAGAAAGATAGGTTCGAGGATAGACTGGTATTCAAAGACCAAGATAGAAGTGCTAGGTTTTACTTTTCTATGTTGATAGGCATCATCTAAAAGGATAAGGCCATGGTCCTTACTTAGTATTTCTATACCTTCTGCCCTATTTTCATCCACTGTTATGGTGATATCTGGAAAGTTCTTTTTGAATTGCAAAGGCTCATCCCCTACATTTTCGACTAAGTCATCCACTTGCACCAAACGGAAACCTTTAGTTTTCCTTCCATAGCCCCTACTTAGGGTAGCGACCTTGAATTTGTTTCTGAAGTGATCGATTAGTTTTTGGGTCAAGGGGCTTTTTCCAGCGCCTCCAACTGCCAAATTACCAATGACAATAGTCTTGATGTCAAAAGTCTTAGAAGAGAGGATATTTAGGTCATAAAGCTTGTTTCTTACCCAAATTATAAAGGTATAGAGGATGGTAAAGGGAAGCAACAACCACCTTAATAGCTGCATATCTATTTCTTGATTAACTTGATTCCGACATCGTTTATTCCCCTCAGAGGATTATCACGCATGTTCTGTTGGATTGAAAATACATATTTTCCCGTATCCGGAAAAGTAAAATTCTCCTGTAGCAGTTTGGTCTGCTCATAGAGGTTACCAGCCGAAGCGCCGATCCAACGACCATCAGCCTCTGCCAATTTGATGTCAAAGTGGGCACTGCTGTCTTGAATTCCTAAACCTTTTTGCTTGATTCCAAAGGAAAAATTGGAATATGGATAGTAGGCGGTATGCCTTAGGTTGATAAACACATCGTATTTATCTTGTTTATTTTTTACATCTACCTCAAAATGAGGTTTAAAACCGTTATCCCAGAGTTGACCTGGGATAACGGAATTTCTTTCATAGAATGCCCCTTCCTGACAGGAGGTCAGCAAAAGAACAACAATAGCTATGAATACAGTTCTATGCATAGGATTAGTACTTAACCCTCAGAATTATTGTCTTTGTTTTTGTTATTGAAACGTCTATTCTTGTTCTGCGGCCTTCTTTTGTTGGTTTTTTGGCCTTCTCCAGCTTCCGAATTTCCATTGTTTTCCTTCGGCTTAGGCTGATTGTTGCCATTATTCTGTGGCTTTTTCTCAGCTTTTGGCTTTTGGTTGCCTTGATCAGGACCTTGTTTCTGTCCATTCTCAGGCTTTCCAGGATTACGTTTTGGTTTGCGTTTCTTTTTCTTTCTATTGCGTTCATCAAGGCGGGTCAAACTATCTTGACCAACGACATTTTCATAGTCCGGAATAGCCACATTGATGATTTCCTCTTTTTCAGGAATGATCAATTCTTGCGGTTTCTTGCCTTGAGCGTTCATTTCGGCAAATTCTTTTACCTGCTGCACAGATAGTGGAATCCATGATTCTGCATGTGGGTATGAAAACCACATGGTCTTCTTGAAGATATCTGTTTTCTGCAAGTAAGCCATACCAGAATGCGTTTCAATACGGTCGATATTATTAGGAATATCCTTTAAGGCATCCATATAGCTGTCCAATTCATAGTTCAGACAGCATTTCAATTTACCGCATTGTCCTGCAAGTTTCAAGGTATTCAAGGAAAGGTTCTGATACCTAGCCGCGGAGGTAGACACCGTTTTGAAGTCCGTAAGCCATGTCGAACAACACAACTCACGACCACAAGAACCAATACCTCCCAATCGACTAGCTTCCTGGCGCATCCCGATCTGTCTCATCTCGATACGAATACGGAAAGCTTCCGCCATTCTCTTGATCAGTTCTCGGAAATCCACGCGGCCTTCTGCTGTATAGTAGAAGGTAGCCTTTGTCTTATCACCTTGATAATCTACGTCTGAAATCTTCATAGAGAGCCCTAGCTCCAGTGCCAAATTACGGGCACGGTGCATGGTTTCCCATTCAAGATCCTTTGCAAGATTATATTTGGCAACATCATTTTCTGTCGCCTTTCGGTATACTTTTTTAACAACGTCGTCAGGTTTAACGTTGTTCTTTTTCAATTGTAGTCTTACCAATTCACCGGTCAACGAAACGTGGCCTATGTCGTATCCGCCTGTATTAGGCTCCACAACCACCATTTCTCCCATTTCAAGGTATAAATTGTCCGTATTTACAAAAAACTCTTTTCTGGAGCCTTTAAAACGAACTTCTACAATATCAAAAGGTTTATAGTTAGATGGCAAGTCCATATCGACTAACCAATCGTAAACATCCAATTTATTACATCCGCTGGTCATGCACGTACCGTTGTTATTGCAACCTGCTGGTACTGTGCCTAGTGATTTACTTCCGCAACCACCCCCGGATGAGCAACTGCCACATCCCATATGTCTAAAATTATATATATTGAGTTCCCGTTGGGAACGTATTGTATTTAAATAATAAAACTAACTGCAAAGATAAATCTAAAAATAATATTTTAGGATTTGCGTTTCTTTCAACAGAATAATGCGTTTTTTCCAGCATTTCTATAGCAACCTGCAACTTTTCCAAGCTACTGATCTCGCTGAATTTTTTCACGAACTCCAATTCTGCGTTCTTTAGAAAGACTAATTGATCCAGCCCTTGGTTTAAAAGCACGATCTGTCTGAGCACATTTATGCTGTACAACAAGAACAGTTTTTGGTTCTCACGGCCTAATTTGCTGATTTCATCATCACAGATCTGGATAATGTTCAAACCGGCATCCGTCACGATGCACCTCAACCAGCGGATCAGCAGGTCAAAGTTTTCGTTAGAAGACTCTTCCAATTGGTCCAAGGCCGATTGCATGTTTCCGTCGGCGATAAAAGCCATCTCATTAGCACGCACAGGATCCACGTTTTTCTGTTCGATCAGGTATTGCATCAATTCCTCATGAGAAAGCTTGTTTACCTTCATCAATTGCGTCCTCGAGATAATTGTATTCAAGATCTTATCGTGATTTTCCGCCACCAACAAAAACAAAGTCTTGGCAGGAGGTTCCTCGATCAACTTCAACAGAGCATTTCCCTGCGTATCGAGATATTCCGGCAACCACATGATCAGAACCTTATATTCGGCTTCGAAAGCTTTCAGACTTAGTTTCTTGATGATATCATGGGCTTCTGCAATATTGATGTTTGCCTGTTTATTTTCCGCCTCCAATTGATTTCGCCAATGGCTCAAGCTCAGATATGGGTTTTCAAGGAATGCCTTTCGCCAATCTTCCATATAAGTGCTTGCCGTTTCATCCGCTTTTTTCGCAAAGAAAGGATAAGAAAAGTGTAAGTCAGGGTGAATCAATTTCTCGTATTTTAGGCATGAGGGACAATGTCCACAGCTATCGTCGGCTTGGGGCTGTTCACAATTGATAAACTGTGCATAGGCTAGGGCCAAAGCCAAACTACCAGATCCTTCTGGACCTAGGAACAGTTGAGCGTGACTTACTCGATTTTCTCTTACCGTTGAAATAAGATGATGTTTGAGTGCCTGATGGCCTACGATATTTTTAAATTGCATACCTAATCTTACAAATGTACAAATTTTAATGCAGTGCTTTTTAATGTTTATGCAGCTGAACTCGAATTTGAATAGCAAATAATTAGATTCTTTTCTGTATTATTGCAATAAAATCTATTAGCTAAAAGAAATGAGATTTATTGTATCTACATCTATATTACTTAAACAATTACAAGCTATTAGTGGCGCCTCTAGCTCCAGCACGGTGCTACCAATCCTAGAAAACTTCTTGTTTGAAATCAAGGACAACCTCCTGACCATCTCCGCAACGGATTTGCAAACCAGCATGGTTACCACCCTTCAGATCGAAGCCAAGGAAGAAGGACGCGTCGCTATGCCATCAAAAATCTTGATCGAGACGTTAAAAACTCTTCCGGATCAGCCTGTGGCGTTCTCAGTAGATACTAAAACTCTCGCTATCGAGATTTCTGCCGGAGACGGTAAATACAAGCTTAGTGGTGAAAATGCAGACGACTTCCCGAAAATCCCTGTAGTAGAGAATATTTCGACCGTAAATATCGCTGCTCCGATTTTGTTGGAAGCGATCAACAAAACCATTTTTGCAGTCAGCAATGACGAACTTCGCCCGGCCATGTCAGGCGTATTAGTTCAGTTGGCGGAACAATCAACCACTTTTGTTGCCACAGATGCACATAAATTGGTTCGTTACCGCCGTACTGATGTAGGTGCCGATAAGCCTACCTCCATCATCTTGCCTAAAAAAGCACTTACTTTATTAAAATCATCTCTTCCTTCGGATGATGTGAATGTTTCAATAGAGTACAACAATACCAACGCTTTCTTCCAATTCGGAACCATCAACTTAATCTGTAGATTGATCGATGAGCGTTATCCAGATTACGAAGCCGTAATCCCTCGTTTAAACCCGAATAAACTGACCGTAGACCGTTCCTTGTTCTTGAACACCTTACGTCGTGTGGTTATTTTTGCAAACAAAACAACCCACCAAGTACGATTGAAAATCTCAGGAAGCGAATTGCACATCTCTGCTGAAGATTTGGACTTCTCCAATGAAGCACACGAGCGCTTGAGCTGTCAGTTTGAAGGCGAAGACATGGAAATTGGATTTAACGCTAAGTTCTTGGTAGAAATGTTGAATAACTTAAACTGCGAAGAGGTGGTCTTGGAAATGAGTACACCAAATCGTGCCGGTTTATTAGTGCCAGCTATCAAGGAAGAACACGAAGACATCTTGATGTTGGTGATGCCAGTCATGTTGAACAATATTTAATAGCTCAAAACTTTGGATTTAATTTATTCCCTAATTGACTTTATCCTCCATATTGATGATCATTTGGTGGAAATCGTCAATAACTATCAGACTTGGACCTATTTGATCCTGTTTCTGATCATTTTTGCCGAAACTGGTCTTGTTGTTACTCCATTCTTACCTGGAGACTCCCTTTTATTTGCTACTGGCGCTATCATCGCCAAACCTGAAACAGATCTGAACGTCTTTTTGATGTGGGGTTTGTTGATGGTGGCAGGAATATTAGGCGATTTGGTAAACTACCATATCGGAAAATACATCGGACCGAAAGCCTTTTCAGGGAAATATAAATTCCTAAAGAAAGAATACTTGGATAAAACAGAGAAGTTCTACGAAAAATACGGCGGCAAGACCATTATCTACGCCCGCTTTGTACCGATCGTTAGGACCTTTGCACCATTTGTAGCCGGTGTAGGCTCTATGTCTTACGCCAAATTTGCTTCATACAATATTATCGGAGCCATTTTATGGGTAACATCATTCCTTTTCATTGGATACTTCTTCGGAGGCCTTCCAATTATCAAGGACAACTTTACCTTAGTGGTATTCGCCATCATTATCTTGTCAATACTGCCTCCAATCATTGAGGTGATCAAAGAAAAATACGGAAAGAAAAAGGAAGCTGAATAAGCTTCCTTTTCTCTTTTATGCCCCTTATTATAGAATCAAAATCATATTCATAGAAAAGAATTAGCTTGGTGTAATTCTTGCTGTTGAAAATCGAATTTGAAAACATGGAATTAATTTCAACCCTGATCGACTTTATTCTTCATATCGACAAGCATTTGATCGATATCACCCAGGAATATCAAACTTGGACCTACCTGATCCTCTTCCTGATCATCTTTGCAGAAACAGGATTGGTTGTCACTCCTTTCCTTCCCGGGGACTCTGTCCTATTCGCCATGGGTGCCCTGATCGCAAAACCGGAAACCAACCTTAGCCTTTGGCTCATGTTAGTCCTGTTGATTGCGGCGGCCATTATCGGCGATTTTGTCAACTATGAAATAGGGAAACATTTTGGACAGCGGGTCTTTACGAAGGACTCCAGGATATTCAAGCTATCTTATCTCGAAAAAACCCAAGGTTTTTATAATAAATATGGCCTCAAGACCATTATTTATGCCCGCTTTGTGCCCATTGTCCGCACCTTTGCACCATTCGTTGCCGGCGTAGTCAAGATGCCTTATTCCAAATTCGGTCTTTACAATATCGTTGGTGGTGTTTTATGGGTAACGATGTTTTTGTTGGGCGGCTATTTCTTCGGACAGATCCCTTTTGTCAAGAACAATTTCTCTATCGTCGTACTTGCCATAATCGGTATCTCCCTGTTACCCCCTATAATTGAGGTCCTTAAAGAAAAGAGCAGCAAAAAATCAGCTTAAATCCTAAAATCTGTTTAAACGTTGAGTTTATTCCGAAGTCTCTATCCTTAAAGACAGCTATGAGATATATTTTATTTGCCTTTATCATTTGGGCACAGCCTATCCTGGCCCAGAACATCAAAATCGACAGACGCGAAGCGAAGAAAGCTTATCAATACCTCAATGAATTTCGGATGAACCCCAAGAAATATGGTCGCGAAATCCGGGTGAACAATCTTAGAAATGTAAAACAAACCCGCTTGGTCTGGAATGAGCAATTGGCAAAAGTAGCTGAGGAACGGGCAAAAGATATGGCAAGAAAGAATTACTTTGACCATACCGACCCAAGCGGTTACGGACCAAATTACCATATCAACAAGGCTGGATATTACCTAAATCCAGATTGGCTGAAGAAAAAAAGCACCAATAATTTTGAATCCATCGGAGCCAACCACGAGACCGCGATTGATGGCATCAAATCCTTTATCATTGGTCGCGGATCGCCCGGTTTTATGCACAGGAAGCATGTTTTAGGGATGGATGAGTGGAACGGATCACTGAAGGACATAGGCATCGGATTCGTACGGGTGAAGCGTGGTGCAGCCTATAAAACCTACCTATGCGTGATAATCGCCAAACATGATTGGTAAATAAATCGTTCTTTTCTGTAAGTTTTTTACCTTTGCATATGATAAAATCGATGACAGGTTACGGTATGGGGACCGCTGAAAACGGAACCGTTAAATATACCGTAGAGATCAAATCCTTAAATTCTAAGTTCTTGGAACTTAACCTACGCCTACCAAAAGCTGTTTCTGACAAGGAATTGGTGCTTCGTGGTGAATGCAGCAAACTGATTGAACGCGGTAAGGTAAATATCAACATCAGCACCGAATATGTTGACCAAACCGCAAAGGCAGCAAGTATCAACGCAGATTTATTAAAAGAATACTATAGACAATTGCAGGATATTGCTTTCCAATTGGGCGATACCAAAGCCAATCTGTTTGAGCAAGCCTTGAACATGCCTGAAGTGATCAGCCATGATGATGAGGTGGACGAAGCAGAAGGCAAGGTTTTGATGGATTCCTTCTATGCTGCTGTAAAGCAGTTCAACAGCTTTAGAGCTGATGAAGGAGCTGTCCTTAAAAAAGATCTAGAATACCGCGTTTCCTTGATTTTATCATACCTAACCGAAGTAGAAGCTGTTGAAGGAAGCCGTATCCCATTGATCCGTGAGCGAATCAACCAATATATGGAAGAAGCTGTGGGCAAAGAGAATGTAGATATGAACCGTTTCGAACAAGAATTGGTATTCTACATCGAGAAACTAGATATCACAGAAGAGAAAGTTCGCCTTCGCTCCCACTGCAATTATTTTGTTGAAGCCTTGAACAGCCAAGATTCCAATGGTAAAAAACTAGGGTTTATTTCCCAGGAAATGGGCCGTGAAATCAATACCCTAGGTTCAAAAGCCAACAATGCCCAGATCCAACAGATCGTCGTGAAAATGAAGGATGAGCTGGAAAAGGTAAAAGAACAACTATTAAACGTACTATAGCATGAGCGGAAAACTTATTATTTTTTCTGCTCCATCTGGGGCAGGGAAAACGACTATCGTTAGAAGATTATTAGAAAAACATAGCGATAAGATCGCCTTCTCTATCTCTGCAAGCACCCGTCAACCTCGTGGTGCCGAAGTAAATGGCGTCGACTACTATTTTATTTCCAAAGAAGATTTCTTGCATAAAGTAGCAAAGCACGAATTCATAGAATTCGAAGAGGTATACTCGGGAACCTTCTACGGTACCCTGAGATCCGAAGTAGAACGCATCTGGAACGAAGGCAAACACGTGATCTTTGATATCGATGTGGTGGGTGGTCTTCGTCTGAAATCTAAATTCCCGGAACAGGCACTTGCCATTTTCGTAAATCCACCATCCCTAGAGGTCTTGAAAGAAAGATTGACAGGCAGAGGAACAGATTCCCAAGAAAAATTGAACGAACGTTTTGCAAAAGCAGAACATGAATTAAGCTTTGCCGACAAGTTTGATGTGATCCTTCAGAACAACGATCTGGAAACAGCCTGTGCAGAAGCAGAAAAACTGGTTATAGATTTTATCAATTCATAATATGGCGAAGAGTAAAGTTGGGTTGTTCTTTGGATCCTTTAATCCTGTCCATATCGGACATTTGATTATTGCCAATTATATGGCCAACTATACTTCTTTGGACGAGGTCTGGTTCATCGTGTCCCCACAGAATCCCTTTAAGGAGAAAAAGAGCCTAGGCAACATGTATGATCGCCTGGAGATGGTCAATCTGGCCATTGAGGGCTCAGATAAACTTCGTGCGAGCGATATTGAGTTCTCTTTGCCACAACCATCCTATACCATTGATACCCTTACCCATTTAACAGAAAAGTATCCTACGAAGGAATTTATCCTGATCATGGGAGAAGACAATCTCCAAGGTTTATTGAAATGGAAAAATGCCGATATCCTGCTACGTGATTATAAAATCGTAGTCTATCCAAGACCGGGCTATGATGGCGGCGATTTAAAGAACCACCCTTCCATCAGCATGACCGATACCCCGGTGATGGAGCTGTCATCCACTTTCTTGAGGAATGCCATCAAGGAAGGGAAATCCATTAAATTCTATACCCCCGATTCGGTCATTGATTTTATCGACAAAAAAGGCCTTTACTCCTCCTAATTCCACTCTACAACGTACTTTATTAAAAAAATAAATTTTTAAAAACCATTTTTTGAACTTCCTGTTTATCGTATATATAACTTTAATTATAGGAGGAAAATCAAAATGGATAAATTAGATTTAAAAGGTAAATGGAACGAATTGAAAGGAAAAATCAAACAACAATACGCTGAGTGGACAGATGATGATTTAGCCTACGAAGAAGGAAAAGATGACGAGTTATTAGGCAAATTGCAACAGAAACTTGGTAAATCAAGAGAAGAAGTAATTGACTGGTTGAACAAACTAGGTTAATGTAATAAATAGGAAGTGGAAGGTCGACAGCATGTCGACCTTCTTCTTTTTAAGGGAAAAGATAAAAAACAAACCAATAATCAGGCCTTTTTAGCAGGATATTCATAGCACTTTTAACTGAGTCTTGTTCGAGACATATTCGAGAGAGTTCTTCAAAATTCAAGCTTGCCCCGAATATGGGTAAAACAAGGTCAAAGGATAAATAAATTGCCTCAGTACTTTTTCTTTGAATTGGATTGACTCAGGCAAATAGCGATTATAAGCCAAAGGCTTAATGGAAACCTATTGAATCTTTAACATCTTCATGATTTAGCGAGGCTGATAATGAAACCATATTTTACTAACTTAGCACTATGACAAAAAAGAAACCCACCATATTGGTTGTAAATGATGATGGTATAACGGCACCCGGAATAAAAGTTCTTTTAGAGGTGATGCAAGAAATTGGAGATGTGGTGGTGGTTGCACCAGACAGTCCACAGTCGGGAATGGGTCATGCCATTACGATTGGCAAGCCATTGCGCTTGGATAAGATCGACCTGTATCCGGGGGTTGAGATGTACAAATGCTCGGGTACGCCTGTTGACTGCGTCAAATTGGCTGTCAACAAGATCTTTAAGGGCAAGAAACCCGACCTTTGTGTATCCGGCATCAATCATGGCTTGAATTACTCGATCAATGTGCTGTATTCTGGAACCATGTCTGCCGCCGTGGAGGGAGCTATCGAAGGCATTCCATCCATTGGTTATTCCTTAGATGATTTCGCTTACAATGCTGATTTTTCCCATACCCGTTCATGGGTGAAGACCATTGCTGAGCAGGTATTGAAGAATGGACTACCTAAAAACTCCCTTTTGAACGTGAATTTTCCAAATAAGAGCGTAGAGATCAAGGGAATCAAAATCTGTAGACAGGCAAATGCCAAATGGTTTGAGGAGTTTGATGAGCGTTTGGATCCGTATAATAGGGAATATTTCTGGATGACCGGCAAGTTTGACCTTCAGGACCGTGGCGAAGATACCGACGCTTATGCGATCATCAATGGTTTTGTTTCCATTGTACCGACGCAGTTTGATATGACGGCACACCATGTGATTCCGGAGTTGAATTCTTGGTCATTTGATAATTAATACATGAAAAACAGTCTTCTTGTGGGTTTGCTATTGGGCCTGGTTTGTCCATTGATAGCATATTTGGCGATGAAATTTACCAATATCCAATCGCAGGTTTTCCCTGATAAACCGACCGGTCTTTATGTTATAGCGGCAGCGATCAACTTAGTGGGTTGCTGGATCAGCTATAAAAAAGATCGAGATCAGTTAGGAAACGGTTTGGTATTGGCTACCTTTTTGGGAATGATACTTTTGGTGCTGACCAAGAACATCAGCATCTTTTAAAATTGAAAGAAAGCATGGAACTAACTTTGGGTTTTTCGCCCTGTCCTAACGATACCTTTATATTTGATGCCTTAATCCATAACAAAATCGATTGCGAAGGCTTACAGTTTCACGTGGAATACCACGATGTGGAGACCTTGAATGCCAAAGCTTTCCGGGGCGATCTGGACATTACAAAATTGAGCTATCATGCATTTGCTTATGCGGTAGAGGATTATGAACTTTTAGATTCAGGATCTGCACTGGGTTTTGGTGTAGGGCCATTATTGATCTGTAAAAATGCGGACTTGGCAAAAGAATTGGCCGGATATGCTGGCCAGGACTTGCCCGAGAAGTTCAAAGAGCTGAAGGTGGGTATCCCGGGAAAGTTTACCACGGCAAATTTCTTGTTGAGCTTGGCCTTTCCAGGCCTGTTGAACAAGCAGGTGATGCTGTTTTCAGAAATTGAAAAGTCACTTTTGGACGGAAGCATCGATATTGGCCTGATTATCCATGAGAATAGGTTTACCTATATGGATAAAGGGCTGCACAAAATCGTTGATTTGGGCGATTATTGGGAAAAGACAACCGGCTCAGCAATTCCCTTGGGTGGAATCGTGATCAAGAGGTCGCTTCCCGAAGAGGTCAAGCAGAAGGTCAACAGGTTGATTTCAGAGAGTGTCAGGTTTGGATTTGACCATCCTAAGTCAGGTTTGGACTATATCCGCTCCCATGCCCAAGAAATGGAGGAATCAGTGATGTACAAGCATATCGAGCTCTATGTAAACCAGTATTCCGAAAACCTTGGCGAAGAGGGAAAAAAGGCCATCCAGCAGATGTTTGAAAAGGCATTGGAACTCAACTTAGTGCCTAGTACCGAGAAAAACATATTTTTAATAAAATAATTAACAAAAAAGAATCAGGAAAGCATTAGTTATCAACCTTAATAATTAAATTTGCCCGATTAATGTCAAAATGTCTGCTTATTTGATTTGGAGTCATTATTGTACATGCGAATAGAGAAATAGAAAATTATGTTAAAGTTTTTAAGCAAGTTATTTGGTAGTAAGTCCGAAAGAGATGTTAAGGGAGTACAGCCATTAGTAAATAAAATCAAGGAAGAATACGAGAAATTATCCGCTTTGACGCATGATGAGCTACGTGGCAAGACCTTGGATTTTAAACAAAGAATCAGCAACTATTTGCAAGACATCGACAATGAAATCAACGGTCTGAAGCAAGAAGCTGAGGCTACGGAGGACATGGAGCTTAAAACTTCAACCTACGACAAGATTGACAAATTGACAAAAGATCGCGACAAGAAGCTTGAGGAAGTATTATTGGAAATATTACCTGAAGCTTTTGCTGTTGTTAAGGAGACTGCTCGTCGCTTTACAGAAAATAAAGAAATTGAGGTTACGGCTTCGCAATTCGATAGAGATATCGCTGCCCGTAAACCGAACGTAAGCATTGAAGGGGACAAAGCCATTTGGAAGAACACCTGGATCGCCGCTGGTTCTGAAGTTACTTGGAACATGGTTCACTACGACGTACAGTTGATCGGTGGTATCGTATTGCACCAAGGAAAGATCGCCGAGATGTCTACGGGTGAAGGTAAAACCTTGGTAGGAACTTTACCTACTTACTTGAACGCATTGGCGGGTCAAGGTATCCACATCGTAACGGTGAACGATTACTTGGCACGTCGTGACTCGGAATGGAACGGTCCTATTTTCGAATTCCATGGAATGAGCGTTGATTGTATCGACAAATACCAACCGAACTCACCACAACGCCGCCAGGCTTATATGAGCGACATCGTTTATGGTACAAACAACGAGTTTGGTTTTGACTATTTGCGTGACAACATGACGAACACCAAAGAATCAATGGTTCAGCGCAAATTGCACTTTGCCATGATCGATGAGGTGGATTCGGTATTGATCGATGATGCTCGTACGCCATTGATTATCTCTGGTCCGATCCCTATGGGCGACCAACATGAGTTCTACCAATTGAAACCAAGGATCGAGCGTTTGGTAAATGCACAGAAAGCATATATCAATACGGTTTTGAACCAAGCGAAGAAAGCAATTGCGGATAATGACACCGATCCTGAAAAAGGGGGATTAGCTTTATTCCGTGCTTACCGTGGATTGCCAAAGAACAAAGCATTAATCAAGTATCTATCTGAAGGTAACCACCGTCAGATCCTACAAAAAGTAGAAAACTACTATATGCAAGAGCAAAACCGTCACATGCCTAAGGCAGATGCGGAACTGTTCTTCGTAATCGATGAGAAAAACAATCAGGTTGAACTTACAGAAAAAGGTATTGAGTTGATCACTGCAACAGGCGAGGATCCAAACTTCTTTATCCTTCCGGATGTAGGTACAGAGATTGCTGAAATCGAAAAATCAGATATTCCTGTTGAGGAAAAAGCGCAGAAAAAAGAAGAATTGATGCGTGATTACTCGATCAAAGCAGAGCGTATCCACTCCATCAACCAATTGTTAAAAGCTTATACCCTATTTGAGATCGATGATCAATATATCGTTGATGAGGGCAAGGTTAAGATCGTTGATGAGCAAACGGGTCGTATCATGGATGGTCGTCGTTATTCAGACGGATTACACCAAGCGATCGAGGCGAAAGAGAACGTAAAGGTAGAGGATGCAACCCAAACCTATGCAACCATTACTTTACAGAACTACTTCCGTATGTACCATAAGCTATCGGGAATGACCGGTACAGCATCAACAGAGGCTGGTGAGCTTTGGGAAATCTACAAATTGGATGTGGTTGAAATTCCAACGAACAAAGTTATTCAACGTGATGACCGTCAAGATTTGATCTACCGTACGGCACGTGAGAAATACAATGCGGTAGCACAAGAAATCCAGACCTTGACAGAACAAGGCCGTCCAGTATTGGTCGGTACTACGTCGGTTGAGATTTCGGAGTTATTGAGCCGTATGTTGAAGTTACGCGGTGTAAAACACAACGTATTGAACGCGAAACTTCACCAAAAAGAAGCAGATATCGTTGCAGAAGCAGGTCGTCCGGGCCAAGTAACCATTGCTACCAACATGGCAGGTCGTGGTACGGATATTAAGCTTACCCAAGAGGTAATCAATGCAGGTGGTTTAGCGATCATCGGTACTGAGCGCCATGAGTCTCGTCGTGTTGACCGTCAGTTAAGAGGTCGTGCAGGACGTCAAGGGGACCCAGGTTCATCTCAATTCTTCGTGTCATTAGAAGATCCATTGATGCGTTTATTCGCTTCAGAGCGTATTTCTAACCTGATGGTTAAAATGGGTGTTGAAGATGGCGAGGTAATGCAACATGGTATGTTGACCAAATCTATCGAGCGTGCACAACGTAAGGTGGAGGAAAACAACTTCGGTACCCGTAAGCACCTTTTGGAGTACGATGACGTGATGAACTCTCAACGTACCGTAATCTATACTAAACGTAAGAACGCATTGTTCGGAGAGCGTTTAGATGTAGATTTGAACAATACGATCTATGATGTAGTTGAAGATGTGGTATTGGAGGCAAAAGAGGACAATTCATTTGATGAATTCCAAATCGAAGTGATCCGCGTATTTGCAATCAACCCAGAAATTACACAAGAAGAATTTGCAAGTGAATCAGCAACCACTTTGGTTGACAAATTATTCGATCAAGTAATCAATTATTACCACCGCAAGGCTGTAAACATCGCTGAGCAGACTTTACCGGTATTGACAAATGTCCTTGCTGAGCGTGGTGGTATGATAGAAAATATCATTGTTCCTTTTACAGATGGAATTCGTGGCATTCAAGTTGCTACAAATTTGCAAAAAGCTGTAGAAAGTAAAGGTAAAGACGTTTTCAAATCATTTGAGAAAGGCATCGTTCTAGCTTTAATTGATGAGGCATGGAAAGAGCACCTTCGTGAGATGGATGATTTGAAACAATCTGTACAGAACGCGCGTTACGAGCAAAAAGACCCAATCATTATCTATAAAATGGAGGCTTACAACTTGTTTAAGACAATGTTGGCCGGCATGAACAAAGATATTGTTAGCTTCTTGTTCAAAGGTGAGATCCCTGGACAGCAGCAAGAACCTCAAAACATTCAAGCAGCACGCCCAGAAGCGCCAAAGGTAAAAGTTAAAGAAACAAAAGAAGAGTTAAGTTCTCCAACTGGAGTATCGGAAGAGGACCTGAATACACAGGAAGCTCAAGTTACCCAACCTATCCGTAAGGATCAGGCCATTGGAAGAAATGATGAATGTCCTTGTGGTTCTGGGTTGAAGTATAAAAACTGTCACGGAAAACAAGGTTAATTAAAAAATGAAATACAAAGGATTTATAGTTAGCTTCTTGATGCTGTTCGCCATCGTATCAGTATCAAAGGCACAAGAGAACAAAGTAATTGTTGAAAAGGATTCTTTAATTGGACTTTTACAAGAATTCCGTTCATTCTATGCTTTAAATCCTACCGCCAGTAAGACGGTAAGTCTGGAGCCTAAAACCATTGATAAATCACGCGCAACCCGTGTGAAGGTCCGTGGTTTTAGGGTTCAGATCTTTTCTGGTTCTAGCCGCAGGGATGCTGAAAATGTTCAGCGTAGTTTCCAAAGCCAGAACTCAGATATCAATGCTTACCTAGACTATGTAGAACCAAACTATAGGGTCAAAGTAGGCGACTTTACAAGCCGTTCCGCAGCTACGGAATATATGAGACAGCTTCGCGGCAGATACAATAATGTATTTGTCTTTGTCGAAGATGTCTGGACATGGCAATAGTGGAGGATCAACATGCCAATATCAAAACAAAGAATTCAAGATTTAGCCCAATCTTACTTTCAAGACACGGTAAACAACAGAAGGTTTCTACATCAGAATCCTGAATTGTCTTTTGAGGAATACAATACCTCGGCATTTATCAAACAAGTGCTGACCGACCTAGAGATTCCATTCGAATCCATGGCCAATACTGGTGTTGTAGCCCTGATCAAAGGCGATTTACCTTCTGATAAAGTACTAGCTCTGAGAGCAGATATGGATGCACTTCCGATCACAGAGGTGGAAGGAAGATCTTATGGCTCCAAGAATGTAGGTGTGATGCATGCCTGTGGGCATGATGTACATACCTCATCATTATTGGGTGTGGCTAAGATATTGAACGATTTGAAACCTGAATTTGGCGGAACCTTGAAGCTTATCTTCCAACCGGGAGAAGAAAGATTACCGGGAGGCGCTTCCTTGATGATCAAGGAAGGGGTATTGCAAAATCCAGAACCTCAAGGAATTGTTGGACAGCATGTTATGCCCTTTATAGAGGCCGGGAAAGTTGGTTTCCGCTCTGGTAAATATATGGCATCCTGCGACGAATTGTTTATGACGGTTCGTGGAAAAGGAGGTCATGGTGCACAACCCCATCAAAATATAGACCCTATCGCTATTACAGCGCAGATCATATCCGCTATGCAGCAGATCGTGAGCCGTGTTGCCGATCCGAGGACCCCTTCGGTATTATCTTGGGGCAAGATCATTGGAAATGGTGCTACAAACGTAATCCCTGAAGAGGTGTATCTGGAAGGTACTTTCAGGACCTTTGACGAAAAATGGAGAGCGGAAGCCCATGAGAAAATGCATAAAATGGCTGTTGGTATTGCAGAGGGTATGGGTGCGAGCTGTGATTTTGAAATCAGAAAAGGTTATCCTTTCTTGATCAATGAGCCTAAGATTACAGAAGCTGCCCGTTCGTACGCACAGGATTACCTAGGCCATGAGAATGTGGTTGAGCTTGATCTATGGCCAGCAGCAGAGGATTTTGCCTATTATTCCCAAGAAACAAATGCTTGTTTCTATAGACTGGGAACGGGTAACCAAGCCAAGGGTATTCAGTCGGCAGTGCATACTTCGACTTTTGATATCGACGAAACTGCACTTCAAACCAGTATTGGTCTGATGTCCTATATTGCTCTGCGTCATTTAGGAGAATAATTATGTCTTCCCATCACATCGTTCGAGAGAATCAAGAACCAGCTTTGTTCATCGCAAATCCTGATTGCTTGGTTGATGAATATTTAAACCAACTTTTGGAGTGGAGTCCGACCATTATTACGCTGGCAGACCATTACGAATCCTTAAAAGCACGTGAAATTAAGATCGATGTGGTTCTGGACAATCTAGGATTGGAACCCAATATCCTTGAAGAACATATTACCCTTATCCCCTATTCAGGCCCTTACATTGAACCCTTATTTGCTTATCTACAAGAGAAAAGCAATTTTGCGGTGAATATCCTGACTGAAAAGCTGGAGATCAATCCATATTTGCCCTATTTAGGCGATTTCAACATCAATCTTATCAGGAACGAGGGTAGAAGCCTTTTTGTGAAAAAGTACGAGAAATGGCTTCCAAAAGGCTTTAATTTGTATGTTGAACATTATCAGGATAAATTAGGTGCGGAGCAGAACTTGGAACCGTTAGAAAATATCCTATTTGCTGTCGCAAGCGATGGTTTTGTTTCCATTCCGCAGCAAGGGTCCTATTTTATTATATCTGAAGAGCTATGACCGAGATCAGACAAGCCAACATAGAGGATGCATCATTAATCCATGATCTAGCTCATGCCATTTGGTATCCTACCTACGAAAATATCCTTTCGAAGAAACAGATCGATTTCATGTTGGATAAGATGTATTCAGTGGAAGTATTGAGTACAGCAATCCAAAACAATACTGCTTTTCATCTTTTGTATGAAGAGAAAAATGCAGTAGGTTTTATTGGCATTGTGCCCAAGGGAGAGCTTTTAAGAATCGAAAAGATTTATCTATTGCCAAGCACCCAAGGTAAGGGCTATGGAAAGCAATTGATCGATTATGCTGCGCAAGAGGCAAAGAAATTGGGTTTAGATACTTTGGAACTAAACGTGAACCGCTCCAACAATGCCTATCAATTTTATTTGAAACAAGGCTTTGAAGTAATCCAAGAGGTTGATATCCCCTATTATGAGTTTACGCTAGATGATTACGTGATGCGCAAGAAGCTGGATTAACAGAAATAAATTTCATACAAGATATAAACAGAAAAAGACGGCCCAATGGACCGTCTTTTCTTATTTTACTTTGAAATTCTTAATCTCTAAGCTTCTCCACCCTACTTGGGGTCTGGGTTCCATTGATAATTCCAATTGCACCCGTTGCGATAGCTTCAATACTTGATTTAATATTGTTGATGTCCAAAGTTTCCACTTCGTCATTTACGGTGTGGTAATATTGGTCTTTATCGATCTGGGAGGTTGAGAAGGTATGTGCAGGCACCCCTAAAGCCGCCAAAACAGCATTATCGCTGCGGTAGAATAGGTTTTGGGTGGTATATGGGTCTGGATGGAAGGTAAATGCAGAACCCTTAAGATTCTCTTGCATCAATTTGCCTAGGTTAGATGCGCTATAACCAGTGATATACAGGCTATTAGGACCGAACTTAGAATCCTTACCGATCATTTCGATATTGATCATGGCTACTACTTTTTCCGGATCGATATTGTTGGAGAAGTATTTAGAGCCAAACATTCCGATTTCTTCCGCAGTGAAGGCCACGAATATGATGGTTCTTTCATTGTTGTTCAATTGCTTGTAATATCTCGCTAATTCGATCATCGCTGTTGTGCCGGATGCATCATCATCAGCGCCATTTGCAATGGAATCTCCTTCCACGGCCGGTAGAATACCGATATGGTCATAATGGCAAGAAATCACCACATATTCCTCAGGTTTAGATTTACCAGGAAGGACAGCAGCCACATTAAACATATCGAACTCTTCTGTTTTGCGGGTCTGTTTGATTTCATGGCTTCCCGGTAATTCATCAGCTATGATAAAAACCTTAGGGCTTCCAGCAGCTTTTTCCTGGCCCTTGATTACAATGCTCTCGCGATTGTAGATTCTTTTGAAACGAGCCAAAAATGGAGCATGTTTCTTATCCACCAATACGATCACCTTATTTGGGTTCTGTTGAACGACTTCCCTAAATTTTTGAGAAAAATCGTCTTCTGCCGAAATCTTAATGGTTTCTACGGAAGGGGTATTTTGGGTAATCGGTTCGTCTAAATTGCCTACGATCAAAAATTCATCATCCTTTAGTTTTTTATCCCCTAAGGTCACGCTTTGTTCAGTCACCCTGCCACGGTTAACTAGAAAGGATTGGCGGAAGTTATCACCTTCATACGGTTTAAGGCCAATATCTTTGAATTCTGCGGCGATAAAGTCTGCTGCTTTGCCAATATCAGCTAGATTTAAAGCCGATCGACCTCTCATATCGTCAGAAGCAAGGGTATTCAAGATTCTGGAAATATTTTCCGTGCTTGTAATCTGCTTTTGCTGAGCGGAGCTCATTTGGAATAAAAAGCCAGAAAATACGAGTGCTAAGAATAGTTTTTTCATGAATAAAATGTTTGTGATGAAATTAACAAAAATTCTATACTATTGGCAGGGCCTTTGATTCTAAATTTTATATATTTGATAAAAAGCTTACTATGAAAGAAATTAGCGTTCAAGAATTAAAGGACATGATGGATCACAACGTTGAGTTTCAGTTGATCGACGTTCGTGAGCCTTTTGAATATGAAGTATCGAACCTGAATGGGGTGAACATTCCATTATCAGGAGTTGTGATTGAGTCTGAAAAGATTTCAAAAGATATTCCGGTGGTTATCCACTGCCGTTCAGGGAAGCGTAGTGCTCAGGCTGTTATGCTTTTAGAACAAGAAGGTTACACGAATTTATCCAACCTACAAGGCGGAATTTTAGCTTGGAAAGAAGCTTTTGATCCGGAGATGGATGTTTATTAAGAAACAGTAAATCAATAAAAAGCTCAAGGATTCCTTGAGCTTTTTATTTTTAGGGCAATTTATTGCTTAAATAATAATTTTGAGCACCTATCTTTAGAATATATTTAAAAATAATGTTTTTATTTTCTTGCCTATTATTAAAATATTAAAAGAGCTAACTTTATAGTATTATTCCAAGAATAAACAAAAACATATTTTTATGTCAAATCAATCAAACACAACTTTCAGCTTCTTTCAAGGAGTGGGTCGGAATTTTGATAAAGCGGCCAAGTTCACCAAGTTTTCCCCTGGCATCCTAGAACAAATCAAAGCATGTAATTCCATCTTACGCGTTCGATTTCCAGTTAAGATCGGCGATAATGTGGAAGTAATAGAAGCATATCGTGTACAGCATTCACATCATAAGCTGCCTTGTAAAGGTGGTATCCGTTTCAGCATGGAAGTGGATCAGGATGAAGTGATGGCGCTAGCATCTTTAATGACCTATAAATGTGCCATAGTAAACGTTCCGTTTGGTGGTGCTAAAGGAGGTGTGAAAATCGATGCCAAGAAGTATTCAGAGTATGAATTAGAAAAAATTACCCGTCGCTACACGACGGAATTGGTTAAAAAGAACTTTATTGGACCAGGAACGGATGTGCCGGCGCCAGATTATGGTACCGGAGCACGTGAAATGAGCTGGATCGTGGATACCTATACGACATTGAACCCGAATGAAATCAATGCACAAGCTTGTGTAACCGGAAAACCGGTTTCTCAAGGTGGGGTAAGAGGTCGTACTGAGGCCACTGGATTAGGGGTGTTCTTTGGGGTAAAGGAAGCTTGTAAGATTGAAGAGGATATGGCCAAGTTGGGATTGACTACGGGAGTTGAAGGCAAGAAAGTAATTGTACAAGGTTTAGGAAATGTGGGTTACCATGCTGCTAAATATTTTCAAGAAGGAGGTTCGATCCTTGTTGGTTTGATCGAATATGAAGGTGCGATCTATAATGAAAATGGTTTAGACCTAGAAGAAGTTGTTGCACATAGAAAGGCAACAGGTTCTATCTTGAATTTCCCTGGTGCAACCAATATTGAAGAGTCTGCAAAAGGTTTAGAACAACCATGTGATATCTTGATTCCGGCAGCCTTGGAATCTGTGATCAATGGCGATAATGCGGAAAGAGTACAAGCGCAGATCATTGGCGAGGCAGCAAATGGGCCATTGACACCTGAAGCTGATGAGGTATTTAATAGAAAAGGGAAATTAGTGATCCCCGATATCTATTTAAATGCTGGCGGGGTTACCGTTTCTTATTTTGAATGGTTGAAAAACTTAAGCCATGTGCGCTATGGTCGTCTTGAAAAGAGATTCAGCGAAAACATGTATGCTGAAATCTTGAATATCATCGAGTCCATGACCAACCAAAAGGTTTCCAAATTGGAGCGTAAGATCATTTTGAGAGGACCAGATGAGGTTGACTTGGTGTATTCAGGTCTTGAGGACACCATGATTGGTTCCTACCATGAAATCCATCAGATCTGGAAAAGCATGGATGGGGTTGAAGACCTGCGGACAGCGGCATTTATCTGTGCGATCAACAAAGTTGGAGAATCCTATAAGGAATTGGGTATCTTCCCATAAACGAGGACGGGATTTTATCCTTAACTTTGCTTCATGAATAAATTATTCCACCAGACTAAACAGGCATTCCTATTTAGTCTGGCTTTTTATATCCTTTCTATCTTATTATTTATCCTGCGAGTAGGCTATGCTCCTATCCTATTGAGCATCTCGATGGTCCTCTCCTTAATATGGGTGGTATTGGTCTTGTTGGAGATCATGCGGTCGACTAGAATTAGCAATGGAGAACGGATGATCTTGGCATTATTCGTTATTATGGGGAATATTTTGGCTGGAATAGTGTATTTTTATTTTATTCGGGAACGAGTTACAGGTTTTAAAGTAATAAAGAAGAAATGACGAAGAAGTTTATCTTGAATTTACTGCTCAATTTAGGGATTGTGTTTTTGGTATTGAGCGCATGGGCAGGTTATAATAGCGGACAGATACTGTATTTGGGTATATCCATTGCCTTATTGGTATTGTTGATCTATCTGAAGGTGGTGCTGTTAAAACAGGTGAGCCGAGATGTGAAGGCAAAACAAGAGGAAAAGGCGAAGCTGGCGCAACAAGAAATGAGACAACAAAAGAAAAGGGCTAAAAAATAGCCCTTTTTCATTTTATATTTTGAACCTTATTTTACAAAAGGAGGTTTTCTTACAATCGCTTTGATAGGTTGGTTACGGATAGAGATAAAGATCTCAGTTCCCTCTTTAGCAAATGCTGCATCAACATAACCTAAACCAATGGATTTTTTCAATGATGGGGATTGTGTTCCAGAAGTAACACGTCCGATCTTATTTCCTTCAGCATCTACGATTTCATAATCATGACGAGGAATACCTCTGTCGATCATCTCAAATCCTACCAGTTTTTGGGAAACACCTTTTTCTTTTTCTGCTTTTAGGTTTTCAGAGTTTACGAAGTCCTTGCTGAACTTAGTAACCCAACCTAAGCCGGCTGCTAAAGGAGAAGTGTTATCATCGATGTCATTTCCGTAAAGGCAGAAACCCATTTCTAGGCGTAAGGTATCTCTCGCACCAAGTCCGATAGGTTTAATGCCAAATTCTTGACCTGCTTCCATGATAGCGTTCCATACTTTCTCTGCATTTTCATTTGCAACATAGATTTCGAAACCACCAGCACCTGTATAGCCTGTAGCAGAAACCAATACGTTTTCTACACCAGCAAATACACCTTTTTGGAAGGAATAGTATTCCATTGGCGCCAAGTCGATATCTGTTAATTTTTGAAGTGCATCAGCAGCTTTAGGACCTTGAACAGCGAAAAGAGAAGTTTCGTCGGAAATGTTTTTCATCTCTACGCCTTCTGTGTTGAATTTGCTGATCCAATCCCAGTCTTTATCAATGTTTGATGCGTTTACTACCAATAGATAGGTTTTGTCATCAATCTTGTAAGTTAAGAAGTCATCTACAATACCACCATTTTCGTTTGGAAGATAGCCGTATTGAACTTTTCCGTCATATAGTTTTGAGGCATCGTTAGAAGAGACTTTTTGGATAAGATCTAGTGCTTTTTCGCCTTTTAAGATAAACTCTCCCATGTGGCTAACGTCAAACATCCCTACAGCGGTACGCACTGTTTCGTGTTCGTCGTTGATACCAGTATATTGAACTGGCATATTAAATCCGGCGAAAGGAACCATCTTCGCACCTAAAGCGATATGAACGTCAGTTAACGCAGTTTTTTTCATGTTAAATCAATGAGTTTTTTGTTGTTACAAAAATAGGAAAATTAATGAGGATTTAGTATTGAGATATGAGATGTGAGATATGAGAAATTTAATTTCGGCTTTTGTGTACTTTAAGCAAGGTTTAGCGATTTTGATCTCTCAATACTCCAATCTCAATACTCATATCTAATTTCCAAGATGGTTAATCCCCTTTCAAACTCCGGTTGGATCTGGGCTTGGATAAAGATGTTTTCTTGTGTTTTGGGGTGTGTGAAAGCGAGTGATTTGGCATGTAGCAGCATGGTGTCGTGCTGGAAGGTGTCTTTCCAGAGTTTGTTCTGTTTGTTGCAGCCATGGGGTCTATCGCCGATGATTGGATGGAAAATATGGGCAAAGTGCCGGCGTAATTGGTGCATCCTGCCGGTTTCTGGTTTGGCTAGGACTAGGGAATACCTTGATGTTGGAAATTTACCGAAAGGAAGGTCTATTTCTGTGGTAGCCAATGTTTGGTAATTGGTCAGAGCCTCCTGAATGGTGCCGTTTTCCTTTTTTAATGGGTAATCAATGGTTCCTTCGGGATCGGTGTGACCACGGAGAACAGCCAAATATTCTTTTTTGACTAAGTTTTGGGAAAACGCGGTTTGTATGGCGCTGTCCATTTCCTTGTTCAAGGAAAATAAAAGCACACCTGCGGTCTTGCGGTCTAAACGGTGTGCTGGATAGACCTTCTTGCCGATCTGATCCCTTAGGAGCTGAAGAGCAAACTCGGATGTATCTGCAGCAATGGAGGATTTATGGACCAATAGTCCATGTGGTTTGTTGATTGCAACAAAGTCCTCATCTTCAAATAAAATCTCAAGCATGGTTATCGCTTTAAAGCGTCGATTAACATTTCGGCTTTTTCATCGATTTTGGAACTGATCCAAACCTGACCGAATGCCCCTCCTCCGATGGTAATCTTTTCACTGTTCCAATTGATCTTGCAAAGTGAAAAAAGGTAGTAATTTTCAGTGTAAGTGTAATTGTTCACAAATTCATTGACTACCTGGTCTCCTACCAGCATCATACCAAAGTCTACAGCGTCCTTATGTTTGTAGTCCAATTGTTTCTTGAGGATTTCTTTAGCTTTCAGGGTCAGTTTTTCGTTGATTTTTTCCTTGGAAGGATTGGTAAAAACCGCGACCAACATGATGACCACCCCTAATAAGGCAAAGATTCTTGTTTTGCTCATAGCTACAAAAATAGATTATTTTGAAGAGATTGGATTAAAATATCAAGCCAAACAACCAAATTGTGAGTGCATACATGGCATAAATAAACAGGATAATGCCGATAAAAATAACGATCCCTAAGGTTATCAGGATGTTTCTGGCACTGCCCTGATGTTTATTGTCGTAATAATGTTCTCGCAGGAGCTTGACATTTTTTTCGTTGGCTTTGTTAAAGAAGTCGAAAACATTCCCAAAGATCGGAATGGAGCCCAAAAGGGCATCCCAAGTGACATTGAGCAACATTTTTACGGCTACTTTACTGCTTGCTCCGTTTCTGTACATAACAGATACCAGGACCAAAGAAATAATGAAAGTGGCAATCTGACCCCCAAAGGGAATAAAATTCAAGATGGGGTCCAGTCCGAAGCGAAAGTTTCCAATGCGGAAACGACTATCCATCAGGACAGATAGTCGTTTTACCCATTGAAAATCTTTATCAATCTTCTGTAAATTATATGAAGGTTGTTTCTCCATTGTTATTTCAGTGCGAATACGGCATCGATGTTACAAGTAAGTTTGATTGGTTTAACCTCTAGGTCCAAACCCTGATCTGCAGCGTCCATTTCATTGTTGCCAGTTTTTGCAGACATAGCGTACATGCGAGGTTGAGGCAGGATATCATTCCAGCTCATGCTGCTGTTATCATTGATCATGATTACTTTTCCTACGTTTTCAGCATCTGCCGCTGCAAGGATCTCAGCATTTGCCCTAGCATCACGTACAGCAAGGGTTTTTAGTTCCTTCTCGATTTCTTTCTTTTGAGAATGATCGTAGCCCGAGATATTGGTGCTCTGCAAACCTTTAGCATCAACTTCTTCCAACATAGGATTTAAATTATTCAGGTTAGTAACCTTGATCCTATATTGTCTAGCCTGCAATAGTTCGTTGTTTTTCTTTTTTGTTTCAGCATTATAGCTGTAGATGTTTTGGACTGTGAAGTCTTCTTTTTTGACGCCATTTTTCATGGCAGCATCAAAAAGTTGTTTCTCAAGTTGGTCGATAGCAACCTTTTTCTTTGTGTTTCCATCTTGGTAATACTCTTTCAAAGAAATAGATAGATAGATGATATCTGGTGTTACTTCTTTTTCAGCATAACCGCGGGTTGCTACTCTCCTAGTGTTTTCCATATTAATAGTTTGGGCGCTCAACGTGGTAATCATACCAACCAGCGCAAATAGTGTAATTAATTTTTTCATAATAATTTTAAATAAATTGTTCATGGCAAAAACCTTTCCAAATTGTCGGCGAAAAGAAATTGCTAAATAATTTGAAAAATGTTTGGTAGATTTAACGATTAAATTTAATTGGTATTCAAAAAATAATGATACCTTTAAAAAAAACAATAGTAATTATTATGCAAGAAGGAGTAGTAAAATTCTTTAATGAAGCCAAAGGTTTCGGTTTCATCATTCCAAATTCTGGCGAGAGTGAAATTTTCGTTCACGTTTCTGGATTAGTAGACAAGGTTCGTGAAAACGACCATGTTTCTTACGAAGTACAACAAGGTCGTAAGGGACTAAACGCGGTAAATGTAAAGCTTATCTAAAAATTAGATTCAATATATATTTATTGTGGAAGCCCGTCGAGTACCAACTCAACGGGTTTTTTCTTGCCTTTAATTTCCGAAGATTTCTTCTAGGATATAGAGCGAATTGATCTCGCCAAAGTTCTCTGTATGAAGCCGATAATAATCGATTATTTTTTGCAGAAGATATGTCCGATCTGCTCGGCTCAGCTTAATTTTGTTACAATTCGTAAAGCTGCTTTGTAAAATTTCTCTGAAATAAGTGCTGTACGGTTCTTGTAGGACATGAAAATGCGCGGGCAAGCTATTGGAAAACCGACCTTCCATCAGATCAAAATACGGCAGATCCTGGATGATTGGTTTAAAACCGAGATAGTGACTCAGTTTTGCCAAGAAGACCAAATGGTAATTTGCCAATCCCTCCTTACTTTCATCAAGCCAGATGATGGCATTCTCTAAAAATTGGAACAGTTGAGGTTCCGGATGTTGATGTCTTAATACCTTATACAGGACTTCATTCAAGAACATGGCTATGGAACTCTTGACGATATCGAGTGGAATGCTTTTAAGGGGCGGAAGTTGCTGAGCTTCCTTGATCCTTTGCAGGTTGTTGTTTTCCTTGTTATAAACCACCATTTCCAATAGATGGAATGGTTGGAGCATGTTGTACGAGATTTTGGCTTTTGGTTTTCTGGCTCCGTTGATCAAGTAAGATTGCAAGCCGAGCGCCTCCGTATAGATTTGAGCAACGACGCTACTTTCGGAGTAATTGGTGACTTTTAAGGTGATTCCTTTGGTTTGTTGCAGCATCAGGTTCTACCCTATTTATTTTTCTTTTTGGATTTTCTGTCGTCCAAAAGTGAATTACGGTCAATCTTTCTGAACAAGCGATAAATGAAGGTAATGAAGCCGAATCCGAAAGCGATAACCCCGACAACGAGGAGTGGTTTGTACCAGTTGTTGTCGGATTCCATGAGGATGGTACCATAATAGATACAGATTATTCCCAGCAAAGTGAAAGCTAATCCTCGTATTAAATACTTGTTCATTGTGAATTGTTGAAAACTATTGTGAGCCTCGGCGTAAAATATAATGCAAAATACAGTATTTTTGTTGACTTCTGCCCTATTCCTAGATTATTTTAAAATAATTCGCTAATTATTATTGTATTTCCCAAAAGAAATATAGATATTTGCACACTCGTTTCTGAGGAACGATAATTGAATTAGAACAACAATAAAAAATCGAATATCATGTCAAGAATTTGTGATTTAACAGGCAAGACGGCATTAAAGGGAAATAACGTATCACACTCGAACGTTAAGACTAAGCGTAAATTCTATCCTAATTTACAGACCAAACGTTTTTATATTCCAGAAGAAGATCGTTGGATTACTCTAAAGGTATCTACTTCGGCTATTAAAACCATCAACAAGAACGGTATTACAGCAGCTATCGACAAGTTTATTAAAAAAGGTCATATTTAATAGATAGTAGCCTGTTATATCAGCAGAAAATAGAATCATGAAATTCACCCGTGAGGGTTTAAATAAAGTAAGGCAATGGCAAAAAAAGGAAATAGAGTACAAGTTATCTTAGAATGTACTGAGCACAAAGAAAGTGGTCTTCCAGGTATGTCTCGTTACATTACCACTAAGAACAAAAAGAACACAACTGAGCGTTTGGAGTTGAAAAAATTCAACCCTGTATTGAGAAAAGTAACAGTTCACAAAGAAATTAAGTAATTCACGATTGGATCCTCGGGGTTCATATTAAAAATATAATACCATGGCAAAGAAAGCAGTTGCATCATTACAAAAAGGTGGTGGTAAAGAGTTTACTAAAGTAATTATCACTACAAAATCTGCAAAAACTGGCGCTTATACTTTCAAAGAAAGTATGGTACACAATGACAAAGTAAAAGAGGTTGTTGCTGCGGCTTCTAAATAAGCAGTTAGATATTCCTTTTTTTAAAGTTTTTCTTTAAAAATCTTATAATTAGCCGTTTTGGGAGCACCAAAAGGGCTTTTTTAGTATCCTGTATTTAAGTATCTTTGATACGATTCAGATCCTTTATCTATAACACATCCATCATGGGATTATTTGATTTTTTTAAAAAGAAGCAAGAGACACCTGAAGCTCAAGAGGCTTTGGACAAAGGTTTAGAGAAAACCAAGGAAGGTTTTTTCAGCAAGATTACGAAGGCAGTAGTAGGGAAGTCTACCATTGATGACGAAGTGTTGGATAATCTGGAGGAGGTGCTGGTAACATCTGATGTGGGTGTGACCACGACCCTAAAGATTGTGGACCGTATCCAAAAGCGTGCTGCACAGGATAAATATGTCACTACGGATGACCTGAATCGTCTGTTGAAGGATGAAATTCAAGGTTTATTGGCTGAAAACAACAGCAATGACTTTGAATCTTTTGAATATGGCAACCAAAAGCCATACGTGATCATGGTAGTGGGTGTGAATGGGGTCGGTAAGACCACAACGATCGGAAAGCTGGCGCATCAACTGAAAGAGGCTGGCAACAAGGTGGTCCTTGGTGCTGCTGATACCTTCAGGGCTGCTGCGGTAGATCAAATCCAATTGTGGGGTGATCGGGTTGGTGTGCGTGTTGTTGCTCAACCAATGGGTTCGGATCCTGCATCGGTTGCTTTTGACACCGTAAAGTCCGCCGTTGCGAATGGGGATGATGTGGCCATTATAGATACTGCTGGTAGGCTTCATAATAAAGTGGGGCTGATGAACGAGTTGACCAAGATCAAAAATGTGATGCAAAAGGTTATTCCTGATGCTCCTCATGAGATTTTATTGGTATTGGATGCTTCAACGGGACAAAATGCCATTGAGCAAGCGACTCAATTTACTCAAGCAACGGATGTCAATGCTTTGGCTTTGACAAAATTAGACGGTACGGCCAAAGGTGGTGTTGTCATAGGGATCTCAGATCAGTTTAAAATTCCGGTTAAATACATTGGAGTGGGAGAGAAGATCGGTGATTTGCAGTTATTTAACAAAAAAGAATTTGTAGACTCACTATTCAAGTAGGCTACAGCGTAATATGAAAACGAAACAATCAAAAACAGCACCTATACAGGCTAAACCTCGTGTGAACGTGGTGACCTTAGGCTGCTCTAAAAACATACATGATAGCGAGGTGCTGATGGGCCAATTAAAGGGCAATCAGATGGAGGTGGTCCATGAAGCTTCCAATATCCAAGCTAATGATATCGTGGTGATCAATACTTGTGGTTTTATCGATAATGCCAAACAGGAATCCATTGACACCATCCTTCAATTTTCAGAATTAAAAGACCAAGGGAAAGTCAATAAAGTAATTGTTACGGGTTGTTTATCAGAACGATACAAACCGGAGTTGCAAACTGAAATCCCTAATGTTGATGCTTTCTTTGGAACGAATGATCTTCCAGATCTTCTTTCCAGTATCGGTGCGGACTATAGACATGAATTGCTTGGTGAGCGTCTATTGACAACTCCTTCCCATTTTTCTTATTTCAAGATTGCGGAAGGCTGTAATAGGCCTTGTTCATTCTGCGCCATCCCATTGATGCGTGGAAAGCATGTGTCTAAATCTATTGATGATCTGGTAAAAGAGGCTAAGTTCTTGGCTTCTAATGGTACCAAAGAGTTGATCTTGATCGCTCAGGATTTGACTTATTATGGGCTGGATATTTACGGAAAGCGTAATTTATCGGACTTATTGCGTCATTTATCGGATGTGGAGGGAATTGATTGGATCCGTTTACAATATGCTTATCCTTCCGGATTCCCAATGGATATCTTGGATGCCATGAACGAACGCTCCAATATCTGTAACTACTTGGATATGCCATTGCAGCATATCTCGGATCGTATGCTGACTTCTATGCGTAGAGGAACAAGCAAACAAAAACAGATCGATCTAGTCAACAAAATCCGCGATAAAGTTCCTGATATTGCTTTGAGAACAACATTGATCTGTGGTTATCCAGGCGAGACCGAAGAAGACTTCCAGGAAATGTTGGAATGGGTAGAGGAAACTAGGTTTGATCGTTTAGGTTGTTTTACTTATTCGCATGAGGAAAAGACACATGCGCATAGCCTTGAGGACGATGTTCCTGAAGAAGTAAAACAGGATCGTGTGGATCAGATCATGGAAGTTCAGCAAGGAATTTCTTATGAAATCAATCAAGAGAAAGTTGGAAATACCTATAAAGTGTTGGTGGATAGGGTAGACGGTGATTATTTTATCGGTAGGACTGAATATGATTCACCTGAGGTTGACAATGAGGTGGTATTGGAAGCGAAATCCAATTATGCCCGCATTGGAGACTTTGTTCAGGTGAAGGTTGACCGTGCAGAAGACTTTGACTTGTACGGAAATATTGTCAAATAACTATAACATTTGTGGCAAGTAGTCGGGCTTATTTTAAATTTTTGTATTTTGTATACTAAATGCCTATACATTTGTAAAAGTTTAAAAGAGGTAGATGAAAGCCACATATATTGATTACAGCGACACTAATAGTTTCTCCAAAACCTTAATTGCCTATCTGAACCATAATGAGCATCTTGCTCCATTTTATGGGAATAAACCTGATATAGCGGGTTTTAAGGATCAGATTGGCAAAAAGAAAGGGTTTGCACATCGGGAATTATTAACTAAAATTTTAACTGATCAATATGGAGATCTGCTTTCTTCCTCTCCGGAAGTAGCGCAGAACATTATCCGATTAAAGGATAATAACACCTATACAGTTACCACTGGCCACCAATTAAATATATTCACGGGACCTTTATACTTTATTTTCAAGATCGTGACTGCCATCAAATTGGCTCAGGACCTGAAGAAGGAATTTCCTGAAAATGAGTTTGTACCAGTGTATTGGATGGCAACGGAAGACCATGATTTTGAGGAAATAAACCATACCAAAGCTTTTGGCAAAAAGATCCTTTGGGATGTGGAATCACATTCGGCAACTGGTCGAATGGATACGGAGAGCATTGCCGACACCGTTAAACAATACTGCAATACCTTTGGACTTTCTGATAATGCAACGGAGCTAACCGAACTTGTCGAAGAGGCTTATTTGAAAGGCCTGAGCTTGGCAGATGCCACCAGAACCTTTGTTAATTCCCTGTTTAAGCAATATGGTCTGATCATTATTGATGCGGACCGTAAGGAATTGAAAAAATTATTCGCTCCAATCATGGAGGAAGATATTCTGAAAGAAAAGAGCTTTAAAGCTATTGAAAGGACTTCTGAGCAATTGAAGGATAAAGGTTTTGCGACTCAAGTGCATTCTCGGGAAATCAACTTTTTCTATCTAACGGATGAATTCCGGGAAAGGATCGTTCGTACGGAGGATGGGAAATTTGAGATTTTGCATCAAGGGATCTATTTTACCGAAGAGGAGATCAAGAAGGAGATCCATGCTCATCCGGAAAGATTTAGCCCGAATGTCGTGATGCGCCCCATGTACGAGGAGGTTATCCTTCCGAACTTGGCTTATATTGGTGGGGGAGCGGAAGTTGTCTATTGGTTGCAGTTAAAAGCTAATTTTGATCAGTATAAGATGCCATTTCCTATTTTGATTCCGCGTAATTCGGCTATGATCACTGATGATCAGATGGCTGGTAAAATCTTTAGATTAGACTTTACTTTCAAGAGCATCTTTAAGCCTTCTGAGACTTTGAAGAAGGATTATGTGAAGCGGATCACCAAGCATCGGTTGAATTTGCAGGATGAGTGGATGGAGTTCAATGCTATATTTGGAAAGATTAAGTTGAGAGCCCATAAGATTGATCCGAGTTTAGGACCAAGCACCGATGCGGTTAAGGCGAGACTGAAAAAAGCGGTCAATAACCTAGAGAAGAAACTATTGAAAGCCGAGAAAAGGAACCATCAGGATGCCTTGATCCAGATCGATAGAATCAAGGAAAAACTCTTTCCTGGAGGCGCTCTGCAGGAGAGAACTGATAATTTTGCTGAGCTTTATCTGAAACATGGGAAGGAATTGATCCCTGATCTTGTTAAGACATTTAACCCTTTGGACTTTAAATTCACTATACTATATTAATATGCAAATGGAAGAGTTATTGAAGAGTAATTTCTATAAATACTATACAGAAAAAGCTTTTTTGACTGAGAGTGATTTCGAACAGCTGCTTCCTTTTTTTGAGTTTAGGGAATTATCGCACAATCAATATATATTGAGGGCAGGAGAGGTGTGCAAGCACTTTTTGTTTGTGGAAGAAGGGCTATTGCAGTTCTTGTCCTTGGATGAAAAGGGCGTGGAGCATATTCTTCAGTTTGCACCGGAGAATTGGTTGATGGGTGATCGCTCGAGTGTTTACTTTGATGAGCCTTCCTTGTATTATATCAAGGCGATTGAGCCGAGTAAGGTCGTGTTTTTGCATCCTAAGTTCTTCGCTGAGGCGGCAAAATTACGATTAGAATTTGCCATGTTTACTGAAAGGTCCCTACAGAGGAGTGTGTATTACCTTCAGCGTAGGATCAATTCTTTATTGGCGATGACTGCCAAGGAACGCTATCTGGAATTTATCGAACTCTATCCTAATTTGTTATTGCGTGTACCGCAATGGATGATCGCATCTTACCTCGGCATTACGCCAGAGAGCTTGAGTAGGGTGAGAAGGGAAATTGCTAAGGACAGTTTTTAATAGCTGAGGTTAAAAAACCTCAGCCATCATACATCTGGCGCTTCCGCCACCATATTTTTCAATACTAAACAAAGGTGCATGGACTATCCTGCCGTGCTTTTCTAGCGCTTCAATCTGTTCCTCCTCAAAGGTCTCGAAGGCTTGGGTGCTCATACAGATTATCGGATCACCATCAATGTTCCTGACTTCCAAAATATTTCCAGCAAAATGATTCATTTGATCTTCAGTGATCACTATGATTTCTTTGCCTGTGTTTTTCAAGCTTGAAACCACCAATTCCCTCTCTTCGGGATTCCTTATTACTTCCAAACAGATTACACTGAAGTTTGTGCCTACAGACATCATCACATTGCTGTGGTAGATTGGAAGGTAGGCTTCGCCAACCTGCTGAGTGGAATGGAAAACCAAAGGCGTATAACCTTGATCCTTGCAGAATATATGGAACAGTTCTTCGTTTGCACGTTCAGATAAGGAGCAGTAGGCAATCTTGTTTACCCTGTCCAAGATCATGGAGCCAGTGCCTTCCAAGAACTTGTTCTGATCCTCATAAGTGGTATAGTCTTGAACCGTTTCATAATGTGTTCCCGCTTGGTCCAGTTTTCCTAAATAATTCAATTGTCTTTCATTTCTTCTGTTTTCAGCAAACATCGGGTAGATGATGCTCTTGTTGACATGGAATGAAATGACATTGTTAGGGAAGATGCTGTCAGGGGTATCTAATTTGCCAGGGTCCTGAACAACAAAAACCTTGACACCTGCATTTTTAAGGATACTGACAAAGTTGTCAAACTCAGTGACCGCAAGGTCAGAAAGCCTGTCGTTGCGTTCGTTTTTCGCTTGGAAGAAGTTATTTACAGCCGTTTCTTCATTTCTACGGAAGTAGAAAGGGCGAACCATTAAGATTGTATTTGTTGTTTGCATGGCTATTTTCTGATTAGAGGTAGGGTGGAGCAGCGCAAGAGACCTTCCTGTTTTCCGATTTCATGATAAGGGATTTCCTCCACAATGAAATTCTGTTCTCGGAGCCAAGTGTTCAGCCTTGCAAATCTTTGCTCACTAACGATGACTGTAGGGGAGATGGAAAAGACATTTGAGAACATCTGGTACATTTCATCTGCAGTGATTTGGAATACATTCTCTTCAGAAAACAATTCCAGCAAGAACTCAAAGTCTTCTTGGTTTTTGAACCCGCCTGGGTATATTATGGCTTTATTTTCGCCAATCGGTTGAAAGCAGCAATCCAGGTGTAATGCATTGGAACGAGGATCTGTCATGGATTTAATCAGATCGAATCCTATTACCGTCTTATTTGGGAATTTCTCCTTGATGAACTCAACACCTTGATGGTTTGTCCTCGCGGTGTTTATTTCAGAATAATCCGCGCCGGAATAGGTTCCGATAAAGACATAATCTTTCCAGAGGATCACATCTCCGCCTTCCATATGGATATGTTCAGGGGCGGTGATCAGCTTTTCGGGGTCAATTTGATCGATAATGTACAGGATGGCTTCCCATTCCTCTGCTCTATCGGGCAGGATATTGGATTTCACAAAGTAATCATCAATAACAAAACCTATATCTCTCGTAAAGATTTGATTAAGGTTGGGGATTGTTTCGGGACGATAGACCTCTACTCCATATTTATTGAGAACCTGTTTGAACTGGTCAAGTTCATGAACCATGTCTGGTTCAGTGGGGTAAGTACCTGCGAGGATATGTTCCAATGACTTGGGGTCATAAGCTTCTGCTGCTGTGGGAGTCGGACCATTGTGATTGGCAATCCCTAGAATTACAGCGCTCAAGCGATCGGATTCATTCCTCACGTTTAATTTAAGCATATAATTTATTAATTGATTCAGGCCTAAATTAGTAAAGATTCCTATCTTAAAATTGCCGATGAAAATTATTGTAAATATTTAACATCAAGAGCTTTAATGCTGGAATTAAAGTATGAAATCAGGGGTGTTCAATGCAGAAAATGGAATGATTTTGAGGTTTATTTGCCGTTTTTTTAATAGCTGTGTCAATTCTTCCATTAGCCGCCTAAAGTATAACAGGAATTGCATTTAGGTCTTTTGAAGCAAAAGGTCCTAACGGATGTTACATTGATAAAATATTGCTGCTATTGTTGTTTGGAATTTAAAGAAATGTGCAATCGATTGATGTGTTAATAAAAGTTTTTCGAGCGGGTGGACTCCTTAAAATTACCTATAAAAAGCGTATCTTTGCACATCTAAATTTTTACACAGAAATCCTGTTGAAATATTTTGGATAACAGATAGTTAATCAGTCTCAAAAGTTACAATTAATACTTAAAATGAGTAACATATTTTACCAAGAAAAATTTGAGGATCGCCATAATGGTCCAAGTTCTGCGCAAGTAGAGGAAATGTTGAACGTGCTTTCAGTGGGTTCTTTGGATGAATTGATCGATCAGACCGTTCCTGCACAGATTCGTAAGAAACAAGCTTTGAACCTTCCTCCTGCACTTAGTGAGGTTGCGTATTTGGAAAAAATAGCTCAAATAGCTGAAAAGAACAAGGTATTCAAATCTTATATCGGTCAGGGATATAACGATGTGATCCTTCCTGGGGTTATCCAACGTAATGTATTTGAAAATCCAGGATGGTATACACAATATACTCCTTACCAAGCGGAAATTGCTCAAGGACGTTTGCAAGCCTTGTTGAACTTCCAAACTATGGTTTCAGACCTAACTGGTTTAGAAATCGCAAATGCTTCCCTATTGGATGAAGCAACTGCTGCCGCAGAAGGTATGTTCATGCTGTACAGCACACGCAAAAACAAGGATGCTAATGTGTTCTTGGTAACTCCAAACGTATATCCTCAAACATTAGATGTATTGCAAACCAGAGCCGTTCCTTTCGGCGTTGAGATACGTGTTGCTGATTTAACTGTAGAGAACTTAACGGACGATGTGTACGCCACATATATTCAATATCCTGCAGCTGATGGTACGGTAAATGACTATAAAGAATTTACGGCCTATGCACATGATAAAGACATCACTGTATGTGTTGGTACAGACTTAATGTCATTGGCCTTGTTGACTCCTCCGGGAGAATGGGGTGCTGATGTTGTTGTGGGTAACTCCCAACGCTTTGGTGTACCAATGGGATTTGGTGGCCCGCATGCAGCATTCTTTGCAACTAAAGACACTTATAAACGTAATATTCCAGGAAGAATCATTGGTGTTACTTCTGATTCAAACGGAGAATACGCACTACGTATGGCGCTTCAAACTCGTGAGCAACATATCCGTAGAGATAAAGCATCTTCAAATATCTGTACAGCACAAGCTTTGTTAGCTATCATGGCTTCCTTCTATGCTGTATACCACGGTCCTAAAGGAATCAAAAACATCGCTTCCCGTATCAATGACTTGACAAAATTAGCGGATAAAGCAATCCAAGCATTAGGCTACAAACAAGTCAATGAATCTTACTTCGATACCCTTCGTTTTGATGTGGGCAAGGAAGTTGATGGATTGAAAAGCGAGGCTTTGAACCACGAGCTTAACTTCTTCTACCAAGAGGGTACAGTAGGTATCTCTATCGATGAGACAACCACTTTTGAAGATATCCAAACCATCGTGAAAGTATTTGCTAAGGTTAAGGGCAAGCACATCACTGATGTGGATATGGATGCTATCGTTAAGGAATTAGGAACTTCAATTCCAGAGCACTTGGAAAGATCTTCTGAGTACTTGACTCACCCAGTATTCAACAGCTACCACTCAGAGAGTGAAATGCTACGTTATATCAAATCTTTAGAGGCGAAAGACCTTTCATTGTGCCACTCTATGATTCCATTGGGATCATGTACCATGAAATTGAATGCAACAACCGAGATGGTTCCAGTTACTTGGGCTAGATTCGGTGGATTGCATCCATTTGCACCAGTTGATCAAACATCTGGTTACATGCAATTGATCAATGAATTGAACGATTGGTTATGTGAAATCACAGGCTTCGCTAAGATGTCTTTCCAACCAAACTCTGGTGCACAAGGTGAATACGCTGGATTAATGGTAATCCGCGCTTATCACCATAGCCGTGGAGATTTCGATAGAAACATCTGTTTGATCCCTGCATCGGCACATGGTACCAACCCAGCATCTGCTTCTATGGCAGGTTTGAAGGTAGTTGTGGTTAAATGTGACGATCGTGGTAATATCGATGTTGAAGATTTAAAAGCAAAAGCTACTGAACATTCGGCTAACCTGAATTCTTTGATGGTTACTTATCCATCGACTCATGGTGTATTTGAAGAACCGATTGTTGAGATCTGTAATATCATCCACGAGAATGGTGGTCAAGTATATATGGACGGTGCAAATATGAATGCTCAGGTAGGTTTGACTAGCCCAGGCTTCATTGGAGCAGACGTTTGTCACTTGAACTTACATAAGACTTTCTGTATTCCTCACGGTGGTGGTGGTCCAGGTATGGGTCCAATCGGCGTAGCAGCACATTTGGTTCCTTTCTTGCCTAACCATGAGATTATCGAGATCTCAGGCGAAGAGGGCATTTCAGCCGTTTCAGCGGCTCCATTTGGTTCAGCCTCTATCTTGGTCATCTCACACGCTTACATCGCTATGATGGGCGGAGAAGGCCTTACAAACGCAACTAAGACGGCTATCTTGAATGCCAACTATATCAAAGCTCGCCTAGAGCAACATTATCCAGTTTTATATGCTGGTGCGAATGGACGTTGTGCACACGAGATGATCTTGGATTGTCGCGGATTTAAAAATGTAGGTATCGAAGTAGCAGATATCGCTAAGCGTTTGATGGACTACGGTTTCCACGCTCCAACTGTATCATTCCCAGTGGCTGGTACTTTAATGGTTGAGCCGACAGAATCTGAGTCAAAACCAGAATTAGATAGATTCTGTGATGCCTTGATCGGTATCCGTTCAGAAATTGCTGCGGTTGAGAATGGAGATGCAGACCAAAAAGACAACGTATTGAAAAATGCGCCTCATACAGCTAGAGTGGTAACAGGTGATGACTGGGATAGACCATATTCCCGCCAAACTGCTGCTTATCCAATCGAATACTTAAGAGTAAATAAATTCTGGCCTTCGGTAGGTCGTGTGAATGATTCCCAAGGAGATAGAACCTTAATCTGTTCTTGCCCTCCGATGGAAGCATACGCAGAGATCTAAGGAGATCTGAAAATATAAAGTATCAGGAAAGCCTTTGCCCATTTCGGGTAAAGGCTTTCTCTTTTCATGCAGAATACAAGCTTAAACCCCTTAAGCATGGTATTTCTCTTAGGTTTTTACTATTTTAGGTCTTCAAATAAATCTGATTTTGATCATGAAAACCAACCTCTCGCATCTATTAATTCTCGTAACATTCCTTTTAGGTACTCAATTTGCAGAAGCACAGCAGAAACTCTTCCAGTTTGGAGTGGAAAAGAGCTTTGACGAATCCATCTTAAATGCCAAAGCCAAAGGCAAGGCGATCCAATGGATTGATGTCAACACCTCGGATAGCACTTGGAAGGCGAAGGGAAACCTTTTGCAGAACAGCGGCAATCCAATTGGAGTCGTGCGATCGGAGAAGATGTATGAGAACTTTATCATGCATGTCGAGTGGAGACATTTGGAGAAGGGAGGCAACTCCGGGATTTTTGTGTGGTGCGATGCCAAGGCAGACCCTAAGAGCAGGCTTCCGATGGGTATGGAGGTGCAGATGCTGGAATTGGATTGGGTGAATATAAACGCCGTGGATGGCAAACAACAGCCGATCGCCTATGTACATGGAGAATTGTTCGGTGCTGGTGGGATGACCGCATCTCCGGATAATCCAAGGGGCGAGAGAAGCAAGTCTTTGGAAAACAGGTGCCTTGGAGTAGGAGAGTGGAATAAGTACACCGTGGTCTGTGTGGATGGAACGGTGAAATTGGCTGTTAATGGTAAATTCGTAAACAGTATCCGATTGGCCTCCAAACGAAAAGGTTATCTTTGTTTAGAAGCTGAAGGCGCTAAAATGGAGTTCAGGAACCTTCAGATAATTGAATTAGAACCAGGAATGGATCGTCCCGAGTTTGTGGTCGATGCCTTATAAGAAAAATGATTAACAAAAGGATATAAAGGGACATGATTAAGAAATACATCATTTATTTTTCACTTGCTGCATTAGTGAGTTCTTGTGGAGGAGGGAAATATGCCAGCACAGAAAAGATCTATAAAAAGAAAGCCAAGGATTTCTCTGAACTCTATAAAGAGGCTCCGGTGAAAGGACAGGTCGAAAAGATCGCTTCCAACCATAAAGAATGGATTGCTTCCACCAATTTCGGTGTCCGCAAGCCAAACTATGTGATGATCCATCACACCGCGCAAAAAGACCTTGACCAGACAGTCAGGACCTTCCACAACGAAAAAGTAGGCGTGAGTTCACACTATGTAATCGGTAGAGACGGAAAGATTGTCCAGATGGTCAATGACCTATACCGTGCACACCATGCAGGATTAGGAAGATGGGGAAATGACACCGATCTGAATTCCTCTTCTATCGGTATTGAATTGGACAACAACGGGATCAGTGACCCTTGGCCAGAAGTGCAGATCAATGCCTTGGTCCAATTGCTTGCTTACTTAAAAGAGACCTATAAGATCCCGCAAGCAAACTTTATCGGACACATGGACTATGCGCCAACAAGGAAGAACGATCCATCAAGGTTTCCTTGGAAGGTATTAGCTGATAAAGGTTTTGGATATTGGTATGATGATGTCTTGGAAGATCCTCCAATGGGCTTCGACCCTAAGATAGCCTTAAGGATCATTGGCTATGATGTGAAGAACCTAGATGCTGCCATCAAAGGATTTAAACAGCATTATACCCAAATGGACGTCACTAGCGCCAACCTAACTGAACACGACCTTAAGATACTTTATTCAATCTTTAAGAAGTTTTTGTAAGAGTATAAAGTAATTAGTATTTAGTATTTAGACTTGTAGGGCGTCCTAGGTCTAAATACTAAATGCTCAAGCCAGGAAGGAGGTTTTAGGTCTAAATACTAAATACTTACTACTAAATACTACTCTTCTTAAACTGTTTTTACGAATTTCTCATCGTAGTTCTCGATATCAACAATGTATCTGTTGTTGATCAAGAAATCAAACAATGGTTTCGCTTCTGGGGAAACCGGAAGGTTTTTAGTCGTAACGATTTTCTCTAATTTTTTATCTAAATACGGGTAAGCATAAAGCTTAACGTTCTTGCTAAACATTCCTGAGATATAGCTTAGCAATTCATTGGTATAGTTTTCTTTGTTGTAATTATCCGAGTTGAAGATGTTCTTCAAGTTGGAAACGTTGGTTGCAATACCTACATGCTTCGGCTTGAAGGTCTGCACGAATTCAGCCAAGTGGTTATTCCTTCTGAAGTTGGATACCAGGATATTGTTGCCTGTAGAGCATAGATATTCAGCACGTTCCGCGAAATAGATCAAGTCCTCATCCGAAATCACACTGTTTTCATCCAGCACATTACCCATCAGTACCTCAATCAGCACCACGGTATTTTCAGGAACAGCCTTGGTGTTTTTCAGGAACTCCTCCACGGCCAAGTTAAACAGGTCAAAGTTTGGATTAGATTTCTGACGGTATTTCGTACGAAGGATAATGATGTTCTTTTTATAAAGATAATCCTTGATTTGGGCAGCCTTTCCATCTGGTTTGAAGATTGCAGCTTTCGAGAAACCTTTTGCAATCAGGTATAGGTTCAGTAGGCGCTCATTGGCATTCGCGAAAAGCGGTCCTGAAACCTTTACCAAGTCAATTTCTACCGAACCTACAGAAAGGTTGTCAACTAGGGACTCGATCATCGTCTGTGGATTCTCAGCGTAATAATAAGCCGCAAAAACCAGGTTTACCCCTAAGATCCCAAGGACTTTAGTTTGCAATCTATTGTCACTGTCCAATAACCTAACGTGGATGATGATATCGTTCGTCGGTCCATCCACTTCATGCTGGAATCGGATACCGATCCAACCGTGAGGTTCATTGGTTTTCGTAAAATTCAATGTGGTTACTGTATCGGCAAAAGCAAAGAATTTTTTACTGCTGTATTTCTCACCTTGAAGACGCTCGGTAAGGAGGCTATATTCATGGTCCAGCATTTTGGTCAGTCGGGTTCTGCTCACGTACCTGCCAGACTCTTCAATACCATAGATGGCATCTGAGAATGCCATATCGTATGCAGAAATGGTCTTTGCAATGGTTCCAGACGCTGCACCGGCTTCAAAGAAATTACGAGCGACTTCCTGTCCAGCGCCAATTTCTGCGAATGTACCATAAATATCAGCGTTAAGATTGATTTTAAGCGCTTTGCGCTTGGTTTCGTAAATTTCTCTTGCCATGCGGCAAAGGTACGAAAACAGCGTCAATAATTGTGTAAAGAGGTTGGTATAAAGAATAAAGTTAGGCGAGCTTATAACTCGCCTAATTTTTTCAATGTATAGAATAGGGCAGAGCTATGGAGCGCCTGTCCTATTTTATTGTCAAAAAGAAATTGCTTGGCCTCTTGGAGATCCATTAAAACCACTTCAATATCTTCCGAAGGATCTAATTCTTGCTCCTGAACTTTTCTTCCTCCAGTAAGGAGATAGGTATAGGTAATATTGCCCGAGGTAGCAGGGTTGGCAAAAAGCTCACAGACATAGCTGATATCATCAAAGGCATAGCCTGTTTCTTCCAACAACTCCCGTCTTGCCGCTATTTCTGGGTCCTCATTGTCCTCAACCACACCTGCTGGTAGCTCCACCATGATTTTTCCGGCGCCATGGCGGTACTGCTTGACGAAGATAACCTGATTATCTTCCGTCAGAGCCACCATATTCACCCAGGTAGGGTATTCCAGTACGTAGTATTCCTCTTTAATATTGCCATTGGGCATCTCCAGCTTATCGACGCGTAGAGTTGCCCAAGGGCGTTGTATGATGTATTTCGAATCAATTGTTTTCCACTTCTCCATTAATCTTTCACTATATCGGCCATCATTAATCTTACTTTATCGTCCAAACGGTTTGAAATCTGACCAAATTCAGAAGTAAACTCCAAATTCTCCCTAACCGAACAGTAAAATTTAATCTTTGGCTCCGTTCCAGATGGCCTAGCAGAAATCACATCGCCATCTTTGGTGATGAACTGAAGCACATCAGATTTAGGAAGGTCGATCTTCGACTTCTTGCCTGTTGCCATATCCGTAGCTTCTGAAGTCTCATAGTCCCTAACCTCAACCACCTCAATATCGCCCAATGTTTTTGGCAGGTCAGCACGTAAATCAGCCATCATTTGTTTGATCTCATCAGCTCCAGCCTTCCCTTTTTTGGTCAAGGAAATCAGTTTTTCTTTGTAATAGCCAAAATCCAAATAAAGCTTCAATAGCACATCGTAAAGTGATTTCCCTTGGCTTTTGAAATAAGCAGCCATTTCAGAGATAAAGGCACAAGAGTTAACCGCATCTTTATCCCTCACTAGGTCACCGACCAAGAAGCCATAACTTTCTTCTCCACCCACCAAATAGGTTTCTTTGCCTTCCTGGTTAGTCATGACCTCACCGATAAACTTGAAACCCGTAAGCGTTTCATAGCTTTTCACATCAAAAGACTTCGCGATATCAGAGAATAAGTTCGAAGTCACGATGGTTTTCACGATATATTGGTTCGCTTTCAATTGACCAAGGTCCTTCTTCGAAGAAAGCACATAATAAGTCAACAAGCTACCGATTTGGTTACCATTGATCAATTGGAATTCACCTGAAGGCAATTTGATTGCCACCCCAACTCGGTCGGCATCAGGGTCTGTAGCCATAACTACGTCGGCATCGATATCCTGGCCCATTGCCATTGCTTTCGACATTGCCTCTTCTTCTTCCGGGTTTGGATAAACTACCGTCGGGAAGTTTCCGTCAGGTTTAGCTTGATCTTCCACTACCTGAACATTCTTAAATCCCCATGCTTCCAATATCTTTGGAACTAGGGTAATGCCTGTTCCGTGGATTGGAGAATAAACGATCTTCAGATCGCTTTGCTCTTTTACCGCTTCAGGATGGATGCTCAATTTCTTGTTTGCATCGATATAGATTTGGTCAAAATCCTCTCCAACCAAATGGATGTTTTTCTCTACACGATCAAATTTGATCTCTTTTACAGAAGTAATGGCATTCACTTCCGTGATCACATTTTTATCATGCGGAGCAACCAATTGGCCACCATCATTCCAATAAGCCTTATAGCCATTGTATTCCTTTGGATTATGCGATGCGGTCAACATCACACCACCCTGGCATTTAAAATGGCGCACAGCAAAGGACAACAGAGGTGTTGGTCTCAGTTCTTTGAACAGATAAACCTGAAAACCATTTGCAGAGAACACATCAGCAACCAGCTGACCGAATTCTTGCGAATTATTTCGGCTATCATAGGATACCGCAACTTTGATTTCCTGATTAGGGAATTGCTTGATCAAGTAATTGGCCAAGCCTTGGGTCGCTTTCCCAATGGTGTATTTGTTCATCCTGTTGGATCCCACACCCATAATTCCACGAAGACCACCCGTACCGAATTCCAGTTCCTTATAGAACGAATCCAATAACTCGGTTTCTTCATTATTATCAACTAATGCCTTTACTTTGGACACCGTGTCCTTATCGTATTCATCAGTCTGCCATTGATTGACTCTTCCTTGTGTTTCTTTATCTAGAGTACCCATATGGTTACATTTTTTAAGGTAAATATATTAGTGTAATTTTTTATTAGGCATCGCAGTTGCCATAAGAGCGGTCCAGTAGCGTTACATACCAAGAGCCCTCAAACTGTTTAACATGGAAAATCAAAAAGTGTTCATCGGTTGGATTTAAAATAACCCGATAACTGCCATCTTCCAATTTTGAAACCCTTTCCAAGGTCTTTTCATCGTATTTGGCCTCATTGAATTCCCCTTGGTACTTCATGATGGTATCCAACAGATGCGTCACGCTGGTTGCAGTCGTATCGCTAGAGAAACCATACTTGGTCCATTTATCCGTCTCACATTTAAATTCTGGCAATGCTTCAAAGGTCAAAGTCTTATCATTCTCAAAGGTAGGGTAAGGATAAGACTCCGGAACAGGGTTTTGGATATCAAAACTGTCCACTAATTTGAAGTCATCCATCACGCCCGGGCGATAGATAATGGCAAGGCCATGTTCAGGATGGATTAAGGCATTGATCTTTTCATTGTCTTGGCTCAAGTAGGCGCGCACAAAGCGGGTGATGACCTCTGAAATCTGTTGGACTTCTTCCGGTTCGTTCAGGCTTGCTCGGGTTACCGTGTCCTGATGTGCCGTAGCTGTTTTTGATGAGTTATTACAAGAACCTAATAGCACAATAAAGGCTATCAGTCCTAATGCGTAATTTTTAATCATGATTATTTGTTGTTTTTCCGGATAGTTTGCTCGATAGTGTCCCACATTTCTGAAGGGATGGCTTCCATGCCGTTCATCTGTCCTGCCCCTTGCAGCCATTCTCCGCCGTCTATGCTGATTATCTCGCCATTGATATAACCTGCAAAATCGGATATCAAGAAAGCTGCCAAATTTGCTAATTCCTGATGTTCTCCGACACGTTTTAATGGAACTCGGTTCTTAAAGTCAAATTTCTGGGCCAATTCTCCCGGTAAAAGACGGTCCCAAGCCCCCTTCGTAGGAAATGGTCCCGGTGCAATGGCATTATGGCGAATGCCATATTTGCCCCATTCCACAGCCAAGGATTTGGTTAAAGTTACCACGCCCCCTTTTGCAACTGCAGATGGAACCACATAACCCGATCCCGTGAAGGCATAGGTCGTCACGATATTCAGTACGTTGGCAGCTTGTTTCCTTTCGATCCAATGCTTGCCAAATTCTAAGGTACAGTTCACAGTACCCTTCAGTACGATATCAATAATGGTTGAAAAAGCATTTGCAGACAAACGCTCCGTAGGGGAGATAAAGTTTCCGGCGGCATTATTTACCAATACATCAACTTGCCCGAATATTTCGATGGCTTTCTCGCGCACCAGCTTAATCTCCTCCGTATTCCTGATATCACAGGCAACCGGCAATACGGGGTTTCCAGTTTTTCCCTGGATTTCTTTGGCAGTTTCTTCCAGTACATCCAGTTTTCGGCTCGTGATGACCACATTGGCCCCTAATTCCGAAAAATAGATGGACATAGCCTTGCCCAATCCCGTTCCTCCACCGGTTACTACCACTGTTTTACCTTTCAAGGCATCCTTCTGTAAAGCTCCTTGTACTGCCATATTTATGATTTTTTAGTGAGATTATCGATTATTGCTTTCAAGATCGCCCTTGTGGATGGTGCCCACCAGCGCTCTAGGACCTGCTCAATTGCAGCACCTTTGGTTTCTTGCACTTGCTCCAATAGACGCTTGCGAATATTCAATTTCGAAGCCTTCCAAGCATTGGGTTCAAACTGTAAATACTGTTTTGCCTTTCTGGCTGCGGTAGTCTGGATACGGTCAAAATTAACGACCTCATCCACCAAGCCTACGTTCAATGCCTCTTGCGGAGTCAATAGCTTTCCTTCCAATAAGAATCTCGCCGCATTACCTGAACCGATCCAAAAGGCATATAGTTCAAAAATACTGCTAGGGACGATGATTCCCACTGGAACCTCATTCAACCCAATGATATATTCACCAGCTGCCATCACACGGTAATCGGAGCAAAGCGCCAATACACAACCACCTGCAGGACTATGTCCAGTAACCGCCGTGATAAAAGGCTTAGGAAAAGAGACCAATTCTTCGATCAGGTCAATAAACTTCTCCCAGAATGCCTTCATCTGCGCCTCATCGTATTGAAAGAGCGTGATCAGGTCCAAGCCAGAGGTAAAGAAACCTTCTTTACCTTGAAGGACAACAGCAAAAACGGATGGATCTTCCTTTAGGGATTTGAAAGTAGTCGTGATTTCCTCGATCATCTCCAGATGCATGGCATTGGATTTTCCTCGATCTAATTGAATGTAACAGATGTTCTCTGATACTTGAGTATTTAAAAATGTACCCATATGAATTCCATTTGTTAAGTATGGAAATTTACGGAAAAAATAGTCGTTATGATAAAAAATTAGCGCTTATATATGGCAATGTGGATATATTTTGATTTATCGAATATGAATACCAAAAGAATAGGCCCAAATAAATGGGCCTATCTCTATTATTTGACTTCAAACTCTATTATCCTTCTCAATATCCTGCCATTGAAGTCCAAGCCCTCAATGATCATTCTATAGGTTCCAGCTTCATCCGACGTGTAAAAATCAAAATTAGCGATGCCCTTCTCGTTCGATACGATTCCCGGTTCCCAATGGATCGTCGTCCTTAGGTCCGTTTGAAATTGGTTTTCAGAATTCGTTTCATAAACCGGTTTATAGAATTCCTTGGTCAAGGAAATTCCCTTTGGCGAAATCGATAGAATTCCGGTCGGCTGATAAGCAGAACTGCGTGCATCCCTACCCGTTTTAGAAGTAATGATGATCAGGCCGTTGGCACCATAAGAACCATAAATGGAAGTATAGTTAATATTCCTTAACACCTCCACACTTTGTATGTCTATAGGGTTGATCGTGGCAATCATATCGCCTTCCACATACATCCCGTCTATTACCACCTGCATTGCTCCATTGCTACGCGTGTTATAAGGGATCCCACCACGGAATATCACCCCCGTCAATCGACCGTTTAAACACATCTCCAAGTTCGGACAGGTGCTCAGGTCTTCCGCGGTCAGGGTCTGGTCTGCATTTCCAGGACCATTCAGGTTAGACGAATTAGCGGCTGCTTTTGGACGCTGTGCCCGAACGGTAACTTCTTCAATCTGAAAGACCTTCTCCATGATCCCCTTTTTCTCCAATTGCTCATAAAACTTCTTGCTGGCCAGCAACTGCTCTTCATTCAATTTGTTGATGTCATTCAAGATCAAAGGATTGTTCTTTTCGAAGTTGATGGCAGGCTCCTTGAATGGATCCGCAATGATGTCCACAAAGTTCTTTCCCTTCTCGTTCCTCGCCGACAATAAGAACTTGACACTGTCCGGAAACAAGAGATCCTTAAAAACAAAGTCCCCTTCAGCATTCGCCAAGGTATCTAGGTAATCCATGAAATTATTCGTGGATATCAACTGTATTTTTGCATTTGGAACCGGCGCCTTTCTGCCGACCTTGCGGATACTACCCTTTATGGTGATCCCCTTTTCTTCATTAAACTCGGCCTTTGATGCACTGAGGGAGTCCAATTTGTTGATGGAAATCTTTCTCCAACCCTGCGTTAACAGTAGGTTGTCCAGATCAACTGCCTTCACCGTACCATCTGGGTTAAAATAGAAACTTGGCTTTTCAATAAAACCTTTGATATCAGCATTCAAGAAGAGAGAACTCATGATACTCACCGAATTAGGTACATCATCTTTATAGTTCTTCAGGTTAACCACCGATGCTGAAAGAGCCGAGAACCGAATGCTATCATCCGAATTTCCGACCGTAATTTCCGTGTTTACCTTGTCCCGCAGGCCATAACTGCTCTTGTTTAATTTTACCTCAGCCGGCAAAATCGACTTTTTATTATAGTTGAATATGGCCCTTTCAGAAAGCGGAAAGAAATCCTTGTTCAATAGGCTTACAGTCAATACCCCCATAGGCAGGTCTTTACGCGGCACATTGAACAGCACATTAGCTTGCGCTGCCTTGTTCTTGGCCATATAATAGATTTTCCCTAAATGTTGGACAATGACATATAGGTCCTCATTGTTTATTTTTCCCTCTGCAATATTGACCTGCACAAATACCTTGTCAGCATTACTGTTGTTGACCGCCAAAGCGATATTATTGCCCGATACAGCCTCTATATCAATCGTCTTCTGGCTACCATCTTCAAATTTTATCTGTATTTGGTAGCTCTCGCCCTCTGCAAAATAACAGGGCGAAGAACCCATTCCCAGCTCGTTGGTACTCAGCACCGCTGCGGTGTCCTGCTTAGAATCGATGATCGTTATATCTGCCTTTATTCCCAATCCCTGCGGATTCAAGGTCTTAATGGCGATTCTGTTAAGCTCGTTGCTGACGATCTGCCCGCCCTCAATAAAGTATTGCACCGCATTTTCTGAATCAAAGACATTCGTATTGATCAGCTTCTTGACAATGGAGCCATCTAAGTTCTTGAAACGAATGGAAAGCGGTTTGCCCCGATTTTTATCGGTCACCTTTATCTTTATGCTCCCATCAGGCTGCATGGACTCCCGGCCTCGATCGACGACCTTATCCCCATCCATTATTGTATAACCCACAGAAGTCTTCTCCCGGGGCTTATTTTCGGGGTTCTCGAAATTCAACAGGTAGAACTCGTTTTCCGCCTCCTTTATCAGTTTACTGCTGCTTATGATATTGTCCGAGCGTACATTCCCTATATTCAGCACCTTCTCAAAATAATAGTCAGAGCTGCTATTCCGCATCCAATTGCTATAGGCACGCATCCGATAGGAGCCTTCCACCAAGGTATCCGCCAAAAGCATGTCGCCTACAGATACACCAGTGAACAGGGAGTTGATCTTTTGTGACACAATTTCCCCAGTGGGACTGATCAGTTCCACATAAGCAATATTGGAAAGAATGGAGAGTTGATTTTCCAGACCAATCGTCGAGTAGATCTTGTACCAGACGGTTTCTCCGGCACCATAGTTATTGCGGTCTGTTTGGATATGGATCTTCTCCTGAGGGAATTTTCCGGCATACAAATCCATTTTTGCTTGAAAGGAATCCGCGGTTTGTGCATGTATTGGTTTGAAAAAGCTGACAAAACACAGGAAAGCCAACAAGGCGGTGAGTTTCTTCATAATTAGAGTGGCTAAATCATCATAATAATACGAAAATTTGCAAAGAATCTTGCTAAATATTTTTTTTGGGAGCGGATTTCTCATCTGCTTCAATATCTTTGCGGTATGAATATTCTGATCATCGGCTCTGGAGGTAGAGAGTCTGCCTTTGCCTATAAAATCTCGCAAAGCCCTAAACTAAGCAAATTATTTATCGCTCCTGGAAATGCAGGAACCGAACAATACGGTGAAAATGTACCCTTAAAAGTGACCGACTTTGAAGGAATCGCTGATTTTGCTTTGAAAAACCAAGTGGAAATGATCGTGGTAGGTCCAGAAGAACCATTGGTGAAAGGTATTCATGACTTCTTCCTTTCTAGGGAAGATTTAAAAGGCATCGCCATTGTTGGTCCCCAACAAGAAGGTGCACAATTGGAAGGGTCTAAGGATTTCTCCAAGGAATTTATGATCCGTCACAATATCCCAACAGCAGCTTTCAAATCCTTCAACAAGGAAAACCTAGAAGAAGGCTTGGCCTATTTAGATACCCAAAAACTTCCGATCGTTTTAAAAGCAGATGGTTTGGCGCAAGGAAAAGGCGTGTTGATCATCGATAATTACGATGAAGCAAAAGTGGAACTTAAGGCCATGATCAATGATTCTAAATTCGGTGCTGCAAGTGATGTGGTTGTCGTAGAAGAATTCTTGAAAGGGATCGAGCTTTCTGTTTTCGTGTTGACCGATGGAAATGACTATAAAGTATTGCCTTCCGCAAAAGACTACAAACGTATCGGCGAAGGAGATACAGGATTAAATACAGGTGGTATGGGCTCGGTTTCACCAGTTCCTTTTGCAGATCAGGCATTTTTGGACAAGGTAGAAAGCCGTATCATCAAACCTACCGTAGATGGCTTGAAAAACGATAATATCCCTTATAAGGGCTTTATCTTTATTGGCCTGATGAATGTAGACGGTGAACCCTTTGTAATTGAATACAACGTGCGTATGGGCGATCCTGAAACAGAATCTGTATTGGTTCGGATCGAATCTGACTTAGTAGACCTTTTAGAAGGCGTGGCTAAGGAAGACCTAGCAAACCGCTCCTATACCGTGACCAATAAAACGGCAGCAACCGTGATGATTGTTTCTGGAGGTTATCCAGGCAATTACGAAACAGGCAAGGTAATCACAAACATCGAAAACGTAAAAGAATCCATCGTATTCCATGCAGGTACAAAACTAGATGGACAGAATGTCCTGACTGCCGGTGGAAGGGTTCTAGCTGTTACAGCCTTAGAAGATGACCTATTTTCCGCTTTGCAACAGGCAACCGCTGACGCTGGACGCATCTTTTTCCAAGGAAAGTACTTCAGAACCGACATTGGATTCGATCTTATATAAAAATATCGGTTTAAAAGCCAATGAGTTATATTTTTGCCAGTGAAAATATTTTGGAAGAATAGATAAAGCTTCTATATTTGCATCACCAAAGCAAAAAGGCCCGTTCGTCTAGGGGTTAGGACGCAAGATTTTCATTCTTGAAACAGGGGTTCGATTCCCCTACGGGCTACGGAAAAAAGCGACTTGAAAAAGTCGCTTTTTTTGGTTTAAGGTATTCTGTACCTATCTGTTATTTTCCATTAAAATCTCCCTTTCTATTTTTTAAGTTTCTTTTGAGCCTAAGCGAATCGTTGAATTCTGTATTCTTTAACCAAACCTCTTAATGCCATTTTTGCCATTAAGGTTGAAAATTTCCCTCATCTCCTCCACAAGCTCTGCCTTGAGCCTCTGGAGATTGTTCTAAGTCACTAATCTGAATTCCCTATCCTGTTTTGATTAAATTCATAATGCATTCATAGGGAGCTTTAAGGAGAGGGGAAGTACAACTAAGGAAATCAGTATTAACAAAAGAACCTGTTTAAATTATAAATAGCTTTTTCTATATACTTTCCTCCTATATTTATTATTCGGAATTCTAAAAAGTTGGATTAGAAACAGAAAGAAGAGAAAAGCATCCCTGGAGCATGTGCAACAGCTCGATTGCGCAGCATGAAGGGCGAAAAGTAGGGTTTGCCCAACTTCCTCTTGCTTATGAAGAAGGTTTTTAGCGACATTATAGACAACAATTTTTCTTGAATAGGTGTTCGTGATAAAACTGATGTAGAAAAAACTCTTTTCGACTCTATAACTTTAATAATATACATCGCTATTCTATCTCTAAATCGTTAAATTTGTGTAATATAATTATTGAAACCACACCAATGTAATCATGTAGCCATTAATTTCAGAGTAATAATATTGCTCAAATACAGTGTCGCTGTAAAATTTATTAATGAACCATATCTCGGTATCTACTTCTTCAATTTCAGAAATATAATTTCCATAACTATGATTTGTAAATGAAAACGATCTTGATTCTACGGGAAGAGTGGAATTAACTTTAAATTTGAAACCTACCTTTTGAAAGTCATTACTTTTTGCAAACCATCTTATCATATTATCTTTTGAAATGATAACCATAAACTCCCGAGAACCAATTTCAATAAATCGAAGAATGGATGCCATAATACTCACTTGAAATAAGTTGGAGAGAGTGTCGATGAGGGTAAAAGAAAATTGCATCCGAGCACAAGCTTGCTTAAATAATACTTCAGGCATTAACAGGCAACTAGCAAAATAATCAGCCTCCAATTCTATTAAATCTTTATTTAATAGCCCATTTTTAGATTGATGTGAAGTAATCATACCATACTTCAAGGCAATTCGATGCTCATCAATAAGGAAATGTCCCAATTCATGGGCGAGTGTAAATCGCCCTCTTTTAGAGCTAATAGTATTTCCTTTATCTATATTTATATGAATATGAAATATCGAGTCGATATAAACTAACATACCATCAAAAGTATTTTCATAATGATCATAGTATATAGCTAGCTCTTCATATTTGGCAATATTTATTAAATTTACTCTATAACCTTCAATAAAATCTTCTGACACATCATTTGCTAAACTATTGATCCGTTTCTTCCGGTGAAGATTGATTGCCATCATCTTGGTTCTTTTTCATTTTATTAAAGATATGATCAGGTAGATCTTCAAGACCTTTTCTTGCTACCATTTTAAATGCATCCATCACATCTTGCTCATTTTCTTGCTTTATAACAATAGAAAGTGGGAAATTTCGGACTTCATTATTTAAAATTCGATCTAGAGAAACTGTGGAGTCTTTAATCTCAATATTGAAAAAAAGTTTATCAAAGCGATTCAACTCAATCTCATTGCGAGGAAAAAGATAACCGGTAGAACATAACCATTCGGTAATATGCTCTGGGTTTTCAAATAGATTATTTTTTTGTGCCATAAATTTCAATTATTTTACCAACGGTTTCTAATGCTTCTTTTTTATAAACTCTTATTGATGTTTGTGATAAGTCAAGCTCTTCTCTAAGTTTTTTTAGCAATTGACGTGGCAGTTTTTTACCATCTCTTTCGTAACTTCGATATGTTAAGTAAATAATTTTGTGCTTTGTACTTAATCTTTCCAACGCTTTGTCTATCAATTCTGTTACAGCTTTTAAATCTTTTAGTTTTTCTTTTGGGATTTCCATATTTTCTAAATCTGGGAAATCCAAAACTAACTCTTCTTCTCCAAGATATGGATCTTTGTCAGCATCCAGTCTTTGACGGTCGCATAATAACCGTTGTGCAATCCTATAAATATAAAATAACACACACCGATCAAGATTTACACTTTTACATTGTTGAGCATTAAATAAATGCGCTTTGTTCCAAAATTTATCAAGTGCCTGTTCTGATAAAATATCACCATCTTCTTTGCTGTACCCCCATTTGATAGCAATGATTCTGCATTTTTTGGTTAAATCAGGTTCAAATCTTATAAAAAATGCCTTGAATGCGCATTCAGCCGCTTCGTAAAAATGTTGACGACCTTGAATATATTCTATTAAATCTGCTGTACTTGAATCTTCTAATTCCTTCCAATCCATAAGGATATCTATTTAGGTAAACGCAAAACCGTTAGTAACGCTTTTCGTAGTTAATAATGACCTGCAGTTAAAACAAATTAGTTTGTTAATGCTAGTTAAAAATAACAAAATATTTTATTTATGGAGGAATCAACACAAAAACAAAAATTTAAAATTCTGTCAATAGATGGTGGAGGAATAAGAGGTCTTATTCCTGCCAAACTCCTTGCGGAGTTAGAAGTTGAACTTCAAAAAGAGGACCCTGAAAAGAAACTTTATGAGCACTTCGACTTAATCTGTGGTACTTCTACTGGAGCGATATTGGCAATTGCTCTTTCATTGGGTATACCTGCAAAAGTTTTATCCAAATTTTATGAAGACAATGCTGAGCTTATATTTCCTCGCTTTGTATTCAAATTCATACCTCAAAAAAGTCGGGCATTATTAAATGCCATTTATAGTAACAAGAAATTGCTTAAGAAACTTCGCGAAGTGTTTGCTGAGGCCAACGGTGGTGAAGATCCTTTAATGAATGATTTAAAAACCAAAGTCTGTGTCCCGGCCTTCAATGGGAATGATGGTGTTATCAATGTTTTTAAAACAAAACATCATCCTGATTACACACGGGATTATAAAGTTCCTGCATACCATGTGGCTATGTCTAGTGCTTCTGCCCCTGTTTATTTTCCACCCCATTCCTTTTCGTTCAAAAATGAGCTTGGTGAAGGCACAAACATAAACATGGTTGATGGGGGCATTTTTGCAAATAACCCGGCATTAATTGGTGTTTTTGAGGCAACTGACAAACTTGATATACCCATTGGGGATATTTCAGTTTTATCATTGGGAACGGGGCAAGGAAAGCAGATTATTAAACGCTCATGGCGACCAAAAAATGTATTTGACTGGTTATTTCCCAATCCTAAATTGGTTGATATCGTGCTAGATACACAGGCCCAGATTACAGAGCAATATCTGTTATTTCTCCAAAGGGCGTTAATGAAAATGGGTAATACGTTTGCTTATTTACGTATTCAACATGACATGAAGGGGGATATTATTGAACTTAATTCTTCAAAAAAGAAACATATCGATCGAATGAAGTCTATTGGCGAGGAATTAGCAAAAAATCGATTAACAGAAATTTTAAAATTTTTAAAACTACAATAATATGGCAAACTGCAACAATTTATTTTTGGATTATCATAGTGATATTTCCATCGGTTCGGTAAAGAACAACAAAATGAAGAATTCAAAAGAAGGTCTTCGCAAACAAATCAGAAAATGGTTTGAAGATAACCATCCTGATTATATACCACATTTCTACATCCAGGGCTCATATAAAATGAAGAACGGAATAAGAACTAAACAAGACATCTGTGATTTGGATGATGGTATTTATTTCTTCCGTGAACCAGATGTAACGGCATCAACAATTAAAGACTGGGTTAGGCAGGCAGTTGATGGTTATACATACACTGCGGCAGAAAATAGAAAAAAATGTGTACGCACTATTTTTGTGAACGACTATGAAATCGACCATCCTGTGTATTACAAAATTGAGGGTCAAGAATATAAAATAGCTGTAAAGGGAAATGGATGGGAAGATAGTGACCCAAAAACTATGGTGGATTGGTTTGTATCAAAAAAAGATAAAGACGGCCGCTTGATTAGAGATATTAAGTATTTAAAAGGATGGGCCGACGATCGTCCGTTCAAAATGCCTAGTGGATTAGCTTTAACAATTTTAGCAACGAATGCAAAGGAGAAAATTGTATTAAATGAACGTGATGATATTACGCTCAGAGACATTCTTAAAGAAATTAAAAAGGCATTAACCAATGAATTCACTTGTATTGTGCCTGCAACACCAAATGATGACTTGCTCGAAGGTTATGTAAACAAGGATAAATTTTTAGAAGCCTTAAATTATTTCATTACCGATGCAGATGAAGCAATTCGTTCGAATAACCAAAGGACAGCAAGTAAACTTTGGCGCAAACATCTCGGAGATCGATTTCCTTTGGGGGAGGATAAAGAAGAGAACTTAGTTAGAAATGTAGCAGCTGCAGCAGTAGGTGCTAGTACATCTATACCATATGGCTATGAATAATTCATATCTCAAATTTGTAGAAGAAGCATCCTATGCTATAAGTAAATTTCCCGATCTTAAATTATTAAGTCGGGAAGATTCTCTTCCATATTTAGAAGGAAAGATCGACCTCTTAGATGAAAACGGAATGCCATATGACTCTTATTCTGTAAAGATTTTATGTGTCCCAGATTATCCGAATAGCTTTCCTGTAGTCTATGAAACAAAAGGAAGACTTCCACACAATATAGATTGGCACGTGTATCGTGATGGCCACTTTTGTATATGCACTCCTGCTGAGGAATACATCCAATGCAGCAAAGGCATTACCTTATTGGATTTTATACAAAATCACTTAGTTCCCTATTTGCATAATCAAGCATTTAGGGAACTAGAAGGCTATTACTTAAATGAGCGATCTCATGGAAAAAAAGGTGTCTTAGAATCTTTATATATGATGCTTGATACAACTAATGCGGATAAAGTTTTAGATATTTTGATATTCATCTATAAAAATAAAACTCCACACCGTACTTCCAAATGCTTTTGCGAAAGCGGAAAAAAATATAGACACTGTCACCGCGAGTCCTTTACTCAAATTAAGCAAATTGGACAGGATCGTATAAAATTTATTATTCAATCTATAATTTAAGATGGGATGGTCTTTTTGTGACAGTTTTGGGTTGTCAAACAGCTAATTACGGCTGTTTTTTGCTTAAAAAAAACATTTAAATACTTCCCTGTTTAAAGATAGGGACTTTTTGAATTATTCAAGTTTTTGAACTCTCTGTTTAGGATGTAATTATGCCTTGATAATTAAATTGTAAATAATAGGGGGAAGCAGATTTATTTTTAGTCAGCTCATTATTTTAAGAAAATGAACACATGGATTTTATTGATCTAATCACAACGAAATATAAGCCTTGAAATGGATTTGCAATCATCGTAAACCACCCCATCTTTCTTCCCACTCTCAGCCCACTCTCATTCGAGGCATATTCGGGAAATACCTTGAATTTCTCCCTAAAAATTTCAGCCCTTCTACGGCCATTTTTCCTACTCCAACCTAAGTCCCAACCCAACCTATTTTACCATCCCTCGAATCCCTTTCCATACCTCTTCGAACATACCTCCATACCCCCTTCACTCATATTGCGAAAATTCCGAATATCTCTCGAATAAGGTCCATACCATCTCCTCGATTTCAATTAAAAATCCTTTTCATTTCATCAAACTAATTACCCTTGCTTTTTTTGATTTGTTCTGTCACGCTGGGCAATAACCTAATGATCCAATCGATAACCGTTTTCTTTTTTTTGATATGGTATTTTTGCATGACCTCTTTGATGTTAAGATCTCCTTTAACAATAGCGGTTACGGCTTCAATTTTTATAGACTCTTCAAATTTCATGGCTTCACTATTTACTATTTATAACATGGTCATTCTTCCGGGATGAGATGGGTTCAGCTAATTATTACTATGCTCCCTTAGGGTGATTTTTGGGAGCTTTTGTGCTAATCTTGTCTTGCAAGTTAAGCAGATTTAACCCAAAAAACAGCTCAGTTTTGTTTGTCTCAAATATTGGCACATCCTGCAAATGATCTTACTGAATTTTATATTATATTGGTTATCAGTGTGTTGTGGTTATGATATTTGAAGATGTCTAGATTTGGGCTAGGAATGATTTTCTTGGAGCGTGAAAACTTTTGTTGATTGTGTTACATGGCGTTCGCGGGGTTTCTAGAAATGGGGCTAGTAAAATAAGTAGGAGGCAATTTTATTAGATTGGCTAGGGCGGTGATAAGTGAAAGATAAAATAATAACCGTCTAACCTGGAGCTTTAAAGTTTCAGGATAAAATTTATTCCTATTGTTTTGTTAGGAGTTTAGCTCTTTTTTTATGAGGTTGATATAGGTCGATGGGGGCATGCCTGTGACCGCCTTAAAGGAGGTTGAGAACTTGCTCAAGGATGAATAGCCGCATTTTTCGGCTAGGTATGCCAATTTGAAATCTAAAAGCTCGGGTGAGGTTTTCACCAAGGTTAGGAAATATTCAATCCTTTTGTGTTGGATAAATTCATAGAAATCCATGTGGCGGTATTTCTGGATGATATAGGACACATATTTGGAGTTTGTGCCCATCATGGAGGCGACTTGGTCAAGCTTTACATTTTTCTCCAAGAAAAACTTTTCTGTTTCTAGTTTTCCAAGTTTTCTATAGAGACAGGTTTCTGTATACCTAGATATTTTTATTTGGTTCAGCTTTGTATTGTGATTTTCTAGACCATTGAGGTTGGGGTAGCTAGTTTCCTCAGGTTCTGATGGCATCACTGGACTTTCTGGTTGGCTTTCCAAGATTACTTCGACAGGTTCTGGCTGGATCCATATTTTGCGTTTCCAAACGAGTAGGAAGTATGCAGCAAAGACCAAGAACAAAATAATTCCACTCAGGGAAATAATATAAAGAAACCTGTACATTTCTTCCCTGTCCCTAGTCTCCAAAAGCAAGCTGGCGGAGAGTATATTGGCGCGGTTTATCTTTGTTTTCAATAGCTCGGCGGATTTCTGGGTATAATAGAACGCATTCTCCATATTCCCTGTGTCCTTATAATAGCTGGACCAGCTGTCGTAGGATATTTTCTCTAGTTCATCGTCTTTCTCAACCGCTAAATATTGGTCCACCAAGGTCAAGTACTGCTGTGCGGTTTTAAAGTCACCTTCTTTCATGGCAATTTCTCCAAGGGCGATATAGACACGGGGTTTTAGGGAACAGTTTATATTGCTCAATTTTTTTAGGGCAGAATTGAGGAGGGAGTCTGCGGTCTCTAATTTCCCCGAGTTCATTTCAAAGATCCCCATGATCTGGTCATTGGTGGCTTCGGCTACCATAATTTTCTTTTTATCCTGGGCTTGTTTGGGGATTTGTTTTGCGGCAGAGCTAGCCAAAGCCCCCGCTTTTAAGTATTCCTGTAATTCCAAGGAATGATAAGCCTGTTCATGTAAGAGATCTACCAAAATAAATTGCTTTAGTTCAGAGTCTTTGATCATATCGTTGGCTTTCTTTGCGCGGTCCAGGTACCTGCTGGATATGTTCATTAAACCTAAGGAACGAAAAGACTTGGCCAAAAAGCCCGAAATGGCAGCTTGGCATTGGAAGTTCAGGGTATAGGAAGCTAATGAATCCGCATGCATGGCGGTCCTGATCGATAGGGGGAAATTACCTTGTTGCCTATAGACATTTGCCTTGGTCATTAAAGCGGAAATACGTTGTTTATCGCTATTGGCAACAACAATGAGCGAATCAGCATTCAGCACCACTTTATTGAGATCTTTTATCTCACTAGAAATAGGAGCGGCACAAGGTATTTCATTGATTGTTTCTATGGCATTTCCTTGTGAATAGGCGTATTCAAAAAGGAAGCACAATGCAAATAATAAGTTACTAAAAATGAATTTCATCGATGTCAAAATTAAACCGGTTTTCTGGGCACATTTATTTTGTTTCCATTATGGTTAAATGAAAGTTCAACAGTTTATCAGAATCAATCACCTCAAATAATAGAGCGCACTGACTATGGCAATAAAGTTTGCACAGAGCACAATCAGGAGGATATAGTCTATCCATCTCCAATCTCTGTTTATCTCTTGCGTTTTCTTCAATATATCACGTGAATATTTTGAATAATCCAATACTGCCCTAAGCTCGTTGGATTCAATTACAACTTGGATAGTCTTGTCTAGCTCGCGCTTGAGATGTAACAGCGATAATTGGGTTGTTAAATATTCTACCTTATCAATATTGGCGCCTTGTGCGTCTAGTAGGTCATTAAGAGCCGTATCTAGATTTTCGTTTAATGCAATAGGTTTCTCTGGACAATTCTCTTTAATAACCGTTTTTAAGGATTTCTCGATTTCAATCAATGAAATCAAGACTTCTTGAGGGTTATAGGCCACGGGTTTCATATTAAGACAAATGTTAATTCATGTAGTTAAATATCCACAATTTTTGCCTTATTTTTTTATATGAATCCAATTCTTTACAAAACTTTTATTGTTTTAGATAAAAATTTATGTAATTAATTATTTTGTTTCCCGGTTTTCTGGAGGCGGTTCAGGCATGTAATATCCTTTCCCATTTTGTCTTCCATCCATCATAAGTTCAACTGAGTGGTTTTCTTCAAGTTCCTCTGTATACAATTCTTCATAATCTTTGGTATACAAGGCGCCAGGGACGACATTGATATCGAAAACAATTTCTTTGTATTCGGCATCCTTAAAATTCCCGTAAAGTGTAACAAAATGTTTGACTGCTCCAATGTTCTTAGCGCTATTGTAGCTCAAGATAAGTTTCCGTTCTTTTTTGGGTGGGATTGAAAACCCGCCAATGCCCTCTGAGTTCTTCAGACAACCACAAGAAGTGATAATGTCCGTCAGGATCAAAGGTTCGTCGCCGGTGTTTTTGATGTTAAAGACCAAATCTTTGAGCTCACCTGCTAAAATAGGAAAGTAATGCCTATAGTTATCTTCTATTTCCACGGTGGTTTTCCTATCCTTGATGTCCAAGCAACCTGTTATCAACAAGTTGATGAGTACTAAAAGCGAAATGTTAAAATATTTCAATTTCATCACATGCTATTACTGAATTGTTAATGCTTTTATTTTTGTTTATTCTTATTTCAATTTGTTGTTCTCCATCGACCATGACCTCTTTTTCCAGCTGGAATGTGTTATCTTTTTGGATCAAATCCATGCCCGAGACCTTTGCCATGGGCTGCCCGTCCTTCAGTATTTCAATCTTGTCGGGCCTAAGCATTCGGTGCCTAGGATTATGTAAGAACCGCATGCGGATTGTTTTTTTTCTTTCCTCTACGGCCACCAGCTTACCGGATACATTGATATCCTCTGCAGCTAATAACCAGCCTTGATTAAAATCGGAAGGGAATCCCGGCAGGTTGTCAGCCAATAGAGCAGCATCTTCTAGTGCTTGCATGGCCTTTAATTCCAGCACGTTCTCGACTTGGAACAGATTCCTGTGCATTGGATGGGCTAGGATCTGTTTCCATTCGGATATATAGCTGCTTATCTTGCCATCAGTTTCCTTATAATGGTCTTGTTTGTATTTTTTGGAAAAGGTTGCCAATTCCATTACGCTCTTCTCGGACTTGGGATTGATCCATACCTTTCCTTCTCGTTCTGCAAGGAATCCATTTTCAAAATTTCCGCTATGGTAGTCAAACTGGAGTTGGGTATAGGCCAAGCCTAATAATAATTTGTCAAGTTTGGTCTTTTCTTCTCCTTTTGCTTTTTTGCTCCGTTCAGATAGATCGCTATGGAATTTTTGAAACCCGTCTTGATCTAAATAGGATTTCATCAGGTCTCTGAATGGTAAATAAATACCGATTTCTGATTTTGATCCACTTGAATGCTGTTCAATCGCTAAAAGATAATCAGCTATTAGCTTACCTGATATTGGATATGTCCTTTTGTAATAGCTCTCTACTAGGTCTTTGCTGTCTAAGCTTGGATCTATCATTATCGCACTCAGTACATAGGTCTTGATGTCTTCGAATGGAGAATAGTCATATCCCGAACCGTTGAGGAAAAAGCCATTTATTCCGATGGAACGAAAGTAATGCAGCTGATGTTGAAAGCGATTTAATACGGGGTAAGGGCTCAAATAATCGTCGAAATTTGAAATATAGTCCCAGAGGTAGACCGCATTGACTTTATTTTTCCATTGACCCACCAAAGTTCCAAAATCTTGGACAGCGGTACTGCTTGTGTTGATCTTTGGAGATTTTGTGAAATCTATCGTACTGATGAATACACCGGTGTTTTTTTCCATTTGAACCGAAGGTGCATGCTTAGTGGTCAGGTAAGCTGTCGTGAAAAAATGATAGCCTGGATACTGCTTTGCAAGGTTGTTCAGCAGATTTGTAACTGCGCCTGTTGCATCAGCGTTCTTGTTCCCCAATTCTTTGCAAGTTTCACAAGTACAAGCTATGTTGTTGTCATTGGGAGCAATCATAAAGTACTTTACGCCATTTCCCTCTTGCCCGTCCAGATATGTTTTGATGGCCCCCAGGGTTTCTGCAGAGGAGAAACAAAATTGATCTTTATTTATACCCTTTTCGGTCTGCGCATAGGCTCTTTCAGGGATCTTTCCATCAAAAATCTTTTTAAAATTGTGTCCCCAAATTCCCCAATCACGGTCTACACTATTGGTATTGTAGATGCCTGCTAGATCTGGGTTTGTATTGCTGAGTAAGTGGGGCTCACGATAGTGCATCGCGAAATTGAATTGGCCTGTCCTGAAATTAATGATGGCAGGAGGGAGGTCATGCGTGTCGATATCGACTTTTTCCCCCAATTGGGAGATAAGACCATATATCAGCCATATCATGGTTTCCCTGTTTTTTGCAAATAAGGAGAGCTTTCCCGGAACGTTCTTGATCTCGTAATCAAAACTTAAATCCGGGACAAGCTCAAAATATAATTGGTTTGTTTTTTCTGTGGTATCTGGGCTATCTGTTCTAATGATGGATAGTTTGTTTCCTGTATTGCGCTTGGAGAGGTGCTGGTTGAAATAGTCAGCCATGGCAGCACTGTTTTGGTCTCCGTTAGAGATAATAAACATCTTCTGTTCAGCAAAGTTGAACACATTGCTTTGGCCCTTGCTACTTGTGCAGGAGCTAATGGCAAAGATGCTGAACAGCGGTATGGTGAATCTAAAAAGATACATTCAATTGCAGGTTAATGTTGTACAGGTTCTTATAGGTGCTGATGCCATCAATTAGGTTGGTTTGGAAGTTATACCATGACCCTAAAGCATTGGCCGATATATTCCTTGAAATGTTCCTGCCGAATCCAGCGCCGACCATGGTATTGAGTACCTCGAAACTATTTTGGATCTGGAAGTCCATTAAGTCCAAGTCTGGGGAATTACCCACACTGGCAAGCGCAAGGACAAAGTTTCTAGGATTGTTCATGTAATATTGGGCCTTTAATCCTACGTTGTAGAGGTAGCTGCTGCTGCCATTCTCCATGAGCATGAAATTGGAGATTTTCCCTGACAGGTTAAAGTCATCAATGCTCTTCATGACGCCTAGATTCAGGTTCATCAAGGATTCATCTGTGAAAAATTTCCTAAATCCAGCTCCGGCCTCCAGTTGCCATGTCGGTTTCCATTCATACATGACGGCGGCATTTGCTGCAACCTTCAAGAAAAACTTATTGGCTAGGGCTAGGTCAATCCGGCTGGAAATCTCAGGTGTCCATGGTTTGGTCCATTCGAACTGTCCTTGTATCCCTTTTCCATTTTCACGACCGGTGTAGTTCAAGCGCCCGGTATATATGGAGCCATCAGTATGTAAGCGGCTGTATTCTGCTGTGGAAATGGTGGTAAGGGCATCATTGTCTCCGAACCTTGCCCTGAGGTGCGAAATGCTCACCGTGTTCCTGAAAGATCGCTGTCCTAGGTAATCCAGATGCTGTTTAAAATCTTCGAATTCCAAAAGGGATGGATCATAATACCTTTGGTAATAATAAGCCGAATCATACTGCTTTAAGCCTTCATAGGCGGTGCCTTTCAGGTACTTCAGGGTTTTGCTCTTTTCATTGTAATGAAGGGCAGTATCGATGACGGCTAGCGCTTGGCTATGTTCCTTGTTTTTCAATAACCTGGCAGCGTATTCTTCGGTAGTGCTACTGAAGGTATTGACCAAAGGTTGGTGGAAAGGGTTGAGCGTGACCTGATGGTGGAGCAGCTCCCAGGAGTCTCCTAAGGTTTCAGGCTTATGGTTCATGGCCTCTGCTAGCTTGATCTTAAATGGAATATCATCCATATAAAGCTCTTCGGCCTTCTTGGCATAAGAGAGCATTGCTTCATGATCCTTGAGTTGGTAACTGATATTGATCATGGCAAGGAGGGCGTCTTGGTTATGCTCATCCACGGCCAACCATCTTTCGCATAGCTGTTTGGCTTCAATAAGTTTGTATTCTTCTCGGAACTGTTTGATCCATGGGGCTATGATTTCTGAGTAACCATTTTGCAACCGCAGTTTATCCTCTGGGGAGGCTTGTGCCAGGACTTGCTCGTAAATACTTAATGCATAGTCATACCGGCCCTGTTTATTGTATAGATCTGATTTCTTCATCATCAGTTCCAAGTTGCTTGGGTCGTCAAATAACATTTCATCCAATACGACGATGGCTTCCTGAAATCGATTGCTAGACTGGTAAGCATTGTAGATACCCACCTGGGCGCTTTTTACCGATTCATGGTCGCCATAACGGATAACTTCTTGCCATTCTGAAATAGCCAGCGTGGTCTTTCCCTCGTCCATGCTGTTTTTGGCACTTCTTAAGGTGTTGGTAACATAAGATTCGCGTAGGTCCGTGTCGTCTGGGTACTTGGTGAAAAGGTCTTTGGTAAGGCTGGCTACCTTTGGTTGGTTCTGCATCCTTTTATAGACGGTCAGTTCCTTCAGGTCGAGCTCTTTGCTGCCTCCTACACTGTTTCGGTGCCTATTCAGGACATCGATAGCTTCTTCATATTGTTCTTGGGCAACACGTTCATTGAATACATAGGCAAATGCCTCCTCGTTTCCGGGCGAAGCATCAAATATTTTTCCATAAAGGGTTCCAGCATCGCCTTCCTTGGCATTGCGGGCCGCTTCCAATAGAAAGTAGTTGTACTGGTTCCTGAGATTTGCACTTCCACCTCGATTTATCTCTTGTCCAAGGAAGCCCAACAGCTCTGAATAGCGCTTCTGATGTTCTAGGACGGCTAGTTTCTTGCTGATGAAACCTTCATTTCCAGGGAACTGGTTTAAGGCTCTTTCGGAATAGACCAAGGCATTGTTATAATCCCCGGCCTTGATGTAGCTGTCAATAACCGAAAAATAACTCTCCTGCTCTTGGGGTTGGTCTTCTACTGATTTCCTTGCCAGTTCGATGGTCTTATCTATCTTTCCCGATTTGCGGACTTCAGCAGTGCGCTGGGCGGTGATATAAGTTTGATCCTTGCGCAATTCGGGATCATCAGGATATATCTGTGCAATTCTTTTTAACAAACGATCGGCCTCCACTTGATTTCCCGATACGCGATATAAATCAATCTTTTTTCGCCAAAGATCTTTCAAATAGGGGTTCACCTCCAGCAACTCATTGACATAACAGATTGCACTTGAATAGCGCGCGGTCTCCGTTTCGACCGTAATTAGCATCTTCTTAGATTCAAGATTGCTAGGGCCATATTCCAATGATTTGACCAGTTCATACCTCGCTTTATCATACTCCTTGCTGTGGATATAGTATTTACCAACCATCATCCTCATATCGGAATCTTTGGGATTTTTTTGCAAGATTTCCTCTGCTTTTTTCTTGCCTTCTTCCCAACGCTGCTGGCTGTATAAGGCATTGATTTGATTCACCTCCAAATTGTTTTGGTTGGTATTCCCCGTGCTTTGAGCATTAGAAACATGGCAAAAAAAGATCAGTCCAAAGGATGTAATCATCATTTTGGAGAATATAAATCTCTTTAACATATTATGTTGCGGTGTTTGTGTTTTTATTTGGTGCGTATCCCTGTCGGGTCATCTGACCCCATTTGAAATCCTTTTTGCTGATGTACTGTACATAGCCTTTCAAGGTGAAAAAAACCACCAGAGGGTGATATAAGAAAGCCTCTAGTGCAGCAAAGAACACCAGCTTGAGATATTCCCAGAAATTTCGATACAACTTTCCTAGAACTAAATCATTGGAAACAGTGACTACGGAAACCACCAATCCGATTAAATAGGCATAGAGCAGCATCATCCAAAAGGTCTCGAAGTTAACCTGATTGGTTAGCATTAAAAACAAGAAGAATAGAAAGCCCACAAATTCAATGATTGGCGCCAGGAACTCAAAAAAAACAATATAAGGCATGACGATCAGTCCCATTCTTCCATAATCTTTGTTCAAGAGGAATTTTCGGTGATCTACGATGAACTGAAGCATCCCGCGTCCCCACCTTGTTCTCTGCCTGTTCAAGAGGCTTATATTAGGAGGCCCCTCAGTCCAACATAGACTATAAGGGCATTGAACTATTTTATATTTCCTTTTGTTCTCCCGCATAAACGCAACCATCCTCACGGTCATGTCCATATCCTCCGCATGAGAGGAAGAATCAAAGCCCCCAGCGGAGATTACGACCTGTCTATCAAACAGACCGAAGCCCCCAGAGACATTTGGAATGCAGTTGATCATCGACCAACCCATTTTTGCAACTAGATATGACCTTAAATATTCAGTTTCCTGGAAAAGTGGAATCAGTCGACTCGGCGCTTTCACCCGGGTTATCCTTCCTTTCTCGACCTTACAACCATTTACCATGCGCATGGTGGCTCCAACAGCGATAACTTGTGTGTCGGAATCAAGGACAGGAAGAATGATTTTGCTCAAGGTGTCCTCAGAAAGGATACAGTCTACATCTGTATTGATGAAATGATCGTATTGAGCAATATTTACCCCTGCATTCATGGCGTCGGCCTTAGTACCCCCATTGACTTTATCGACCACAATAAGCTTACTGAATTCGGGATTGCTGGATCGAAAAACCCTTTTTATGGGTTGACAGAACACCTTGTAGACATAGTAATAGGGGATTTCCGTCAGTTCGAATTCCTCTTTCAAGATGTCGAGAGTCCTGTCGGTACTACCATCATTCACGATGATCACTTCAAATGTTGGATAATCTAGATTCAACAGCGAGTGAACACTGTCTGAGATAATCACTTCTTCATTAAAGGCAGGTGCAACAATTGATATTCCTGGAGCTTGGTCAGGATAGTTCTTCAAATAGTTCTCTTCCCGCTTCGTGTATTTAAATCGATAGCGAATCGTTTTGAAATAGCTCATTACCATTAATGCCAGATAGAAGACCGCTAGGGTCGTGGCATAGAAGTAAATCAAATAGTTAAAGAAATAGGCCATTGGATTGATATTGTGCTACTGTAAAGTTCTTTTCATTGGTTACTTGTGCTAATAGCATGTTTTCAGCTTCCTTTTTGTTCTTTGACACCTCGTTTTTAAGTGTTTCAAGTGCCTGTTGGCCCTCGATCCCATGTTGGCTGATCGCTCTCGCAATGTTTAATTTGCTGTTATTATCATCAGTTGATTTGTAATTCTTGACCAAGAATGCCAATGACTCCTGGCAAGGCAATATGGCCATGGTCCGGATAATGGCCTCACGGACAACCGTAGTCTCCATGGTATAGTGATCTATTAATTTAGGGATACCTTCAAAGTAACCCAGCTCGCCAATGGTTTCCACCATTTGGACACGGATATCTCGGTTCTCGTACTTGTCCAGCAAGTCGATCAAGGTCTCCGAGGCTTCTTCTTGTTTGAAATATCCAATTTCTCTCAAAATGAAGATGATATACTTAGGGTTCTTGGAGCTATTTACCCAGCGCAACAGGTTTGGTAGTTTTCCGTCCCTTGATCTCTTGATTAAAGTTGAGTGCAGACGAAGCTTGTCTAATTGGGTAAACTCCTCATCGAAGTTTTCTTCCATAAAGCGGAAGGGGTTATAATTGTCTTGATTGGTATATAGATCTCTTGCGGCTTTCCGGATATCCTTGTTTTTATGGAAGGTTGACTTAGAAAGGACACCGGTATTTACACCATTGTCAAATTCGCCAATGACCAACAAGGCTTCTTTTCTTTTATCAAAGCCTGAGTTTCTAATTCTTTTCTCCCAAAAGCCCATTAGGCCTAAGGCTTCAAGACAGTTCTTGTAATTGAGGTCATTGAATTGGCCGGTTTTAATCAGTTCGTGTTTTACTTCCAATAAAACATCGGTTACATAATCGGATTTCCAATTTTTCAAATTCGTGATGTTGAACTCCAATAATCTTTGGATCTCTTCTTTTTCGTAGATCGAAGGGTTTTTTATGATAAAGGAAAGTTTATCATAGAAATGGTCCGAAGTTTTCTGTTTCTTTCTCTCAGTCCTGTTTAATTGATAGCCTATGACTAATAGGCGGCCAAAAGCTAGTAGGGTTACTACTATTAAAAAAAGAACCATTATAAAAGTGACTCTAGCGATTGGCGGGTATCCGCTGAATATAGTACCTATATAATTGAGGTAGTACATGATATATTCAAAGTTCATAATCAATATTTTTATTATAATTAATTAAAAGGCAATCTCTTGATTTTGCCTAGAATTGGAGGGAAGTGTAACGTATAATTGGCGTTGCATTTCATCGATTCTCGCTTGGACAAAGCTCATTAATTAGGATTGGATTAATTGTCTCATTTTCTCCGGTTTCGGAAAACATGACAATAACGGACACCGATATTTAGGATGAGTATTAGCCTAGTTAAATATATATGACGTTGATATTCAGATGTCTATATTTTGAACTGATGGTTTTTCAAACTATTTGGTGGAAAACCAAATTTACTATTAAAATAAACTTTTTCCGTTTTGTTAAGCAGCTCAAAAAAGGACAAATGGGGTGGACAACCCGTGTACATTGGGCTATAATCAAAATAATCTGAGCCTAGATAATTCCCTGAGAGAAGCCGATTTTACTTGGAGAGAAATAGGAAGGAGGCTGAAAAATAGATCAGCAATAAACCTTGCCCATGGCAGCTGCTTTTAGAATGGTTAATAATTGGTTCTTTTTGAGTGGCTTTTTTCTTTCTCTGGAAAAGAGGAATGCTTGCTAGGGCTAGGATAGCAAACTGTATGGAAGCTCCTGATTGGGGCCAGGTATAGGCTCGGGGATGATTATTGAGCTATAAGTTGGTCATTCCTGAACTTATGTGGTGAACAGCCATGTATGGCTTGGAAATTCCTGTAGAAGGAAGCCCGGGAACTGAAACCGCATATACTGGCTAGATCCTCGATGGTATGGTCCATCACGCGGTCCTTGAGCTTCTTCTCTGCATAAGCCATTCTTAATTGATTGATAAAGCTCGTATAGCTTTCTCCGTACTCGTATTTTAAGAATTGACTCACATGTCGGATCGGGATCCCTAAATCAGAACTGAACTTTTCTTTCGTTAGCTCACTATCGAGATAACCCAAGGAATTGACAAATTCTATAATCTTTACATTGTATGCCAAGAACAGCTCTGAATTCGGATGGGAAGAATTGGATCTGTGTTTTGCGGGCTGGTAATAGTTGATATCATAAATTCCAGGCTCACTTTCCCTTTCTACTAGGGTGAGTTCTGCACGCTGGTAATTAATATTTGCCGAATAAAGGACGGTTAAAGTAGTTAGGAATATGCTGATTAAGATGAGCCTACTTGCCCAAATAAACTCTATGTCCTTGGTAAAACTCGTTAATGCAAGGAATATTATGCTAATGATAGAAGCAAATAGAAAGATGACAACGAGGCGGGGAAGAAATTCTATCCTTTCCTTCAACTTTGTTAAAAAGTATTTGGGAGGAATAAGGACAAAATAGATCAGAAAATGTAGTAGAACAAAGCCCGAATTAAATAACGGGACAAAGTTCAGGAAGGAATTATATTCGAAAGATAAGTTGTTGACAAATACCAGATAAATAATAAAAAAACATACAAATGGAATTAAATGTACCCAGAGATTTTTTTTGGGGATGCCACGAAGACTACTTGAAAGCACCATGAGCGCAGGTCCATACAGAAAACCAATTGGAATGTTGAGGATGTAAAAATGTGCTTCTTCATCAATCAGAAATAAGAAGGGGATGATCGTTAAAAATAGAACGGTTAGTAATAGAATGGTGCAAAGTCCCCAATGTTGTGCTTGTCTTTTTACACCATGTATAAACTTCAAGACGAGCAAAATATTGAAAACTAAAAATATGGAGATAAGGGATAAAATCATGTCTTACTTGCATTTAATAAATATTCTGATTCAAAATTCTATTAACAATTGGTCAGATATTTGGGAGCTCTATCTATTCTAATTTAACTTTTTAAATCCCGAAAGAAAAGATAAATTAACTTTCATTTAATCTTTGTAGCTTTTTGTCTACTCCAAAACGACCATGTAGTTAATTGCTTATTTAAAATGTCAAGTTTTTAATTTTTATTTCCTTGCAGATGGTTTTAGATTAATAATTAGGATAAATTGTATCAAAATAATAATAGGTTAAGAGATTCCTGTTGTAGGAACGCAGAGTTTTAGGGCTATAAAAATTGAAATTGCTTGATTCGCCTATTAATCTGGTTATAAGTCTTATAAAAGGACTACGGTTTGCAATATTTGGATTACAAGGGATAGCCCACTATGCTTTTGGAGAAATTTTGGCTATAAAAGAAAGGAATTCTCCAATGTGAAGCCTGAAGAACAAAGATAAAGGGGCAAGATCTAGCTTAATCACCATAGCTATTTCTCACCCCCAATCATCACATCAGTAACAGTATTTAAGGTACAAATACTAGCCACTTAAAACGATCTTCTTAATTACGGATTCAATAATTCATAAACCCGTACATAATCTACCTGATAAACATTCGGAAATGAATCTTCATCAATGCCTTTCAAACCTCCCCAGTTACCTCCAACGGCTAGGTTCAACAACCAATGGAATTTTTTATCAAATGGCCATACATCACTACCCTTGCCTTCATTCGGGAAGTGTAGGATCTGTTCTCCATCTACAAAACCCCTAATATAATCTGGCGTCCAGTCAACACGGTACTCATGGAATTCGGTGGTCGCATTTTGAATCTTCTTAATGGCTTCTTTTTGGGTTCCTTTGATGTGGTTGTAATCATTGGTGTGCATCGTGATGTGCACTACATCCGGTTCATAGCCTACATGTTCAAGGATATCAATCTCTCCGGATGCTGGCCAAGCGCCATACGCCCAATCCGTTGGCAACATCCATGCAGCAGGCCAAGTACCTCTGCCAGCTGGAACCTTCGCCCTCACCACAAACCTGCCGTATAGGAAATCACCCTTTCCCTTGCTGATCAATCTAGTGGAAGTATAGTCCGCACCTTCAAATTTTTCTTTAATGGCCGTAATGCTCAATATGCCATCGGCAATATTCACGTTCTCCGGACGGGCATTGGTGTAGTATTGCAATTCATTATTACCCCAACCATTATCACCTCTACCTACATCATAGTTCCATAGTTCGGTATTGGGCAAACCATCCTTGTCGAATTCATCAAACCAAACCGGTGCCTCCGAGAACTTATATTCTTTCGGTTTCGGAGCCGGAGGAGGCTCAGGAATAACAATGTTGTTCACATTTGATTTATCTGAACAGGACAGTAATACAAGGATAGGTAAGATCCAAAAGCTCATATTTCTCTTCATTTTTAAATTGTTTATTAAATAAAACTGATACTGATTAGAATGAACGTAAGGTCATGGTCCACCAAGCGTCTCCGCCAATGTTCACACCGACCTTAAGAATATCATAACCAGCTCCATCTTTATTTTTGGTCATCTCCAATATATCATATAGCACATAATCATTCGCAGGCCCTGTAGGGGTCTCACCGCCGTTATGAGCCTTTTTAACTCCGATATGTGCACCTTTACCAACTAAGCGCAATTGGCCAAGTTTTTTGACCCCAGTCCCTTCAGTAACAGAGAATTTGAAATTCCCAGAATTCCATAATGCCTGTTCACCTTTTAAGTTTGTAGCCGGTTCACAAGTGGTAGTCTTATTGCCTAGGTAACCATCCGCGAAGTAATCGCCTTTGTTATCGTAGGCAAAGGTTCCTTCTGCATTGAAGGAGAAGGTAAATTCATCATTGAATTCACAGGCTCTGCCTGTAACTTCGCCTGCGCCACTGCTCCACCAATCTCCATTGTCTGCACCTGGGCCTACTTTAAAGGCTCCTGCTTGAGGATTTAACTTCCAAGTCTTCTTGGTACAGCTGGCAATGAAACCCAGCGCTGTCTTAGCATCACAAGCATTAGGATCGTTTTGTTTAACCGTAACAGGCTGGGTCACACTTGCCATTCCGCCTTGCCCCACTACATCCAATTTTACATCATAATTGCCCGCAAATATCAAAGCGACTTCTACAACATCGCCTGTAAGTTTCTGTCCACTCGATACGATTGTCCAACTGGCAATCGTAGGGGTGTTGGTCGTGTTTGTCAACTGCACACGGCCTGGTGAAATTTCCACAGCCTGAAAGGTTGGTTGCGGTAAAGCGCTTAAAGTGAGGTTATCACCCTCTGGACGACAGGCAATCACGATCATCGAGAAAAGCATGATCTTCCAGAGATTTGCATTAAATATTTTGTTATATATCGTTTTCATAATTCAGTCAATTATTTCGTGCCTCCGTATTCTTTGTTTTGCTCCAATTCCGTATTATCTAATTCCAATAATGGGATTGGTAATACTTCATGTTTCCCCGCTACAAAACCTCTAGCTGATAAGGCAGCTGCTGCATCTCCCCAACGAACTAAGTCGAACCAACGCTGGCCTTCACCAGCTAATTCAAGCCTTCTCTCGCGTTTGATGTTCGCGAAGGTTGCAGTAGTTGCCGGCAGGCCAACTCTCGCTCTCACAGCGTTTAATAGGGCCCCAGCGCGCGTTATGTTTCCATTGCCTCTAACTAAGGCTTCGGCTTCCAACAGATAGGTATCAGCCAAGCGGATATCATAAATATTCTGTGGGAAGTTAAGCTCAAATGATCCGGCGCCAGTCCATCTGTTAGACTCTCTACCAGCATATTTCTCCAAGAAGTAGCCTGTATCCATATATCCAGGGGTATAGGATGCTTTACCATCTGCTTGCAATTGATTCATATCCGCAACGGTATATTGATACCTAGGATCTCCTTTTAGCAAGTCCACAAGGCCGGTAGTCAAAGGCAGGAATCCCCAACCAGCGACATAATCAGGAGCTCCTGAACCTGGCGCATATCCGCGGGGACCAATCATGATATTCAAGATATTGCCTTCTGTACAATCGATACAGCCCCAGTCTCCAACCGAAGTGTTGGTAAAGGAGATCTCCATGATCGACTCGCTATTGAACTTATTGCTGACCTTAAAAAGGTCTCCATAATTAGCTAATAACTTGTAGCCATATTTGCTGGTTTGTCCCGGTTGGCCATTCACTTCACTGAATTGTGCAGCAGCTTCCGTGAACTTCTCCTGTTGCAGATATACCTTGCCTAATAAGGCTCTTGCAGTCCCTTGTGAAGCTCTACCAGCTTCAGTCCCTAAGTCTATGTTGATCGGAAGGACCGGAATTGCTTCTGTTAAATCTTTCTCCATTGCAGCGAAGACCTCTTGTGGTGCCACTTGAGGAGTTGTATAAATGGCATCACCTACAAGCGGGCTCAGGATTAATGGGATATTGCGGAAGTAACGGATCAAGTCAAAATAGAAATACGCTCTAAGGAACTTCGCTTCTGCGGTAAACCTAGCCTTTTCATCATCACCCATAGGGATATTCGGCAATTTCTCAAGCAGTACATTCGCCCTCATGATGCCCATATAACCTCTACGCCATAAATCTTCTTGAGGACCCACCGCTGGGCTCACCGAATAATTGGACCAGGCCTGGATATTTGGTAAATCTGAGGATCCACCACCACCTGCAAAGTGGTCATCAGAAGCCGCAGAAGCAGCTAGTATTTTGGTCACATAACTTGAACTCTGGAAACCCACCACATCGTACACCGCGACAAGACCGTTATAGGCCTCTTGTCGATTCCTATAATAGTTTTCTTCTAAGTCGGTACCCCTAGGTTTTAGTTCCAAAAAGCTATCAGAACAGGATTGCCCCAACAAAGAGAAAGCAATAAGTATGAGGAATAATTTATTATTTAATTTCATCACTAATCTAGATTAAAATGCAACATTAAGACCGAACATATATGACCTTGCTTGCGGATAGATCCCGCGGTCAATACTCATGATACCGCCCCCTATTTCCGGATCATAACCTGTATATTTTGTAAATGTCAGCAGGTTTTCAGCCATAGCATATAGCCTAATTTTTTGAAGGCCGATTCTCCTGGTTATGTCTGATGGTATAGAATAACCGATCTGAACAGTTTTCAAGCGGAAGTAGCTTCCGTCTTCCAAGTAGAATTCGGAAGGATTCGTGAAGTTGTTGTTCGCATCCGCATCCGTTAAACGTGGATAGTCATTCGAACTTCCTTCGCCGGTCCATCTGCCCAACGCACGGGTAGAGTAATTGGCATTGTTGATGTCTAGCCTTCTCAAACCTTGGAATACCTTGTTTCCTGCTACCCCTTGTCCAAAGACTAAAGCATCAAAATTATTCCATTCCAAGTTCAAAGTAAATCCAAAAGACCAGTTTGGTGTTGGATCGCCGATAAAGGTTCTATCATTGGCGTCGATGGCTCCATTGCCATCCAAGTCAGCCCATTTGAAGTCTCCAGGACGTGCATTAGGTTGAATCAAGGCACCATCCGCATTTTTATAAGCTTCTATCTCGCCTTGGTTTTGGAAGATTCCCATCGTTTTGAATCCATAGAATGAATTGAAAGCTTCACCTACCATGGTACGGGTGATGTTGTAGGTCGATGCCTGAAATCCAGCCCCATTCAAGAAACTAACGCCCGCACCGATATCGGTCACCTCATTTTTTAGATAGGAAGCATTTCCGTTCAAGGAGAAATTAACTTCGCCTAATCTGTTTTTATAGCCTAACTCCAATTCTACCCCTGTATTCTTCATATCCGCAACATTGGCAGCCGGGTTTCCAATCGCCCCAACATAACCTGGGATACGCGGGTTCTGTAAAATGCCTGTTGTTACTTTATTGAACCAATCAAAAGTCAAATTGAAATTCCTTAAAAAAGACAACTCCAAACCTATATTGGCTTGACTGGTTTGCTCCCATTTCAAATCAGGGTTTGATGGTGCATTCGGGCTATTTCCTACTGTGTAGATATCAGTCAATCCGATAGTGTAATTACGTCCACCACCAATAGTCGATAGGAAAGCAAAGTCACCGATGTTATCATTACCAACCACACCGTATCCACCACGGATCTTTAACATGTTGATATTAGGATTGTCGATCAAGAAATCTTCCTTGCTCACTACCCATCCCAAAGAGAAGGAAGGGAAAATACCATATTTGTTATTGGCCCCAAATCGAGATGAGCCATCCCTTCTGATCAATCCTTCAGCTAGATATTTTTCCTTGTAATTATAGTTCAACCTGGCAAATAATGAAGAAACTGTATGTCCCACGTTCTCATAGCCAGATGAATTCTTTTGGTCTGCTGGGATATTGTAATTCAGCGATGCATCATCAAAATTGTTGACAGGAATATCAAAGTAGGTTACCGAAATACCTCTTGCGCGGTTGTCATAGTATGCTCCTTGACCAACCAAAGCAGAAATATTATGGTCTTGAATGGTATATTGATAAGAAATGGTATTCTCTAAGTTCCAATCGAAGCCTCTATTGGTCCCACGAGAAAAGTCATTCTGCGCTCTTCTCATTACGGCATTCAGGTAATACACTGGATTGAAATTTTCATTTCCCCAGAAAGATAGCTTAGAACCTAATGTGGAACGGATCTTCAAACCTTTGATAGGCTCAATCTCGCCATATACATTTCCAACGATATTATCCGACCAACCATGGTTGCCTAGGCGGGTTTGGATGTACGCCAATGGATTCGACATTTCCTGCGCAACGAATTGGGAAATACCATAAGGATTTCCATTCGGATCACGAGGAACTGCCTGCGTAGCATACGGTAAGCTCGGATTATTTAGCATCGCTGGATCGGTAATGATCAATGGCGTAGTCGGATCCAAGTTGATCGCCGATGATAAAGGACCACCAAACTCACTATTGGTATTTCCCACACCTTGACCTCTTTCATGCGAATAGCCTAGGTTTTGACCGAATCTTAACCATCTAGCTACCTTATGCTCGGAGTTCAAGCGGATGTTTGTTCTTTTATAATTTGAAATCTCAGATGCTACAATACCTTCTTGGGTCATTAGACCGAAGGAAGTATAGAAGGTAGAAACCTCGTTTCCTCCACTCAAACTCAATTCATGGTTTTGACGGAAGGCATTTCTATTGAAAATATGTTCTTGCCAATCTGTTCCTTCTCCCAAAGAAGCAGGATCACTGAACGGAAGTGCATTTCCAGCGGCCAAGGCAGCTTCGTTTCTCAATGTGGCATATTCCGTGGCATTTAATAAACTAAGCTTCCTGGCAGGAGCTGAACTACCCAAAAAGGTATTGTAGTTGATGCGGATAGCTCCCTGAGCACCTTTTTTGGTCGTTACCAAGATAACCCCCGCAGCTGCTCGAGCACCATAGATCGCTTGCGAAGAAGCATCTTTCAGCACTTCGATGGATTCGATGTCCGATTGGTTCAAATAGCTGATCCCTCCAGCGTCCACAACAACTCCATCCACTACCCAAAGTGGATTATTGTTTCCGAAAGTAGTAAATCCACGGATCCTAATGGTAGAAGAAGCACCTGGCTCTCCAGAGTTAGACGCAATGGTCAGACCTGAAGCTCTACCCTGTAAAGACTGTTCTAATCGGGTAACCGGCATAGTTTCCAGGTCACTGCCCTTTACACTACTGATAGCCCCCGTTACGACGCTCTTCTTCTGCGTGCCATATCCAACCACAACGATCTCTTCTAGTTCGTCCAAACCATCTTCCAACTGGACGTTATAGACTCCAGATTGGCCCACTTCCACCGACTTAGAGATCTTCCCGATTTGGGAGAACCTCAGGGTCGCAGTAGTGCCCGGAAATTCAAGGGTATACTGGCCATCGGCATCAGTACTCGTAGCTTGTCTTTTACCTTCGACAGATACCGTCACGCCAGAGATGGGTTCTCCAGTACTTGAGGACGTTACCTGTCCACGGATCGATAAAGTCTGCGCTTTCAGATCCGTTACAGAAATACACATGCAAATCAGTATGAATGCATGTAAAATTTTTAATCTCATAAAAGGAAAATAAATTAACATGGTGATATAATTGAAAAATCATGCTGGCTTGGTTACGGGCCGATCATGATAAATCAAAGTTATATTGGGGAAGAATAGGATGTATTTTTTCAGTTAAACAATTACCACTACAGCAGAGAATTTTTTGACTCATTCAATCTTTTTTACACCCTACAGTAACCCTACAGCAGTCAATTTTAACATTGATTATCAATGTTTTATGTTGATGCTGTTCCGGAAAATGCTTTTTGCTTCATTTTTGGGAAATGAATCAAAAATCGACAACCTGTTAATTTGGCGTTTCAGGTTTGGCAAACTCCAATAGGTAGTTGTAGAGGTTGATTTCGGGATCAATCTTCAGTTTTTTTCGAAGTCTATATCGACTCACCTCAACCGCCTTTGCTGTAACATGCATCAGCTGTGCGATTTCTTTGGAGGACAAATTCATCCTTAAAAAAGCACATAACTGCAGCTCTTTCTGGGTCAAATCTGGATGCTCTTTCTTCAATCGCAAAAAGAAGTTCTCATTGGCATGGTTGAAGTGGATATTGAATTTCTCCCAATCATCATTAGTCTGTTCCGCTGAACGGATGATCCTCGTCAATTGTTTGAAATTACTTTTCAGCTCGGTATCCTTAATACCTTCCATAGATTTATTGATTCCCTCCTTGATCTTCCCAAGTGCCTCACCTCGCTGGATAATGTTCATGGTTAGATTAGCCAGTTCCTTGTCCATGTAGCCTATCTCGGCTTCTAGGTTTTGATTGCGCAATTTGATGACCTCTTTTTCTTTTTTCTCAATCTCCAACTGCGTGAGTTGCAATTCTTGCTGATGAACCCTTCTGAGTTTTTTGCGCTGCATAGCCAAGATCCAGAAAGGGAATGAAATAAAGAAAATGGCGTACAGCACATACATAATGGGATGCAGGTACCAAGGTGGGGCCACTGTGAAGGCAATGGTAGCTTCTTCAGATTCATTACCAACACCATTCCGGGACTTGACTTTGAATACATAGTCACCGGGCCTTAGATTCGTATATTCCTTGTCGCCCTTATTGCTCCAAGAAGACCATTTTGTTTCCAGACCATCCAATAGGTAACTGTACTCTACCTGCTCTTGTTGCTCATAATTTGTTGAACTAAACTCAAAGTGTACCGTATTGAAGGCATTGGGGATTTTACGTTCTTCGGCTTCCGTGCTTCCATTTCCGCCATAAAGAACCTGTTCCTCTTTCGCTCGATTCGATATCTTGATCAGACGGAGCAGCACATTCGGTTTGATCGCCTTCTCCAAGTATCCTTTATAGTTCAGAAGGATTCCCCCTTTTTGGCCATTGATAAAGACATTCTCTAAATCATGTACATAAACGGATTCAAATCCACCCAAGATCTTTCCATTGAGCATTGGGAAATGGTTGAGCACAAATGGATGATCCTTGCTAGCCTTCGAATAGTCCAGAACGCTCAAGCGCTTATTGCTGACGAACCAAATATTGCCAAACTTGTCCTCCTTCATGTATTGGATTGGCAAATCATAAAGGGCTTCAAAATCCGATGATTTCACAAACTGATCTGCTTTTTCATCATATTCATAGATAAAATTAGGATTACAAACAATCACCTTGTTCTTGATGAAAAACAGATAATTATGAAGGGTAGAGGATGCTGCTTCTGGAAGGGTATAGGCTTTTTCTTTGACGACCTCCTTGAAATCTTTCGACAACCAAAGTTTAGATACCCCGCGGTAAGGATGGGAAACCCAAACCGCATTCGCATTATCATCATAATGGATGAATCGCAGCGATTCGTTGGATTTATGGATATGGCCTAAATCATTAAAATTATTACCATCAAAGCCTATTAACCATAAGCCAGCATACGTGCCCGAAATCAGGCGCTCAAAGGGCAGTACCCTCGTCGTCGCTTTATGTAGCCAAGTTCCAATTGATCGATAGATTGCGGTGGCTTGGTCCCCCTTGATTTCAAAGCTACCGTCTTCATGCGCCATTAAAAGCCTTCCGTTAAACTCATTTAATGACCAAACCTGACCATCGCTATGTGCAATCTTTTTGAAGTTGGCCTGAGCCATGCCTATATCCAGGCCGGCCGTCCCATTCATCAGATCAGTAGCATAGAGCCCATTCGATGTTCCAATAAAAAGACGATTGCCAAAAATTAAATGCGAATAGGCGCTGATCGTGGTGTTCTGATCCGGTTGGATGTATCCCACGCTGCTGTTGATGGTGATATAATCAATCCCGTCATCCGTTGCTAACCAGAGATTGGAGTTTTTGTCGGTAAATATAGAACGGATATGGTTGGTCTGCAGTCCGCCTTTGTAGACGTAATGTTGCATCACATCCCCAGAAGCATTGATGATAAATAATCCGCCAGAATTAGTGCCTATTGCGTATCGTTCATTATCAAGATCTTGCAGACATGAAATACGATATGAATTGAGGTTGGTATAACCCTTTATGATTTTAGGTGCTATATGCCCATTGATATAAGTATACAGACCATTCCTTAGCGTAGAAATAAGTAAAGTATCCGCATTATAACTGACGATATCCGTAATCACATCATTAGCAATATCCGTCGATTTCAGTATGGATTTCCAGATACCATTTTCATATTGCATCAAGCCCATTTCAGCTTCATAGGCATACATATCCCCATTCACTTGCCCCAAAAATTGCCAACTGCTGCGGGCTCGATCCACGATCATCTTTTCATGGCTGAGCCTAAATATGTACAGGGAGGTATGAAAGAATATATTATCGCCTAGGATCTCTGTATGCCATACATCAGAGAAAAACCGTTCAGATTCCTGCAGCTTCTCCCTCAAGGAATGGAATACCAACATGCCTTTATCATCAGCTTCAAAATAGCCCAGCTCATCCTGTCCGCCTACATATATCCGATCATTCTTGTCAATGGCAACAGAACGTACCACTGTGGCGTTAGGAAGGGGGTAAATCCGCCAATTTCTACCGTCAAAGCTCAGCAAACCTTCATTGTTTCCAAAATACATGACCCCTTTAGAGTCTTGGGCAACACACCAGTTCTGCAATCCGCCCTTATAGATGCTGCTGGAATAATTGAAAATCTGTGGTTTAGAAATTGTGCCTTGAGCTAAGCAATCCAATGAAATAATTGATAATACCAGGAACAGAAATCTAAAGCAATAGTTCATAAAATAGAATTGGGAGATAACCTATAGGTTAAAATTTGTCATGTAATATTACAAAATAAATCTTTAAAATGTTCCCTAAGTCTTATAGATGCTGCTAATGGCAGAATACAAAGCATATCGAAGGATAATTTTGCTTGATTAAAGGGCTTTTTAAATTTCAAGGAAGTTAAATATTACACCTATTCTTCCTTGCCAATAACTTCGAGTTACCGCATTCAACCTTGTATAGCCTTGGGTTCCATCGGCCATAAAGGCCAAATCATTACCATCCCCGGTATGGGCATAATGGTAGCCTAGGTCCATTAACAAACTTATATTTTTATTGATCGTCCAAATTGGCACGATTGATCCATATATCTGATAGCCCTTGGCGGAATGCTCGAAGCTCTTTGGATGGGCAAATTGCATCATCAAGTTCCAATTTCCTTCTGCGTCATAGTCTATCTGATGGTATTGAACATTTGTCTGGATACTTAATCTTTCCAATGGCCTATAAATTAAGTTCACACCGGCATATGGCCCTTTCCAATTGGTCTTATACGAGCTGTTTAGCTTCATCCCCCCTTGCTCAATCGCTTCATCAGACAACCAATAGGTATGCGAAGAAAGCTTGTATCCAAGCAAAGGCAGGATATCAAAGGTTTTACTCGGATGAAAAGCGTAGGCTACATGTGCGTAAAAGGAATGGTCAGATCCTTTTTTATTCTTTATTTGGAGTTGATAGGAAGGGTTTGTTCGATTATCTCCTAAATAATCGATGTCTGAAACATTTCCGCTCAAGGTTCTTCCAAGACTTCCAGCAACTTCTAAGGAAAGATCGGGCGTAAATTTATATCGAGAAGCAATGGTAAAGTCAGCAATAACCAAATCAGTCCACTTCAACTCTGATCTGATATTCGGACTGCCCCCTTCTAAATTCTCTGCAATGGACCAATCGGTTTTTTCAAACCTAAATCCGGTTTTGCCCACAAAAATCAACCGATCATTAGTCTGGCTAAAAGCCAAAGAAGGTATCATGAACCATGTACAGGAAAAAGCAATGAAAATATTTCTGTAATTGAACATATTTCAGGTTAACAAAAACACCAGTGATCCACAGGACCACTGGTTTCTTTGGGAATTTATTAATGATAACTAATTGTATGTGAAAGTTTCCCATGCTTGCGGAAAATCCCGTTGGCAGGTCATTGCTTTTAATCCGTCTTCTGAAGAGACATATTTTCCGTTATTTCCTTTCAGTGCCACTTTACCATCAGGCATGACCTCCCAAGTGAATTTCTCCCACTCCCCGATGTTCTCTCGGCTACAGGTAATCGGATTAAGCCCATTTTCGGAAGAGAGGTACTTGTTCATGCTGCGTAGAGCAACCTTCCCATTTCCAGCATCCACCACTGTAAATTGCTCCCAAGCTTGTGCATTTGGTCTGTTGCACATAACAGGGTTTTTTCCGTCTTGTCCACTAACAAACTGATTATTGCTCCCTTTCAGGGTAATGGTGCGACCCACCGGTGATGAAGCATTATCCATCTTAAAGACACGGACATAATCTACTTCCATTCTTCTAGGCCAAATATTAGGATCAGGATCTCCACCCCAATCCCCACCTACAGCTAGGTTTAAGATGATATGAAAATCATGGTTAAATGGCCATGAACCCCAACCGGAATAGTCGTTATGGACGGTATAATATTTATTGTTGTCGACAAAAAAGTCGATGCGGTCTGGAGACCATTCCACCGCATATACATGGTAATTCGAGGTCGCATCACCCACATAGGTTTTTCCGGTGCGTTGGTTTCCGATCCTGAAATAATAATCCCTGCTATGGACTGAACCGTGTATATTGTTCTGGTCTTTGCCGACATGCTCTAAAATATCGATCTCGCCACAGTTTGGCCACCAATAGTTGGTGGTATTGTTCCAGCCGTATTTGGTTTCATCATTAGGATAAAGCCAAAAAGCTGGCCAAGTCCCCCAACCTGAAGGAATCTTAATGCGAGCTTCCATTCTGCCGTAAGTCCAGCCAGCCTTAGAATTTAACCGACCTGATGTGTATTCATGTCCATTGGCCCAATCCCGTCTTGCTTCGATGATCAGGTTCCCATTTTCTACACGTGTGTTTTCAAGCCGATTGGTATAAGCTTGTTTTTCATTGTTTACTTGTCCTGGATTCCAAATGACATGGCTCCATTTTTGACTGTTAGGTTGTCCAGTGTAATTGAACTCATCAGACCAAACCAAGCTGTAGCTAGCCGCACGTGCAGACGTCTTGAACTCTTCGGTTTGGTTCTCTGTAATTGTAGTTTCCTTTTCGCAGGAAACAATGCCGAGCAATGTAAAGAGGGACATGGCCCAGGGGATGCTCTTTGTCCATTTAATTTGAAAGATTCTCATAATAAATTTGGTTTATAGTTTAATTGTGATTTTCTTTAGCATTGGTTAATCAGAATCCCTGATTCATGCCGCCCAAATTCCCCAAGACGGATTAAAATTTCGAGATAGGAAAATCCATTATTAAAGTTCCAACAAAACTTTTATGCGAGAGTAAAATCTAGACCCTACTTTGTCACTACAGTTTGGGACTTGTAGCGATATTTAAACCAAAAACATACAGACAAAAACACTACATGCTGCTGTTAAGCAATTAAGCTTCAGTAATTTAGGATTTGTAAAATTTTTATTACTTCATTCGGTTTTGGATCGCTTCTAATTGCTTAAAAGGGGATGTACTAGTGAAGAGTATTTTATTAGAGGATTATTCTCCATACAATCTCTTTAAACAGATGGCATGATTGTATTGGTGAAATTTTTCCCTTATGCGGCTATTCGATAAAGAACAATCTTGTTTTTTAGTAAATTAGAGGAGTGCCTCATTAATTGGTTTGAAATGGAAATTACAATAAAAATAGATAAGCGAAGTAAGCAAGCAAAGGTATTTTATGAGTATCTGAAAACACTTCCATTTGTTGAGATCAAAGGATCACGTTATAATAAAGAAACAGAAAAGGCAATCATTGAGGCTAAATCTGATAAAACCACCAAAATTAGTCTAGATGATTTTAGGAAAAAGCTTTATATGTAATGTTCCGGCTTGAACAAATAAAAAACAAACGAATTCCAATTTTTAATCATAGTGTACCCTACACTCTTGCCAGCGTAACTTACCTCCTAACCCCCTTCATATACTCCGAAGGTGTCTCCCCAAACTCTTTCTTAAAGGCAGATGTAAAATAAGAAGACGAAGATATACCCACCCTGTACATCACCTGAGTAATGGTTGTATCCTCACTCAATAGAATCTGCCTAGCTCGTGCCATTCGGGTCTTGCGCACATATTCAGATATATTATACCCAGTGATTTCCTTGATCTTTTTATAGAATTTTGACTGGCTCATTCCCATTTCCCGACTCAAAACTTCCACCTTCAGGTTGGGATCGTCCAAATGCCTTTCCATAATTTCCATCAGGTTATGGATAAATACCTCATCCCGCTTTTGCTGAACCATGGAAACAGCAGATCGTTGAAAATCTTGGATATGCCTTTCCTTTTGGTTCTTCCCTAGCTTAAACAGATTGACAATGGTCAATCGGAGCAACTGCATGCTGAATGGTTTTGTTAGATACACACTGGCTCCATGAGCGAGCCCTTCCAACTTGGTTGTGGTCTCTTCTTTTGCCGTTAGCATGATAATCGGGATATGACTATGTGCTGGGCTTCCCTGGAGCGTTTGGCATAATTCCATCCCATCCATTCTGGGCATCATCAGGTCACTGATGATCAAGTCTGGCAACTGTTCCTTCAAGAGTTCCAAAGCCTGTTCGCCATTTTCTGCTTCCATGATGTCGTAGTCCTGCTCTAGGTTTTCGCGGACAAAAGCCCTTAGCTCATGGTCATCATCAACCAGGAGGATCTTTTCTGAATTGGGATCATGGTTTTGATTATCGTTAACATAAAGGCTCGCAGGTACTTCTTTAATGTCCAGCCCCTGTACCGGGCTACTTTCTTTTGGCATTTCCTCAAATGTAATCTCTTCTTCTGCATAATCTGAACGTCTATAGGGAATGCTCACAATGACCTCCGTGCCTACCTCTTTTTGGCTAAAGACCTGTATATATCCACGATGATGGCTCACCAAGCTCTTTACAAAGGCTAGCCCTATTCCCGAGCCCATGTGCTCCTTGGAGATCCTATAAAAGCGCTCAAACAATCTTTTTGAGGCCTCTTTATGGATGCCAATACCTTGATCGGCAACCAGGATATGGCAGTAATGCACATTGGGCAATGCTTTGCCAATCTGTAAGAGCGGCTCTAACTCCGTAACATGATACCTGAGGCTGCTCAATAATGAAATCGTTACCGTACTGTGGTCAGGTGAAAACTTAAAGGCATTATTCAGCAGATTGAGCACTATTTTTTCGATTACCTTTCGGTCGCAATAGGCCATTTTCTGGATCTTGGGCAGGTCGACCTGTAGCTTCATGTTCCGCTGCTGAGCCATTTCCGTAAAGTCTTCCGCAATATCGCCCAGCAAGCTGTTCATATTGCACAAGCTCACCTGTAAGGTCCGTAATCCGCTTTCAATCTTTTGGAAATCCATGACCTCATTGATCAAGCCCGAAAGTCGTTCGGCATTCTTTTCCATCAATCGATGGCTTTTTTCGACATGTTGGTTGCTTCTTATGTTTTCTAGGGCACCCATGATCAGGGTCAGGGGTGATCTGAATTCATGTGAAATATTGGTAAAAAACTGCGATTGTACCTCATGGATCTCATCCTGTTGCAAGAGTTTGATCTTACGGATTTCCAAGTTGCGGTACATATTCAGATAGAAAGCGGCAATGCCCAAAGTCAGGCAGATTAGCATGGCCCTGAACCACCAGCGTTGCCAAAAAGGCGGCAGGATGCTGATCTTGATGCTCTTTCCCGTTTCGTTCCACAGCCCATCATTATTAGAGGCCTTGACTTTAAATATGTAATCGCCCTGACTGAGGTTTGTATAGGTTACCGACCTCATGTCTTTGACATAATTCCAATCCTTGTCCAGCCCAACCATCTTATAAGCAAATTGATTTTTAGGACTTGCTATAAAGTTCAATGCCGTATAGGCTATCGTGAAATTTGCTTGATCATAGGCTAAGATGATCTCTTCGGTTGCCCCAATTTGCTGGGTCAGTGGCGAATGTTCCTGATTAGGTTTTTGGCTCTTATGCGAAATCTGGAAATCAGTAAAATAGATCTCTGGAGCAACCAGGTTGGTCTCTATATGATGCGGATCCAGAACATTGAACCCATTGTAACCACCGAAAAGCAATTCCCCGTCGGCTGTCTTCAGGCAAGTATTGGGTCCAAATTCCATGCCCTGTAGGCCATCGTTTAGATTAAATTGCTTGATATCCCGGCTTTGCAGATGGTAGCGGTACAGTCCGTTTTTGCTGCTGATCCATAGATTGCCGCGATCATCCTCCAAGATCCCCTGAATCGCTTCATCCCTTAAGTTCGATTCTTTAAATATAGGCACTATCCGATCCTGGGCCTTTTCATATTGGAACAATCCTTCTTGGCCAATCCACAGCTTGTTTTGTGAATCCTTGAAAATAACCCGCACTGCATTGGTAGAGCTGGGGTAATTTGGGATTTCGGAGAAATTATATTCCTTTAGGTCCTTGGTATTGGGGTCATAGACATGGAGAATTCCAGCATCGGCCCCAAGCCATAATTTTCCCTCTGTATCTTCCTCTATGCTGTAATAGCTTCGTCCCATGGCTATTCTTGGGTCATTTTTGTTCCTCCAATTTACCTTTTGGAAGCTATTCTTTTTAGGATCAAAGAGATTGAGTCCAGCATAGGAGGTTGCGACCCATAGGTTTCCTTTGCTATCTTCAAATACCCTCCAGACGTAATTTGAACTAATGGATTGGGGTCTTTTGTCATCATGTACAAACCTTTTGAATGTATCGCTCTTCCGATCAAAAAGGTTCAAACCAGCACCCCAAGTACTGACCCAAATATTGCCCTTCCGATCTTTCATGATATGCAGGACAGCATCGGAACCAATGCTCTTTTCATCCGTCGGACTGTGTTTGAAATAACTGAATCGGTCGGTTTTCCGATTCCAGCTATTTAATCCTGCTCCATCGGTGCCGATGAGAATGGTTCCGTCAGAATCCTCGTAAAAAGTCTTGACATCTCTATAGCTCAAGTCTCGAAACGGAATACCATCCCCATAAAACTGGAAATTGTCCATCAAGGGATTGAAATAGTTGATACCAGATCGATGTGTCCCTAACCAGATATTTCCTTGTCGATCCTCAAAAATGGAGGAGATGGTTTTTTGCGATATGCCGCTTGGATTGTTGGGCTGGTTATCATACCGATGGAAACAATCTTCTTTATCATGATAAAGGTTTAAGCCTCCGTTTTCCGTACCGATCCACACTTGCCCTTGCTGGTCAAACTCCAGGCTTTTGACCACATTGCTCGAAAGGCTCTTGTTATCCAATGGATTATGCTCATAGCGTGATACTTCATGACTGTCGAAATGCACTTTGAATAAACCTAGTCCAGCCGTACCTATCCAGATATTGCCCTTTTGGTCTTGCCGAATTACTTGGGCATCCCTTATTGAGCTCAGTAAGGGGTAGGTCTTCTCCACGTTTTCGATGCTTCCATTGGAGTTTTTAAGGAATAGGCCATGCTGCTGTTTGCTTATCCAGAGCCTATTTTGTTTATCCACGAATAGAATTCCAAATTCGTTCTTTGGGCAATTCTGCATCACAGGATTTTGAGGGATATACCGCTTGAACTTATTTTCCTTTTTGGAATGTGTAAAAAGCCCCTCATTGCTGGATACCCATAGGTTTCCAGCCTGATCTTCAACAAGACCATAGATGTTGTTGCCGACCTCTGTGGCATTAAAATAATAGGTCAAGAAGTTGTCCTTTAGGGGATCATAAAGGTTGAGGCCATTGGAACTGGAGATCCAAAACCTATCTTGTCCATCAATGAACAGGCCATTGATAAAGTTGTCGCTCAGACTATGCGAATCTTGGTAATTGTTTTTGTAAACGCGGAATTGGTACCCATCATATCGATTCAGGCCATCTTCGGTACCAAACCAAATAAAACCTTCTTTATCCTGTATGATAGCTTGTATGCTGCTACTGGATAGACCATCCTCATTACTCAGGTGGTTAAATTTTATCCTTGTCCTGATTTGCGAACTAACGGTTGATACACAAAAACTACAAAGACATAGGATCGAAAAATATGTAAGAAACTTGTACATTTTTTTTCACTATGAATTAGGATGGCCCACTTAAAAATAATGAAATTAAAAATTATTTAATAATAAATGTTTTAAATAAAGAATTAAATATTTTGTTGATTTTGTTCTTTTTTAGGCTGTGTGCTGATAAAATTTGCCTTTTTATATTTTCCATTAACTGGAAATATTTTCGGATAGAATATCAAATCAAGCAAAAAGAAAAACGCATTCAGCAAAAGATTCCAGCCTGATTTAGCTCAATTTGGATATCCAAAGGGGATTCCAAAGAATTTAATAACCATTATAAGAAAACAATGAAAAGAGCAAACAATTTTGTGCGGAAGGCCTGCTTTATTATGACCTGTCTACTCATCTTCTATTCGTGTAACAACAGGGGCGAAGATGTGGAGGAAGTAAAAATGCCCAAAGCTAATTTTTCATTTGAAGTTGATAAAGAAGCCAAGCTTTCGGTCCACTTCAAGAATGAATCCCAAAATTACAGCTCCTTATCTTGGGACTTTGGTGACAAATGCGGAAAATCAAATGAGGAAAACCCAACCTATACCTGTTTCCACTCTGTACCTATTTTGCAAACCGATTCCAAACCCAAAAGTAATGGAGCCTCGGGTAGGCTGATTGTCGATTGGGTTGCCGGATATAGTTATAATGTCAGTTAATTAATTAAGTTTCATCAATGCTCGCGGAAAAGCCTGGCTGTTTTTGAACAGTCGGGCTTTTGCTATTTTCGACTGTTTTTGCCTCTTGATATGGGTATATTTTTGGGTAATAAACTCTTGAATTTATAGAGGTTTTATTCGAGACATATTCGAGACATATTCGAGACACATTCGGGAAATGGTCGAATTTTATCCCCCAATGGATCGGAACATTTCGGCTGTGCTGAGATGATTCCCGAATATGGGTAAAATAAGGTCCGAGCGGAAAGTTATATCCCCAACATGTAATTAGGAAAAAGCTAGTATGGGTTGCTTGCTTATGCTCGAACTATATCCATGTGTTTCGCTTGTTGTAAACTAAATGTTTTCCGTGGAACATTATATAATTATTGGTAAGAGTGAACTGAAACGCCTGAATTTCTCATGATTATGCGACTTGAAATTGAAAGATACCCATCAAGATGCTACTGATTTATCCTTAAAAAAGCCCATTGTTCTGGTTTGAGGCTTAAATATCTAAGGATTATTTTTCCTATCTTTCTTAAAAAAAATCAATTATGAGCCAATCCACTACCCTAATCATTGGAACTGGCCTATCGGGTTTGGTTGCTGCCTATGAAATCACAAAATCCGGTAAAAAGGTCATTATGTTGGATCAAGAGAACCGGAATAACTTGGGCGGTCAAGCATTCTGGTCTTTTGGTGGTCTGTTTTTTATCGATTCTCCGGAACAAAGAAGGCTGTCGGTAAAGGATTCCTTTGCATTGGCAAGGCAAGATTGGATGGGGAGTGCAGCATTTGACAGGCCTGAGGACCATTGGCCAAGGCAATGGGCAGAAGCTTACCTGAAGTTTGCCCATCAGGAAAAGTATGATTATGTCAAAGGTTTAGGGATGCGGTTCTTTCCAATAGTAGGTTGGGCGGAAAGAGGCGATGGTAAAGCACAAGGCCATGGAAATTCAGTGCCTCGCTTTCATATTACTTGGGGAACTGGGCCTGGCGTGGTGAAGCCTTTTGCAGAGCATGCCTTGGCCATGGAGAAACAAGGCTTGCTGGAGTTTAGATTCCGACATCAGGTAAATCGCTTGGAACTAATATCTGAGGATTCGATTAAGGTGTTTGGGAATCAGTTAAAGGAAGATGATTCGGAAAGAGGGAAGGAAAGCAATAGGGAAGTCATTGGTGCTTTTGAATTTGAGGTAAACAGCGTGGTGATCGCAAGTGGCGGAATAGGTGCGAACTTGGAAATGGTGAAAAAGCAGTGGCCACCGAGATTAGGTACTCCGCCGGAGAGGATGGTCTGTGGAGTTCCTGCCTATGTGGATGGGAAGATGTTGCAGGCGGCTGAAGCGGCCAATGTGCGATTGATCAATAAGGATCGGATGTGGCATTATACCGAAGGACTGGAGAATTGGGCTCCGATATGGCCTAATCATGGTATTCGGATTCTTCCGGGACCTTCTTCCATTTGGTTGGATGCCTATGGTAAGCGCTTGCCGGCTCCTTTTTATCCCGGTTTTGATACCTTGGGCACGCTTAAACATATACAAGATACCGGAAAGAGCTATTCCTGGTTTATTTTGAACCAGAGCATCATCAAAAAGGAATTTGCCCTTTCAGGATCGGAACAAAACCCTGACTTGACCAATAAGGATTATAAATTGATCGTGAAAAGGCTGTTCGGGAAGAAAGCCACTGCACCGGTGGAAGCCTTTAAAGAGCATGGAAAGGATTTTATCGTGTCCAATTCCATTGAAGATCTTGTGGAACGCATGAATGCCCTGAGTGGAGAAGGTTTGCTTCATTTGGAGGAGGTGCGAGCGATTATTGAAGCGCGGGACTTGGAACTGGACAATAAATTTAGCAAGGATTTTCAGGTGAGTTATCTTCAGAACACCCGCAGGTATTTTGGGGATAAGATAGCGAGGACGGCTAAGCCGCATAAAATACTAGACCCCAATCATTACCCTTTGATTGCGGTACGCTTGAACATCCTGACCCGGAAAACCCTAGGGGGAATTGAGACGAATTTAAATGGACAGGCATTTAATCAATCCGGCGAGTGTATTCCTAATTTATTTGCTGTTGGAGAAGCTGCTGGTTTTGGCGGCGGAGGAATGCATGGTTACAATTCATTGGAAGGTACCTTTCTAGGGGGTTGTATTTTTACGGGAAAGAGGGTCGGGCACTATATAGCTAGTTCGCATTAGAATAGGTATCCCCATTATTTACCGGATAATAGTTTCTAAATATCAGGCATAAGCCTTGATAATCAGTGGATTTTTGAGCATTTTTAAAAACTTTAAGCGAAATTTTGTTTAAAATCGGATGTGTCTAACGAGTTTTTCAAATATTTTAACAAAATGTTTGAAAAATGAAAAACTATTATTTAACTTTAGTCAAGCGATGAATAAAAGAGAACAGGTAAAGAGTCGGATCGAACAGGCCGCGATGGAATGTTTTGAACGCTATGGTTTAGATAAAACCACTTTAGAAGATATTGCAAAGGCCGTTGGGCTGAATAAAACATCGTTATATTATTATTACAAGAAGAAGGAGGACATATTTATCGAGGTCGCCTTGCGCGAAGGTGAAAAATATATCCAAACGCTACAGGAAGCTACAGCACAGAAGACCGAGATTGAGGAATGCGTGGCATTCTATCTGGAGTCCAGGTTCAATTATTACACCCAGGTGTTGAATATGAACCGGGTATCGGTAGAAACCCTGAACAAGCTTCTGCCTAGATTTTTTGAACTGTATGATGCCCTGATGCATCGTGAAAAGGAATTCTTGACGGCACTTTTGGAAAAGGCCATTCAAGAAAAGAAGATCAGGATGAAAGATCCAAAGGAAGTGGCTTCCGTATTGATCAATTTCACTGATGCCCTGAAGCACAATGTTGAACAACAAGCTATTCTCAAAAGAGAAACCAATATAGACTATACTCAAAGCCTTAAAGACATTAAAACACTCGTGACTTTAATATTTGAAGGAATAAAGTAGACTTAGCAGATCCCCCAGGTAATAGAGTTTTATGGAGCTTGTTTGTAATTGTAACGAATTATAAACTAACCAATTTACCATGAGAAAAATTGCCTACCTAATTTTGGTGATTTGCTTCCTTGCACCTTTTGCCGCAATTTCCCAACAAATTGTTCAAGGTGTTGTCAAAAACCAGATTACCCAAGAGCCCGCAACGGCTATTTCAATTCGCGTCAAAGATGATCGTGCAGGAACTTTTACTGACGATAAAGGCCACTTTCAACTACGCTTGAACAAGGGCTTTCCCATTACCTTGATGGTCTCCTCCATCGGCTATGAAAAACAGGAAGTGCTAGTCGAAAGCAATCAGAGCCCTGTTTTGATTGACCTCGTCCCGACTTCTACGCTGGCACAGGAAGTGGTGGTCTCTGCTAGCCGCTCTGTGCAGACCAAGCTGTCTTCGCCGGTGACGATCGAACAGATCAGTACCAAGGATGTGCAGAACTCGCCCCAAATCAACTATATGGATATGGTGCAGGGTTTACGTGGGGTAGATGTGACTGTTTCCAGTTTGGGTTTTACCTCGGTAACGACTAGGGGATTCAATACCAGTGGTAATACCAACTTTACGCAGATCGTGGATGGAATGGATAACCAGGCTCCGGGATTGAACTTCCCTTTGGGTTCGGTTATCGGGCTTACGCAATTGGATGTAGACAATATTGAGTTATTATCGGGAGCTTCTTCTGCGCTCTATGGTTCTAGGGGTTTGAACGGAACCATGGTCATGACCGGGAAAGATCCTTTTAAATATAAAGGTTTAAGTGTGTTGGTTACCCAGGGGGTGAACCATGTCAACAGCAAAAAGAACAATGATCCTGTATCGGCATCGCCGGTATACGATTGGGTCATCCGCTATGCCAACACGGTCAACGATAAATTTGCCTACAAGATCAATGCGCAGTATTCGAAGGCCAATGATTGGGTAGCCAATGATATGCAGAACAAGAATGGACCGGGTGGTCCGGACGTGGATCCGAATTACAATGGTATGAATATGTACGGAAGTGCTACAAATACGGATATCAATCCTTTCCTGTATGCTGCTATGATGGGGAATCCAGATTTGGCTCCATTGATCGAGCCGATGTTGGCGAAGCCAAATTATGTGGCTAGGACGGGATATCCGGAATGGGGCTATTTGGACAATAATGCCAATATGTTTAAGATGAATGCGGAGCTTCGCTATAAGATCAATTCCGATTTGGAAGCCATCGCATCAGGAACCTTTGGTACGGGTAATATCGTTTATACCAATGATACCCGTTATCAGATCAATGATTTCAAGGTGGCGCAGTACCGACTGGAGCTGAAAAGTGAAGATTGGTTCGTTAGGGCTTATACCACCCGTGAAAATTCAGGAAATACACTGATAGCTGGTCCTACCTCGCAGTTGATCAATGAGGGCTGGAAGGTAAGTTATGATGGCAATGTTGGCGGATGGTACCCAGAGTATACCGAGGCCTTGGTTACGGCATTGGCAACGGGTTCTGATATGCAGGCTGCACATATTGCCGCCAGGCAATTTGCTGATCAAGGAAGATTGCTGGAAGGTTCTGAAGGATTTAATGCGCTGAAGAAACAGATTTCCCAAACGCCGATCTCAGAAGGTGGAACACTCTTCTTGGACCGCTCGAAACTGTATAACGCCGAATTCCAATATAACTTCAGGAAATTGATCCCATTTATGGATGTTATTGCTGGAGTGAACTGGAGGTTATATAGCCTGAATTCTAAAAATACCCTGTTCCCTGATTTGGACAAACCAATCAATGTGAAAGAATATAGTGGATATCTATCCCTTGGTAAGCGTTTGGTGGAGGATCGTCTGACCTTGAACACCTCTTTCCGTTTGGATAAGAATACCCTTTTTGGCAAGCCTAGATTGACTTCTAGAGCATCTGCTGTATTCCAGACTGCCTATCAGAATTACTTGAGGTTATCTTATCAGAATGCCTACAGTTTCCCTTCAAATATACAGGCCTTGCAGAATACCATGAACGGTTTTAACAGCTACTCTTCTGGAGGTTCGAACCTGTTGTTGAATGATCATTATCACTTCAACGAATTCCCGCCATATACCTTGGCGAGTGTACAGGAATTCCAACAGACCAATGATCCATCTGTCTTGAAGAGATTTGAGTATGATGATATCAAGCCTCAAACAGTGAATTCATTCGAAGTAGGTTATGCGGCATTGATCGCTAAGCGTGTCATGTTTGATGTATTGGGTTATTTCTCGACTTGGGAAAACTTTATCGGCTATGCGAATGTGGCAAATAGCCCAGGTACGGATGATGTGAATGCCTTCAAGGACCAAAGCAAGTACATTACTTATAATATGGCCTTCAATGGTGGTGAAACAGTAAATACTTATGGTTATGCGGCCAGTGTAAGTGTGGATCTGGGCAAGAACTTCTTGACGAAGGTGAACTACTTCTCAGATTTCCTGAAGAATAAGAACAATAGCCAGATCAATAATTTCAACACGCCGAATTACCATGTGAACATGGAATTTGGTAATAGTGGCTTTGGAAAGAAACAAGTTTGGTCTTTTAATACTACCTTAAGGTATAAGCCGGGATTTCATTATGTTGCCGCTGGAGGATTGGGCCAAGGCCAAGTTCCTTCATCGACCGTCATCGATGCACAGATCAGTTATAAGATTCTGAAAGCACGTTCAGGAATCCGCATCGGAGGAACCAATATTACCAACAAATACTATTCGACCGGTATTGCTAACCCGAGGATCGGAGCGATGTATTACGTTAGCTATGCCTATAATATTTTTTAAGATTAACCAAAAAAAACAAATCACATGAAAAGCATTTCAATAGTTGCAATCTTCTGTTTGGCCCTGTTGGTCGGCTGTAAAAATACGGCTGATAAATCCAGCGGTTATGGAACGCAATTGAGTTTTGGCCCTGGGGAAGAAGAAAAAATTGAGGAAGCATTCCTTTCTCTAAAAGACAGTACAGAGATCTTTCTGAAAGAAGGGAACTACAAGTTCCAGAACCTGAGTATAGCGCAGGTCAATAATGTCCTGATCCGTGGGGCTGGACCGACGAAAACCAAACTGAACTTCAAGGACCAGGAGCAAGGCGGGGAAGGTATCCGTGTGACGGATGTGACCAACTTCAAGATTCAAGGTATGGAAATCAGGGATTCTAAAGGAGACCTGTTGAAAATAAACAACGGTAAGGATATCGTGATTTCTGAATTGCATGCGATCTGGAGTACCGCAGATTCCACTAGTGGTGGCTATGGCATCTATCCCGTGCTATGTAGCAACGTGCTCATTGAAAATTGCTATGCGGAAGGCGCGTCGGATGCAGGAATCTATGTGGGGCAGACCAAAGGGGCTATCGTAAGGAACAGCAAGGCGGCTAAAAATGTGGCTGGCTGTGAGATCGAGAACTCTACGGACGCCGAAGTCTATAACAATGAATTCTATGACAATACCGCTGGTTTCTTGGTGTTCGACCTGCCTGATCTGTCGCAACGTGGCGGAAGGATCAAGGCTTACAACAATAATATCCACGATAATAACTTCAGGAACTTTGCAAAAGCGGGCAGCTTTGGCACCTCTTGGGGAGTTGGAAATGCCTCGCCGGGTAGCGGGGTCATAATTTTGGCGACTTCGGATGTCGAGATCTATGATAATAAGATTAACAATAATAACAGTTCGGCCATTACCATCGCTTCTGGATTTACCGTGGATGATAAGGCAGCGGAAAAAATCAATGATAAATACTCTCCGATCCCTACCAATATCAAGATCCATGGCAACAGCATTACAATGGGTAATGAATTCCCTAAACCGGCATTCGAACATCGGGTTGGGCAGTTGATCATTGCAACGGAACAGCAAATGAACGGAATAGATCCTAACAGGAAGAACAAGAGGATCCCTGCGATTTTATATGATGGGGTGACCAGTAATATCATGACCCAAGGGTCTGAACCGAACCCTGATCAGGTTTGTATCAATCAGCCGGGTGAAAATATGTTTGTCAATGCGGACTTTGCTAATGTAAAAGATCCAGCGAATTGGAAGCCAAACAGCAATGTTCAACCTTTTGAATGTAAGTAAGCATGTCTAACTTAATCAAAATATCTTGTTGTTTCTTGTTCTTGGTTTTCATGATTCAAGCATGTCAAAACCAAGGCAAGAAACAGCAAAATACCAATAAAGAATTCCAGTTTAAGGAGAAGCTATCTGATTATGGCTTTTTCAAAGGAAAGCTTTCGGAGTTAAATCCTAATCCTGAATTGATTTCTTATGACCTGAGCAGTGCACTATTTTCGGATTATGCTATCAAAGATCGTTTCATCGTTTTGCCAGAAGGCAGCAAGATGAAGTATGTGGGCAATGAGGAATTGGAGTTCCCGGATTCGACCATCATCATCAAGAATTTTGCCTATCGCAACAGCAATGATGAGAAGATAATGATCGAGACGAGGCTATTGGTCAAGGACCCATTAGACCATAATTGGAAGGTAATGAACTACCTGTGGGATGAGAAACAGGACGATGCGGTGAAATTTATCCGCGGTGTAGTCTTGCCGATCAGTTTGAAGGATGATAAGGGGAAATTGCACAAAACCAATTATATGGTGCCAAATACCAATGATTGTAAGCGATGCCATATCCAGGATTCCAAATTGTTGCCTATAGGTCCTAAAGCTAGGAACATGAATTTTACTCGTGCAGGTCAGACCGAAAATCAATTGGTTTGGCTAGCAAAGGAGGGTCACTTGGAAAATTTACCCGATCTGCAGCAGATCCAAGCCTTGCCGAATTGGTTGGATAAAGCAAATTTCAGCTTAGATCAGCGTGCAAGGGCCTATTTGGACATCAACTGTAGCCATTGTCACCGTAGAGGGGGTGATGCCTTCAATACGGGGTTGTTCCTAGAATATACGGAAACAGATACGGTACGATTGGGCCACCATAAAGGACCAGTTTCGGCAGGTGCTGGAGCAGGAGGCTTGGATTTTGACCTCGTGCCTGGATCTCCTGACAAGTCCATATTATATTATAGGATGAACAGTACAGAACCGGGGACGGCTATGCCTGAACTTGCTCGATCGATAATCCATACCGAAGGGGTGGAATTGATAAAAGATTGGATAAAGCATTTGTAATCAAGAACTATTAGAAAAAACAGCATAAAGAATTAGAATAATGAATGATTCAATTCTACAATTGTTTGATGTTCAGCAAGAACATCAACAGGAGCTTCGTATGAGTTCTGCGAGCGTGCGTATCGGTAAGTTACGGCGGTTGAAGGCTAATATCTTAAAGTTTGAGAGCCGCATATTCGAAGCTCTGGAGGCAGATCTTCGAAAGAATGCCTATGAATCTGCTTTAACGGAAGTGTATTTTATCTATAGTGAAATTGATTATGCGATCAAGCATCTTCCTTCGTGGATGCGGAAGAAAAGCAAGCCTTATACATTTACTAGTTTTTTGTCGAAAAATTGGATCCAATACGAGTCTTTGGGTACCTCTTTGATTATTTCTCCTTGGAATTATCCTTTCCAACTGAGCATGAGTCCATTGGTTTCTGCGATTGCAGCAGGATGTTCGGTGATTCTGAAACCATCGGAGTATAGTCCAAAAACTTCTGAAGTTATAAAAGACTTAATAGAGGAGACCTTTGCGGAGAAGGAAGTGAAATGCCTATTGGGGGAAAAGGAACTGGCAACGGAATTATTAAAGCTACCATTCAACAAGATATTTTTTACGGGGAATCCCGAGGTTGGTAAAATTGTCATGAAGGCAGGGGCGGAGCATCTTTCGAGCGTCACGCTGGAACTAGGTGGTAAGTCGCCGGTCATAATTGCGGAGGATTATGATCTAAAGGCAGCCGCCCTTAAAATTGCTTGGGGTAAGTTGATCAATGCCGGGTAGACCTGCATTGCCCCCGACTACCTCTTTATTCCGCAAGGGGCTATAGAAAGTTTTAACATTGCTTTCCAAGAGGCTTGTCGGGAATTGTTCTATCAAGATGGTGAACTTGACTATAACCGCTATGCGAAAATCATCAATAGCCGGCATCAGCAGCGAATTGAGGGGCTTTTGGATGATGCTTTGCAGCGGAACGCCAAAATTCTATGGCAGGCTAGTGGGGGAGATCAGCAGTCGATATCACCTGTGTTGATTACAGATGTTGACCAAGGGAGCAAGATTATGGAGGAGGAGATATTTGGACCGTTGTTACCTGTCATTCCCTATACAGATCTACAGGAGGTGGTGGAACACATCAATGCTAGGCCGAAACCATTGGCAATGTACATATTCTCGGATAGCGGTTCTTTTAGTAATGAACTGCTGAAGCGTTGCAGTTCTGGGTCGGTCTGTATCAATGATGTGCTGATCCAGGTCTCCAATCCTAACCTTCCATTTGGCGGTGTAAACCACAGTGGGATAGGGAGCTGTCATGGATTTTACGGATTCAAGGCCTTTTCCCATGAAAGAGCAATAATGAAACAAACTAAGTTTTCTTTTTCAAAAATGATCTATCCACCCTATCAGGGTAAAGAATCCATTTTCAAACTATTGAAAAAATGGATGTAAAAGGGTTTGATCGTTAGTTAGTAGGTTTAATTGATTGAAGGGAGTCTCCAACTTTTTGGAGGCTTCTTTTTTTATTTTAAAACCTTGGAATAGTTTGTGTTGTTCTATGCTGTGAGTCAATAATACGATATCCAATGAAATCAATATTATATATTATCCCAGTAGCTATATTTTTAAGCGCTTGCAATAGCCCTAAGCAAGAAAACAATTCCGCAAATATACCGATAGATAGCGTCCAATCTGTCCCTGAAACCTCGGATAGCACACAAATCAATCTTCAGGAGAAGGCCATAGAACTTAAGTCAAGTTGGGATTCCATCCGCTTACATAAAATCTCGAAAGTGTCGGATACCATTAGCTTCGATAGTAAGGATTTCAAGCAGATCAATGCAGAATTGCACAGTGACAAACCGGGAAATATCCGTTTTAATATGATAATCCTGCCTGACAACAATAGCGATGGTCCGTTTGGAAGGGACATACAATATACCTTGGATAAAAAAGGAGGCTATAAATTGATCGTTGGAGAGAGCTTGATGCAAGGCGATCCTTTTGATGGTAACTATACCATTCGCTTCAAAGGGCAATAAAAAAAGAACCTAGCCTTTTGGGGAAGGCTAGGTCCAAACGATAACCTATTTATTTAGAGAAACTTTTCAAATTGTACCTTATAGTTAGTCCATAAGTTCTAGGGTCAGCTATGATGCCGGCATATTGCCCATAGCTACCTGGAGCAGCCAGTAGCTGTTCATAATAATTCTTGTCCGTTAGATTACGGCTCCAGACCGACAAAGAGATCCCATTGTCTGCTTTGAAGCCCAATCGGGCATTGAGTAAGGCATAACCGTCAATGTTCAAGTATTGGGATGGCGATGGACTTGATGAAAATTCCGACCTATAAAACAGATCTGAACCTAAGAAGAAGGAGCCCTCTAGCCCGATCAAATTGCCTTTTTGACTCAATTCAGCACCCAATGATGCTGACCATTTGGAGATACCTGGCAATCTTCCTCCGGAGATATCTTTAAAGGCTTCAGGACCTCCTACCTCCTCCAAGGGCACAGGCGCATTGCTGAATTTTACATATTTTCCATCAGTATATGCGGCTGCGGCATTAATTCGTAGGACATGTCCTACGCGCAGGCTCCCGTCCAGTTCTATCCCTTTCACACTGACCTTTTCAGCATTCGCTAGATACCCTCGGTTTACACCTGGTTCGGGTGTCTGTACCAATGTTTGATAATCCTTGATATCGGTTTGGTAGAGGGTTAGATTAAGGATGGAATTTCGGCTAGGACTAGATTTCAAGCCTATTTCTTTATGGTTTACGGCTTCCGGTTTTACCCTTGCCAGGTCCAGTAGGACCTCGCCATTGGCTGTCGGCAAGCCGCCTACATTTATCCCGACCGGCTTGTAACTTATAGCATAGGTTGCGAAGGCATTCAGATTCCTGTTCCACTTGTACTGTAAGGAAAGCTGTCCAGATAGATTGCCAGCGGAGGCATCAGTAACAAAGGATTGATTGGTATATACAGTTTTTTTGAGGGCCAATAAGGCGGGATCTTCCGTTTGTAAGCCGCCATAAGTCTGTCGATCGTAGTTGGCCTCTTTCTTATCGTAGTTATAGCGTAGGCCCGGAAGGATATGGAGCTTATCCGTTATTGCCCAGTCTAATTGTGTATATGCCGCTAGACTGGTTGTTTTGATACCATATTTGGTCTTGATTCCAAAGTTGTCGAATAATCCTGGTGTACTCCATAAATCACTGTTACTGTTCTGCGCAAATCGCCAAAGTGCTGATCCAGCCTCTTCGGTATGGACAGGGTCTGTCCGTAAATCTTGGTACAACCCAAATAGTCCCGCCACCAAATCGATATTTTCCCTTATTTTACCCGAATAACGAAACTCTTGGGAGTATTGGTCATGCGCGGAGTTGCCCGCGGAAATGGTAAATACCGGAAGGCCAAGGTAATCACGGTCATTCAGGGGAACCCACTTCCAATAACGCCAAGCTGTCGTAGAAGTCAGGGTTCCATTGGCAATTTTGATATCTGCATTCAGGGAAATCCCTCCGAGTTCATTATCCGCCTTGGACTGCGTGTTTAGATCAACCTTCCTTTCAAAGGCATTTTGATAAGGCTGTTCATAACCCAAATCTTTGATAATGGCATTGAATTGGCGATAATCAGCACGTTGTGTTTCCACTACTCCCGCTATTCCCCATCCGTACCCATCAGGTTTTTGGATACTTTTATCAGCAGCAAGGCTGATGTTGATCTTCTCATTGGGCTTATAGAGCAATTGCGCTCTTAGGCCCAGATTATTCATGTTGTTGATCGCTCGATTGCTATTCACATTAAAGAGTGTCCCGTTGCGCTGGGTTCCCGAGAAAGATATCCTGGTAGCCAATTTATTAGTAATTGGACCCGTCAAAGATGCTTTGCCTTGCAGGAAACCATAGTTTCCATAGCTTAGTTCAAAGTTCGCCGAAGGCGTAAATTCAGCTGGTCTTGATGTTACGTTAAAGGCTCCCGAGGTGCTGTTCATCCCGAATAATGTTCCTTGCGGACCACGTAGCACCTCGACCTGTTCGATATCAATAAAGTCCAGCCAAGTTGCCGCGGGTCTCGCTAGATAAACACCATCTAAATAAAAGCCCACTCCTGGATCAATTCCGTCATTGGTCAAGCCATAAGTAGAGCCCAAACCACGGATATTAAGCGTGGTATTTCTAGCGTTGGACGCATAAAGCTGAACGCTTGGTGCCAATTCCTTGATCCGGTTCACATTGAATGCTGACGCATCATCAATGGTTGCTGCGTTTATCGTAGTTATCGGGATCGGGATATCCTGGATCTGTTCCTTCCTTCTCCTAGACGTCACCACGATCTGGTCCAGCTTCTCTAAGCTGGGTTTTAATAGGATGGTTGCAGGAGATTGATTCACTGATATTCGTTTCTTTTGATAGCCGATCCTTGATATAATCAGTTTAAAGGGAAGTTTTTGCCCAGTAATAAAATGGAATTCTCCATTTTCATCAGTCTTGACTTGGTGAGTTACCCCATCTAATTGAAGGGTGACGTCGGGTATTGGTTCGCCACTAATGGAATCCAATACGGTTCCTCTCAGGGTAGCGTTGATGATCGCTTGTGGTATTTCTTGTGCTATGGAGTTGTTATTGCTTACAAAAAAGGCAATAGCAAGGCTTAGAAAGCTAAAAGTTTTCTTTAAAATCATGAAGTAAGTATTAGGGTTGATAATTACTCCCGGTCTGCAGGAGCTTTAAAAGATTGGATAAGCGGAAATGTTTTTCAATCCCCGCTTTATCCTATTGGGGGAAGATAATGCCGTAGCACATTCGCTTTGTTTCTAAACTAAGCTTTTGCTGCCTATTAGTGGTTCTGTTTTTTGTTGGGTTTTTGAAGGTTGATTTTATTCTATCCATTGTGACTGTAGCTTGTTTTACAAAACAAATGTAAAGAGTATTTACAAATAAAGTCTACTAATTTTGTAGACTTTATTTCTGGTAACCATTAACCGGCTGAATATTAGTGAAATAAATTTTAAATAAACTGTAAAACAGTTGTTCTTTTCAGAGAAATAGGTTGCCATTTACACACATTTGAGTCAGGGAACCGATGGGTTAATCCCATGATTTTTAAACATTGAAAATGGAATTCTTCCAGGAAATTAAAAATTTTGCTTAAAAACTCTTTTGCTATTCAGCGAATATGAAGTAAATTACATTTTGCTAAATCATTTTTCTGTACTAGCTAGCCAATTCTAATAGTGAGACGTTTATTTTTTAAGATACTTGTTACCATATATGTTTTTGCCCTCATTCTATTCTGCCAAGAGTCTTATGGACAGTATGGATTAGAATTTTCCAGCCATGAAAAGGAACTGGATAAGAGAACGAGCCTATTGATCGGCACTGAAAAATCGATAGATCTTGCGAAGCAAACCGAATTGACCTTTGACCTTCAGTTTAAACCGTATCAACAAGATTACTTTGGATATATCTTCCGCCTCATATTGGATGAGAAATTAAATATTGACCTGATCTATGACCGCAGGCAAGATAATGGGAGGCATTTCAAGCTGGTCGTTGGAGATAAGTTTACCGATATCAATTTTGATATCCCAAAAAACGATCTCTTCTACCAATGGAACAAGATCAAGATCGTTCTGGATAAGGAGCAGGGCAAATTAACCCTTTCAACTGCAAAAAACAGCTTCACCCATCAAATGGACCTAAAGGACCGTTCTGCCTTTAAACTCCTTTTTGGATTCAATGACTATAAATTCTTTCAGAGTTCTGACCTGCCGCCCATGCGGATCAAAGATGTTCAGATAACTTGCAATAAAAAGCTTTGTCATCATTGGAAGCTAGATGAAATAACCGGCAATACGGCGAAAGATAATCAAGGATTGGAGGAAGCCTTTTCCAAAAATCCTTCTTGGATAAAAAGGCAACGGCAAGAATGGAGACTGGAGAATGAATTCTATGTTTCCGGACAGGCTAGCGTAGCCTTTGACCATAAGAACGAAAGTGTCTACATCGTATCAGAAGACTCCCTCGTCCGAACCAATCTGGGAGCTACGGTCAGTACCTCATGGCCTTACCTGAATCCTCCCCTTTACATGGTCAATGGCAGTCAATCCTTGTTTGATCCGAGCTCAGGAAAAGTCCTCAATATTTCCATCGACCAAAAGGTGGTATCTGCTTTTGACACGCTGACCAGATCTTGGACGCAATCCTTCCAGCATCCTGCGCATGGAACGCATTATCTGTCCTTCAACAAATTCTACTCCGCAAAAGATTCCAGTATTTACATGCTGGCTGGATACGGCCATTTCAGGTACAAAAGCTCCATCCATAAATACCACGTCCCTAGCAATACTTGGGATAGCCTTTCATTTGGCGGAGATCCTCTATTTCCGCATTATTTAGGGGCTATGGGGGTGGATAGAGATGGCGTCTACCTCTTGGGTGGCTATGGAAGTACCACTGGAGACCAGATGTTGAATCCAAAGATCTCCAACGATTTTGTACTGATGGACATTGATTCCAAAACTTTCAAGACCCTTGGCGAAATCAAATTTCCTTTTCCAGAAGCCGTATGGGCCAATTCATTGGTCGTCGACGAAGCAACCAATACCATGTATGGCTTGATGTTTCCAAGGAATAAATTCAAGTCTTTCTTACAGCTGGTGTCCATGTCCAAGGACGGAAAGAACTTCCAGGAGTTGGGTAGCACCATCCCCTTTGATTTCCATGATATCAAATCATTTTCGGATTTCTTTTACTCCAAAGCCTCCAATCGATTTGTTGCTGTCACCCTGTTCTATGATAGCGCATTGAGTCAGAGCAGAGTTCGGATTTACAGCCTTTTGGCACCCGCTCTCCCGTATCAAATCTTAGAGGGAAGTGCCCAATCGAAATCTAATAACTGGATCTTGATTAGCGGATTAGTAACGTTGGCGGGTTTAGGGCTGCTATTTTGGATCTGGAAAGCTAAAAGAAAAAGAACAATAGCCCAAAGTAACCCTAATATTGAATCCGTAGAGCAGCAAGAAAGACCAGTTTCTGCTCCTATCCTAAAAGAAACGGCCATAAAAAACAGCAAGATCGAAGGAGCGACCATCAATCTTTTCCGAGGTGATATCCAGATCTTTGATCAGCAAGGCGAGGAAATCACCAAACAGTTCTCGCCCTTATTGAAGGAATTGCTGACCATGTTTGTCGTTTACACTATTTACCGAGGCAGGGGCGTTAGCTCCGAGAAACTAATGGAGATCTTCTGGTCTGATAAGTCCACTTCCAGTGCAACCAACAACCGATCGGTGAATATTGCCAAGATCAATGCCCTATTGGAACAAGTAGGCGAAGTTAAAATCTCTAAAAAAAGTGGCTATTGGAGCATAGAGAGCATTGAAAACATCCATATCGACTTCTCAGACTTTATGTATCTGTTCAATAAATCTGAAAACTTAGCTAAGGATGATATAGAGCAATTGCTCAAGATCTTGGAAAAAGGAGGGTTCATGTTCGATACAGATTATGAATGGCTTGACGGAATCAAAGACGAGGTCTCCATCCATGCTATCGGCTTGCTATCTAACTTAATGAAGAGTCTGGATTTTGAAAAAGACTCCGAGACCATTATTGAAATTGCCAACAGAATCTTCCATTTCGACTCGGTCCATGAAGAGGCCATGGTCTATAAATGTAGAGCACTGGTGCAGCGAGGTTACCACAGCCTAGCCCGCCAATGTTTCGAGAACTTTTCCCAAGTTTATCAGCAATTATACGATGAATCCTATAGCCGATCTTATCGGGAAATCGTATAAAGTAAAATATTAATAAAAAATAAGGTGCTGAATTTCAGCGCCTTATTTTTTAATTCCCCGGCATTAATGTTTTATTAATGCTTTGTTATAGTCCCCAAATTAATCTTGTTTCATAATCAATTTATAAACGATGAGACGAAAGCAAGAAACCTTTATCCTGCCTGATACCTAATCCACTGGAGCCTCTGGTTTTAGAAACCTGAGGTCGTATCGACACCTATTTTAATACTTGATGGCGACATCAAGAGTGACTACCAATTTTCAACAAATTAAATTATGGGATTAAAAATCATCAATTCCTGCTCATCCTATTGGGGCAGGCGATTCAAACAATTATCCTGGCGATTGGCGATAGTACCAGTTTTGACTTTATCCTTGGGCACCGTATTTGGGCAGCAAAGGAATGTCAATGGTACAGTAAAATCAACCGACTCAAAACCTTTAGCTGGGGCAACCATCAAAAACACCAAGACCGGCATCAGTACCACCACCGACTCGCAAGGATTGTTTTCCATTGCCGTATCTCCCGGTGATCGCTTGGTTATTTCTTATGTGGGTTACCTAGGACAGGAAGTCCTGGTCGAAAACAATTCCAACATCCAGATTGAATTACCAAACGACAATACCACTTTGGAAGATGTCGTGGTAGTTGGATATGGTACACAGAAGAAAGCGACCCTAACAGGAGCTGTATCCTCAGTGACCAATAAAGAAATCACGATTACCAAAAACGAAAACGTCGTGAACATGCTTACGGGCAAGCTTCCCGGAGTGCGTATCACCCAACAGACCGGACAGCCTGGAGCCTTCGAATCCAATATCGATATCCGCGGAATGGGCGAGCCCTTGATCGTGGTGGACGGAATACCTAGAGACAAAGATTATTTATCCCGAATGGATGCTAACGAAATCGAAAGTGTATCGGTTCTGAAAGATGCATCGGCTGCGGTTTACGGGGTTCGCTCCGCAAATGGGGTCTTACTTGTCACTACCCGCAGAGGAGCCAGTTCTGATCAAGGTTTTGAAATTGGCTATTCCTATAACCGTGGTTTCCAACAGTTCCTCTAGGTGCCTAATACCGTAGGTGCAGCCGACTTCAGACGGTTGCGGAATGAAGAATTATGGAGAAATTTCAATAACAACTACCCAAATAAATTACCAGCAACTTGGGATGATGCCAGCATCAAAGAATATGAGGACGGAACTAAACAGTCTTCCAACTTCCTAGACGCAGCATTCGATAAGACTTCCCCGCAACAACAACATAACCTGACCGTCAATGGAGGCTCTGAAAAGGTAAATTACTTTTTCAACTTGGGCTACATGGACCAAATGGGCTCCTACAAAAGCGGAAGTTTAAACTACAATCGATATAACTTCCGCTCCAATGTGGACGTCAAGATCACCGAAAGGTTAAAAGCCTCTTTGGATCTAGGTGGTTATGCCGATGAAACCAACCAGCCAAGAACGGATATGTGGGCGGTGTACAAGCAGGCTTGGCGACAAAGACCAGATATCCCGATCTTCCTGAACAATAATCCGATGTACCCGAACTTTGACATGATCGACAATGAGCATCCTGTTTCTGTTACTGATGCTGCACAGACTGGATATAGGAAGTTCTTGAGAAAACAATTCAATGGTATCCTTTCCTTGGAATATAAAATCCCCTATGTAGATGGATTGATCGCCAAAGGAACCTACAACTATGATTTCAAATACTCAGACAATACCGATTTCAAGAAATCTTACCCATTATACAGCTACACTCCGCCGGTATTAGGTCCGAATGGCGAAATCGTAACTCCGGAGCGCTATGATGCCCATGAGAAAAATGCACCATCTTCCGTTCGTCGTTCGGCTTATCCGGATTCGCACACCTTGATGCAATTCTCCTTGAACTACAACAAGTCCTTTGGTTTAGGGCACAATGTTTCCGGATTGCTATTATTCGTTGAGGAATACAACAAATGGGATAGTTTCTACGCCCAACGCGAGATCAAGGTCAACTCCGAATACCTATTTGCTGGTGAGGCTAAAAACCAATTGGCAGATATGGAGGGTATTGGCGAGCGGACCGCTAGAGGTTTTGTTGGTAAATTCAACTATGATTACAAAGGTAAATACCTAGCCGAATTCAGTTTCCGTTATGATGGCTCGTCCAAATTCCCAAAAAATGAACGCTGGGGCTTCTTCCCGGGTGCTTCCGTAGGTTGGAGGATCAGTGAAGAGAACTTCATCAAGGACAACCTAAGCTTTGTTAACAACTTAAAGATCCGTGGTTCCTATGGTGTCCTTGGGGACGACCGCTCTGCGGGCAATTACCCATCCACCTTTGTTGGATTTGCATTAGACCCGAATAACCTAGGATGGATCTTTGGACAAGATATCGTTAGTGGTGCCTTGCCAACTGCTATTCCTAACCCGAACCTGACTTGGTATACCTCAAAGACAGCCGATGTGGGTATCGATGTGGATCTATGGAATGGCCTATTCGGCATGACCTTCGATTACTTCAACCGCTATCGCGATGGTCTATTGGCAACCCGTCTGGACCTGATTCCGGGAACTGTAGGGGCAAACCTGCCACAGGAGAACCTAGAAAGCGATCGTACCTTTGGATATGAGGTTTCCTTGACCCACCGCAATCAAATCAACGACTTCAATTATTTTGTGAATGCACAGGTTTCGACGACCAAAAGCCAATTTAAAAACAGGATCGAATCCCCAGCTGGAAATTCTTATGACCACTGGAGAAACCGCTATGCAGACCGCTACAAAGATATTTGGTGGGGTAATGAATATGTAGGGCAATTTGGCTCGTACGAACAGATCTATAACCACCCAACACAGATCGGTAGTGGAACCTTGCCCGGCGATTACTATTACAAAGATTGGAATGGCGATGGTTTTGTCAATGGAAATGATGACCACCCGATCGCGACTTTCAACATGCCGTTGATCAATTACGGTTTCAATATCGGTGCATCATGGCGAGGTGTGGACCTAGCGATGAACTTCCAAGGAGCGAATAAGGTCTATACTCGATATACAGAAGTACTTGCCGCACCATTGCAGTTCCAAGGAGGAGCATTGACACAGTTCTTGGACCGTTGGAGACCGGTAGATCCAAATGCGGATCTGTTTAATCCGAATACCCAATGGATATCAGGCTATTATCCATCTACTGGATCGCCTATGGCTGAGGGTACCCGTGCTATTCAAGATGCTTCCTACCTCAGGTTGAAAACCTTGGAGCTAGGCTATACCTTCCCGAAAGAATGGTTGGAATCTATCAAAGTGAAGAGCTTCAGGTTATATGTTAGTGGTTATAATTTGATGACTTGGACAGGGATGAAATATTCCGATCCTGAACACCCTGGGTCAGAAGGAGGTTCATCATCACACATGGTGGATACCTACAAATACCCATTGAACAAGACCTATAACATTGGTGCATCCATTAAATTCTAAGTTTAATTGACATTATGAAAACTACATTATCAAAAATATTGGCTGTCCTGCTGCTGGTTTTAGTAGGTTCCTGTCGTAAGATGGACCTTGAACCTCTAGGCGTTTTGGACGAGAAAGCCTTATACGGAAATGAAGATGGCGCAAGGAAATTTGTTTCCGGTATTTATAGCCACCTTCCAATTGAAGACTTTGTTTACCATCCAGAAAGAGGTTTCCGATGGGACAATTATTGGGTGAATTCCGATATCTTGGCCGCTGTATCTGGAGAGATGACCGGACAGTTCTGGGGCGTTGCTGGTGCCCAGGGTTTCGGCTATTGGCCTTATGACCGTATACGGAACGTCAATGGATTTATTGCCGGCTTGCCTACCTACAAAGAGAACTTCTCTGAAGATGGATATAATAATATCCTAGGCGAAGCTCACTTCCTACGTGCATTCTTTTACTTTGCCTTGGTAAAGCGCTATGGCGGGGTACCGATCGTAAAAGAAGTCCAAGATCCGCAAGCGGAAAAGGAAACCCTATTAGTACCGAGAAATAAGGAAGCAGATGTATATAAGTTCATCCAAGAAGATCTACAATTTGCTGTAGATAACATGTCTAGTACTTCTGAAAAAGGAAGGGCGAATAAGTATGTGGCAGCGGCATTATTGTCCCGTGCGATGTTATACGCGGCGAGCGTTGCCAAATATGGTTTCTACTCCAATTTACAGGGCGATGCGGTTAGCAAAGGCTTTGTCGGTATCCCAAGACAGGAAGCCGAATGGTTCTATCAAAAAGCTTATGACGCGGCGACAGTGGTGATTAATGGGCCGTATTCTTTATACAACAAGAAACCAGAAGACAAAGAAATGAACTATGTGGATGTGTTTATCGATGATAACAGTCCTGAAGATATCCTGATCAAGCAATATAATATTACAGCGCCTTATGGCACCCGCTTGAAACATAGTTATGATGCTACTTTGCTCCCTAACCCAACCTTTTCCAGTGATGCTGAATCCATGGCCTACCCGGTTTACAATATCGTTGAACTGTTTGGCGAATTGCCATTGAATGACGCTACTGGAACTCCGATCCGTTATACGGATCGCAGGGAACTGTATGCCGATGCTGAACCTCGTCTTCGCGGAACCGTTTATTTCTCTGGAATGGAATTACGTGAAGGTGCTGAAAAGCGAAGCTTTGATATGCAGCGCGGGCTTTATGTTTCTTTTCCGGGTAAAGCTAGCGATGCGCAGATGGGTTCCAATTCAGCTCCTATCAATAGTGAAGCCAATAGAATCTTGGCCGGACCAAAAAATACGCAATATACCTATAAGGGAACCAAGGTTTCGGTAACTGGAGAGCATGGTATGTGGAAAGACGGACATGCCAATAATAGCCGTACAGGTTTCTATGTCCGTAAATACATCAACTATAAGATGTCTACCAAAGAAGTGAAATTTTATAGCAGTACGCAGCCATGGAAGGTCATCCGCTTGGCAGAAATTATGCTGAACAAGGCAGAAGCAGCCTATGAATTAGGCTTGTTGAAGTCTAATGACGCCTTGAAAGCCGAAGCCTTTACCTATATCGCCAAGATTCGTGATCGCGCTGGTGCTAAACCTTACGCATACAACCCTACAGCTGCCAACATCACTAAATATGGTTATCCGTTGGATGGCAACCTAAAGTTTATCCGCGAGGAAAGAGAAAGAGAGCTATGCTTTGAAAACCATCACTGGTGGGATATCAAAAGATGGAGGATCGCCGATGTCGAACTGAACAACTTTGTTCCTAATTCCCTGATGCCATACTTGGTCTTGGATGAGTTGAAATACAAACCAAATGGTGAACGCATCAACTCCTACATCTTTATCAAGGAAAGGGAACCTTGGAACAAGACCTTCAATTTTGAGAAGAAATGGTATTACGAGCCTCTTCCGGGTGGAGAGCTGAACAAGAATCCAAATTTATATCCTCAGAATCCTATTTATTAACCTAATGAGAATGACAATGAAAAAGATATTCTTACTATTCACGGTGCTCCCTGTCCTTTGGCTGAGTTCCTGTGCAGATATCGATAATTTTGAAGCGCCCAATGCCACTATTTCGGGTAAGGTTTTGGATAAAACGACCGGTGAGCCCTTTTTGACAGGACCTGGGGAATTTGCGATCCGCCTTTTGGAAACCAGTTATGGTGAGAATCCGGCACCTCAGGACCTTGCTGTAAAGCAAGATGGATCCTTTATCAACAATAAACTGTTTTCTGCTACCTATTCCATGCAACCTTATGCAGGGGCATTTTGGCCAGCAGATATTGTTACAGATTTCAAATTAAGCGGATCGGGGACCCAAGATTTCCAAGTGACCCCTTACCTTAAGATAAAAAATGCAAAATGGGTGCTGAAGGAAGGGAATAAAATTGATGTTTCCTGTACCTTGGAAGCACCTATTCCCCAAGGTTTGCCACAAGTGATTGAGGTCCGCCCATTCTTGAGCTTGACCCCATATTGCGGTGCCGGGAACCGTATTGAAGCCTATTACAAAGATGAATTTAGGATTTTGATCAATAAAAACTGGGAAGAAATCGGTAATATGGCTACTGGTATTGGTAAAGAAACCTATGCCATCAATGATATACCTTTGAAATCCGGATACACCTATTACTTCCGTATGGGAGCAAAGGTTCGCGATACTTTTGAGAAATTCAACTATTCTGATGTAGTGGTGATCAAGGTTCCTTAGAACCCGATGAGATATAAAACTATTTGCTAATCAATAAAAGATACATGCTATGACATTTAATATGAAAACATTTAACCTGTTTCTGCTCGCCCTAGTAATCGGGATGCTGAGCGCCTGTTCAAAGACAACGACCAATCAGGAGAAAGAAGAGCCAGAGGCATCTAATCCCATAGACTCTACAGATGGCTACGACACTTCGGGTTTATTGTACCCAAAGTATGAAGGATTGGTGATGGCTGGCTACCAAGGCTGGTTCAATGCCGAAGGTGATGGAGCCAATAGAGGTTGGTACCATTACCAAGGCGACAACAATGTGTTTGAACCCGGAGTGACCAAAGTGGATTTTTGGCCAGACATGACCGAATATACCAAGAAGTACAAATCCCCTTTCAAGTTTGCCGATGGTTCTGATGCCTACCTTTTCAGTTCCAATGATGAAGAAACCATTGATCTCCATTTCAAGTGGATGAAGGATTATGGCATCGATGGGGTGCACATGCAGCGCTTCTTGGGCGAGGTGAAACCGAGTAATCCTTCTGGAAAAGCTCATTTCAACAAGGTCTTGACCAGCGCATTGAAAGCGGCTAAGAAGTATGACCGTGCAATTAGCATCATGTACGATCTGAGCGGATCAGGGCCTGAAGACTTTGCCGCATTGGAACAAGACTGGAAAGAACTGGTTGAGACCCACAAGCTTTATGATAAGGAGGCTAATCCAACTTACCTGTGGCATAATGGAAAACCTCTGATGACCCTTTGGGGCGTCGGCTTTAGTGATGATCGTCGGTATACGGTCCAAGATGTAGATAAGCTAGTAGATAAACTGAAAGCTGGAGAGAAGAAAGTTTCCATCATGTTGGGGATCCCATATTACTGGCGTACGCTGGACCGAGACACCGAAGCCGACCCTGCATTGCATGCATTGATCAAAAAGGCAGATATTATTATGCCATGGGCGGTAGGTCGTTACAAAATGGAAGATTTCAACCCTAATATCGTGCGCGAAGATATGCAGTGGGCTGCGCAAAACAAGGTCGATTATGTGCCATTGGTTTTCCCAGGCTTTAGTTGGGGGAACCTGCAGAAAAATCCAGAGCTCTATTATCAAATCCCAAGACTGAAAGGCGATTTCATCTGGAAGCAGATGTCCAATGCGATTTCAGCAGGAGCCATGTCCCTGTATGTGGCCATGTTTGATGAAATCGACGAAGGTACAGCCATTTTTAAATCGGCAAGAGAACAGGATACGCCATTGAATGGAGATAAATACAGGTTTGTCGGGATTGAAAACGACCTGCCTACCGATCATTATCTTTGGTTAACCGGAGAGTCTGCAAAATGGATAAAAGGAGGAACGGGATACACTGCGGAAAGACCGGTAAGACCTTAATATTTTATCAGAGAATAGCTGGTTTGTTAGTTATTATATAGATGGTTGGAAAGCGAGCTTCATGCTCGCTTTTCTCTTTTTTGCCTGTTTAATATATCGAAAAAGCCTAAGCAAATTATATAAATGTGTCAGATATTGAGCCCTTTACATGCTTAATAAAATCAGAGAAAGGACTAATTTCATTCTTGTAACCAATCATGGGTACAATAATCGCACTGATATGAAAGCTTTAAAAGTTACACGGCCCAAATTTTGGGTACTCCTGATTTTGCCAATGCTGCTCCAACTGATGTCTTGCTCCAAAGACTCGAATGCAAACCCTGAAAATCAAGTCCAACCAGACTTGAAGTTAGGTTTTGATACGAGTTTCGCCACCTTCGGCGAATATGTAAAGACGGAGGATAAGGTATACGTCGATAAAAACCTGAGGCAGGTTGAAAAGAGCAAAGCGGTCTACTATTTGAAAAGGGATTTATTAGGCCGGGATATCGTTCCTAATGATGATGAGACCGGAAATTACTGGGAAGATCGCAAGTATTTCAAAGGAACGCCAGTCCTGCTTTTCTTTTATGAATATTACCGAATCGATAATAATCAATTGCATTTTGCGGTAAATGTTTCCGAGCTTGAAAACACCAATACCTATATGTTCCATGGAAAGGCATTATGGGCATCCAATGATAAACCTCTAGCTCAAGGAGCTTATTCTATAGGCGAACTGGACGGAGACTTTACGGTGTACAACCCCAATGGTTCCGTTAAAGAGCAATTTGGTTTCGATCGCGGCCGCAAATATTCCAATATGCAGAAGCCCGAAGATGTATATAAACCATTAGTAGGTAAGTGGGAAGCTGTTGCGGCGCAGGATGGAAATTTCAAGATGATCAGCCAAGTCTATGAACTGAATTCAAATGGTTCCATTAATTTTTATCCGGTTACCTATCTTGGATCAGGCGGAACAACCCCTTCATGGAGACCTGTTGACGGCGAAACCATCAAGACCTTAGGCTCGTGGAAATACACAGGGCAGAGTTCAAATTCAGGTAACATGGAATTGTTCTTTAAGGGAAATTCCATTATGAAAGGTACGCTGACCATTGTCTCTGGAACTCAGTTTAAATTGAAGCCGACCTGGGTCGATGATAACTTTAAGAACGAGAATTCCTTGAAGGAATTAATCTTCAAAAAGAAGTAATAAAAACGCAAGATTTCCCTGTGTTTTTAGACTAAAAAATAGGGGTTTCATTCGAGGCATATTCGAGACTTATTCGAGAATCCTTCGGGGATGGTTCAAGTTCTTTTTTGGACCATTCTGGTGTTTTCGGAATATGTCTCGAATGAGGTGCAAATGAAGTCCAAATTATGGAGCTGATTTTCCTAAAAAATAAGCTGATTTACTTTTTATTGCATTTCTGTTTTAGCAAATTCATTATTCATCCCTCTGAAAATACAGTTTACACAGTATTGTGATAGATTTTTGTTGACTTATAGTTAGTTATAAGTTTGGTGGTTGCGAGTTGAAATGTTATTTAGTTTTAAATTAAATGATTTTCGTTAATAAAACAACCGATTGCGCAAAATACGCAAACGTTTGAGTTAGCTTAATATTTTAGCAACATTAATTTAATAATTATTTTAAACCAATCTAAACTTTATAATAATAACTGTTAATAATGAAAAAAAGGTTTACTAAGCAATCATTAGTAAACAAATCTTACTACTTAGCTTCAGCCCTTATACTCGGAATTACCATGCCGAATTATGGATTTGCCACAACGCCTAAGTTTGACGTAAGCCCTTTGTTTGCTCAAAATCAAGAAACTGTAAGAGGAACGGTTTCAGATGAAAATGGACCACTCGCTGGAGCGACTGTAAGTCTGAAGAACAATTCCCGAGTTGCGACTTCAACGGATGAAAATGGACAGTTTTCGATCCAAGTACCTTTAGGAGAAACTTTAGTCTTTTCAGCTATTGGCTATGCTACCCAAGAAAAAGTGGTGGATTCCAATAGCATCAATGTTCAATTAAGCTCATCCAACCAAGATATTGACGAGGTTGTCGTAGTTGCTTTTGGTACCCAGAAGAAAGTGAACTTAACAGGTTCGGTGGCTTCGGTTACGCCAAAGCAATTGGCAGAGCGACCAGTGACTTCATTGCAAAACGCTTTGCAAGGGGTCTCTCCAGGAATTACGGTAATCAGTAGACCAATGGCACCTAAAAAAGGAAACAATGCGACCTTAACTGTCCGCGGACGTTCCAACCTAGGTACACCAGGACCGATGTATATCATCGATGGGATTCCTGCTACAGGAGCAGAATTTGCAGCAATCAGCCCAGCGGATATTAGCAGCATGTCGGTATTGAAAGATGCAGCTTCGGCTTCTCTTTACGGTTCTAGAGCGGCTAACGGGGTCATCTTGGTCAATACAAAACGTGGTGGCGGCGACCGTGCCATCATCGGTTTCTCCGCAAACCAAGGTTGGCAAAGCACAACCTTCCTGCCGAACTTTGCGAACTCATTGGAATATATCGAATTGTATAACCGCGCCATGAAAAATGCCGGTAAACAAACCATCTTTACCGATGATATCATCGAAAAGTACAGATCTGGTTCTGATAAAGACATGTACCCGAATACCAATTGGTTTGATGAAATCATCGATCAATCTGCTCCACAGAGGGATGTGAACTTAAATATTAATGCGCCTGGAAAATTGGCTAATTACTATTTAGGTTTAAATTATTTCGATCAAAACTCCATCGTGCCCGGTATGAAACAGGACCGTATCAACATCAAGTTGAATACACAGAGTGATGTGATCGAAAACTTGTTGAAAGTTGGGACGAACATTTCCTTCTTAAAACAAGATTACGACCGTCAAGGTGGTGAAATCAGTTGGGTTGAGATGGGAAGAGCATTGCCTATGACAGTTATGCAGCAGTCGAATGGTGAATACGGTACCATTTCCAATGGAGTAACCAATGCGACGATCGCAAAGAACAACCAATTGAGAAATATCCGTGAAGCTGGACAGGGAAGAAACAGAGATAATTACTTGCAATTGGCAGGTAATGCCTCTTTGACTCCTTTTGAAGGTTTCTCATTGGACGGATTGGTTTCCTTGAAATATACCAATACCAATAGTTGGGATTTCATCAATCGATTAAATCCATTAACAGATTTCTTGACGCAAAAGCCTTTACCATCAACGGCAGTTCCTATCAATGAATTGAAGGAATACTGGGGTAAACGTGAGGAGTTATTGCTTCAGGCATTGGCTAATTACGAAAGACGTTTTGATGATCACTATGGTAAGATTACTGCCGGTGTGACGCAAGAGTCTAATGTATACAGAGAGGCTTTCTTAGGTCGTAAAAACTTTGTAAACAATGATCTAGAAACCATTATCAATGGTTCTTCTGCACAAACAGATGTAAGTAGCGATGGAACTGGACTAGCGAATAGAACGATTCAGGATGAATGGTCAATCCGTTCTTTCTTTGGTCGTTTCAACTATAACTATCAAGAGAAATACCTTTTCGAAGCGAACGCTCGTATAGATTATTCTTCTCGCTTTGCGCCTGAGGTTCGCAGAGCATTCTTCCCATCCCTATCAGCAGGATGGAGTATTGATAAGGAGCAGTTTATGCAAAACGTGAACTGGATTGATGCCTTGAAATTAAGAGGTTCATGGGGTTCATTGGGTAACCAAGATGCGGTTGCAATCGGTAACTACTTCAATTTGATCAGTATCAGCTCGCTATATAGTTTTGAAGGTGTTCCAGTTGATGGTGCCTTACAGACTGCTGCAGTAAACAGGGGGGCGCTATGGGAAAAAGTGTACCAATCAAACGTAGGTTTGGATGCGACTTTATTCAATGGTAAAGTGAACTTAACTGCTGAATATTATATCAAGAATACAAAAGGAATCTTGTTGCAGCCTACTTTCTTGGCTACTTCAGGATGGGGAACAGCAGCTTACTTTAACCAAGGTGAAACCAAGAACAAAGGTATCGAGGTGATTGCTACTTACAATGGACAAGTTGGTGAAGAATTTAAATATTCAATCTCCGGAAATATCTCTAAGATCAATAATGAGATCATCAACCTAGGTACAGGTAGAGATGAGATCGTGAGTGGTTATTACATTAACCGTGTTGGTGGATCAGTTGGTGATTACTACGGATATAAATCAGATGGTCTATTCACTTCCCAAGAAGAGATCGACAACCACCCGAGCCAAAAAAGTATCGCTGGTAACTCCAAGATCGGTGATATCAAATATGTAGACGTGAATGGTGATGGCGTTTTGGATCCAAAAGACAGAACGATCCTAGGTAATGATGTGCCTTGGTTCAACTATGGTTTTGCGGTAAACGCATCTTACAAAGGTTTTGACCTGAACGTCCTTACTTATGGTGTTGGAGGCGTGAAAACATACTTTGAGCAAGAGGCTGCACATCCTTTCTTTAACGGTGGTAACATCAAAAAAGAATGGTTACAAGGTTGGACAGAGGAGAACAATTCGGCAAATGCGCCATTCCCTCGCATTACCTTAACTGGTGATGCTCAACAAAACTACATTACTTCTGATTTCTGGTTATTCAGTGGAAATTATTTCAGGATCCGTGCCATTACATTAGGATATACTTTCGACAAGAAATTGATCGAAAAGGCAAAAATGTCTAACCTAAGGTTGTTTGCGTCCTCAAATAATCCATTTACGTTCATGGCAGATAAGAGATTATCCGATTATGATCCAGAAACAGGTTCAGGAAGAGCAAGCTTCTTAGGCGTGAAAACTTTCTCTATCGGTTTGAATGCTAATTTTTAACCAGCAACAATTATTAGAACAATGAAAAGATTTATATATATCGGTCTATTTGCAGCCCTTACACTAACATCCTGTAAGGATGAATTCTTGGATAGGATTCCATTGAATTCCGTTTCGGAGGAGACCTTTTGGAAAACTGAAAATGATGTTTACCTAGCGGTAAATGGAATATATGCAACATTGCCAGGTGATGGCATCATTTACGAGGATGGAGCATCCGACATCGCACATGCCCAATACCCATGGGAGAGCACGGCAACTTCGGTATCTTCAGGAATCGTAAGTACGGCCTTGAATGCCGGATGGAATTATGAGATCGTTCGTAAGAGCAATTATTTCCTGGAGAATGTGGACAAGGCGACCATGGACGAAGCTTTAAAGAATCGTTATAAAGCAGAAGTTCGCTTTTTGCGTGCTTATCGCTATTTCAACATGGCTAGTAAGTTTGGTGGAGTGCCTTTGATCACTAAGGTTTTGGGATTTACAGAAGAGGAATTGAACGTGCCTAGAGCTTCCAAAGATGAGGTGATTTCTTTTGTGCTAAAGGAATTGGATGAGGTTGCCAATATTCTTCCAAATTCTTATGCTGGCGGAAAGAACAATGAAAAAGGCAGAATCACTAAAGGTGCAGTCTTGGCTTTGAAATCAAGGATTCTCTTGAATGAAGCTAAGTATGCAGAAGCGGCTGCAGCTGCTCAGGAAGTAATGGGTCTGGGTTATCAATTGTTCAAGACTTCCCAAGAGTCTGAGATTGATCAAAAAGACGATTACAGTAAGTTGGTCGATTTCGCTAATGCTGATGAACAAAAGAAATTTAGATTGGCACTTCGTAGTTATGAGGGGATTTTCCATCAGGCAAACGAAGGAAATTCAGAAGTTATCCTGGAAAGACAGTATATCCAACAAGCACAGCCTAACTACTTAAATACCTATTTGTTAGAAGGTGGTGTTGGAGGATGGAGTTCACTTACTCCGACTCAAGAATTGGTGAATAGCTACCAAAACTTCAAGACGGGTGAAGCCGTTGCAGTACCGAGCAATCAAGAGCGTGCGCAACGTTATGCCGATAAAGACAAGACTGCTTTCCTACAGGAATACAAAAATAGAGATCCACGTTTCTATGCTTCCATTCTTTTTGAAACAGCGCCTTGGAATGCTTTGACCATCGATGGTGGATACAAGTTCTCTTGGGTAGATGGAGCGAGCAATATGTCTAAGACAGGCTATAACTTCAGGAAAATGGTCGATACGAAGGCGAATAGAGATAACCTAGACAACCATAGCAATGTGATCCTGATTCGTTACGCTGAAGTGCTCTTGAACTATGCAGAGGCTAAGAATGAAGCAACTGGACCAGATGCAACCGTTTATGCGGCTATTGATCAGATCCGTGAGCGTGCTGGAATGCCTAAGCTTGACCGTACGAAGTATGGAAGTAAGGAAGCCCTTAGAAATGCAATCCGTCAGGAAAGAAAGGTTGAGTTGGCATTGGAAGGAGTTCGTTATTTGGATATCCGCCGTTGGAAAACTGCACCTGATGTGATGAAGAATATCTATAACCTGAAAAATTCATTGGCGCAAGAACGTATTTGGGACAATAAATTGTATTTGATGCCTGTACCTCAGTCTCAGATGGACTTGTCTTACGGCGTACTTGTTCAAAACCCAGGTTACTAAGAACAGTCAATAATAGTTAATAATAAATAATGCAAAGAGGTGTCCAAATGGGCACCTCTTTTTTTGTTGAGATACGGTAAAAATATATCCAATAGCTATAAAAATATCCATAGTAAATATTCTAAAATATTAGAGTGATCGGTGAATAAATATACCCAAGCTTAGACTAGTGCTCTTTCAATTTTTTATTTGCCGATTATCAAGAAAACATGCGGTACAAGTTTGAACAAATAAAATTTGTTCAGGCTAATTCTTGCTTTGGATTATTGTCTCAAATAAAAAAAGGAAAATAATTTTGAACCAATATATGTTTAAACGTATATGTTCCAAAATGATGTCTAGCTATACTTATAATGCGGTTTTTTGCATTTTTCTGAAAAGAAAATTTTGCTCAGATCCTGTTGTTGCCATTTTCGTTTAACATCTTTTGGTAAGATTCTTGTGACAAGAAATGCTGGTAAAATTTTACGACTTAATAATTTTGAGCCTATAATTTTATTGAACTTACAATAAAGGGCCTCAAAATTCGTCTAAATAATAATGTATTGTATTGCTAACAAGAATTCTTAACATGAAAAAAACTATTTTTTCTTTACTATTATTTGCAGTTTGTGGTTTTAAATCAGCGCAAGCACAATTTTCTCGTCCGCTTAGTGTTGGTATTGGAGCAGGACCTACGATCAATTTGACCGACTTGGCGAACGTCGAGACCAATTTAGCGGGGCATATTGATGTAGATGGGTTGATCACTCCCTTTATTTCGGCCGGTATTCATGCAGAAAAAGGTGCTTTAAGTGGAAATGGTTATGCCAGCACATTTAAGAATGACTACTATGCTTTTAACGCAAATGCAAAGGTCAGGATTGGTCAATTTATGAACCTACCGGATAATTATAGCTATTATAATCTCCAATCAGATCCTTTCCATAAAATACTTGCAAATATCTATTTAGGTGCAGGTGCCGGAGTGATCAAGAATAACATCAAAAACAGCATTGCTCCTAACTATGAAAGTGCTGTCGTAGCACAAGGCGGTGAAATTTCCCAAGACCTAGATGGTTTCCAATTTGTAGTTCCAGTCAATCTTGGTGTTGATTTCCCGATTGGTAGAGGTTTGTACGGTCCACAATGGGCAATCAACTTAAACTATCAGCATACGATCACGACCAAGGATAATTTGGATGGTGTGATCAATAGTAAACAAGATCACTATAGCTATATCTCTTTAGGGGTTAAATACGCCTTGTTTCAAAGAAAATAAGGGATCCTAAATCAATCATTATCAAATACTATAAAATTAAACAATGGAAAGTATGAATAGAGTATTCCTAAATCGAATATATACTGCAGCATGCTTATTGCTTGTTTTTGCTATTGCAGGCTGTAACTCTTCAAATAATTTTTATAAGGCACCTAAAGTATCTGCATTCCGTGGCGGAAAATTGCCAGCTCCTCCGGGAATGGTGTATATCCCTTCGGGAACCATTTTGTTCAAAGGGTCTTTGGACAGTGGAAATGTGGGTAAGAACGTCAGTTTGAGTGCTTTCTTTATCGATGAGACCGAGGTAACCAACAAACAATATCGCCAATTCGTAAACTGGGTAGCAGATTCTATCGCGGTTACGGACTACTTGCAGGATGACCAGTATTTCTTGGATGTGGCAAGTGAAAGCGGTGAAGGGAAGCGAATCAACTGGAAAAAGGTAAGGAGCATTTCACCTATTTGGATGAGTTCAGATCCTACGATTGCAGAGCGTATCGCTCCGATGTTGGAAATGAAGGGTTCAACCAGGGCTTTAAATCCGGAAGTGGTCAAATATCGTTTCTCCTTTTTGAAGACTAAAGGAAACCTGAAAAAAGAATACGTGACCGATACGGTGTCGGTTGTCCCAGCAGAAGACATTTGGTCTAGAGACTTTCCAAATGCCCAATTAACCTCCCTAGATGCCAATTATTTCAACCACCAATCCTTTGATTTTTATCCAGTAGTCGGTGTTTCATGGAGACAGGCGCGTGGTTATTCGGATTGGAGAGGTAAGGAAATGATGGCAAATTTGATGAAAAACTCCTATCTGAGCGGCTACCAATTGACCTTTAGCCTTCCTACGGAAGCGCAATGGCAATATGCTGCGGAAGGAAAGATTGATCCTCGAGACACGATTTCGGGTACGAAGTTGACCATTGATGGTGATGATGGGAAAGAAAAATTAGCAGTGAACTATAAACAAGGGGAAGGTACTTATTCCAGGGATGGTGCCACATTTACCTTGCCGGTAAAATCGTATACGCCAAATAAATTCGGTGTGTACAACATGGCGGGTAATGTATCAGAATGGACTTTAGATGCTTATTCTCCTTCGGCGGTGGCATTCGTGAATGACTTGAATCCTGTATTGCTTTATGATGCAGATGAAAATGATGCCGATGCCTTGAAAAGAAAAGTTGTTCGTGGTGGATCATGGAAAGATAATGGTGAACAGTTGAACAGTGAAACCAGAAACTATTCAGTGGATTATGAACCACATTCATATATAGGGTTTAGATGTGTGATGTCGGCATTCGAGTTGCCAACTGTACAGAGTAAGACCCGTAAATATTAACAGCAATCTGTGAACGATTTAAAGATTATTAAAATGAAAAATTGGATGATGGTAGTGGCCATGGCGTTTGGAATAACTCCAATAATGGCACAAAGTATCGATACGATACCCGATAGCACCGTAATTAACCAGACAGTTATCCAAATGCGGGACGATTCTACGATGCAAGTTCCACAGGGCGAGGTTCTGTCTGACACGATACCGACAACAGATGGTTTTTACCAAGTGAATAACTTGGAAGATGCCGTTCCTTTTGCCTATCCGGAGGTAAACCTGAAGAATATCAGGTTCTACAAAAGGGTTTGGCGTGATATCGATCTTAAAGATGAGCGCAATTTTATCTATGCTGTTCCTGGAAACTCCTTGATGGAAGTGATCATGAAAGGTATTGAAACAGGGAAGTTGACGCCTTATAACCCTGAGGATGATTCTTTCAAAGGAAAGCTTTCGGCAAGTGAAGGTATGGCTCGATTTGCTGACTCGGTATTGGTTCCAATCTTTGATGATGAGGGTAACCAGATTGATTCAAGGATGACTCTAAATGAATTCAACCCAGAACGTGTCACTAAGTTCAGGATCAAGGAAGATATCTTTTTTGATAAGCAGAGAGGGCGTTTGGAGACTAGGATCATTGGTGTTGCGCCTTTGATGGATATCACCACTTCTTCTGAATTGGCGACTTCGGTGGGTTCTACTCCTGCATTCTGGTTGTATTTTCCGCAATTGCGATATAGCTTGGTGAAAGTGGATATTTCGGATCCAGACCGTGGCCTCTATGATATGACCATGGACGACCTGTTTGTGCAGCGTAAGTTTGCCAGCAAGATTGTCCGTGAATCGTCTCCGGGTATGTTGCAACAAGCAACCTTTGCTGGAACAGACAGTTTACAGACGGATAACTCCCAGGTACTTGAGGATAAACTTGATGCTTATAAAAAGAAACTGTGGACTACGCCTAAAGGCGTGAAAGCTGAAAATCTAGAAGGTCATGAACAGGACCTGAAGATTGAAGAAGAGCAGAAGCGACAAAAGGAATTGATGGAGCAACAGCACCAACAGCGACAAAACCAACAACAGCAACAAAGTGAACAGCAGTTGGAGGAATTGTTGAAACAAAGTGAGCAGAGCAATCAAGAAACTGAGAGTGGGACGGAAGAAGGTAGTACGGAAGAGGGCTCTTCTACGGAAGAAGGAAGTTATAACGAAGAAAGTCAATTTTAGAATCCAATAAATATCCCAAAAATAGAGGGCTAGCAAAATTTATATTATGAGTAGAAAGAAAGACAATTCAAGATGGCTACATGTTGCCATTTCTTGGGGAGCAAGTATCGTAATTATCGGTGTTTTATTTAAAATCCTTCACTTAGGGGGTTCATGGGCTAATTACATGATCGGATTAGGTCTGACCGTTGAAGCCATCCTATTCTTCTTGATGGGTTTCAATCCGCCGCCTCAAGAACCAGATTGGTCCAGAGTATATCCTGAATTGGATGAAAAATATCAAGGTGAGCTGCCAGTACGTTCAGCGCAGGTAGTCAATGCGCCGCAAAGTCCTTCGGCAACAGCTGCATTGGATAAAATGTTTGCTGATGCTAATATTGAACCGGCTACCATCGAAAACCTGGGAAGAGGATTGAGAGATTTTGGTGAAAAGGTATCCGCCATCAACAGGATCAGTGATGTTTCCTTGGCGACCGATGAGTTTACTCAAAAACTGAGATCAGCGACCAGCAAGTTTGACAGTTTGGGCTTGGCTTTCGAGAAAGCTTCTGCGAACCTAGTGGCTATGGCCAACTCAAATACAGATACAACAGGTTACCATGAGCAGGTTCAGAACTTGACTTCCAACTTGCGCCAGTTGAATAGCATGTATGAAAAAGAACTTCGCGATTCGTCTTCTCACTTGCAGTCGATGAACCATTTCTATGAGAATTTAAGTTTTACAATGAAAAACTTCAATGAATCTTTGGACGATTCCAAAGCTTTCAAAGACGAGGTAAACAAATTAGCGAAAAACCTCAACGCATTGAATGCCGTGTATGGCAATATGTTGAGCGCTATGAACCAGCCTCGAGTGTAATTCATCCAAGTAAAATTTTAAAAAAGAAATATGGCATTAGGAAGAGAGACGCCAAGGCAACGGATGATAAACATTCTTTATCTCGTGTTACTTGCCTTGCTCGCATTAAATGTACCCGATTCAATATTGGATGCCTTTAAGAATATCAATAATAGTTTGGAGACCTCGAAATCCAACGTAAATAACTCTGTCCAGCAATTGTTCACTGCATTTGAAAGCACCAAATTGAAGGATGAACCCGGAAGGGCAAAACCTATATACGACAAGGCTAAGAATGCACAGGCAATTATAAACGACTTAAACCAGTACATCAACGGAATCAAAGAGGAGTTCGTAAAACAAGGTGGCGGTTATGATGAGAAAACCGGCGACCTGAAAATGCGCGAAAACGAAGATATCGCCCCTAGTTTGATGATAAACCAGAAAAAAGGGGAGGAACTGAAAGAGAAGATCAATAGCACCCGTTCTAAGCTATTGGCCCTATTGACTCCTGAAGAACAGAAATCTGTTTCTTTCTCTTTGGAGGCCAATGACCCTGAGAAAGCGGTAAATGGCAAGCGTAAATGGGAGGAAATCAATTTCGGAAGTGGTACGCCTTTGACAGCAGCCATGACCATTTTGACAAAGATCCAAACAGATGCACAAAACGCAGAGTCGGATATGGTGAAACTGATCTTAGGTAAAATGGACCAAGCCGTAGTGAATTTGGATAAGTTCGCTGCCGTTGCTGTGGCTCCAACTTCATACCTTGTTCAAGGTCAACCTTATTCAGCGGAGGTCTTCTTGACGGCTTCGGATTCTAAATCACAACCAGCGATTTCGGTAAACGGAAATAATCTGGAGGTAGTAGATGGAAAAGGTGTTTACCGTGTTCCAACCAACCATGAGGGTATCTTTACCTGGTCGGGTGTGGTCAAGGTGAAGCAGACTGACGGGTCGATCAAGGAATATCGCACTCCTCAGCAAACTTATCAGGTAGCAAGACCTTCAGCGGTGGTATCGCCAGATAAGATGAATGTACTTTATATCGGAGTAACCAACCCTATTTCAGTGTCGGCTCCGGGTACACCAACCAACAAGATCAAAGTAAGTATGTCTGGTGGTAGCATCAGCGGTTCAGGCGGGAAATATAACGTGAAAGTGAGCTCGCCGGGAACGGCAAGGATCTCGGTTTCTGCCGAGGTAGCTCCTGGAAAAACACAGACCTTGAGTACAACGGAATTCCGGGTGAAAAGGATTCCTGATCCAATTGCACAGTTTGCCGGTAAAACCGGTGGTGCAATGGCAACCGTTGCCATCAAAGCTCAAAATGCTATTTTCGCTAAGCTGGATAACTTTGATTTTGATGCCTCGTTTAGAGTAACGAAGTTCTCACTGATCATCGCGAAGCCGCGTGCAGATGCTATTGTTCTTTCCACTTCAGGAGGGAAACTGAGTTCTGCCATGAAATCAGCATTGAATGGCATCACACCGGGATCACGCGTTATATTTGATAATATTATCGCCGTAGGACCGGATGGTACCCCTAGACAATTGAACGCAGTAGCTTTAACGGCTAATTAACATAACAAAGATGCCCGAGTATATCGGGCATCTTTGTTTTATACAGTGTTTAGTTGCTATTTATGGTCCTGAATTCATTGGGGCTATTCCCAACAGCATTCTTGAAAAACCGTGAGAAGTGCTGAGGGTACTTAAAGCCTAGATCGTAAGCAATCTCATTGATGCTCTTATTTCGATCAAATAGTAGCTCCTTTGCTTCCTTGATCAATTTCTGATGAATGTATTCTTGTGGAGATTTGCCTGTTTCTTTTTTGATTAGATCCCCGAAATAATTTGCGGATAGATGTAATTGATCAGCGCAATAGGCTACAGAAGGCATGCCTAAGAGATTTGGCTTGTCGGAATGGAAGTACTCATCCAGAAGATCTTCAAAACGATGCAAGATCCCTTTGTTGACATGCTCCCTTGTGATAAATTGCCGATCATAGAATCGCTCGCAGTAATTTAAGAACAATTCGATATTGGACACGATTAGTTGCTTGCTATGCTTGTCCATATTCTGATCCAATTCGTATTCAATTTTTGAAAAACAATCCAAGATGATATTTCTTTCCTTTTCGGATAAGTGCAGGGCTTCATTCACAGCATAAGAAAAGAAATGGTATTCTTTCATTCGCTTGGCTAGGTTAGTGCCGTTCAACAGGTCAGGATGAAAGGCGAGGGCATGCCCCTGGGGTTTATAGACCTCAGTTCCATTCTCTCCAATGACTTGGCCAGGTGATATAAAAATCAAGGTACCTTCCTCATAATCGTAGTTTTCCAAACCATAACGTAGGTCTCCACATTTGATCTTTTTCAGGAATACCAAATAAAAGTCATACCTCATTTTTCGTAATGTCCTAACATCCGCCTTATCCAGGTCAACTACGCTGACCAATGGATGTAGGGTTTTGTTATTGTTAAAAGCGTTGTATTCGCTGATGTGGTCAAAGTTTAAGATGTCCTGCATAGCCTTGATGTTTTTCTATTCGAAAATAACAATCCTAGGATGATTTAGTTCATCCTAAGCAATCAATCAGTAAAAATGGTATCAGAAACAGTAGTAGATATAATGTGTATAGGTCAAGAGGATAAATTATGTTATTTTTATTTTACTGTTTCGCATTTAATTGATAAGTCCCAAAGAGTAATACATGGAGAGAGCTAGAGTTTTAAATCGTTTATTGATCCTTTTCTTTTCCTTGATTTGGTTGGTTAATGGACTATTCTGCAAAATATTGAACCTTGTTCCTAGACATCAGCAGATCGTTGCTGAGATCTTGGGGGAGACCTATGCTAAATCTTTGACAATTGCTATCGGAGTGGGTGAAATGTTGATGGCTATTTGGATAATTTCAAGGAAATTTAGCCGACTGAGTGCAATAACCCAGATTCTTTTGATTGTAACCATGAATATTTTGGAGATTATCCTAGCACCACATTTATTACTCTGGGGCAGGCTAAATATTATTTTTGCGTTATGTTTGGCGGCTCTGGTTTACTACCAAGGTTTTGTCCTGGAACCTCGTTTAGAAAGGAGGAACCGAATTGCTTAACCTGCAAAATCACCCCTTTGCTGTTGAAGCTTACTTCGAGAGCTCAACGATCTTGACCTTTGCTGTTGCTAGAGAGGAACTGGAAAGATATGTTCCTAAGCCATTGAAACTAGATCTATTTGATGATAAATGGGGTTTTTTAACGATTGCGATGGTGGATACTAAGGACCTTCGACCGAAGGGTCTTCCAAGAATATTCGGGAATGATTTCTTCTTGATTGGCTACAGGATCTTTGTAAGATATCAGACCTCTACCGGCAAAAACTTGCGGGGTCTCTATATCCTCAAGTCTGAAACCAATAAACTGAAAATGGAATTCTTGGGTAATATCTTTACCCGTTACGCTTATACCACTACGGATATTGCACAAAAAACAGACGGCCATCAAGTTGAAATAAAGTCCAAGCAATCAAAATTTAATCTTCTGTATTCAAGACAATCGGAAGGCGAGATGAGACTTCCTAAGAACTCCGTATTTCCCTCATGGAAAGAAGCTCGTCGATTTGTGGGGCCTCTGCCCTTTACATTCGAGGTAGATCAAGCCAATAATAAAGTTTTGATTATAGAGGGCGTGCGGGAAAACTGGACTGCCGAAGCGATAGAACTGAGGACTGTCAATTTTGACTTCATAGATAGCTTTAATTTCAATAGTATTCAACTCTCCAATGCCTTTGAAATTCGGGGAGTGCCTTATTATTGGAAGAAAGGAGTGGTTGACCCATGCTAAAAAGATCAAGGTTTCAGGGCGTTTGGAATATTGTACGATTTAACTGGCATCAATACCTGATCTTATTTATTGCAGCGTTGATTTTACTGATTTGGGGAATCTATAGAAGTGGATTTATGCAGCTTGTTATTTATCTTGCTATCCAGTTGGCCTCAGTCCAGGTTTTGATCTCATTATTGGTTTCTTATTATGTTTACGACCGATCAGGCTTATATGAATTAAAGCAGCTAGGTGATCTAAATGGCTTGAAGGTGTTAAATATCAGCGCTGGTTTTGATGAGACCAGTGAGATTATCAGCCATAGATTCACTCTAGTACAGCTTCAGAAGGCTGATTTCTATAATCCCTTGCATCACACCGAGGTTTCCATAAAACGAGCCAGAAAGGCCTATCCTGCCAGCCTAGATACCAAAATCGTGCAAACAAATTTGCTTCCTTTTGAATCGTCATCCTTTGATAAGGTAATCTGTATTTTTTCAGTTCATGAGATAAGGGACCAGAATGAAAGGATTGCCTTTCTTAAAGAGTTGGCCAGGGTTTGTGATCCAAGGGGTGAAATCATAATTATGGAACATTTAAGAGATTTCCCTAATTTCATTGCCTATAATATTGGCTTTATGCACTTTTATCCAAAAAGCACTTGGAATACCTGTTTTATGGCTGCCGGATTGGAGGTTTTAGAAGAGCTTAAAACAACGAAATTTGTGTCCACATTTAAACTTAAACCAAATGGAACTCCAAATTAAGATTATTGGGTACTTATTAATGGTCTTAGCCTGTGTCCATGTGATCTTTCCAAAATACTTCGGCTGGAAGGAAGATTTAGCGCCTTTACAACAGATCAATCGATCGATGATGAAGGTGCATACCTTTTTTATCGCTCTTACAGTTTTTTTAATGGGCTTGCTCTGCGTAACTTCTTCTCAGGATTTGTTACAAACGGAACTAGGAAGGAAACTATGCCTAGGTTTAGGTGTTTTCTGGTTAATCAGGTTGTTTTTTCAATTTTTTATCTATCCCAGCATCCTCTGGAAGGGGAAAAAGCTGGAGACCATCATCCATATTGTAGCTATTGTTTTCTGGATTTTCCTATCATACAGCTTCTTATGGGGATATTTTAGCCAAAGAAGTTAAGTGACCTGCCGTTTCCTTAATTAATAGATAATTTATAACGCACTCACTGTTAATTATTTACCTAAACAACTGTTGTTCAAACAATTTTGTGTTTTTGTTGCATTTTTAATTTATAAATTTTGTAAACTTGTAGCTACAAAACGAAAAACATTTTTTGATCTAACTATCAGTAATCAGGTTTAGGATACTTAATTAATATTGGGCATTATGGGAAGCAACAAGAAAATGAGTGAGGCTATCAAAAATTTGAACTTACAACGTAAACTTACTTGCGCAATTATTTGTGGAGGAGTGATGGCAATGATTTTGTTAATTACTACTGTTGGGCTTTTTGTTAAACAAGACAAAACCTTAATGCTTGCTGTATTGGTGGCTACTTCGATCTTAGTAATCATCCCAGCGGTATTAAAGCTTGTCAAGATCAATTCTATCTTAAAGTCTGGAATGCAACTTTCCAGGTCTTAATACTTAAGATATTATTCCTTATAATTTCAGAATTCAAAATTGGTCCAAAGCGTAGCCTTGGACCTTATATGTTTTATTCTTTAGGCATTGTGCTAAAGTATAGCGGTTTTTTATCCTTCAATATATTACCCGCCTTATCCGAAGGAAATAATGTCAGATTATTATTCATCTCGTCCAGATTAAAGACAAAATAATTATCCCCTTTATTTAACCCTTTAACAGCTGCATTAGCTTCTGTGATAGGGATCAATAAAGTATTATTGTCAAAATAGCTAACCTCTACTTCAGTTTCCTCATTTACCAGGACAAAATCCTGATCTTCTGCAAAAAATAGATTTAACCCATTATCGATATAATTAGGAGTAGTTCCATAGACCGATGCTGTGGCAGTCTGTGTCAAGGTTTTGCCTTTTACGGCATCAGATTTCTTCATGACCAAAGGCTGGCCAAGAAATTCCTTATTAAACTGTAATGGAGGCGTATCGGATTCTAACCACTCGTCATAAATACTGACTTCAAAGGAGAATGGAGTATTCCCTTTAAAAACCAAATAGGGTTCTTCAATTTGGAAATCACCAGTTAGGCCTTTTATTTTCTCGTCGATGAAAGTAGAAAATTTCGATTCACTGTAATCGATATTGATGATGCTGAGGTCCTCAGGTTTATCATAGGTAAATGAAACCGTCAATGATACGGAATTGCCATTTTCCTGAATACTAACTTCCTTATTTTTAAAGACGTTAAGGTCATTTACCCAATGTAACTCCTTGTTCTTGAGTTTTTGGAACTCCTCTGTTTTAGCAACAGATTGCTCTTCAACGGTGGATATCAGGTTCTTTTGAACGATTACGACCTGCTTTTTTATAGGATCTACGCTAATAACAGCCTTTTCCGCAACCAAGCTCGGTTGCTCACGCATAAAAAAGGTGCCAATGATAATAAAGAAAATTTTTACTTCATTCATTTCTCTTAATCTCTATCTTCTAAACTGTTTATTAAATTCTCGAACATTTCATTCGCCTCCTCAAGTATATCCTTATTGATCTCCGTAGTTCGGCTTATACGGCTCAATTTGCCTAATTTTTCCGAGATTTCAATATGGGCCATGACGGTTTTGTCGCCCCATAGATAATCATAAATAAAGGCAACTCCTGTCGCTTCGGGCTCCAAGTGTGCCGCCAAGTCCTTGATCCATGAGACCATCGGCAAGATCTCCGTGTAGTTTTCCGAAAATTGCAGGCCCATCAGATACCAATAACCATCTTTATAGGCTTGTTTGGCAACAATATACTTGTCCTCTAAGATATCCTCAAGAATGTCCCCATTGGTAGGGACGATATAAGCCGGAATATTTTTCAGTTCCATCTTGGAATGCATCGCGCGGGAATCCCACCATTCCAACCAATTGCTATTTATTGTACTTGCAATAGGCCTTGCTTTGAGAAAAGCATCAAGAGTCTCTTTGGATACCTGTACTTTGATATATAATGAACATTGTTCAGACATAATTTAGGGTTTAAATGATACCATATTTGAATAACACATAGCCGCCTCCAATTGTTAGCATCGGCAGTGCAAAAACCATCAGGATCAGACTGCCTAGATGCAAGCCCCAAAAAGAAACAATACGTGCGGACTGCGGGTTTGCAGCCTCAAAGACCACAGGAACCTTTTCGCCTACCTTGTATTGCGGTGGATTGGAACGGAAGTTAGGACTATAGGAAAAGGTTTGGTTTCCCGATTTAATCTCCATGACCGGTTGATACATCATCGAGGATCCCTTTTCGTCTGTAGAACGCACTAATTTGTTCTCTGTCACCACCGCATTTCCGTAAACACCCTTAGCCAACATTTTCTTTGTCTTTAGATAAAGGGATATCGAAAACCCTAACAGGATCAATCCCAAAAATAATAAAGACCAATGAATAATTGCACTCATATTAATTCAATTTATTGTTTTCAATAAAGGAGAATTTATCCTTAAAATAATCTCCAATGAATGGAAGTGGCTTTTCAACATTATTAATAGCATGAAGAATGCCAACTATCATCAAAATAAAAATTAGCAAGCTGAATAGGTTGAAAATAAAGGCAATGGAAGGAGCTACAGCCATTAAAATAGCCAAGATAATCACGAAAATAAAAGAAGAAATGATCAAGCCTAAACCTTGGCGTAGATGGTAAACACTGAATTGATCCCTATTATTCTTACCAGCAAAATAGGCGATTAACCATAATATCCCCAGATAACTCAATACAGCTTGTGCTTTTGGACTCATAATCTTTCTTGTTGTTGAAATATTGGCAAGCCTTCAATTTTCATCTAGATTATCGAAGGTTTATCAACTTGCTTTTTTGTCAATTTAAATTTCCTAAACTTTTTCGGAAAGCCTGCATAACTCTCAATCACAATCTGTATACAGTGCCCAAGTCTGTATATACAAAGTGTATACATAAAACCTAACAATCTGTCCTACAGCTGTATAAATCCTTGGCTAGGTTTTTGATTCTTTCCGGAAGAAACCATTCTATCAAAAAAAAATAATAGATTGCCAATTCCAATTTTTGTTTAATTATCCATATGAGAAATACCCTGATCCTTTTTCTTTTGCTAAATACCGTAACCGTATGGGGACAAAGTCTACTCGATGGTACTGAGGATGTGGTTAAGCAAGTGGAGCTCCTAAACCTGAAAAATCAGGACGATAAATCTTTAGAAATACTGAACCAAGCCTTGAAGAATCCAGCCAATGGACCGGATGATCTCATCTATCTGAACACCTTCAAAAGCGGGATATTGTTGGAGCGTGACAGCTTGAAACTGGGGAGTCAAGCGGTAGATATCGTCATCCAGCAATTGGATAAAACCAATAGCCCGGTCAGCAGGGCCATGGCACTGCGGGCAAGAGCATTTTTGAACAGTTACCTGAACTTGACCGATGAAGTGATCAAGGATTCTAAGGAAGCCCTAAAGCTTTTGGAAAATGAAAAAAATGTAGATAATCTCAATTATTATTTCAATTACCTGATCTATGCAACTTACACAGGTTGGGATGAAAACGATAAGATGCAGCATTATATCCAAGAATGTGATAAATACGCCAAAAAGACCAACAACAAAAACTATATCGCCAATGTTCATCTAGGTTACGCTAGCGTATACTTAAACAGATATAGAAAAACCAATGAACAAAAAGATATCGACAGCAATTTCTACCACTTAGAAAAAGCCTATCAACTCTTTGAACAGTTCCCTGCTGAGGTGAGCAGCAATACCTTTGTGGTCGCCTCCATCAACTTGGCAAACTATTACCTGGAGTTCGACAAGGCTCCAATTGCAAAGAGAAAAGAACAAGCATATAAATACCTTGATGAAGCGGAAATAGAACTGAAAAACGAGCGTGCTAGGTTCAGTAGATGGATCAATATCTACGGCATCAAAAGCGATTTCGCCATTAAGGAAGGTAATATCGCATTAGCCGAACAATATCTTATCCAAGGGGTCAGTCGACTGGATTCACGAAGGGATAATTCCCTGTTCCGATTGGAATATCTGCTCTATAAGCATCTTGCGGACCTTTCTGAGAAAAAAGGAGATATTACATCAGCCCTTAACTACCAGAAAAAGTCGGAAAGCGTCTTAAAACAGAATTTCGATCAGGAGCAGATAACCAATTCCCAAAAACTGGAGATCCAATACGAAACCGAGAAAAAAGACCAGCAATTAAAGCTATTGGGTGAAACCGCCGATTTGCGACAAAGACAGAATTATCTATATGGCGGTTTAGCCATTCTTGCCACCCTGGGCTTGGCATTTATGTTCAGGTCCTATCACTTCAAACTTCGTTATTCCATTGAACGTGAAAAGAAACTAGCGATGGAAAAAGAAGACGCTGAGTTAAATGCCGAGATGCAGGTTAAGCTGGAAAGAGAAGAGCAAGCAAGGTTGAAAGCAGAGCAAGACCTATTAGAACTGAAACACCAACAGCTGCAAAAAGAGGCTCTTGCCAATTCCTTGATCATTGAGCATAAAAATGATATGCTCAAACAGATCCAGTCCAAACTGCAAGATGGCGACCCACGCGATATCCAGAAACTATTGCGTGAAGAAACCTTATTGAATGCAGATTTTGAGGATATCAAATGGCAGATCCAGCAATTGCATCCGACATTCTTCTCCCAACTGATCGAAAAAGCGAATCAAAAACTCACGCCTTTAGATCTGCGTTATTGTGCGTATATCTATTTACAGATGTCTACCAAGCAGATTGCCCAGGTTCTGCACATTGAAGCGCAGTCTGTCAGGATGTTTAAATATAGATTGAAGCAGAAATTCGGTCTCTCCAAAGAAAGTGACTTGGAATCCTTCCTGCAAGAGGTGGGTTCATAAAAAATCTAGCCTATGAAAATCATGTTAACTATCAATTGGGCTTTCAAGACCTTCTTGATGTCGTTTCTCATACTTTCGTTTTGCACTTCATGCAAGGCGCAGGTCACAGAAAATTATATAGCAATCGATCAGGTTCCTGAATTAACCGAGAAGGATAATTATCAATTTGATATTCCATTTAATCCCTCTAAGATCAAAAACGCCGCCAATGGTACTGAAGCCGATATCCTCTATCAAAACGACGACCTCAACTTTAGTTTTTTCAATGATGTATTGTTCCTTACCCCTCAAAAAGGGCTGATCGTAGGTGGTACCAATCTCAGTATCCGTTCGACCAAGGATGAAGGCAAATCCTGGCAGGCTTTGGACTTCTCTAGGTTTGCAAATGCCTTTCACAGTATCGCAAAGACCAAGGACCACATCTTTGTATTAGGAGAAAGCAAATATATCTTCAGAGCCGATCAGGACTTTGGAAATTGGGAGGTCTTCAATTCCCAAACATTATTCCCCAATGCGACGGGCATAACTTGGTTTAAGCTCCGCTTTTTAAATGATAATTTTGGAGTTGCAGTAGGGCAAAGGAAAGATAACGGGAGACCTATCATGCTATTGACCAAAGATTCCGGTAGCTCTTGGGAAGCGATAAATTTGGAAGGATCTATTTTAAAGGATTATGCCCTGGTAGAAGTCTCCATGTTGGATCAAGAGAACTGGCTTATTTTGGATGATACCATTGGCATCAGCTATTTTACTGCAGATGCCGGCAAAACTTGGCAGGACATCAGCTCCAAGATGCTTTACGATGCAGATGCGACCATTCGATCCCTCTGGTTGGTCAATCCCAATGAGTTGTTTGCGGTAGGTTCAAGGTCCTTTTGGAAATCCAGCGACTTTGCCAAAGACTGGACAAGGTTGGATTTCCCCAAGCCTTTCAATCCAATTGAAATGTATAATGAAGGGGATTATTTGACCCTAACAGATATTACCGGAATAGGCGAGGATATCTATGTCACCAGTACAGCTTCCGATAATGACGAAGGACGCACTGCTTTTGCTTATAGGTTGGATAGAGAAAATATGGAATTGAAGCCATTATTGCTCAGCGATTCCTCCACTTTTATCGGAGAATCCCATGCTATTTATGCATTAGATAAGGAACATATCTATATCGTCGACCGGGATAAACTATATCGGGTGCAGGATAAGTAAGCGCATAAAAAAAGGAGGCCATTAAGCCTCCTTTCCCATGAATCATTTATTTACTAATAACCTGGATTCTGTGTCAATCCTCCACCTAAAGATATTTGGGCTGTAGGTATTGGATAGATCATAAACTCCTCCTTGGTTAATGTCTTGTACTTTTGCATCGCCAATTTTGTGCGCACATAATCAAACCAGGTCTCGCCTTCAAACATCAACTCCCTTTCCTTTTCTTCTTGAACGGCAGTGATGAAATTTGCAAGGCTGCCAAAGGAACCAATTGGTTTGGTTACGCCGGCACGATCCTGTACCATTTTTAATGAATTATATGCAGCTTGGCTGACACTATTATCTACTCTCGCTTTAGCCTCGGCATGGATTAAATACAATTCCGCCAATCGGATCACCGTTACATTTTGGCTGGAAGGCGAAAAGTTAGGAAACTTGCCCATGAAGTAATTGTTATTGCTTCCCTTCTTGATGGTAAATGCTTTTCGCTTATCCGCATCATCATACAAGTCTAGGACTGTCGAGTCCTTAGCAAAGAATAAGACCGATGGATTATCATTGGCTACTGCTGCCAATGGATTGGTCACCTGGTCATCAAACTGCAATTCAAAGATAGCTTCATTGGTATTCTGGGTTGTCCAGATGGTACTGAAGTCTGACACCAAACTAAAACCGCCCGATGTTATGACCTCATTCGCCAAGTCAGCCGCTTTCTTATAATCATTGGTATAGGCTGCTTGATATAGGTAAACCTTAGCTAATAAAGCTTTAGCGCCCCAATGGGAAGCCCTTCCACGACCGGCATCACCAGTATATGGGTTTTCCTTTGGCAAGGCAGCTATAGCCTCAGTCAAGTCTTTGACGATCTGAGCATAGGTATCCTCCTTTTTGGCCTGTGGAGTTTTGATGTCATCGCCTTCCTTTGTCGCTTTTAATTTAAGCGGAACCCTTTCAAAGGCTCTGACCAAGAAAAAGTAATTCAAGGCGCGTATAAATTTCGCCTCTCCGATAAAGATGTTTTTCTTTTCTTCCGAGATCATGGACCCATCCATGTTAGGGACCTCATCAATCACATTGTTTGCCGCATTGATCGTTGCGTACAAAGCTTGCCACATGTTAGAGGTCCATGGGTTGATGGCCTGGATCTCATGGGTTGCGAAGGTCTCATATTCTGGATAAACTGCCGAATGCCTTACATGCACAGCAGAAAATTCAGGTACGATCAAGGTGGACTGACCATAGGAAAAAGGACTGGTCATGGTCCTATATGCTCCGATTACGGCAGCATTCGCATTCGTCTCCGAGTTGAAAAACTCATCTTCTGCAATCTGCCCCAATGGGTCTTTGTCTAAAAATTTGTTGCATGAACTCAGTGAAACCACAGTCAATGCAAGGAAACATATGGATAATATTCTATTTTTCATTTTCATATTTGCGACTCTTAGAAAGTTAAGTTAATACCTGTTGTGAAAATCCTCGGTTGTGGATAACTTCCATAGTCATAACCGTAAATTAAACCTGTGTTTGCTCCACCGTGGCTAGAACTTACCTCAGGGTCATATCCTCTATATTTTGTGAATACGTATGCATTCTGAACGGTTACATAAAAACGTAATCTCTTCATTTTGATGCGTTCCGCAACCTCGTTAGGTAGCGAGTAGCCTAAAGTGATATTTCTAATCCTGAAGAATGAACCATCCTCTACAAATCGTGAGGATACCGCTCCGTTATCTAAGCTTCCCGGTGCTGGTCTTGGAACATCTGTGATATCCCCTGGTTCACGCCATCTGTCCACAAAATCAACAAACTGGTTAGAACTTGGGTTGAATCCCTCTAGGCCTGATGCCAAGTTATAGTTGAAGATATCATTGCCATAAGAGAATTGGCCTAGAATGCTCAAGTCAAAATTCTTGTATTCAAAATTGTTGCTGATACCACCAAAGAACTGTGGATTCGGGTCTCCGATCATCACATGGTCTTCGTAGTTTGTAGGCGCTACAGCCTCACCATTCTTACCTAGATAATCGATCATACCCGTTTCTGGATTTACACCCAATGCTTTCCATCCGTAGAATACTCCTAATGGCATCCCTGGTACCGCTCTGTTCAGATCACCAACACCACCACGCATTTCAGTCAGTCCTTCTGGCAATGCCAAAACTTTATTCCTGTTGAAAGTCATGTTCAGGGATGTACTCCATTTGAATTCTCCAACCAAGTTTTTGCTGCTCAGTTCAAACTCGAAACCTTTGTTTTCAATATCTCCTGAATTCGTGAATCGGTTGATAAATCCTGAACTCGTCAAGATCGGAAGGCCGATCAGTAGGTCAGAGGTCTTCTTGTAGTAGTAATCTGCCAATAGGGAGATTCTATCGTTGAAGAAACCTGCATCGACACCTACGTTCCATTGTCTAGTGGTCTCCCATTTCAAGCCCTTGTCACCAAGAACATTTGGAATAAAGCCTGCTTGGCCCATATAGTTGTTTCCACTGGAGTACAAGGAACGGCTGGCGTAGTTTCCGATGTTCTGGTTACCGGTGATACCCCAACTGGCTCTCAATTTCAAGTCACTGAACGTACTGTTGTCTTTCAAGAAATCTTCCTCCGAAATTCTCCAAGCTGCAGCCATCGAAGGGAATACTGCCCAACGATTATCAGAACCGAAACGGGATGAACCGTCCATACGTACATTCGCATTGATGATATATTTGTCCTTGTATACATAAGATGCCCTAGCAAAGCCCGATGCAATAGCCCATTCTTCAGGGTAAGCATTGGCTCCTGTGATCACACCCCCTGCAGTTACATAAGGTATATCATTGTTCGGGAATCCGGTCCTTTGTGCATGGGTAAACTCTAAACGAGATCCTTGAACAGAGAAACCTCCCAAGGCATTGATATAATGATCACCTATGGTCTTGTCAAAGGTCAAAGTGGTCTCATTGATCCATAATTGGTCACGAGTACTTCTGCTAGCTCCTATACCACCTTGACTGGCGTATGAACGCAGTCCAGTTGGAGGCATAAAGAAGGTCTCATCAATAAAACTTAAATCCGTACCAAAACTGGTCTTCAATATCAATTCTGGGATAATATTGTATTCTGCACTGGCATTTGCCAAGATGCGGTAGGTCTGCGCCTTATTGGTTGGCAATTCCAGCATGGCAACCGGATTCTCCCTGGTCAAGCGCACTTGGTCATAGTAATAATTGCCTTGCTGATCATATACCGGGATATTTGGCGGAGAGAAGATTCCCGATTTGGTCGATCCTTCTTTCGAATTCTCTTCCTGTACACGGTGGTTTGTAGCTCTGGTCAAATTGATCGAAGTCGCAAACCTTAACTTATCACTATGTTGATGGTTTAAGTTCAACCGGCCACTTAATCGGTCAAAATCTGAAGACAGCAATACTCCTCCTTGCTTCATGTAACCAACCGAAGTATAATACTGGGTTTTATCGCTACCTCCACTTGCCGCCAGCTCATAGTTCCTGGTCGGAGAAGTCCTGAAAATTGCATTTTGCCAATCGGTATCAATACCAGGATTAGCAAAGATTTGATCAGGAATAGGTTTTGATGGATCCTGCTCTTGCAGGATTCTATAGTAATCTTTCATGTAATCTTGGTATTGCGCCGTGTTCATGAAATCATAATATCTTTCTTTAGGAACTTGGGAGAAACCTTCATACATGTTGAAAGTAAACTGGCTTTGTCCAGCAAGACCTTTTTTGGTCGTGATCAATACCACACCATTGGCCGCTCTGGAACCATAGATGGATGAAGATGCTGCATCTTTCAAGACCTCAATGGATTGAACATCCGAAGGGTTGATGGATGACAGCACATTGATCCCTTGGGTACCACCACCAAAATCAAAGGTCGAGCCCCCGGTAAAGTTGGTTGTACTGTTCACTGGGATTCCGTCTACAACATATAGTGGATCTGAACTGGCATTGATGGAAGTCGTACCACGCACACGGATGCTGATACCTCCACCCGGCGAACCTGATTTTTGGGTAACCTGTACACCTCCTGCTTTACCTTGTATAGCCTGGGTTACACTTGGCAATACCTCATCTTCAATTTCATTGGCACCGATACTCGATACAGCGGTAGGTAGGGTTGCTCTTTTCATCGTACCATAACCTACGGCTACGACCTGAACGGATTCGATCGTATTGGTTTCTGTCGCCATCACGACTTGGATATCCTTTCGGTTACCCACCGTTTGGGTAATGGTCTTATATCCAACCGATGAAAAACGGATTCTGCTCTTTGCATCGGCGGCAATCTGGAATTTACCATTTTCATCCGTACTGGCACTTAGATCCGTTCCGACTACCTTCACGGTAATTCCGGGAAGGGGACCCGAAGGACCGTTGACCGTACCTGTAACCACATTTTGTCCCGATGGGGCCGCAACAGTCGGATCGCTTTGTGCCGTACTGTCCGTCACAACGGCTGTTTGTGTACTATCAGTTTGGACTTGGCTGCTATCCTGCAATACAGTTGTGCTATCCGTTTGGGTAGCCGAACTATCTGTTTGTTCAGCCCCTTCCGCTTCAGCAGCTTCCGTTTCTGGAGATGCAACCAGCATCTTTACATCTAATTGTTTTTGATTGTTGACATGGATTTCCTGGGTAGCAAATCCCGATTTTAAAAAGACTAACATGCCATTCGGATTGGCAGCAATCTTATACTCGCCATTTTCATTGGAGAGTACACTGTTTGTGGTCCCTTGCTCCGTAACGACTACGCCTTCAATGGCTGTGCCTGTAGAGTCAGTAATCTTACCAATGATATCTAAGGAGTCAATGGAATGGAGGTGAGGATTGATTTTAAAGTTTGTTTCTAGTTTGTGATTCTCTTCTGTTGTGCTTGCCCGTCCTTGATGGACAAAGAGCATGAGAGCACATGCTAAGAAAAGCGAACGGTAAAGGATTTGCGTCATATGTTAATTATTTATCAGGGTAATTTTCTTAATAGAATTCCGCTCATGTGTTGCTTGTCAAAGCTTGTCGCGAGAACAAGGATTAGTGCTTTTTTGACTAGCATTATATCAATTTTGTTACATTGATACGTATTAACTAAACGACAACAAACCTTTTTTGTTGTTAAAAAATGTGAAATAATTAAAATAACAACAATTTATGACAAATTGTATTTTCATTAAATGCTTAATAATTAAGCTAAAAAGGATAGAATAGAAGCTAAATTGGGAGTTTAAAAAAACTGTAAAACGAGCTTTTTTGATACAAAAATTTTCTTGGTTTTTGGTTGAAAACAGAGTTTTGACAGGGCAGGTTCTTTGAGATTTGTTTTACCCATATTCGAGACATATTGCTGAAATTTCGAATGTGTCCCGAATAAGGTACAATTCAGATCAAGAACTTCTTTAGGAATTTTCTTGGATTAAAAATTGGTCATTTTTATTGCCAAAGATTTCGTTCTTGATTAAATTCTCCTAGATCGGATCGATAGCCATAAAAAAACAGTAGCAGCTTGGGGCTACTACTGTTTCCGATTTAATATTTTATAGGTTATTAAATACCTAATATTTCTTTATTGAATTTTTCATCAGCTCCAGTTGCCGCGAAATCATCAAATGCTTTATCGGTAACTTTGATGATGTTGTTCTTGATAAATTGAGCCCCTTCAGTCGCGCCATCAACCGAATTTTTCAAGGCACATTCCCATTCCATGACTGCCCATCCATCAAAATCATAAGCAGCCAATTTACTGAAGATTCCCTTGAAGTCAACTTGTCCATCACCTAATGAACGGAACCTTCCTGCGCGTTCCACCCAGCCTGAATAGCCCCCATAAACACCTTGTTTACCCGTTGGGTTGAACTCCGCGTCTTTAACATGGAACATCTTGATGCGTTCATGGTAGTGATCAATATAACTCAGGTAATCCATTCCCTGCAGCAATAAGTGGGATGGATCATATAGTAGACATGCTCTAGGGTGATTGTTTGCTGCTTCTAAGAAACGTTCATAACTTACACCATCATGTAGGTCTTCACCCGGATGGATTTCGTAACAAACATCCACGCCATTTTTATCGAATTCATCCAAGATAGGAAGCCATCTTTTCGCTAATTCCTTGAAGCCTGTTTCCACAGCACCTGCTGGACGTTGAGGCCAAGGGTAGACCATATGCCATAACAAAGCTCCACTGAAGGTCGCATGTGCATTCAAACCTAAATTAGCAGAAGCCTTGGCCGCTAACTTTAATTGGTCGATAGCCCATTCAGTTCTGGCTTTAGGGTTATTTCTATATTTTTCAGGAGCGAATCCATCAAAAAGTTTATCATAAGCAGGATGGACCGCCACTAATTGTCCCTGAAGGTGAGTAGATAGCTCCGTGATTTCAACACCTTGTTCTTTAAGTTTTCCTTTGATTTCGTCCGCATAAGTTTTGCTTTCCGCCACCTTCTGCACATCAAAGAAGTTTGGATCATTAGTCGGGATCTGTACACCTTTAAAACCCAATGAACTTGCCCATTTACTAATAGTTTCTAAATTATTGTATGGTGCCTCATCAGCTATAAATTGGGCTAGGAAAATGCCCGGACCTTTTAATGTTTTCATAAAATTATAGTTTTACTAAATATAACAATTCAATCCGTTATATAGTGTATTTGCAACACTAAATTCTATTTTAGTAACAAATCATTTGCAAAATCCGTGGGTCTTTTGCCTGTGGTTTGGAGAAACGTGTTGGAAAATGAAGCGATGCTCTTATAGCCAACCGCATAACTTATTTCACTGATACTTTTTTCCTTTGCAAGGATCAATTCAATGGATCGGATTATCCGGGCAGTCTTGACAAACTGTAAGAAAGAAGTATGTAAATGCTGCTCAAATAAGCGGCTTAAGCTTCGGACTCCAAGGTTGAATTTTTTAGCAATGACCTCTAATCGTAAATCTGTGTGGAGCTGATTGCTGATATAGGAAAGTATAGGCATTAGTTGATGCTGATTGGAAGTTGGCAAGGATAGGCTGAACCGCATAGGACTCAATTGAGGAAGTAGCTGTACCAAGGAATAAAGGAAATTGTATTGTTCCTGTCCTTTAGTGTAAATTGAAGTTCCACAAAATTTGAGGGTTTCTATTATCAAGGGATGCGCTGGGAAAATCCCGATATCCTGATGGAAAGGTTTGAGCTGTTTTTTATTTAATGGGATGTATAAGTTCCTCACCAGGACATGTTGTTCACGCTGATGGCTAAATTTATGTTCCAAATGTGGAGGGATCCAAACATAGTGATAGGAAGGGATAAAGTAAGCCTTTTCTTGGGTATGTAAATAGGTGATTCCACCTTCTAAAAGAGTAAGTTGTGCTTTGGCGTGCGAATGGAAATCAAAATGCTCAGGTTTCATTTGAAAAGTCAGGACCTGATTGTCCTCTGTACTTACCCATTTTAAAAAATCCTTTTCCATAATAAAATCAAAGGTATAAAGGTTTGGCTAGAAATATATAATATATGTCCAATTATATAAAAAATAGCTAGCAATATTTGGGGACCTTTGTGCCTCAATATGAATACAAATAAAATTTGGACACGGGATTTTATATTATCCTGTTTAGGCTGTTTCTTTCTTTTTGTAAACTTCTACATGCTGTTATCTTCCATGCCCTTGGCGATCAAACAGCATATGGGGGGTACTGCCCGAGACATGAGTTTGGTGGTTTCTATCTACCTTCTCGGGATTGTGCTGTTGCGTCCATTTTCTGGGGTGATTTCAGATCGGATTGGTTCAAAAAAGGTTTCCATCCTGACCATGTTCCTCTTTGTGATCTGTTCATTTATGTACCTTGGGATCCATGCCATTGTGCCTTTATTGATCGTAAGGATGATACATGGTGTATTCCATTCACTTTCCACTACCGCACATGCGGCTATGGCCATTACAATGGTCCCCAATAGTCGAAAAGGCGAGGGAGTTGGCTATTATGGCTTGGCGATGAGCCTTTCCATGGTGCTGGGGCCAGCTTTGGGTTTATATATCTTAAATTCTTTTGGCTTTGAGGTGTTGATCTTCGTTGCAGCAATCTTCTCCGTGATTAGTTGGCTGTTGACCTTGTTCATAAAGAATCCTGAAACAGCAAATCCTTCTATACGCACTGCAATTGGGAAGCAGAAATTCAGTTTTTCAAATTTTATAGAAATGAAGGCCGTCCCAGTATGCATATCTGCCATGTTGTTTGCATTCTCCTATTCATCCATTATCTCCTTTATGGCTGTTTATACCAGCGAGTTAGGAATACCGGCAGCGGCTATGTACTATTTTATCACCTTTGCGATCAGTATCATGGTTACCCGTCCTATTATAGGGAAATTACTGGATTCCAAAGGGCCTAGTTATTTGATTATCCCTTCACTGATCATATTTGCCCTTGGTCTGATGATCATGGGCTCTGCAACTTCCATGCTCCAGATCTTAGTGTCGGGTGTAATTTTAGGCGTTGCTTATGGCGCTATTTTCCCAAGTTTCCAAACCATCACCATCAAATTAAGTCCAGTGGACAAAGCCGGATCGGCAACCGCGACCTTCTTTCTATTTTACGATAGTGGATTTGGACTGGGAGCCTTTGCTCTGGCCGTCGTGGCTTCCTATTTTGGCTACGCAAATATGTATTTGATCGTTAGCGGATTGATCCTCTTGACATTGGTTTTGTATTATCTGTTATATCATCGAAAACAACAGTCCTCAATAGCGAATTAATTTGCTATTAGAGGGCAATCATTATTTTTTCATCGGTTATGTTTTTTTGGAATACATCTGCGTTTATTCCAAATTCATTTTGATAATGATAGAAATAAAAATCATAGGAGCCGCCCACTATCAGGCATGAAGGGCTATAGAGAAAACGATCTATACCTCTTTCGTAAGCAAAATAGACTTTATGAGGGTCTTTAGTAACCTTGCTTGATATCCGTCCCCAATCTGAGAAGGTCCAAAATTGATAATAGGCCTGTTGGTCAATCAAGATTTTTTTGGATAGATATTCACGACGTTCCCTCAATGTGTCAAAGTATTTGTCATTAGGAGGTAGGTCCACTGGAAAAGAATTGTTTTGGGTCGTAGTATATAGTTTTTTAACCTCTGCCATGCTGTGGAAATCTTGGGAAAGATCAATGCTGTTATAAGGGTGGTTAAATACGTCAATCCTATTTTGAATCGCATAAAATTGCAGTAAGCAGTTTTTAGGGGAATAATACTTGCCTGAATTTTCAACAATGATTTTATAATTGTTCCAATATTTCGTTGTCGATCCATATTTTAAATCCGTTCTCTTATAAAGCGATTGATCACTTAATTGCCTCAATGTCCCTACTGAAATAATTTTATTCTGGATACTGTCCAAGCCAATCTCTTCCCAATCATTATTATTTTCCGCAGATGGTAAAACAGAGAATAGCACTAACGTTTTTTCAGGGCTAGATTTATGCATTAGATCCTCGAATAATAAATTATAGAGATATATCTTTTTATCTATGCCATAGAGGTTCTTGCTGTTTAGTTCATAATTTTTTGTTTGATACTCATCTGTGTTTTTTTCTAATACGAAGTATTGCTGTGCGAAGGATAGGTTGATAGAAAAAATTAAAAGCAAAGTATATATTACTCTTTTGTCCATTTGGGTCGGTTTTATATAATTGATTAAAAATTTATCAAGCGATAATAATTAATTAAAAGTTATAAAAAATATTATAAAGCAAGAAATTAAAATTTCTGAAAGTGTTTTTTTTAAGTTAACTCCAGGGAAGCTCTCTGCTCTGGTAATATTTTTCATTGCTAATTTTTTTATCCAATTTTCACTGTTTTCACTTGGTTTTGAGCTGAAAACCGATATTTTTTTATACTTCCCGGTTAGCTCAATTCATTTTCTTAACAGTTCTTGGCATAAAGATTGGAAGTATGCCCGAGGAGTAAATTGAAAATTTAAAAGAAACTATATTACAAGCATTATGAAAAAGTTAATGATTTTGGGGTTAATGGCAATAGGATTGGCTTCTTGTAGCAAGGAGACATTGAACTATGCTGAACGTGATACTGCATTGAATTTACTTCGTGCAAACAAGTGGTTTTCCGTAGTGGAAACTACCAAAGAAGAGGGTAAAGAACCTGAGGTGGATACCTTGGTAGGTGACGATGAAACACAGTACATCGAATTCAGAGCAAACAACAATGCATACATTATGCTGAAGGACGCAAATTTTGCACCTGCAATCCCTTATTCAATGCCAGAAAAGAAAACATTGGTTTTTGATGGAGTAACTTATCAAATCCAAGAGAGCTTGATTGGTTCAATCAAGAAATTCACTGGTGTTAATGTAACCGGTACAACAACTAGAACAATAGTATTTACGAGACGTTAGGTTAAACTTAATTTTGAGAACTGGCACATGCGTTTTACGGGTGTGCCTTTTTTTTGTTTAAGTGGAAAGCAGATGGTGGCTGAGCGGCATCGAAGCCACATTCATAGAATACAAACCAAAAATAGTTTTCTCATTTTACGATTTCGATGACACCAATCCAAAAAAATAAATTCTTAGTTTCACTCTGAATCCCTCTCAGGAATCTTTCAATTCTGAACGCAAAGTGAAGAATCTGTACGGTTCTCCCCCCAAACCGCCTGTCATTCTTGACCGCAGGTCAAGGACCTGTACGCCAATACGAACTTTTGCAGAAAGAAGAACTCTACCCAACATGAATAATTGTAGAAAAAGAACCATACGCCTATACTAAAATAATGAAACCCCGATGGGGTTTTTATTGAACATATTGTGTTTAATGATTTCGTGATGAGTTTCATTCAGCCTGCAGGCTGATGTTAATTTAGAATTATATGAGGCGGGCGTTTGCGAAACGCCCCTACGAAAACTGGATACCTTTCTAGGGGAAAATAATCTTGGTCCATCCGTTGGCTGAGCGGAGTCGAAGCCACATTCCCTCTCCGCCTGCTGAGCGCATCTCGAATCCTGCCCTCGACTCCGCTCGGGCGGCGGTGATTTTTATTTCCTGTTCTTTTCCTCAATCCATTGGGATAGGTATTTGCTGGAAAGGAATTGATTGGACCACAGAATCTGGCCGATTATGTTCTTCCGACGATGACTTTCGAGGTTTTGCTGGATTTTTTCGAGTGCATCGGTCAGCTCTTTCCCCCAATTAGGGTCGATCAAGCTCCTTAATATCTGTTTTGATCTATTGGACGCTGCTTCCCAAATTTGCTGCTCTTGATACAGGGAGACGGCTTTGTCAACAATTTCCTCGGTTTCATCTGCAATATAGCCTGGCCATTCCTGATCCTTGAACATGGCTTCTGCACCGACCTTGCTGCTGATAGAGGGAATTCCTGCAAAAAGAGCATCGATAAACTTGCCTTTCAATCCAGCCCCAAAAGGTATTGGAGCCAATAAAATGCGGTATTTTTTTAGGGTATCTATGGCATGCTCTGCCCTCCCCATAATGCGGAAACCTTGCTTGGGTTGGTTAAGTTGCCAAACCTTATCGCTGGGATATGCCCCATAGATATGCACTTCCGCTTTTGGTAATTGCTTTCGGATCGCAGGCCAGATTTCCTTGATGCGTTGGACGGTCTTCCAATTGGGTTCATGCAGGAAGTTGCCGATAAAGGTAAAGTGCTCTCGATCCTGATATCCTAAAAGTTCTTGTTCCTGCTGTTTGATTTGGAAGGGTACATAGATTAAAATCTGTGGACTGATGGCAAATTCATCTTGAAGAAGTTCCATCTCAAATCCGGAGATGATTAGGCTGAGATCTGAACGGTAAATGGCAGTCAATTCTCGCTTCGCTAAGTCGGAATAGAGCATCTCACTGTTGAACTCTTGCCCTTTTTTATAGGCTTCTTGGCGTGCTTGCCTAACAAAATGAAGGTCTTCAGTATCCAAAATGCGTATTGCCTGAGGGCAGGTCTGCATCACTCGCCAGCTATATTGCTCCTCGGTCATAAAGCGATCAAAAAGCACCACATCAGGATTTAGTTCTTTGATAAATTCATCAAAGGAGGAATCGTTCAGTTTGATTTCCACTTCCATTACGCCTTTGCTTGCTAGCGGAAAGCTATGTTCAGATTTACTGGCTGCAGAGGCGAAGGTAATTTCAAATCCTTGGGAAATGAATAGATCCACGAGTTGCAACATTCTCCAACCAGCCGCAGAGGAGGTTGGTTCAGGCCATACCAAACCGATGATAAGCATTCTTTTTCCCATGTCTCAAATTTACATTATTTCATGTATTTAGGGGGATGTCATTAAGTAAAGGTTTTTTTGCTGAGGTTCATTCGAAGGATCTCGAATTAAAGCAAACCTTCAAAAAGAAAAACATCATTGCTGAATTGGCAAACAGTTCTTCAATCTTCGATTGAAGATGACAAAGCCTTTAGGGGGATGACCGTACAGATCCTTCACTATACGTTCAGAATTGGAAATGAATTAAGAAGGGATTTTCAGAAAAATAATTCACCCACGCTGGGGGTTCGCAAAAAACACAAACATCAATCCTTCCGCAGGAAGTCCTTTAGCCCCCGGCTCATTTCCAGTGGCGGAAAAATGGATAGAATGCCGATGCCTGTGCGATGGGATTGGCCTTGGAATGCTTTCAGTAGATTATCCCAACAAAAGGGATGATCTATTGAAAGATATTCCCGACAACAAGGCATTCTATCCATGTGTGGATGGTCGTGCGAAAAGCCACCTTAAATGGGCCGAAGCCTTTTGGTTACTTTTGGGCTTCAAAAGTAACGAAGAATCTAATCCTTAAGTTGCTTAACTTAATGACATTGGTATTTAGGGGGATGATTTTGTTTTCATTACCTTTGTGGAAATTTTCAATGCTATGTTAGGACTTAAACTTTTGACAGACCCCAGATGGGCCAATATCGCGGAATCTAATTTGGAAGAAATCTTGACGGACCATGCTTGGTGCGAACAGAAGGCTGCTTCAAATGCCATTTCATTGATCACCCAGAATTCGGAGTTTGAGGATTTGGTGCATGAGCTGACTGCCATAGCGATTGAAGAGATGGAGCATTTCAAGATGGTGATCGATATCATCAAGGAGCGTGGTTATGAATTAGGTCGCGAAAGGAAGGATGATTATGTAGGGCAGTTGATGAAATTTGCAAAAAAGGATGGTTCCAGAAACCAGGCTTTTATTGACAGGCTGTTGTTCGCTGCCATGATCGAAGCGAGGAGCTGTGAACGATTCAGGGTATTGTCCAAGAACATCAAGGATCAGGATTTGGCCAAGTTCTATCATGATCTTATGGTTTCGGAAGCGAACCATTATACAACTTTCTTGAATTTTGCCAAGAAATACACGAAAGATGTGGATGTGGATAAGCGCTGGAAGGAATGGTTGGAGTTTGAAGGGAATCTAATCCAGTCTTACGGTAAGAAAGAACAGATCCACGGATAATAAAGGATATTAAAAAAGGCATTTCGAAAGAAATGCCTTTTTCTATTTTTAAGCCTCGCTGGCTTCTTTATCTTTATCCTTGATGGCCAATTGACCACAGGCGGCATCGATATCCTTTCCTCTACTTCTGCGAACATTGGTAATTACACCTTGACTACGCAAATAAGTGGCAAACTGATCAATTTTATCGGCTTCTGCATTTACGAAATCCGCCAATGCGATAGGGTTGTATTCGATGATATTGACCTTACAAGGTACATTCTTGCAGAATTTTGCCAATTCTTTGGCATCTTGCAATTCATCATTGAAATTATGGAAAACGATGTATTCAAAGGTGATTGGACTCTTGGTTTTGGCATAGAAATACTTCAATGCTTCTGCCAGGGCAGCCAATGAGTTTTGCTCATTGATTGGCATGATTTCATTCCTTTTATCATCATTTGCTGCGTGCAGTGAAAGGGCTAGGTTAAAACGAACTTCATCATCACCTAATTTCTTGATCATTTTGGCGATTCCGGCAGTGGAAACCGTAATTCGTTTGGCGGCCATATTTAATCCATCCGGAGAAGTGATCCGATCCACTGATTTCATCATGTTGCTGTAGTTCAATAAAGGTTCACCCATACCCATATAAACGATATTGGTCAATGAATGTCCGTATTTTTCTTCTGCCTGTTTAGCGATCAGTACGACTTGATCATAGATTTCATCGGCATTCAGGTTTCGCTTACGGTCCATATATCCGGTTGCACAGAATTTGCAGGTCAAGCTACAGCCCACTTGGGAGCTCACACAGGCCGTCATGCGGTCATCTGCAGGGATTAAGACACCTTCAATCACGTTGTTATCGTATAGGCTGAAGGTACTTTTTATAGTTTTATCCGAACTGATCTGGGATTGTTTAACCTTCACGGCATTGATGGTAAAATTGGCTTTCAGGGTCTCGCGGAGCGACTTGCTCAGATTGCTCATTTCATCGAAATCCGTACAGGATTTTTGCCATAGCCATTCGTAAATCTGCTTGGCACGAAAACCTTGCTCACCCATTTCAACAAGTGCATCCTTTAATTGAGCTAAACTCAAGCTCCTGATATCTACCGTTTTTACTGCTTTTTCCACGTTACAAAGATACATCAAAAATTATAAGCTAGAAGTAATAATATTCTTGGGGGGCTTGGCAAAGCACTGAGCAATAAATTATCATTATCAATTTGTTATCTCTTTTCTTTGATTCGTGGATTTCTTTCTGATTATTTATTATTGGGCATATAATCATTGGATGATGAATAAAGGAAAGATAATCAGGATTTTGATGTGCATTGTGCCTGTCTTTACCCTGTCTTGTGAGCAGGTGAGAACCAATTTTTGTATTCGTGATTTCAAGAAAGAATTTAGGCGGAAAGTTTCGGAAGGGAAGATTGATTTCCAGCAGATGAATTGCTTTCCTTGGGATACCTTGATGATTTTGGCGCCATATCATTACAGTGATCAGATCAAAGAAGAAACGGGACTGGTTATTCCAAGCTATTTAAGCAGTGTGAATGCAGAAAAAGCCTTTTTGGTGTTCTTGGAAAAGAGAAATATCCAAAGGATCATTCCCATTTCGCAGCATGATATGGATCTCGATTCCTATATCCGCCAAAAAGCTTTTTCTGCAAGTTTCCTTGTCATAGACAGGAAGGATTGTAGTACAATTAGTATTGTGGATTAGACTTTTTTGCTTTCCTGGTTTTTCTGATTCGCTGGATTGCCCATGCTACAAGAACAACAATCATCCAAATCGGCCATAAGCTGATGATCCCTAAGGCTATGGTTTGGATCATATTCCAACCAAAGGTCAAAGAATCCTTGATTTTTACCCAAAAGGAATTGCTGCCCATTGGGAGATTAGCTTGGTATTCGAAAAGATTGATGGTAATTGTGCTATAGTTTACCTGATTGCTGAGATTTCGCATGGTCGCCTCACTACTATCAATTTCTTCCTGCAATTTTCGGATCTGTTCCTGGATTTCAAGAAGGTCCTTTACATTTTTTGCGCTGCTGACCATATTCTGATAGCGTTCAAGGAAAGCTCTTTTGCTTTTCAGCCTCGACTCGATGTCATAGTATTCAATGGATACATCATCGGCACTGAAGTTTTTTTTGGTGACTTTATCTTCACCTTTTTCCAGTGCATTCAAGAAATTGTCCAATACATTTGATGGCACACGGATAGTTAGGTTATATGAGGTGAAATCATTGTTGTTATTCGTGAATTCTTGTTCGTAGTAGGCATTGTATTTTTTTACCAAGGCATCCAGATTTGCTTTGCTTTGCTCAATTTTTTTGGATTCAAGGGATATATTTCCTGTACGGATGATCTTGATCGTTGAATTTTGCTGATTATGAAGCGGTTCTTTTTCTGGGGCTTCATTTCTATCAACCGTTCTTCCTTTCCACATTTTTGGTCCTGAAGCAGGAGCAAGATCTTCTAGGGTTACAGTTTCTACATTCGCAGCGTTGGCTTGCGATTCACTTTGTTTATTGGAGCAGGCTCCCATTGCAAATAGCATAAGGAGAAGCCATAAATGATTTCTTTTCATATTGTAAGTTTATAGGGTGATGCAGGAAGTTTGGAAATTCCATAAAATAAAAAAAGGGCTTATGCCCTTTTTTTATTTGTTTCAAAAATGGTTTATTTCAAAGCCGCTTTCACTTTTGGAATGATTTGGTTTCCGTAAAGTTCAATGGCTTTCATCATTTTACTGTGGTCTGGGCTACCCACATCGGTATGGGCAGAGAACCTCGTCAATCCAAAGGTTTCCTGGATCTGCAAGATTTTGTCAACAGATTCATTGACATCTGCCACGATCAGGTGGCCATGGCTAGAACGGCCATAGTCATATTGTGTCCTTTGGTATGGAGGCCATCCCCTAGATGCGCCGATTCGGTTCATCTGTGCTGAATAATACGGGTAATACCAATCTGCGATTTCTTTAGAGGTCTCTCCAAAGAAAGAGTGCATGTGTACACCGACTTGGTATTTGCTCATGTCGTGACCATTATCCTGATAGGCTTGCTCGTAAATTTCAAATAGAGGTTTGAAATTGATCGGAGAACCACCAATAATGGCAAACATAACCGGTAAACCCAAACGACCTGCGCGGATAACCGATTCTGTGGTACCACCTACTGCAATCCATATCGGTAATTTATCATTGACCGCTCTTGGGTAAATGGTCTGATTGATCAAGCTGGCACGGTGTTTACCGGTCCAGTTGACGGTCTGTGAATTGTTGATGCGAAGCAGTAGATCCAGTTTTTCTTCAAATAGTGAGCTGTAATCCTTTAAATCATGTCCAAATAGCGGGAATGATTCAATGAAAGATCCACGGCCAGCCATGATTTCTGCCCTGCCATTGGAAATTAAATCTACGGTTGCAAAATCCTGGTATAATTTGACAGGGTCAGCGGAGCTCAATACAGAGACAGCTGATCCTAGTTTGATTCTTTTGGTTACTGTTGCGGCTGCAGCCAACACAATTTCAGGAGCTGCCACGGCGTAATCTGCACGGTGATGCTCGCCCATTCCAAAGAAATCAACACCCACTTCATCCATCAATTTGATTTCTTCTATTATTTCTTGTAGCCTTTGTTGCGGCGCTTGTATTTTCCCAGTCTGAGTATCGATTTGCAAGTCCCCAAACATGCCTATTCCTAATTCCATCTGTTTTTCCTTTCTTATATGAGTCTACAAAAATACAACCTGAATTGTTCTTAACCGTTGATATATGATAAGAAGTGAAATAGTAATGAAATCTTAATCTTATTGCTAATATTTCTTAATGCAGGGATTTTATTTTTGAGGCCCTAACAGCATGCAATGGTCAAATACTGGCGTTCACTCCTTCATCTCTTTTATCCAGAGTTATGCATGGGATGTAACGTTGCCTTAATCGACCAAGAAGAAATTATCTGCACTTCCTGTTTGTACCACCTGCCTTATACTAATTTTCATTTGGATTCGAATAATGAAGCAGTCCAATTACTGAAGGGGAAGTTTCCTTTTGAGTTTGCTACTTCCATGCTGCATTTGCGATCGGGTTCCATCGTTGAAAAATTGATCTATAACCTGAAGTATAACAATCATCCCCAAGTGGGAAAATACTTGGGCAAGAAGTATGGCGCTATATTAGGGGATTCAGGGTTTTTCAACGATATCGAGGTCATAGTTCCCATTCCGCTCCATCCCAAAAGGATGATGAAACGAGGGTACAACCAGAGTCAATGCATTGCAAATGGTTTGGCAGAGGCCATGGGGGTGCCCGTGAATATGCAATTGTTAAAACGTGGGAAATACCAAAAAAGTCAGACCAAGATGTACCGTTCGGACCGGATCAGCAATGTTGAGGATTCCTTTTATTGTACAGATGGAGAACAAGGGGCTGCCCGTCATATCCTTTTAGTAGACGATGTATTGACCACTGGAGCGACGATGGCGGCTGCAGCTGAAGAATTGATCAGCGCTATTCCCAATTGTAAGATTTTTATAGTTAGCATTGGTCGGGCATAGATTTTAATCCTATCCTGCCAGACCCATTAGCATGTAGGATCAGGAATATTGAAATTTTCTATTGTACAACAGCAAATAGCTAAATAGTGCCATTCCAATTCCTACATAATCTGCGAAAATATCCCACCAATCAGCTTGTCTTGAATCTGTAAAATACATTTGGGCTCCTTCGGTAAAGAAAGCGAAAAATGAAGCCACACAGAAAACAATGATAAAGGTCTTAACTTTTGTTGCTCTTCTTTTTGTGTCTACAACTCTTCCAAAAAGGATCAAAGTCGTCAATAGATAAAAGCTTCCGGTATGCACCAGTTTGTCAAATCCTTGAAAAAAACCTTCGGTAGGAAAGTCATTCGCGGGCAACAATAAAAGGAGCATCATAACAATAGCCCATAAAATTGCCCATGCATAGTTTATTATCCAATTCATTGTTGATAAAAATCGTATTTAAATGTCAGATTAAAAAGCTTTTGAATCAATTTTTTTGCCTTCCAACAATTAGTTAGATATTTTAATAAAAAATTATTGAACTGATAATCAGTGTATTACACCACTATTATGAAAAAATATAGTACTATGTATTGCAAAGTACCATCCAAAGGATATATCTTTGTATTGTTATGATAGCTGAAAATACACAAACCCAAATGAGGAAAGGAATACTGGAATACTGTATTCTTTCAATTATTTCTCGGGGAGAAATATATGCCTCAGACATAATCAGCGAATTAAAAAAAGCTGAATTGTTGGTGGTTGAGGGCACACTATATCCATTGCTTACCAGATTAAAGAATAACGGTTTATTGAGTTATATCTGGAAGGAGTCGACTTCAGGTCCACCAAGAAAATACTATGAAATTACTTCCGAGGGGATGGAAGTATTGAAACGATTGGATGTTACTTGGAAAGAATTGGTCTTTGCGGTAGAAACGTCCTTACAAAACAGAGAAATTTAACTATACCATTAACTAAATACAGCCATGAACAAAACTATAATCATCAATATAAACAGTATCGTCTTTCATATCGAGGAAGATGCATATGAAATCCTTCGGTCATATATGATCGAGATCAAGAGGCATTTCGGGAATTCTGAAGATAGCCGTGAGATCTTGGAGGATATCGAGAACCGTATTGCGGAGATGTTTTCGGAGCGTATCCAAACGGGTCGCAAAGAAGTGATCAACCGTGAAGATGTGGATCAAGTTATTGCCCAAATGGGTAGAGTAAGTGATTTTGAGTCTGAAATCGGCGATGAGCCACGTATGGAAAGCGAGCCAAGAGCAGCTTTTGCAGATCAGGCTGAAAATGCTGGACACTTCCAGACAGAGCAACAACCTGGACAAGAAGAAGCGCAGGAGCATCAGGCTGAGCCAAGCTTTACGGAATACCTGACTTCTAAAAAATTAATGCGCGATATGGACGATAAGGTTCTGAGCGGGGTTTGTAGTGGATTATCGCATTATTTCAACATCGAAGCGAAGTGGGTAAGGATCATCTTTATTTTGTTCTTCTTGTTCGGTGGATCGGGCGTGCTATTGTACTTCGTACTGTGGGCAGTGATGCCGAAAGCAGTAACCCGTGCCGATAAATTGGCGATGCGTGGTGAGCAGGCAAACCTGCACAATTTCAAGAAGTCTTTCGATGAAGAAATGAAGGGAGTTCGCGAAAATTTTTCGGGAGCCGGCGAGCATATTAGTCGAGGCGCTCGTTCGGTTGGAGACTCTTTAGGATCTTTTTTCTCGGTAATTGGAAAAATTTTAGCGGTGTTGGTGTTGATCTGGGCGGGCTTGAGCATCATTGGTCTTTTTGTATTCTTTGTATTCAACGTGTTGAATATCATGGGTTATCAAAATCCAATGTATTTCCCACCTCTTGAGGTGTTAGACCCTGCTTCAGCTTTATTTGCCATCCTTGCAGGTACTCTTGCTATCATCATCCCATTGCTGGCGCTGTTCTTCTTGTTATTGCGTGTTGTTTTCAAAACAAAACCGATGAACAATTATGCAAGTATGTCGCTATTGGCAGCTTGGATCGTATCCATCGTCATGATCTTATACTTCGTGGTGGTGACCAACCAAGATTTTGTGGAAGAGAGTACTATTTCGGTGGAGAAAACATTGGATAAAAAAGACACCTATGTGATTTCAGAAAATGATGTTCGCGTAATCAAAGCTTCCGATGAGGACTTCAACAAGAATAAAATCAACCCTGGAAAGGGCGGACTATTAATCGGCAATTACTTGCGCAATGATATTTCGGTACATATTGAATCGATCGACTCATTGAAGACTCCATATATACAATATAATTATATCGCAAAGGGATCTTCTTATGCAGCGGCATCGGCAAGAGCTTCCAAGATCGCTTATAAGGTCAACCAAAATGCTGAGAACTTAATGTTCGATAGTCATTTTGCTTTGGAGGACAAACAATTGATCCGTGATCAGCATGTTAGAATGAACCTATACTTGCCAGTTGGAACTAAGGTCCTTTTGAACAGAAATATGGAGTGGAAAGTGCGCGATATTTGGGCAAATGAATGTCACGGAAAAGAAGAATCTAAATTTTCTGAGTGGATCATGACGAAAAATGGCTTGAAATGCATCTTAAAATTAGAAGAGGAGAAAGCCAAGGAAGCAGAAGAGCTGAAAAAGAAAGCAGAGGAAAAATTAGAAAAGACAAAAAAAGAAGATAAGGAAGCAACCTCTGAAGAGGAAGAAGCGTCTTCAGAAGAGAATAACGCATAAGGGGCAATAGAATACTAACGATAAAAACTAAAAAAAACTAATCAAAATTACATTAATACCTAAGAAAATGGGAAGAATAATTACCATACTGATCCTCTTTTTAGCGGCAGTAGCTAGCAAAGCTATAGCCATGCCTGAGGCCCAGGATACAGATATCAAGGGGCGGGTCCTGAATCAGGACCAACAACCTATCGCCTCTGCATCGGTATATTTGATGTCATCGACAGCGAATGTATTGATAAAAAGTGCAGTTACGGACGAGAATGGTGTATATACCATTATCAAAGCTCCGAAAGGATCATATTATATCGAAGTAAGTTCAGTAGGCTACAGCAAGGGCAAATCTGCAGTTTTTGAACTAGGCGATAAAACCTATGAAGTAGAGGACATTATCATGGGTACCAGCAGCCAAGCAATTGAGGCGGTGACCGTTCAAGGTCAATTACCAATGGTCCAGAATGTGAATGGCAAACTGGTATTGAATGTAGAGAATTCAACGTTGGCAGCCGGAAACAATGCTTTGGAGGTTGTAAAACGTGCGCCTGGAGTAAGTGTGGACAAGGATGATAACCTACAATTGATGGGGCAGCAAGGGGTGAATGTGACCATTGATGGTAGACAGACCTTTATGACCGGAGAGCAATTGACGAATTTCTTGAAGTCCACTGATGCTGGTCAAATTAAGAGCGTAGAAGTTACGACAACAAGATCAGCAAAAGATGATGCAGAGGGTGCCGTAGGTACCATCAATATCGTACTTAAGAAGAACAGGACGGAAGGTTTCAACGGATCATTTGTGGCCAGTGCGGCACATGGTATGCACTTCAGAGGAAATAGCTCCCTGAACCTGAACTATAAAAAGAACAATACCACTTTATTTGGTTCCTATGCTTATACCAACAATAGAGAGGAAAATGAAATCCAGATCATGCGTGAGATCAGTGGTGGTAACAAGATCACCTATTTTGACCAAAACGCATCGATGATTGAAGATAATAATAACCATAATTATAGATTGGGTATTGAACAGAAGACTTCTGAACGGAATACCATGATGCTTCAGTTATCAGGAAACAGATATTCCGAAGACTCTGAGAACAGAAGTAGGACGGATATAGGTTTTACTCCAACAACTATTGACTCGGTATTGCGATCGCCATCTTTCAACAAGATGAGTTTGGATAGGATGTCCTTAAACTTCAATAACGAATTCAAGATGGATACTTTGGGTCAGAAATTGACGTTGGATCTAGACTGGAGTACTTTTGAGAACCGTTCGAACATGAACTATACCTATAGGACTGAGAAATTGGATGGGGAACTTTATAAACCTGAAGAGCGTGAGCGGAGCAATATGCCAACGGATATTGATATCTATGTGGGTAAGTTGGATTATGTTAAGCCATTCAAAAAAGGAAATCTAGAGGCCGGTGTAAAATACAGTAATGTAAAATCGGACAACAATATGGTGTTTGACCAATTGGATGGGGATACTTGGGAGAATGTGGCTAATAAGTCGAACCACTTTATCTATACGGAGCAGATTTCTGCTGGTTATCTAGACTATAGCCGTCCTTTTGGAAAATGGACCGCTAAGGTTGGCTTGCGTGCAGAATACACTATCTCTGATGGAAATTCGGTGACCAATAATGAAAGGGTAAAACGTGATTATCTAGACTTTTTCCCTTCAGCAAACATTGGTTATAACCTAAGTGAGAACCATATTTTCTCATTGGGCTATGCGAAGAAAATCACTCGTCCTAACTATCGTTTCTTGAACCCGTTCAGGTACTATATTGACAAGTTAACCTATCAACAAGGTAACCCATATATCAATCCGCAATATACGCATGGATTTACATTGAACTATACCATGATGAAGATGTTTAACTTCACTCTAGGTACAGATATTACCAATGATGCCATGGTGGAGAGTATGGGACAGGATTCTGTTACCAATACAACATGGGTAACCAGGGAGAACTTAGGAAAGTCCTTGACTTCTTATTTGAACCTGAACCTACCATTCAGGATCGGCAAGATCTGGACGATGAACAATAATATCACCGGAATCTATATGCATTTCAAAGGTCCGATCGCTGGACATGTTGTTGATAATGGTTCGTTCTTCGTACAGGCAAACAGTTTCAATAGCTTTAAGTTGAATCCGCAGTGGTCATTAGAAGCTTCCATCAATGGAAATACACCTTTTGTCTATAACTTGTTTAAGATACATGCAAGAGTGTCGGGAGATATCGGCGCAAACTATAACTTCAAAGACCAAAAGAGTTCCTTGAAATTAGCGGTAACCGACGTGTTCCGTAGCAATAGAAATAATTTGTCAACTGACTTCCATGAGTTTCAATCGAGGATCCGTCAGTACCATGATAATCAAGCAGTACGCCTTACTTTCACTTACAAATTCGGAAACCTAAAACAACAGATCCGAAAAAGCGACTCGAAAAACGAGGAGAAAGACAGAGTAGGCAACTAATAAAAATCTTTGTTTCAATGTTTAGTTAATGAGGTCCCAGACTCCCTGTTTGGGGCCTTTGTTTTGAAGTAGTATTTAGTATTAAGTATTTAGTATTTAGACCTAGGGCTACTAACCCAACTCCAACTTAATAAGCTAGAAAATCAATCTAAATACTAAATACTAGATACTAAATACTAAGTCCTAAATACTACTTAGAAAATCAGTCTATATACTAAATACTAGCTACTAAATACTAAGTCCTAAATACTACTTAGAAAATCAATCTAAATACTAAATACTAGCTACTAAATACTAAATTTGTTTCATGAAACTAAATCAAATCGTTGTTTTTTGTGCTTCGAGTCCGGGTTTTGATGGGACTTTTATGAGGGCTGCTGAGGAGGTGGGGAAAGTTTTTGTGGAGCGTGGGATTACCTTGGTTTATGGTGGTGGAAGAGTGGGTTTGATGGGTGCTGTTGCTGATGCGGTCATGGATAATGGCGGTCAGGTTATTGGGGTTATTCCACAATTTTTGAACAGTAAGGAGATTGGTCACAGTGAGATTACCCAATTGATCGAAGTGGATACCATGCATGAGAGAAAGGCGAAGATGAATGCCTTATGTGATGCGGTAATTGCTATGCCGGGTGGTTTTGGTACAATGGAGGAGTTGTTTGAAATGACCACTTGGGGACAACTGGGATTGCATAAAAAACCTATCGGGATCTTAAATGTAGATGGTTTTTATGATCATTTGATTGCTTTTATCCAACACATGGTGGATACGGGGCTGTTGAAGGAGGAAAACCAAAGGATGATCATGTATTCGGACAAGATCGAGGATCTGTTGGAACAAATGGAGGCTTATGAAGCTCCACCTGTTCCAAAATGGTTAAATCTGGAAAAGTCCTGATTTAACTTTGTTTCTTGAATGGGAAATAGGCTTTGGCATTGTAATAACAGATGTCCTGGACAATCTTGCCAATCCATTTCATGTCATGTGGTAATTCGCCATTGACGATATCTTCTGCAAAAATATTGCAGAGTAATCTCCTGAAATATTCATGTCTAGGGAAAGACAGGAAACTCCGGGAATCGGTCAGCATCCCTACGAAACGGCTTATCAGGCCAATGTTGGAAAGGCTATTGATCTGTTTGGTCATGCCGTCTTTCTGGTCATGGTACCACCAAGCCGAGCCATATTGTATTTTTCCTGCTATACTCCCGTCATTAAAATTGCCACACATAGCGGCGAATAGGTCGTTATCGGAGGCATTGAGGTTGTATAATATAGTTTTACCCAATTTTTCTTTTGCAGCCAAACGGTCCAAGAAGGTCACAAGCCCTAAGCCTTGCGAATAGTCCCCAATGCTATCAAAGCCGGTGTCTGGTCCTAGTTTTTTCAAGGATCCTGAGTTGGTGTTCCGGAATGCTCCCACGTGGAATTGCTGCACCCAGTTTTTTTCATGGTCCCATTCTGCAAAATGAAGCAAAAGAGCGGATTTAAATTTATTGATTTCCTCTAGTGTCAGTGTATTTCCAGCCCTTACCTTATTGAAGATATTGGAGATTTCAGTCTCTGTAAAATTCTCTGCATACAGATGGCTCAAACCATGGTCAGATACGCAACATCCGTTCTGGGCAAAGTAGTCATGTCGAGATTTTAAGACGTCAAGGTAATCTTGCAGGTTGTTGATTTCGCTATTTGCAACTTCTGCTAACTTGTTGACATATTGGTTGAATGCCTCTGTGTTCTCTGGGCTCATGGCCTTGTCAGGTCTAAAAGCAGGGAACATATCAAATTTGCCAGGGTTTTTGGCGTAAGCTTGATGGAACTCCAAAGAATCGATGGGGTCATCTGTGGTACAGATGGTTTCCACTTTCATTTGTTCCAATAGTCCATGAACGGACATATTTGGCTTTGCTAAATCTTGGCTGGCTTTTTCGAAGACTGCATCGGCATTATCAGCGGAAAGCAAGTCATGTATTCCAAAATAGCGTTGTAATTCCAGATGGGTCCAATGGTATAATGGATTTCTTAAGGTATAAGGAACAGTTTCTGCCCACTTTTTGAACTTTTCTTGGTCACTGGCAGCTCCTGTGATATATTTTTCATCCACGCCATTTGCCCGCATGGCTCTCCATTTATAGTGATCGCCATGTAACCAGATTTCGGTGATATTTGAAAATTGTTTGTTGGCAGCAACTTCGTTCGGCGGCAAGTGATTATGGTAATCTATAATGGGAAGATCTTTTGCATAGTCGTGGTAGAGTTCTTCCGCCACTTGGCTTTGCAAAAGAAAATTTTCATCCAAGAATGGTTTCATATTCTATAAATGTTAGATTTTAAGTTTAGAATTGACAGAGCTTGAAAATAAGTAATTCTACGCTAAAAGCTAACAAAAAGGTTTAAAAAATGTTATATTTATAATAAAAGGATAAACTCAACCATTGAATATGAAAACTACCTTATTAATAACATTGATAGCCTTTTGCTCACAATTGGGCTTTAGCCAAACGAAATTGACTCAACTTTGGGAGTCAAAAGAACAGCTTCCAACTCCTGAATCGGTATTATATGCGCCTGAGAAATCAGCTTTGTATGTGTCATTGATTGATGGTGATGGGGTCGCAAAAGATGGAAAAGGCGGTGTGGCCATTCTGAATTTAGATGGCAGTTTAAAGGATGCGACTTGGGTGCAAGGTTTGAATGCTCCAAAAGGACTTGCAATGTATAAAGATTTGCTTTATGTGGCTGATATTGATGAAGTTGTTGTCATTGATATGATCACTGGTAATGTCATCAATCAAATTAAGATCCCAGATTCTCAATTCTTAAATGATGTAACAGTGGATAATAATGGAAAGGTTTATGTTTCTGATACCAGAAAGGGAGAGATTCACCTGATCCATAACAATAAGCCATCACTTTTTATGAAAGATGTAAAGGATGTTAATGGGCTTCGCGTAATTGATGGTGTGTTATATGCTATGGCTGGTCCAGAATTATGGAAAATTGATGCCAATAAAAACCATACTGTTGTTGCTAAAGGTCTGCAATTGGGTGGTGACGGATTAGAACCAGTAGGTGATGGCAGTTATTTGGTGACTTGTTGGGGTGGATTAATCTATCATATTGCAGCTAATGGTACTGTTACAGAACTATTGGATGTAAGGGATAAGATGAAGACTGCCGATTTAGGATACAACCAAAAGGAGAAGATCTTGTATGTGCCAACCTTTTTGAACAATAGCGTAGTAGCCTATAAACTAGACTAAGAACTCTCACTATAAGACATAAAAAAAGGATTCAAGCTAATACTTGAATCCTTTTTTTTATTTCAGGATTTCCCTGAGTTTATTGTTGAGATCTTCACCGTGCAGGTTTCTTGCTACCACCTTACCTTCAGGATCCACCAAGATGTTCTGAGGGATAGCTTTGACTCCATAAGCTAGGCTCGCTGAATTGTTCCAGCCTTGAAGGTCGGAAACGTGCTTCCAAGTTAGGTTGTCATCTTTTACTGCTTTTGCCCAAGGTTCAAACTCCTTATCGAAGGATACCCCCAAAATCTCGAAGTTCTTATCCTTAAATTCTGCATAAGTTTTTACAAGTTTTGGATTTTCCTCGCGGCATGGAGGACACCAAGAAGCCCAAAAGTCGATCAGGACATATTTTCCCTTTAGATCAGAAAGAGAATAGGGCTCACCATTTAAATCAAATTGGGTAATACTTGGCGATTTTTTGCCGGGCATTGTATTCTTTAAGGCATCTAAGTAACGATCGAAGATCTTTCCTTCAGTCGATTTTCTGACTTTTTTATCCAAGGTCTTGAATAGATCTGCCAACTCTTGATATTCTGGGAAGTATCCTCCTACCCTCTGGATCAGACGGATGGAGCTGGCTTCTTTTGGATTTGCCTTTACTTGTGCAATAAGTTCTTCCTTTGTTTGTGCGAATAATAAACTAGGAATAAATGCTATAAATAATATTAATCTCTTCATTTTAAAAATTATGTTGTTCAAAATTATCAATAATCTACCAAACAAGTAGATTATTTTTTGTAAAAATCTCATAGATATAGTCAAATATTTGAAATTATATTAATAAATAAAAAATAATAGGTAGAGATAATTATAGATTAAAATAGTTGCAGAAGATGTGATTTTTGTCGAAATGCGTCATAAAAACAAAAAGATTTGCATTTTATGCGCATACAGCCTTATAAATTGTTAAATTTGAGGCTCACTAAGGTATTTTTCAATTTAAATGGCAAGATTAAATTTATTAGAGGAAACCCGCTTTGAGAAAGTTCCAGTAACGGTATACCCCTCTCAAGACGAAGCTTCTGTAAAAGTTGCTGAGCGCATCGCTGCTATCATCAAAGATAAGCATGCAAAAGGGGAAAAGGCAGTTTTAGGTCTAGCGACCGGAGCAACGCCTGTAAAAGTCTACAAAGAACTTGTGAGAATGCACAAGGAAGAGGGATTGAGCTTCCAAAATGTTGTAACCTTCAACTTGGATGAGTATTATCCGATGCTTCCGACAGCAGAGCAAAGTTATGTAGCGTTTATGAACAAGCATTTGTTCAATCATGTTGATATTCCTAAAGAGAACATCAATATTCCTGATGGAACACTTGCAGAAGACAAGGTTCAGTCTTTCTGTGAAGCTTATGAACAAAAAATCTCCGGCCTCGGAGGTTTAGATATCCAACTATTGGGTATTGGTCGTACTGGACACATTGGTTTCAATGAACCAGGGTCTGCGCCAAACTCAGGTACTCGCTTGGTCACCTTAGATGACCTTACAAGAAGAGATGCTTCACGCGACTTCGGTGGTAAGGAAAATGTACCAACAAAGGCGATTACTATGGGTGTAGGTACAATTTTCAAAGCCAAGGAAATTGTATTGATGGCATGGAATGAGAAGAAAGCTGAAATCGTGAAGAAAGCGGTTGAAGGTGAAATTTCTTCTGATATTCCAGCGACTTACCTTCAGATGTCTGATCATGTTGAGTTTATTCTGGATGAAGATGCTGCCTCGGCATTGACTCGTTTCAACTTACCTTGGTTGGCACATGATGTAGTATGGACAGACAAATTAGTTAAAAAGGCAGTTGTTTGGCTTTCATTGCATTTGGATAAAGCAATCTTGAAACTTACTGATGATGATTATAACAATAACGGTATGGCTCAATTAATTACTGAGCAAGGTACCGCTTATAGCATCAACATCCGTATTTTCAATGAATTACAACGTACCATTACAGGTTGGCCAGGTGGTAAACCAGGTGTGGATGATTCGAACCGCCCTGAAAGAGCTGAACCAGCACAAAAGAATGTAATCTTATTCTCTCCACATCCTGATGATGATGTGATCTCTATGGGAGGTACATTCATTCGTTTGGCTGATCAAGGTCATAATGTACATGTTGCTTACCAAACTTCTGGTAATACGGCCGTTTGGGACGATGATGTATTGCGTTATTTAGAATTCGTTCAAGATTATGCTGTTGTTGTAGAGGATGATAATGGGGTTACCCGTAAGATCTATGATGAAGCTCGTGAATTCTTTAAGGTTAAAAAGCCTAATCAAGTAGATCCTGAGATCATCAGAACCATTAAAGGTCTTATCCGTAAAGGTGAAGCTATCGCTGGAGCTCGTTTCGTAGGACTTCCAGATGAGAATATCCACTTTATGGACTTGCCTTTCTATGATCGTGGAAAATTCTCTAAAGAGATCGATTTTGAAGATGATATCCAACAGACAATGGAATTACTTCGTCAAGTAAAACCTCAACAAGTTTTTGCTGCTGGAGACTTTGCCGATCCTCATGGTACCCATAAAGTTTGTTTTGATATTATTCTTGAAGCTTTATTACGCTTGAGAGAAACTGATGAATGGACTAAGGATTGTTGGTTATGGTTGTATAGAGGTGCTTGGCACGAATATCCAATCCATGATATCGAAATGGCGGTTCCACTTTCTCCACAAGAGGTAAAACGCAAGAGATTAGCGATCTTTAAACACCAATCTCAAAAGGATCTTCCTGTATTCCCAGGAGATGATCCAAGAGAGTTCTGGGTTCGTGCGGAAGATCGTACTAGCGAAACAGCTGGACTATACCACCAATTAGGATTGGCGAACTATGAAGCTATTGAAGCTTTTGTTCGTTGGAAATTCTAATCCAGGTTTAAATAGATATTGATAAGCTGTCCTCCCAAGGGACAGCTTATTTTTTTGTTAATATTTCGGATTTTGAAGCTTTTTGTCGGATTGTTTATTTTTTTAATGTTACCCCAACATTACTTTTGCTGCACTATTTAGAATCAGTACAAATAATTATCATGAAAACATCATATCTACTTGCTCTGCTCGGAGCGACTACGATCTACTCTGCCGCAAATGCTCAAACGACTGTAAAAGGGAAAGTTAGTAGCAATAACAATGAATCAATCTCGGGATTGAACATCAAAGTCAAGGATAAAGTGACCATGTCGGATGCGGATGGATACTTTGAATTGTATGTGCCTTTTTCTGGAAGCTTCAACTTGGAGGTCTCTGGTGTGGGCTATGTCAAGGAATCTGTATTCGTTAATCCCAAGGAAACCAACACGAATTTAGGAACCATTGTCATCAAACCTGCCAATCACCATATCCAAGAGGTGGAAGTAACGGGATATAATTCCCTAAATGATAAAGTACTTAATGTTGGTAAAGCAGGAATCCTTGATCGTGACCTACCGCAGGCGGTTCAGATTGTCAATGCACAAGTGATCGAAGACCAGCAAATCAATAGATTGAGCGATGCCCTAAAGAATGCCAATGGGGTAGCAATGGGGGCTAACCGTGGTGGTGTGAATGAGAATTTCTTTGCTCGTGGTTATAGCCTTGGGTCCAATAATATTTTTAAGAACGGTGCTCGTACGAATAATGGCGGATCTATAGAAGCAAGTACTTTGGAATCGGTTGAGATTTTGAAAGGAAGTGCTGCGATCTTGTATGGTGGGGTTACTGGGGGTGCAGTAGTCAACTTGGTTACCAAGAAGCCAAAATTTGAATATGGGGGTGAGGTTTCCATGCGTATGGGCAGTTACAACCAATACAAACCTATTGTAGATGTGTATGGTCCGATCTCTAAAAAATTAGCCTTTAGGGTTGTGGGAACAGGTGAATATGCTGAAAGTTATAGGGACTATGTAGAGAGTAAGCGGTACTATATTAATCCTTCCTTATTATATAAAATGTCGGAGAAATCCAGCTTGAACTTTATGTTTGATTACTTGAAGTCTGATTATACGCCTGATTTTGGGATAGGATCGGTAGACGGCAAAATCAACAAAGAGGTTGGTAGAAACACTTTTATCAATACGCCATGGGCATTTAATAAAACGAATTCTTCGAATGGACAGATCAATTTTGAACATGTTTTTTCAGACAACTGGAACTTGCAGGCCATAGCGAGTTACCAACAATATGGTCGTGATTATTACGGCTCTGAGCGTATCCAAGCCAAAGCAACTGGTATGGCAGCTCGTGCTCTAAACAGGACTGAGCAAGATGAACTAAGTTTCAATCAGCAATTGAATGTGAAAGGGACTGTTCAGACAGGAGCTATCAAACATCAGATTTTGGTTGGTGCTGATGCTGATCAATCCAATACCAAAAATTATGCTTTTAATATTTATGGCGCAGGATTGGACAACAAACCTAGCACGGCTTATGACAGCATCAATGTCTTTAATCCATATACTGCAATGATGCGTTCTGATATGCCAGGTGTTGATCTGAAAACAAGAACTACAACTGATATCAATCGTTATGGAGTCTTTGCTCAGGACTTGATTTCCTTGACTAAGGAGTTTAAAATCCTTGCGGGGATCCGGTATACTTATCAAAAAACCAAGAATGCAGAGGTTTATGACTATGCTACTGGTGAAACGACAATAACCCCGAACAAAGGAAAAGATGGTGAAGATATGGGCAGTAAAGTGGATAAGGCTTGGTCACCGAAATTGGCATTGATCTATCAGCCAATCCCAACCATGAGCGTCTATGCTAGTTATGCCAATAACTTTACTTCCAATACAGGTTATGATGTGAACTTCCAACCAATGGGACCTTCATTGATCGATCAATATGAAGCTGGTATTAAGAATGATTTCTTCAATGGCAGACTATCGGCTAATTTGACTTGGTACAGGATCCAAAATAATAAGTTTGCTCAAACCATCATTGAGGCCGACGGAACAGTAAAAGATCCTAACATGAAAGAGTTTACCGGTAAGACCGCTTCGGATGGTGTTGAACTCGACTTGACAGGGAAACTGGCGGAAGGCTTGAATGTTATGGCCGGATATAGTTACAACTTTATGCGCTATTTGGAAACCAATGATAATGGAAATGTGGAAGGTGTTCGCTTGGTTGGTACGACTGCACATTCTGCCAATGGTACTATATTCTATACCCTTCAGAATGGAAGCTTGAGAGGATTGAAACTTGGTTTCTCAACTTTCTATACCGGTAAGAGAAATGCTGGATGGAACAACACCAAGTTGAACGAAAAAGATGGTGTCAATAGATTGATCGCAGTTGATCCATTTACAACCTTTGATTTCTCAGCGGGATATACCTATAGAAACTGGAGCATTTTAGGAAAGGTTAGCAATATCGGAAATGCCTTTAACTATTATGTGCATGAGAACTATAGTGTAAACCCTATTCCTCCAAGAAGTTTTACAGGGACATTGAGTTATAAGTTTTAATAACACCTTATAAAAAGTAAAGCTGTTTACCATCTGGTAAACAGCTTTTTTATTTAATAAAATAGATGGAGTAGTTCTTAGAATATAGGTAAGTTGCTCAACAACTCTGGAAGGGCTTGAACGCCTTCATGAGCCACTAAAAAGGTGTATCGAAGGGAGTTTGGAATAATCCCGAAATACTTTTTAAAGGCTGTGGTGAAATGGGTGGAATGCTTATATCCTGTCATTCTTGCTACATCAGAAATTCGGTATTTACCCATTAAGATCAGCTTCTTCGCATGTTCCATTTTCATTTCAGTGATGTAGTTCATAATGGTCTTGCCATAGAACTGCTTGAAATGCTTCTTCAGATATTGTTCATTGGTACCCACTGTTTTTGCCAATTCTGAAATGGTATGGTTTTTTGAAAGATCTTCATCAATTAGCTTTTTGGCCATTTGAATCTTTTCATAATGGTTTTTATTAGCAATGATCTCCTTGTTTTCATTTTCCACATAAAGACTCTCCACTTGATGGATAATGACTTCCAACAGCAATGACTGGATCTTTAACTGATTGATATAGGAGTCTGCTTCATAAAGTTCGAAAATCTGTTGAAGGGAGAGTGCAATCCTACTATCTGCTTTGGTCAACAATCCATGCTGAAAGCGTTCTTGATCGGCAATGTACTTGTCATGGAAGACCAATAGCTTATCACTTGGGATCAACATGAGGAGTATGCGGTTGTCTAAGCAGATGCTTTTTAAATCGAACAGGTCACCTTTGTTCATGTGGATCAACATATTGTCGCCAGCCTGAAGAAGGTAATTGTTTTGTTGGATTTGAATGCTACAGGTTGCAGAATCTTCAAGTAACAATAGATTTAAGTACCCATCAATAGGAGAAATGAAACTGAACTTTTGCCTGCCTTTTAAAACAGTAAAGTACATTAATGTGCCTAATTCCAGCATATTTGCTGAGATACCGTTGGTTGTTTCAGGTAAAATTTCCGATTGCGTAGTATTTTTTTCTGATTGCGTCATTTTGCTATTTAGAATAATTCTACATTTGCAGCAGTATTTATTTAGACTTGTTCTAAAGAAAATCGAAGTTACTGTATTAATCTGGAATAATGAAACAATTTTACCTCAGCGCTTTATTTTTATTTATCTGTTTTGTAGGATTTGCACAAAATTCAACCATTACCGGTAAAGTCCATTTGCTGGATGGGACACCTGTTTCAAAAGCTACGGTTAGAATTGAAGGGACTCCGATTGTTTGTGTTTCGGATGATGAGGGCTTATATAAACTGGAACAAGTTCCTTATGGTAAGCAAACGATTCTGGTGACCTCCATTGAAATAAAATCCAAAAGACTTCCTATCGAGGTAAATAAACCCAGCTATGATCTTCATATCCATATTGACCCTCGAGGAGAAATAAGTCTTGATGAAGTGCGAGTGCAGGGCAATTCAGTGAAGAGAGAAATAGAGACCAAGGGGTTTGCAGTCAATGTAATTGAAACGAAGGAAGCTTCTACGAGAAATATTCAAACCAATGAACTGTTGGATCGCACCGTTGGGGTGAGAGTTCGCCAAAGCGGTGGGCTAGGTTCAGAGGTGCAGTATAATTTGAATGGAATGACTGGCCGATCAGTTGGGATATTTATTGATGGGATCGAAATCTCAACTTATGGTTCCTCATTCAACTTAAATAATATTCCGCCTTCCATGATTGATCGTATTGAGGTGTATAAAGGAGTTCTTCCTGCGCATTTAACCGGAGATCTTCTTGGTGGAGCAATCAATATCGTGCTGAAAAAAGGTACTTCTAGCAATAACCTTTCTGCTTCGGTTTCTTATGGTTCCTTTAATACTACGCAATCAGATATCTCTGGACTTTATAGAAATTCAAAAACAGGATTTACAACTAGGGTTTCTGGAAGTTTCTTGAATTCAGACAATGATTACGAAATCTGGGGTAAATTCTCCAAATACATAGAGCCCAATGGTGTTGTGCGTCGTAATTATAGAACCAAACGCTTCTTTGATGGCTATAGAGCTTTATCTGGAAGGTTTGAATTTGGCTTTACGGATGTAAAATGGGCGGACGCTTTCTTTTTAGGGTATAATATATCTGATTCTCATAAAGAGATCCAGCATGGACAGACCATGGGGACTCCATATATGGGTAGAACATCGGATGCTACGGCAAATGTGTTGAGCTTGACCTATAATAAAAAGAACTTATTTGTTCCAGGTCTATCCTTAAATACTAATGCTGTCCATAGTTTTCGGAGCACCAATATCCTTGATACCATTCCTTGGGCTTATAATTGGGACGGACAGATTCGCCTTGATTTAAATGGGGATCCTATTCGTCGACTGGATGGGGCACAACAGGGTAAGCCAGCGATGACGGATATTGATCGTCAAGTAACCAATATCAGGACTAACCTTAGTTATGATATACTTTCTGGACATAGATTCTCTGTAAACCATGTGTTTTATACCGTGGATAGAAAAGACAAAAACTTATTGATAAAGGATGGTAATACCGGAATAAATAGTTCGAACGACCTCGCAAAGAATGTGGTTTCCTTTAATTATGAAGCTCAAACTTTCAGCAATAAGATGACAACAAACCTGTTTTATAAGATTTACCAACAATCTATTGCCAGTAAAACGTTTACCGGAGTGATAGAGAATGGTCAAACGAAGATCGTTGAAACTGTTAACAAGGATAATCGTGTGAATTACGGGTATGGCTTAGCAGCATCTTACAAATTGTTCAATCGTCTGATCCTATTGGCTTCTGGAGAAAGAGCAGTAAGGATGCCAGTTGATGTTGAGACTTTTGGAAGTCCAGAAGATAATGTTTTAGCGAATCCGGGTATCTCTCCTGAGATCAGTGATAACTATAATGCAGGTTTTAGATTAGGTACTTATGATTTCGGTGATCATAGGTTCTCAGTTGGAACCAATGTTTTCTGGAGAAATACTAAAGACAGGATTATGCCAAGAGCCAATGAGTTGATCAACAGCCAAGAGATTGAGCTTACCCAATATATCAATCTGGGACTTTCACAATCCTTGGGATTTGAAGGAGAATTGACCTATGCGCATAAGGATAAATTAACTTTACTATTCAATTTTTCTAAATTCAATTCCTTATTCAAACAACAATTTGACCCTACTTCAGGTCAACAAATGACCTACTATAACAAGCAGATTCCCAATGAACCTTTTTATACCATGAATGGAAATGTTCATTACCGATTAGATAATATAATTCAAAAATCCTCTCAATTAAACCTTTTCTACAATATTGGTTATGTAGCACCTTTCAGCACTGTATGGCCAGAGTCAGATTGGTTTGTTACACCGGCCCAATATGCGCAGAATTTAGGTGTGAGCTATGTTTTTCCTAGTAAGAAGATCATTCTGGCACTGGATGTAAAGAACGTGTTCAATGCTGAGCTTTATGATAATTTCGGCGTCCAGAAACCAGGAAGAGGGTTTTATTTAAAACTGAACTACTCAATTAACAATATATAATTACTCTTAAAATTAATTACGATGAAAACGAAGTTTTTAAAGTTTGCAATACTTGCTACAGGCTTAATTTTTACAAGTTGTACAGATGAAGTAGAAGGTCCGAAAGAAGTTACTGATGACGATATCCGTTGGATTACTGTTTCAGGGGCATTGATGGATGCGGAACCAGGTGATGGAAATGCTGGGACAATGGTCTTCAGTATGAAGCCTGAAGAGGCAAAGAGTCCGGCTTTTGCTGTTGATGTATTTGCGAATGGACAGCATGTGAAATCTTCCAGAACTGCACGTTTGCAGGCATCTGCCGATGGAAAGTATTTATACAATATCCAATATACAGGTGATGATGGAGGTAATTTCAATAAATATAGAGTGCGTGGTGGAAAGAATTATATTTCTGAAGGACCAGAAGTAGAAACTGCAACTTATGTAAGTACGGCTCCACGCTGGTTGAAAGCAGCAGAAGGCGTTGGTGTTGCGGTTAGAGCAGCAGCGAATGATGTTGTACATGAAGGTGAAGCTCCAAACTTTGTCTATAAAGAAAGAACTGCAAAGACTGATGTGATTACATTGGATTTAAATGATCCTAAGATTACTAAAACCACCAAATTCGATTTGAAATTATCTGCTGAAGAAGTTGCTGCTGGGTATTACGTAAGTCGTATCGATGTTCCAGTTATCAATAAAGCAGGAAATAAGGTATTTATCGGAGCAGCCGTTTCAAAACACAATACTTCAAAATTCACCCTTGGAACGGATGGGAAACCAACTTGGGAAAATGATAGAAATGGACAAAAAAGCTGGGCAAAAACATTGGTTTTAGACTATCCTTCATTGACCAATCCTAAAATCCTTACCTCAAACAAAACTAGAGGAAATACAAATGGATACCGCAGTACCCTTCAATATGTGGGTACCGATGGACATATCTACCAAGCAACTTCAGGTGAAGCTGCAGGCGATGGTGGTTCAAAAATCCTGAGAATCGATGGCGCGAGCAACGAGTATGATGCTTCCTTCGTTTTCAGTTTAGACCAGGCTTTAGGAGTGAAAGACTCTTACATCGAAACCTGGAGATATGTAGGTGATGGAATCGGATTTGTGGTGTACAATGTAGCTGGTAAGGGTGGATACATTGCTCGTATTGATCTAAAAAACAATACCGCTAAAAAATATACCATTCCAAACCAAGATGAATTGAATTTCCGTCAGATCCAAAACATTGCTTTAGATGGAGACGATGTGTTTATCGCCATCGCCCCGATTGGTAAAGATGGTAACATCTATGTCTTCAACAGAAAATCAGGAGAGATGTCCGTAGGGGCAAAACTCGTTAATAAAACAGGTAACCAGTATATCGGAGTTTATTAACAAATCAATAATATATCATATCAGGTGTGCAAAATCTTGCTCACCTGATTTTTCATTAATGCAGTATAAAGAGAAAAATGAGTAAAAGAGTGCAAAAAAGAACAACATGGATGAAAGTCAGGAAGTTTTTCAACGACATCCATTTGTGGGGAGGATTGATTTCCGGAATCGTAGTTTTTATAGTTTGTATTACCGGAACTATCTACACCTACAATACTGAACTTAGGGCCTTGGCGATGCCTGAGTTTAATAAAGTGAAGGTTGAAGGAGAAAAGAAAAGTGCAGATCAATTGCTAACGGCAATTACAGCAGAGGTTAAGGGTAAAGTGGTGGGGGTAAAAGTGCCTTATGCAGATAATTCACCTACTTTCTTCATGTATAACAAAAAAGAAAAGGATGAAGAAGGGAAAGAAAGAAAGCCTGAGACAGCCAAAGCACAGGAAGGCCAAAAACCTGAAAGTACTAAAGAGTTAAAAGAAGAGAAGACTTCAGAGAAACCTCAAAAAGCAGAAGAAGCAAAATTGGCTGAAGAGAAAGGTCCGAAAAAAGCCGCCCCTGCTGGACCAGGCGGAGGTCGAGGACCTCGAGCCAATCAATTGGCCGTAAATCCTTATACAGGGCAAATTATCGGCGATCCTTCGGATGTGAAAACCAAGACTGCAGAGTTTATGCAAAAGATGTTCAGTTTGCACCGTTGGTTATTATTGAACGAAATTGAAGAGCCTATCATTGAAGGCGTTGAAAACAGGAAGCTTGGTTCTTGGATTACTGGATCAGCAACATTATTGTTTTTGTTTGGCGTAATCACAGGAATTGTCATCTGGTTTCCTAATAAAATGAGAGCCTGGAAGAACGGGTTAAACATCCGTTGGTCAGCGAATTGGAAAAGGCTTAATCATGACCTTCACAATACCTTGGGATTCTACAGCTGTATCATTCTGTTTTTGATGGCAGTTACCGGACCATTTTGGTCGTTTGATTGGTATCGTGCCGGCTGGCAAAAAACTTGGGGAACTTATAAATCTCCTGATGCTCCCAAAGAAGAGAAAGCTGCTATTCTATCCACATTGCCTGCGGATGGAAGAAAGCCGATGAGCATTGAAGAGACTATTTTAGCAGTCAATAAAGTGCTTCCTTATGAAGGCGATGTCACCATCAACTTTGCAAAAGATAGCGTTGGGACGGTTTCTATCAGTAAAAATAGAACAGGTTTCTTTGCTCCTTCAGCAGGAGATAAATTAACCTTGGATCAATACAGTGGAGAGGTGCTTGAGAGAGATGTTTTCCGCGAAAAACCATTTAATCAAAGAGCGTCGGCTTCTATTAAGGCCTTGCATATCGGCGATATCTATGGTCCATTTACAAAATTACTTTATTTTATTTCCTGTCTTATCGCAACCTCCTTGCCGGTAACAGGTGTGATGATCTGGATCAATAAAATGAAGAAAACGAAAAAGTAATAGTACAATTTCTCTTTATATCGAATGGGTTTGGCTGTCATGGTCAAACCCATTTTTATATAAAAACAGCAATGCCCAGCTAAATAGCCGAGCATTCCGTTTGTTTTAAAATTAGCGGTTTTTGAGTTATTTATTTGTTATCGCTGCCCATTCTTCCGATCAACATTTCGATAATTGCCACGATGATGGCAAAGAAGAATGCTGGCCAAAAGCCTGCAACATCAAATTTCGACCCCATGATCTTATCCGAAAGCATAATCATCAAAACGGTGATGATAAATGAAACCAGACCAAAGGTTAACCAATTCAATGGGAATGTAAATAAACGTAGGAATCCACCTACAATCGCATTCACCAATCCAATAACTAAACCCGTTAGGATAGCCCATCCAAAACCAGCAACAGTTACTCCAGGGATAATCCATGATGCGATTGCAACTACTAAACCTGTAACTAAGAGACTAATTATGAACCTCATAACTTAAATAATTTGTGTAGTTAAAAATTGTTCAAAATTAATGCCAATAAAGCGGTTTATTCGATGGTTTTTTTAGGGGTAACAAAAATAATATTATGCTAACATAGAAAAATATATGTATATTCAACCAACAATTTTAAACATCAAGGTTATGAGACAAATAGTTGCAACATTCTGCGCCCTATTATTCTCCATGGTATTATTCGCACAAAATAATGACCCAATTATTGGGAAATGGCAAAATCCAAGTGGGGAGGGAAGAATCGAAATCTACAAGAAGAACGACAAGTTTTTTGGCAAGCTTTATTGGGTTAAAGATGCCTCTAAAAAAGATGTGAAAAATCCTGACCCCAAATTGAGGAGCAGGAATATCCAAGGCTTAGAAATCTTAACCGATTTCAGTAAAGAAAGTAAAACCTATGTAGACGGTCAAATCTATGACCCTAAATCAGGAAAAACCTATAGCTGTAAGATGACCCTAAAAGGGGATGACCAGCTGGATATCCGTGGCTACATCGGAATTAGTCTTATCGGACGTACTGAAACCTGGAAAAGGGTAAAGTAATCACAAGAAGAGTTTAAAAAAGGGAAATGCCCCCAATAGTCCAACTATTGGGGGTATTTCCTTTTAATCCTAGAGCTATAGTTCTGGCTTTCATGGGATAATGAATTTAGGGCAAACGTTTTCGTAAGGGGGTGATATAAAAAAAGGTTATATTTATTGCGGATTAATTGAAATACTATGTATAAGACTCTAAAACCAGCCCTTGAAAAAGAACTTGCAGAAATTAAGGATGCAGGTTTGTACAAAGAAGAACGCATTATTGTTACTCCTCAAGGAGCAGATATCAAGATCAGCACGGGACAAGAAGTAATCAACTTCTGTGCGAACAACTATTTGGGACTTTCTTCGCATCCCAAAGTAGTGGCAGCTGCAAAAGCTGCAATCGATAGCCATGGCTATGGAATGTCTTCGGTTCGTTTTATTTGCGGTACTCAAGATGTCCACAAAGAATTGGAAGCTAAGATTTCCAAATTCTTGGGAACAGAAGATACCATTTTATATGCTGCAGCATTTGATGCCAATGGTGGTGTCTTTGAACCGTTGTTAGGTCCTGAAGATGCTATCATCTCTGATGAACTGAACCATGCTTCCATCATCGATGGTGTTCGCTTGTGTAAGGCTCAAAGATTCCGTTATAAGAACTGTGATATGGAAGATCTAGAAGCACAATTAAAAGCTGCTTCTAATGCAAGACATAAGATTATCGTAACGGATGGTGCTTTCTCCATGGACGGCTCTGTAGCGCCTTTGGATAAGATCTGTGACCTTGCTGATAAGTACGAAGCTTTGGTGATGATCGATGAGTCACACTGTTCGGGATTTATTGGTAAAACTGGTCGCGGAACCCATGAACTGTTCAATGTAATTGACCGGGTGGATATTATCACCGGAACATTAGGAAAAGCTCTAGGCGGCGCTTCTGGAGGATTCACTTCTGGACGCAAGGAAATCGTCGATATGCTGCGCCAGCGTTCTCGTCCATATCTTTTCTCCAATACTTTAGCACCTGCTATTGCCGGAGCATCTGTTGCGGTCTTGGATATGTTGAGCGAAACTACTGAGCTTCGTGATAAGTTAGAGGACAACACCAAATACTTCCGTGATAAAATGACTGAAGCGGGATTTGATATCAAGCCTGGCTTCCATCCTATTGTTCCAGTAATGCTTTATGATGCTAAATTAGCGCAAGAGTTTGCTGCCAAGATGTTGGATGAAGGTATTTATGTTATCGGATTCTACTATCCGGTAGTTCCTCAAGGAAAAGCACGTATCCGTGTGCAGATCTCCGCAGGACATGAAAAAGAGCATTTAGATAAAGCTATCGCAGCCTTTACAAAAGTAGGTAAGGAATTGGGCGTGATTAAATAACCCATTACTTTTTATAGCATAAAAAAAATCCCCTCGGCTAGCCGAGGGGATTTTTTGTTAGTTCAATCCTCTCTTTTTCATCAAGTGGATTGGATCTGGATCCGCACCGCGGAATTTGCGGTACATTTCAGCAGGGTTTCCTGTGCCACCTCTTTCAAGGATATTGCTACGGAATGAAGCTGCTGTATTTTGATCGTAAAGACCTTTCTCTTTAAATGCTGCAAATGCATCTGAATCTAATACCTCAGACCAGATATAGCTATAGTAGCCCGCAGAATATCCTCCACTGAAGATATGTTGGAAATAAGAACTTCTATAACGAGGGATAATCGCATCAATTAATCCTATTTTATCCATTGCCGATTTTTCGAATTCATTCGCTTTGGCTTTGATTGGAGCAGTTGCACTATGGTAGTTCATGTCCAACATAGATGCTGCTAAATATTCTACTGTTGCAAAACCTTGATCGAAGGTACCAGCTTTTTGCATTTTCTCGATCAATGCATCAGGGATAGCTTCTTTTGTTTGGAAATGCTTAGCATAAGTTTTCAAAACTTCTGGATCAGCAGCCCAATTTTCCATGATCTGCGAAGGAAGTTCTACGAAGTCACGAGGAACTGATGTTCCGGCTAAGCTTTTGTATTTAACGTTTGAGAATAAACCATGAAGGGCATGGCCAAATTCGTGGAATAGAGTAGTCGCTTCATCAAAAGTCAACAATGCTGGGCTATCACCAACAGGTTTTGTGAAGTTACATACGATAGAGATCACAGGAGCAACGCGTTTTCCATTCTCACGGCCTTGTGATCTGTATGAAGTCATCCATGCTCCAGAACGCTTAGAAGCGCGAGGAAAGAAATCTGCATATAACAAACCTAAATGTGAACCATCCTTATCACGAACCTCATAAACCTCAACTTCTGGGTGGTATACAGGAACATTGTTCAAGGCAACAAAAGAAATGCCCCAAAGCTTATTTGCTGTAGCAAAAGCGCCTTCACGAACATCCGTTAAGCTGAAATAAGGTTTGATTTCTTCCTCGTTCAGCGCATAACGTTTCTGACGGATTTTCTCTTGGTAATATCTCCAATCGTATGGTGCTACATTGAATGTATCTTTTGCAGCATCGATTTCTTTTTGAATGTCAGCAGCCTCCGTTTTAGCTTTTGCTAAAGCAGGAGTCCAGATTTTATTCAACAAGGCATTCACGTTTGCTGGATTTTCCGCCATGGATTCCTCAAGGATATAAGCCGCATGTGAAGAATAACCCAATAATTTCGCTTTATCTAAACGTAGGTTAGCAATCTTAACCAAGATTTCTTTAGTGTCAAAATCATTGTTATTGTTACCGCGCAATTGGTAAGCATCCCAAATCTTTTTGCGCAATTCACGGTTGTCCGCATATTGCAAGAAAGGCATTACAGATGGGTTTTGTAAGGTAAATACCCATTTGCCCTCTTTTCCTTTGGTTTTAGCCTCAGCAGCAGCTGCCGCTTTTAATTCTTTTGGCAATCCCGCCAAATCTTCTTCTTTGTCAACAACCATTTCAAAGGCATTGGTTTCAGCCAATAGGTTTTGACCATATTGAGTTGATAAAACAGAAAGTTCAGCATTGATTTTCTTTAACTTCTCTTTATCCTCATCTTTCAGGTTTGCTCCAGAACGAACAAATCCCTTGTATGTTTCTTCTAATAATTTTTGATCTTCAGCGTCCAAACCCGCATTCGCTCTTTGGTCATAAACGGTTTTCACACGTTTGAAAAGCTCTGGGTTAAGATTGATCTCATCTCTGTGCGCAGACATTACCGGAGCAAGGTCCTTAGCGATTGCTTGAATCGTATCATTGGTATTTGCACTGTTCAAGTTGTAAAACACAGTGGATACACGGTTCAATAATTGTCCTGCATTCTCTAATGCAAGGATAGTATTTGCGAAAGTAGCAGGTTCATCGATCTTCAATATCGAGTCAATTTCTGCCTCATGTACTTTCAAAGCCTCTTTAAAAGCAGGTCTGAAGTGTTCATCTTTGATCAGGTCAAAGGGAGGGACTTCAAAGTTTGTTTCGTACTTGGCTAATAATGGATTTTTCAAATCTACAGCTTCCTCTTTTTTAGTTTCGTTGTTACACCCTACTAACAAGCTGGCTATCACCATGCAGTAAGGTAAAAAACCTTTTCTATTCATTCTCTTCTAGTTTGTTTCAAATTTTGTGCAAAGGTACTAATTCTTTGCTTAACAATCCCATTCTTTGTAGCTGACAAACTACTAAGATTTTCTAAAATATTTGTTTAATTAGCTGTAACAAAACTGAGTCCTTTGCGTCTAATTACTAAAGCTTTAACATATGAAGGATTTCTTTTTCTGGTGTGCTGGGGTACATAAGGAAACCTTGGACCGCTTCCCTGAGGAGCAGAATAAATATATAAGCATTGGTGCGACGATTTTTTTCACTGGACTGTTTGCAGCATTGGCAGGTGGCTATGCCCTGTATTTTGTATTTAGTGGGAGTTCATTTGCAATATTCTTTGCCCTACTTTTTGGAATGATTTGGGGATTGGCCATCTTCAATCTGGACCGATATATCGTATTGAGTATCGATAAGAGCCGTAGTGGATGGATGCAATTCTTACAGGCCCTGCCCCGTATCTTATTGGCTATTCTGATCGGTATGATTATTTCCAGGCCTTTGGAGCTGAAGATATTTGACAAAGAAATCAAGGAATACCTCCGCGCAGAATACCTCGTACAGCAAAATGCCAAAATCGATACCCTAAACAAGACCTTTGAGAATAAGTACCGCGTGGAATATGGACAGCTTAAGAGTTTGACTACCCATGCCGATTCTCTTGAAGCCAGCATCAAAACTGCTAGGCAGCAATTGAACCATGAAATCTTCGGAACCAAAACCGATGAAACCTCTGGCGTAATGGGTTATGGCCCTTATGCCAAAATGAAGGAGGAGAACCTCAATAAGCAACAGGTCTATTTAGATAGTTTGAGAGGAAGGTTACAGACCAAAGAATCCGAATTATTACAGCGTAAGGCTTCTGAAGGGTTAATGAACCAAAGGATTCTATCCGATAAATCCCTTGACAGCGCAGTAAATGTCGCTGGATTTGCAGATAGGAACGCTGCCTTGAGCAATCTTCACATAAAACCAGATGGTACAGTAAATAAATCCACTGAAAACGCTGTCATCTTTATTGCACTGTTATTTATCTTCTTCGAATGTTTGCCCGTGTTCGTGAAATTGATGAGTGGTCGCGATGCTTATGACAACGCACTCAAAAATCAAAAAGAGATTCATAATTATGAATCCAACACAGGTGTTACCGTGGAGAAAACAGCAATCGATAAGATCGACGATTTTCGAATAGACGCCTCCATCAAGCGTAGAATGGACAAACTCCAAAAAGAATTTGTCGAAGAATAAACCGCCTATCTAAAGATTTCAGTATACTTGCCATTCAATTAAAACTTTCATAATTCAATAAATAAATTGGATTATGAAAGTTCTGATTGGTCTATGAAACATAAACCATCAATAAAACCAACAATTGATATGAGCAAGAGAAATCTGCTATTGACGCTCGCGTTAATGACCATTTTTAACCTAGGACAAGCACAAGAAAAAAGAGGTAGGATCAGGGACTTCGGCATTCAGATTGGGATACTCCCGACGGGCAGCAATAATGCCATCACCGATGTCGCTGGTGTTACCGTGGGTCAGAAAACTATTATCAAGGGTGACTCGGTACGCACCGGAGTTACAGCAATCATTCCACATCAAGGCAATATCTTTCAGCAAAAAGTCCCTGCCGCTGTATTTGTAGGCAATGGTTTTGGAAAAATGATGGGGATCTCCCAGATTGAAGAACTGGGAAATATCGAAACCCCAATCTTGTTGACCAATACCCTGAATGCGCCTAAGGTTGCCAATGGCCTTATCGATTATATGCTTTCCTTGCCAGGAAATGAAAACGTAAGATCAGTTAACTCCGTTGTGGGAGAGACCAATGATGGCGGACTCAACGATATCCGTGGTCGACATGTGGAAGCGGCAGATGTACTAGAAGCCATAAATAGCGCTAGCTCAGGAAAAGTATCCGAAGGGAATGTGGGAGCAGGTACTGGAACCGAATGCTTAGGCTATAAAGGCGGAATTGGAACAGCGTCTAGAAAACTTCCGGCATCACGAGGAGGCTATACCGTAGGCGTATTGGTGCAAACCAATTTTGGGGGAGTATTGAACATCAATGGTGCTCCTGTCGGTCGTGAACTTCACAATTATTACATGCAAGAACCTAAGGAAACCCATAAGGTGGATGGCTCATGTATGATCGTTATTGCCACAGATGCACCACTTTCTGCAAGAAATCTAGAAAGATTAGCCAAGCGTTCCTATATCGCCTTCGGAAATGTTGGTTCATTCTCTTCTAACGGAAGTGGCGATTATTCCATCGCTTTCTCCACTAGTCCATCAAACTTAATTCCCCACGAAAGCAAAAACATTACATTAGAAACTACTGAAGTCGGCAACGATTATATGTCTCCTTTGTTTATGGCAGTTTGGGAAGCAACCGAAGAAGCGATCTTAAACTCCATGTTTATGGCAGAGGATATGAAAGGAATTAGAGGGCGGACGGTAAAGGCAATCCCAATCAAGGAAACTATAAATATTTTGAAAAAGTATAAGGCGCTAGATTATGATAAACTTCCTAAAGCTGTTCAGAAATAAGGCAAAGACCATCACTTTATGTGCTGTTTTTGTTTCTGTGGGTTTTACGAGTTCGGCACAGGATAAGTCAATGGCACTCGAAAAGATTGCCAAAGAATATCATATTCCTGCAATTCAGCTCAACTATCAAAAGAATGGGCAAAACCATCTTTATCAGTATGGATTCAAGAACATAGATGCTAAAAAGCCTATTGATCAAAATACCGTTTTTCAGGCGGCTTCCTTGACCAAGGTGGTTGCGGCCTATACCTTTCTGCGTTTGATGGATAAGGGATTGATCGAATTGGATAAACCTCTTTGGAGCTATTACCCATACGATCGCCTAGAAAACAACCCAAATAGAGAAAAGATCACGGCGAGGATGGTATTAACCCATCGCACAGGCTTCCTAAATTGGGAAGGAGATGTTCCCTCAGATGAATGGAGAAAGTCTCCCTTAACCTCCCAATTTGAGCCAGGAGCCGATTATATGTATTCTGGTGAAGGTTTTTACTTCTTGCAGGAGACTATGGAGCATATCACGGGAAAGACTTTCCAACAACTGGTTGAAGAGGAAGTGCTGATTCCGATGAAGATGAACAATTCGGCCATTGTATGGAAAGATGAATTGGAACAAAATGCCGCATACGGACATTATGAGGACAACAAACCTAGAAAGCTAGGAAAATATAGAAAGAGCAATGCGGCCTATACCCTATATACGACCGCTGAGGATTATAGCAGGTTTATCAAGAATTACATCTTTGATGGTTTTGGTTTGAAGAAAAAGACGCATCGATTAGCCTTAAGCCATCTGGCAGAGGCTAAGAAAGCAAAGGAAATCAGTCCGGATGATAAACATGTCCCTTGTGCCTTAGGCATGCGGATGCAGATCAATGAATTAGGGACAGCTTATTGGCATACAGGATCCAATCCCGGCTTTCGTTGTTTCTTTTTGGCCTATCCAAAAAGCAAAGAAATTGTAGTTGCTTTTACCAATACCGATAATGGATTTGTAGCGATTCCCGATATATTGGCGTTATTTTTGAACAATAATCAGACATTCTGGATGTACAAATGGCGCCAGGGTGAGTTAGACTAAAAAGGATAAAATTATGATTGGAATTGTTGGAGGTGTCGGTCCATTAGCTGGTGTCGACATCCTGAAGAAAATAATTGAAGAGACCAATGCTAGGAAGGATCAAGATCATTTACCGGTGTTATTATCTTCACAATCGCATAGAATACCTGATAGAACTGACTATCTTTTGGGTAAGGAGCCCATCAATCCAGGACTTGCGATTTCTGAAATAGCTTTAGAACTTGAAAAAGCAGGAGCTACTGTAATTGGGATTCCCTGCAATACTGCCCATTCCCCTCGGATCTTTGAAGTGGTCCAAGAAGAATTGGCCAGGAACAATTCAAAAATTCAACTATTGCACATGGTTGCTGAAACAGCCAAATTCATCCAGGAAAAATTCCCTGGATCGACCGTAGGTGTGCTTTCAACCATAGGTACCCGAAACACCGGCTTATACAAACAGGTGATCGAAGGCTATAACCTAAAATGTATTGAACCGAATGATGTGCTGCAAAACAAAGTGCATGCAGCCATTTATGATGAAGCTTATGGTATCAAAGCCTTTTCTTCACCGGTTACCAATCGGGCCCACGATCAGCTTGTGGCTGCTATTCATGAACTCAAAACTCAGGGTGCTCAGGTCATTATCCTAGGCTGTACGGAATTGCCTCTGGCTTTACGAGAGAAATCCTATTATGGCCTGCCGGTCATCGACCCAAATCGCATCTTAGCCAGGGCTTTGATCCAAGCTATAAACCCTTCAAAATTAAACCCTGTAGCGGATTTAGGCTAGCTTACGTATTATGTAGACATAATAAAATTTGAAAAACATGAAACAAAGCAAAGTACCAGCTCTTTTAATTTTAATGCTAGGTTTATTTTTAATGCCAAATGCATCTAAAGCACAAGAAATGTTAATGAAAATCAATACTGAAATATTCCCTGTTCCTGAAAAAGGCTTTAAAAGAATGGTCATTGAAGTCCCTTATTCTGACGCAGATAACAATAAGAAAATTGAATTCAGCGTAGGTAAGATGATGGAAGTAGATGGTTGTAATCATTTTGGATTAAATGGAACCATCGAAACCAAAGACTTGGAAGGTTGGGGATATCAATATTATGTTTTTAAAACCAATGGAGATGTAATTTCTACGCAGATGGCTTGTCCTGGTGCGCCTGGAAGAAACTTATTCGTTTCTGCACAGCCTACCTTGGTACCATATAATGGCAAAATGCCAATCGTTGTCTATGTTCCTGAGGAATATGATGTACGATTCAAGATCTTTACCAGTACAGACGAGGTTTACCGTGCGCTAGAAGACAGACCGAGCAAAAAGTAACCCCCCTTTCTATAAAAGACTTAAAAACCCAGACATGAATATGACCTGGGTTTTTGTTTTATTGCTTATTTTTATTCTTCAGGCAACAATATGGCATACACTACGCTTTCGGAAATAGACAACATTTACCAATCCCAACTCAAAAACAAATCGGCTATTAAACATAGTACCGCCTATATTAGGATAGGCTGGATAAAGAAACTGTTGGAAACCATCAACAAGGAAGAAAAGGCCATTGAACAAGCACTATATCAAGATTTCCATAAATCAGGAATTGAAACCGCCATTACCGAAATCTTGGTGGTCCAAATGGAATTGAAGCATATTGCCAAGAAACTGAGACGTTGGATGAAGGACAAGAAGGTTGGACGCTCCTTGATGATGCCTAATGTCAGCGCCTATCTGCATTATGAGCCCAAAGGAAACGCTTTAATCATCACACCTTGGAATTACCCCTTTCAACTTCCTTTAATCCATCTGGCGGCTTGTATTGCGGCGGGTAATACTGCAATCTTAAAGCTGTCTGAGTTTTCTCCGAATAGTAACCAGGTTCTCAAAAAGATAATTGAAGAGGTATTCCCAAAAGATCATATCGCCGTAGTTGAAGGCGCCGTTGAAGAAACGACGCATCTCTTGAACCTAAAGTTTGACCATATCCATTTTACTGGATCATCTAAGGTAGGAAAGATCGTGATGGAAGCAGCCAGCAAGAACCTTTCGGATATTACTCTGGAACTGGGCGGGAAATCCCCAGCCGTAATCGATAAAAATGTCAATTTGAGGCAAGTAGTCAGAAACTTGATCTGGGCAAAGTTTATCAATGCAGGTCAGACCTGTATTGCACCAGATTATGTTCTTGCCCATAGACATCAAAAGCAACAGATTGAAGAAATGTTTAAATCCGAAATCGAAGAGGCTTTCGGCATGGACGCCCTGAATTCTCCGGATTATGCGCGAATTATTAACGGAAAGCAATTTGAAAGGTTAAATGATGCCTTAGTCTCTGCAAAACAGTTAGGAGCCAACGTCATTGCTGGGGGACAAACTGATGAACGGCTTAAGTACATTGCCCCAACGGTAGTCAGCAATGTGGCCACAAATAACCCGCTGATGACGGACGAAATTTTCGGTCCGATATTACCAATAGTATATTATGCTCAAGTCCAAGAAGCTATCGATTTTATCAATGCAAAGGAAAAGCCACTGGCCTTATATGTGTTCAGTAAGGACTCCAATTTCAATAAGCACATTATCCGACATACCAGCGCAGGATCTACCTGTATTAATGATGCGGTTATTCAGATTATGCAACCCAATCTTCCTTTTGGAGGAATAAATAACTCAGGTTTGGGGCAGTCCACAGGATGGTATGGCTTCAAGGCTTTCTCCCATGAGAGAGCAATCGCAGATGTTAAGATTATACCTGTATCGTCTATGTTCTGGTATCCATATACTGAAAAGACCCATAAAATGCTGCAATGGATTAGGCGATTATTTTAGCCAAATATTTTATTCCAAAGACTCTTTTTGATCCCTACATAAAAATCACCATCTTCTTTTTTCAAAGGATAGATTCGGATAAAATTATGTTGAGGTTCATCCCCTTTGCCACTTTCCAGATTGAATCGATGTCGATGGAAAGGACAGACCAATTTCCCTTCTTCACACCAGCCCTTAGTCAAATCTGCTCCTGCATGGGGGCAACGGCTTGAGGTCACTGATAATACATCACCCTCCTTGATTAGGCAGAGCTTTTTGCCGGCCACATGTAAAGCCTTGACGTAATTTCGGCTCTCATCTATTTTCACAGGCACCTTATGCCATTCCAGATCATCATCTTCAAAATTCTCCATCAGCTGCTAGGTTTAATATTTATAGCAAGTTAAGAAATGCCTTCAACAAAAAAGAGGCAACCCGTTGGATTGCCTCTTATATTTTCAGCTAAACTAAATTCTAAACGAATCTCTTAGCGTTTACTTTACGTTCGTTTTCAGTAAGGTAGATCTTACGCAAACGGATACTTTGAGGAGTAACCTCGATATATTCGTCAGCTTGGATATATTCCATACATTCTTCTAAAGAGAATTTAATAGCAGGAGCAATACGTGTGTTGTCATCAGAGCCTGATGCACGCATGTTTGTCAACTGTTTTCCTTTAGTTACGTTGATTGTTAAATCGTTGTCACGGATATGCTCACCCAATACCTGTCCTTCATAGATCTCAACTCCTGGATCAACGAAGAAACGACCGCGATCTTGTAATTTATCGATTGAATAAGCTGTTGTAGAACCAGTATCCAAAGAGATCAATACACCAGCCATACGACCAGGGATTGTTCCTTTCCAAGGCTCGTATCCTTTCAGACGGTGCGCCATTACAGCCTCACCAGCAGTAGCCGTCAATACGTTGTTACGCAATCCGATGATACCACGAGAAGGGATAGAGAATTCAAGGTGTTGCATCTCGCCTTTAGTTTCCATAATCAACAACTCACCTTTACGTTGAGTTACCAATTCGATTACTTTACCAGAAACTTCAGCAGGTACATCAACTACCAACTCTTCGATTGGCTCATGTTTCTGACCATTGATTTCCTTAACGATTACTTGTGGTTGTCCTACTTGTAATTCATAACCTTCACGACGCATTGTTTCGATCAATACCGACAAGTGAAGAATACCACGACCGTATACTAACCATGCGTCAGGAGAATCTGTAGGAACAACGCGTAAAGCTAAGTTCTTTTCTAATTCTTTTTGAAGACGGTCATAAATGTGACGTGATGTAACGAATTTACCTTCTTTACCAAAGAATGGTGAGTTATTGATGGTGAACAACATGTTCATTGTTGGCTCATCAATGTGCATTACTTCTAATTGCTCTGGGTTTTCGAAGTCTGCAATGGTATCACCGATTTCAAAACCATCGATACCTACTACAGCTACGATATCACCTGCATGTACTTCTGAAACTTTAACACGGCCAAGTCCTTCAAACAATTGAAGTTCCTTTACGCGAGATTTTACAATCTTGCCATCACGTTTTACCAATGATACCGGTTGGTTCTCTTTGATTGTTCCTCTTACCACACGACCGATCGCGATACGACCCACGAATGTAGAGTAGTCCAATGAAGTTACTTGCATCTGCAAAGTACCTTCAGATATTTTTGGAGCAGGAATATGTGCAATGATTGCTTCTAGCAATTCTGTGAAGTCAGTCGTTGGTTTAGTCCAATCGGTTGACATCCAGCCTTGTTTTGAAGAACCGTATAATACAGGGAAATCTAATTGATCTTCAGTAGCACCTAAGCTAAAGAACAAATCAAATACATTTTCGTAAACCTCTTCTGGACGACAGTTCTCTTTGTCTACTTTGTTTACCACAACAATAGGTTTGATACCTAAAGCCAAAGCCTTACCTGTAACAAATCTTGTTTGAGGCATCGGACCTTCAAAAGCATCCACCAATAGAACAACACCGTCAGCCATTTTCAATACACGCTCAACCTCACCACCGAAATCGGCGTGACCTGGAGTATCAATAATGTTGATCTTGGTGTCTTTGTATTTAACAGATACGTTTTTAGACACGATGGTAATACCACGCTCACGCTCCAAGTCGTTGTTATCCAGGATTAATTCCCCTGAAGTTTCATTGTCCCTGAATTGATTGGTGAAGTGTAAGATCTTGTCAACTAGGGTAGTTTTACCGTGGTCAACGTGCGCGATGATCGCTATGTTTCTGATATTCTGCATTGAGCAATAATGTGTTATTAAAAATAAGAGGTGCAAAGATATACATTTTGCACCTCATTTTTTACTAATTGCTATTAATATTTTATTAGCATGTCGTTTATTTATGATTAATTCTCAAACAGTTGGGTCAAAAGCAGGGATATTTTGTCTTTCCCGACCTATCCTCCTGATCCCTTTTTTTCTGATTATTGCCAGAATAAATCAATCTAACTTTTAAGGCCAACAGTAATTGATCGGAAGTACCATATATGGCAATAATTCTTGCCAACAATTTCCCGTACATGGCTATTTAATAAAAAGCTAACCTTGAATATTATTGTTTCTCAATAAATATAAAATATATTTGAAAAATATATTAACTCAAAGTATAATGAATTTATTAAAATTATCCCTCGCAAGTCTTTCCTTGCTGACCCTTTTCAGTTGTTCAAAAAATGAAACTACTCCTCAAACCAAACCCAATCCCATTAAAGAAACAGAACTCCACCAAGTAAAATTTACGGTCCAAGGCTTTTCCCAAACCTACAGACCATTCGAAACCAAAGCTTCCACAAATAAGCGAACCACTAAGTCAAATTCAATCGATAATATTTTCTATGTTTTATTGGATAACCAAAACTTACCCATAGATACTTTCTCAAGTAAGATAGTTGATTCAAAATCTAAGCTTGACCTAAACTTACAGAATGGAGAGTATACCCTTAGGGCTTTTGGCTATAACAATCCAGGAAATGTATCTAAATACTATACTAAATATAAAAATACAAACTTGGGATATGGCTCAATTACTTTCAACAATATTGAATCCACTGAAATTGGTGATACTTTTATTTTTGAAAAGAAATTCCAAGTTTCAAGAGATACTGCATTTGCTGGCCTCACTCTAAAAAGATTTAATGCAAAATTGGAAATTAATATTTTGGATAAAATCCCAGCAAGTGCTAACCATATTGACGTTGCAGTGAATGGGGAATCCAAGGCTTATAGTTTTTTATCCGCAGAATATCCCTCTACTTTAACAATCCAAAATTCGTCCTTATTGTCCACTGTGTCTTCAATCTATTCTCTTCGTGGGCAATCTAATCAAACCATATCCACAAACATCTTACCTCCTGATCAAGATTGGTCTAACTTTAAAGAGATAGTCACCCCAGTTAAAATCAATGTTTATGATGTTAATGGTAAAGTAATTATAACTCGGGATATCCTTGATGTAAAAATTATGCCTAATACAATAACTAGGCTTTCTGGAAATCTTTTCGAGGATTTAACAAAAGACAAAACCAGCTCTTTTGCAATAACTGTCGATGGGAACTATTCAAAAAATATAATAACCCAAAAGTTCTAAACTGGGCTATTAAAACTGAAGTAAAAGGGAAAGCTCAAACGGAGCTTTCCCTTTTTATGTATTTAACATTAGAGTTTTTTCCCATCTTATTTTTCAAATTATTGGTTTTGGGGATTCTTTTGCGCAGTATATTCCTTCAGAAAGGGGTATATCTTTATTGAAACATTGGTTCAGCGGACCGCTAAACCCCAGTGGGGGTGGAATCTTTATAGAAAAAAGATGTGTTTAAGGGATAACCCTAGCTGTGATGAAATATTTTTCAAGGAATCCACTTTATAGGATGAAATCATTAAAAAATAGTTTGCTCATCTTACGATTTCGCAATGAACAGCAATCCTTAAAAAAATAAGAAATAGATTCTTCGTTGGCACTCTGAATCCCTCTGTAGGGCATTGCCAATTCTGAACGATAAGTGAAGAATCTGTATGGCTCCCGTCCATACAATCGTGTCATCCTCAATCTACGATTGAGGAACCGTCCGCCAATATAATCTACTATAATCTTCGTTGATTTGTTTTTTAGGATTGCAATAGTCCGAGATGTTTCGTTCCTCAACATGACAGGAATATGGAATTAAAAGGCAAAAAATTTAGCTCCCTGAAATGTCTCATATCTCACATCTCAGATCTCAAATCTCCCTCCCCCTATATCCCCGCTGAATTAAACTGCAGGTCATACAATTTCCTATAATAACCTTCCATTTCCAACAGCTCATGGTGCGTACCGATTTCCTTGATCTCACCCTTATCCAGAACAATAATCTTATCTGCTTTCTGGATGGTGGACAGCCTATGGGCAATTACGATAGACGTACGGCCTTCCATCAGGTTTTCAATGGCATTTTGAATCAATTCCTCCGTTTCAGTATCGATGGAAGAAGTTGCTTCATCAAGGATCAAGATTTTAGGGTCATGAACCAGGGCACGGATAAAGGATATTAACTGTGCCTGACCAGCAGACAGCGTCGAACCCCGCTCTTGAACCTGGTAGTTGAAGTTACCTGGAAGACGCATGATAAAATCATAAGCTCCAACTTTCTTGGCGGCATCCTCGATTGATTCAAAGGATATTTTGGGGTTATTCAGATTGATATTGTTCAATACCGTATCCGAGAACAAAAAGACATCTTGCAGCACGGTAGCAATGGTCTGACGCAGGAAGGTCAGATCATATTCCTTGATGTTTACACCATCCAATAAGATCTCTCCTTTTTGGATTTCATAGAAGCGGCTCAGGATATTGATGATAGATGATTTTCCAGCACCAGTAGCACCTACCAATGCTAAGGTTTCACCCTGCTCGACATGGAAGCTTACATCTTTCAATACCCACTTCTCCTCGTTATAAGCAAACCATACATTATTAAAGGTAATCTCACCCTTAACATGTTCTGGTTTATATTTTCCTTCATTTGGAGTGAATTCATCGGTATCCAGCACATCAAAGATGCGTTCTGCGGAAACCATACCCATCTGAAGGGTATTGAACTTATCGATCAACTCGCGGATAGGTCTAAAGATCATGTTGATATACATGATAAAGGCGACTACCACACCCGGAGAAATCACATCTGCCAAGATCTGCTTGGAACCATACCATACCAATAGACCCGTGGCGATGGCTACGATGATTTCCAAAACCGGGAAGAAGATCGAAAAATACCAGTTCGCACGGATATGCGCATTCCTATGTTCCGCATTGATGGCCTTGAACTTGCGCATCTCTTGATCTTCACGAGCAAAGTATTGGATCACGCTCATGCCCGAGATATGTTCCTGAAGGAAGGTGTTCAAATTGGATACCCATAAACGGACGCTTTGGAAAGCAGATTTCATGGCTTCCTTAAAGATATAGGTCGCTGCAATCATTAAAGGCATTGGGATCAGTACCACCAAAGTCAATTTCCAATCGGTATAGAACATGACCCCTAGGATAACCACCAATTGCAATAGATCGCCAATAATTTGGATCAGACCTTCTGAAAAGATATTGGCTATGGTTTCCAAGTCGGAAATGGTCCTAGTGATCAATCTTCCGATGGGCGTATTATCAAAATATTTTAAGCGGAGGTTGGTAATATGGTTGAATACTTGGATCCGGATATCGCGGATAACCGACTGACCCAAGGTATTGGTCATCAAGGTATGGAAATAACGGATGATGGTTTGCGCAATCAACAGGGCAAACATCAGTAAGAGCATTGTGGTCAACCCTTCACTTTTTCCGGATAATATGTAGTGGTCCAAGGTATATTCCACCAATAGCGGAAGGGCAGGAGCTACCGCTGCGAGTAAAATCGTGAGTATAACGGAAACCCAGAAAACAGGCATGTAGGGGCGGATATATTTGGCTAACCTTCCCAGCAGTTTACTGTCGTATGCATTTCCTGAAATCTTGTCTTTTTCCAAAATCTTAGTTTTAATCAATATATGGATAATTAACCTCTGTTAGGTAAAGCCCACAGGCAGGGACCGAAGTGCCAGCTTTGGAGCGATCCATACTTTGAATTACCTCTTTAATATGTTCTATAGGTTTCTTGCCTAGGCCAATTTCCATCAAGGTTCCAACGATTGCCCGAACCATGTTGCGCAGAAAACGATCTGCTGAAATATGGAATACCAATCTATCACCATCCCACAACCATTCCGCTCGTTTAATATCGCAATAATTGGTGAATACTTGGGTGTTCGATTTGCTGAAACAAGAAAAATCTTGCCTACCTAACAAATCTAAAGCTGCAATGTTCATTTTTTCCACATCGGGTTTATCGCGCAACTGCCAAGAAAATTCATGCAGGAAAGGATCCTTCTGAAAATGTACATGATATTCATAGCTTCTTTGCGTTGCGTCAAATCGAGCATGGGCTTCCGCAGATACCCCAATTAGCCGCTTTGCCGATATATCAAATGGCATTAAAGCATTCAGGGAGTGAACAAATCGATCCTTGTTCTCCAAAACCTTAGCCTTACTGGAGAAATGAACAAATAACTGCTTTGCATGCACACCGCTGTCTGTTCGACCCGCACCAATCGTTTCCACTTCCTCGCGAAGTAAAATGGAAAGGGCTTGGTTCAGTTTTTCCTGAACAGAGACAGCATTGTCCTGGATCTGCCAACCATGGTAAGCAGTTCCATTGTATGCTATTTCCAAAAAGTATTTAGGTATTTGTTCTTCCACCATGCAAATGTAATTAATATCAATTTAGCTCATACCTGCAATTATAAAGATCAGGTAAAAAATTAACAGACAATCCAGGTTGTACCTGTTCCAGATGAATGCCTTGTACTTGAATTCAAGTACAAAATTTACCACTTATCTGGGTATGTTTTAGAGCTGCAATTAGCTCTAACTTAGTCCTATATTTAAAAACATAGCTCATGAAAAAGTTATTGATCATACTAACATTATTTTTTGGCTGTACCTATGCAGCCTCTGCTCAAGGATTTTTGGATAAAATCGACAGAGCATTGAACAAGGTTGAAAACACTTCCAATAAGGTAGACAATGCCTCGAATAAGGCTGGTCGTATTGGTGGGAAATTAGGCGGGCTTTTAGGGAAAAAAGGCGATAAGGATGCGGCAGGCGAACTGGTAGTCTTAATTGAAGGAGTAAATCTTGCTGAGTTAAAGACCATTTCTACAGGCTTGGAATCCAACAAGAAAGTTTCAGATGTAAAAATGAAATACAAAGCATCAGGTTCGACATTGAATGTACAGTTCAAGGGAGATGCTGAACAGCTTTTCGAGGCACTTAAGAAAACTAGTCCTTTGATTACCGACGAAACGGTGCAAGCCATCGAAGAGGAGGGCATTGCCATAAAAATCGAAAAATAGTTTATCTTTATACATATCATGCATAGGCAGTGATTTTCACTGCCTATTTCTATTTAATAAAACCTTTAGTTAAACATCAAATATGCTAGCTAGGTGCAAAATATTGCCATTCCTTCTGCTTTGCTGCCTGCTTGTTTTCTCTGCAAAAGGAGAACAAGTCAAAAGGCCTTATCAAGCAGAAATTGACAGCCTAGAAAAACTCATAAAAACCAATATTACGGTCGAAGATAAAGCCTTTAATATCTTTGAACTCTCCTTTTACTATTCCTTTTCAGATTCCGCTGCAGCCCATAATTATCTAAAACAAGGACTCCTATATAAAAATGAATTTCCTATCGCCCATGGTATGGGGAAAGTTTATGAGGGTTTGTTTTATATGGATTATGATCTTCCCAAAGCCATCAGCCTATTTGAAGAAGCAGATGCTGAGCTGGCCAAATTTGATGGCATTAAAGCCAAATGGTTAAGGGCTAAATTATTGAATAATCTGGCTTCGGCGTATCAGTGGCAGGACAAGCACATCAGAATGTTGGAAATCTTGGTCAATAAGGCGCTTCCTATGGCCAAAGAAGCCAAAGATGATGTGATTACGGGAAATATCCTCTATAAAATTGGACTTAATTTCTGGAATAACCTGCAATATGGAGAGGCCAATAAATACCTGATAGAATCTTTGGAATACCTGAATAAGGGAAAATACGACCCATTTACCATGAATGAGGTTTATAAGCTTTTGGTCGTTTCCCTAAATGCCATGGATGACGGTAAGAAGTCGGAAGAGGTCATGTCAGGGTATGAAAAATTTATCAAGAAACATAAAGGAGAATTGCCCTTAAGCGACTATCATTTTGTGTATGCGGTATATAACCGATTTAAACAGAACTATGATCTATCCCTGTCCCACATGGACAAAGCTATCGAAAATCTCAAGAAAGAAGGGGTAGACAATCCAAGGACTTTGACTAGTTTATATTACCAAAGGGCATTGATAAACCTTAATAAAGAGGATTTTCAAGCTGCATTCAGGGATTTGAATGTATATGTAGAAAGAAGGATGGATGTGGGCTATTCTTTCTTTCAGGACAGTTTGAATATTGCTATCGCTTATGTCAAGATCTATGAAGGGTTAAAGGATTACAAAAAGGCCATGGAATGGGTAAAAAAGAAGGATATCCTTCAAGATACCATGTACAATAGGCGGATCCGGGAGTCCATCATGGATTATGAGGTTAAATATCAAACTCTCGAAAAGGAAAGTGAGATCCTTTCCCTGAAAACAGAAAGGGAGAAAACCGAAAGTGATATTAAAAATACCCGCATCATCATTGCCTTGGTGGCGATCATCCTTCTGTTGATTGGTTATTTTCTGTTCAAAAACCATCAGAAAAACAAAAGATTGCTTCAGCAGCAAGAAATCAACAATAACCAAAAGCTCTTGGAGGAAAAACAAAAGCAAAAGCTCATGTCGCTGGATGCCATGTTGCATGGAGAAGAAAAAGAAAGGAACAGGCTTTCCAGAGACCTGCACGATGGTCTGGGGAGTGTACTGGCTTCTATTAAATATAAGATCTTGGACAGCCAATTGTCCAATCCGAATGATAAGGTCGATTCCATTCTCGTTGATATGGACTATGCGATTTCCGAAATGCGTAGGATTTCCCATAACCTTATGCCCGAATCACTGCGCCGTTTCGGTCTTGAAATTTCTTTAGGCGACTTATGTAAAAGTCTGCAAAATTCCCAAACCAAGATCGAATTGCAATTGTATGGCCAATTTAATATCCTGAGCCAAGAGCAACAAACCCATATTTACCGCATCATCCAAGAATTGATCTATAACTCCTTGAAACATTCCGAAGCCAAACACATCTTGGTGCAGTGCAGTGTCGAAGATAATGTGGTCTTTATTACTGTTGAAGATGATGGCAAGGGTTTCCGGGCTAATCAATTGAAGGATGATCCTAAAGATGGAGTTGGGTTGACCAATGTGAAGATCAGGGTAAATTACCTGCACGGTAAATTGGATATCCGCTCCGAAGAAGGAAAAGGAACGAGCATCGATATTGAAATTATGGTATAAATAAAACGGAAATCCCCTCCCTTGAACGATTTACAAAGCAGAAACCAAAACCTATTTAAGTTGTTTGTATTATATTTGCGATATAAATAATCTATAAATATGATACAGCGTATTCAAACCGTTTGGTTATTGCTTACAAGCCTAGTTTTATTTGCTCTTTTCATGTTCCCTTTTGTTGGCTACATTGATTTGGTAGGACTTGGAAAAAACATCTATGTAACTGGCGTATATTCCTCAGCAAACAATGTGACAACTAAAGAAACTGGCTTTTTATTGATGACCATTGCCACCGTAGTCCTGGCTTTGATCCCCATCTTTATCATATTCCAATATAAAAACCGGAAACTTCAATTGAACCTGATCCTCGCTCAAGTAGTATTGATCTGTTTATTTGCCATTTGGATGTTTATTACAGCGAACAATATCCTGGATCTGATCAATCAGCATATTGGAGCGAACAATATCGGTATCGGATTCTTCCTTTTACCGGTTTCTATTCTATGTTTATCCTTTGCTATTCGTGGAATCAGAAACGACAATAAATTAATTAAATCAGCCGAGAGGCTTCGTTAATACGAACGTATGAAACAATTTTTATACATTCTTGGACTTGCTATTGCATTTTTATTGCCTAAAATGTCGCAAGCCCAAGAAGATCCTAACTTAAATTTGGTAGATGATATTCAGTTTGATCTAAAGTCGGTAAAGGCATCTGGTGATACTTTGGTGGTCGACCTATTTGCCATATCTTACGATAAGAACCCTAGGGAATTCAGATTGAATGTTTTCGCTACGGCATTGATCGATGCACAAGAGGAATCGCATATGTTGACCTCCGTGCAGATCGATAGAGTGATCGTTCAGCTTTCTGACAGAGAAAATTACCTGAATTATCTTTTACAGCAAGACAAACCTGTCAATATCAAATTGAAATTGACGCCGATGACAGAAGAAATTAAGAACGCGAAAATGGTAAAGATCGTTTTCAATGCCCTCGAAGAGGAAGGCCAATTCCTCGATGCGTTTATAGACCTTGAACAAGAAAAGGAGCAGTAATGCTCCTTTTCTTGTTTATGGATTGTTTTAATAACCTTTTAATAATGACATGGTTGCTAAATCTGTGTTAATAGGTATTTAGACTTATATTTATTTTCTAGAAAAAACTCTTTTTTGCGCTACTTCCAGGCTAACGTGCCATGCCAGCTAAAATAATTGCACCCTTATGGACAATGTCATTAAGTTAAGAAAAAACAAAGAGGAACTTTCCCAAGGAACAAGAATGCCAATTTGTATACTTTGATTCTGAACAATTAGTGAAGAATCTGTACGGTTCTTCTCCCTAAGATCTTGTCATCCTTAACCGAAGGTTAAGGAACTGTAAACCAGTGTAAACCCTGATGTTTTTTATTTTGAAGTTTTGCATGATGAGATAATCGGATGAAGTTCAGTACTACACAAAAATAACCTTAACTCAATGACATTACCCTATAGGATTATATGATATATCACTAAAATTAAAAATATATTTTTTTGCCTTCCACTTTGCTGTCATCACCTTCCGATAAATTTAGTCCAAATTTTTACTACTCGGTTTGACTTATTGGATATACCTATCCTTCTTCTCTTTCCAGTCTTTCCAATTCCTCGTAATTCTTCTCTAGCTTTTTGACCAACCTGATATAGATTAGCTTATAGATCCATTTTACCAAGGATATCATCGCCCAGCCTATCACAAAAATTATAAAGCCTAGAAGACTAATAAATAGGATATTATGGCCTATGGATTTATGGAATACATCTTCCTCCCAAATAAGGCTCATGGCAGTTATTCCCAAAGCGATCATGATCAGGTAAATATTGAACCGGATATAATGGGCAACAGTTTTTCTGGTCACCAAAATATTGGATAGGAGTTCCTTGGTATTATTGGTGTTCTTTATTTTTCTATAGGAATTGAAAAAGGCATAGATAAAATAGAGAATGATGATATAGGAAGCTACATCAATAAAATTGGTGAGCAGTTCCAATGCATAAGGTAATTTTTCGGGATCCGTATCAAAAAGAAATACGAACACATTTAATATGATGCCAAGGAATAATTCGATGATGCTGATAATAAAAATCCATTTCACAAGGGAGGATGAATTCTTATGCAACATATTGCGGATTTCTTCCTTGTTTACCTTAGGAAATCCCTGGTCCTTTTGCCAATGTTGTTTTAGAAAATCTAGTTCATCCATTAAACCACTCCTTTCTTTGTTAGCATTTCTTTCAGTTTGTTCTTGATTCTATTCATTTTGACTCGGGCATTTACTTCGCTAATCCCCAAAGTCTCAGCGATCTCGGTATAGTCCTTGTCTTCGAGGTACATATAAACCAAAGCTTTGTCGATATCATTTAATTGGCGTACGGCATCATATAGGTGTTTTAGTTGGTCTTCAGTCTCTGAATTGTATTCCTCATAGCGGATGTTGGCTAGGGATTGATCCCAATCAACGGTCGCTATTTTTGTCTTTTTGCCTCGGTATAATGATATTGCTGTATTCAAGGAAACTCTATATGCCCAAGTTGAAAACTTTGACTCTCCCTTGAACTTTGGATAGGATTTCCATAACTGAATAACCATCTCTTGGAACAAGTCCTGGTGAGATGCAAGATCTGTTGTATACAGCTTGCAGATCTTATGTAGGATATTTTGATTATCCTCCAAAAGATTTACAAATTCTTGCTCTAGGTTCTCAGTCATTTATTGGTATTTGTCGACAATAGTAAGGTATTGTTACAACATGTAGATACATTTTTTTAAATTCGCTCAATGGCAAAAACAAAATCAGCATATTTCTGTCAATCATGTGGATATGAATCTCCAAAGTGGTTGGGGCAATGTCCTTCTTGTAAACAATGGAATACCTTTGTTGAAGAAGTGGTGGAAAAGGCTTCTAGCCGCGTGCCTGAATGGCGTAGCACGAGCGCTGGCCCAAGCATACAGAAAAGAACTAACAAAGCTGCGGTCATCCATGAGATCGTGTACTCCGAAGAGCAACGGATCTTATCTCCGGATAAGGAGTTCAACCGCGTATTAGGGGGTGGGATTGTTCCGGGCTCCTTGGTTTTGATCGGTGGTGAACCAGGTATTGGAAAATCTACCCTGATGTTGCAACTGGCGCTATCTATTCCCAAGGTGAAAACACTTTATATTTCGGGTGAGGAAAGTGAACAGCAGATCAAGATGCGAGCGGAAAGATTGTCCCAGAACTCCAATGCGAATTGCTATATCCTTACGGAGACCTCCATGCAGAACATCTTCAAGCAGATTGATCAAGTAGAACCCAATGTAGTGGTCATCGACTCCATACAGACCTTACATTCTGCTCAGATAGAATCGGCTCCCGGTTCGGTCTCTCAAGTGCGGGAATGTACGGCTGAGTTGCTACGGTTTGCCAAAGAGACTAATACACCGGTCTTTATTGTAGGGCATATTACCAAAGATGGTTCCATTGCAGGACCAAAGGTATTGGAACATATGGTGGATACCGTTTTGCAATTTGAAGGCGATAGAAACCACGTTTATCGCATACTTAGAGCGGTTAAAAATAGATTTGGATCTTCTTCTGAACTCGGTATCTATGAAATGCAGGGGTCCGGTTTAAGGGAAGTTTCCAACCCATCGGAAATCATGCTTTCGCAAAGGGAGGAGCAGGTCAGTGGAATTGCCGTAGCAGCCATGTTAGAGGGCATGAGGCCATTGATGATCGAGGTGCAGGCCTTGGTGTCCAACTCTGCATATGGAACGCCGCAGAGGAGCTCTACGGGTTTTGATACGAAAAGATTGAACATGCTCTTGGCTGTCCTTGAAAAACGCTTTGGATTTCGCTTAAGCGCGCAGGATGTATTCCTCAATATTGCTGGCGGACTAAGGGTGGAAGATCCCGCTATTGATTTGGCCGTTATTGCAGCGCTTATTTCATCCCAACAGGATATCGCTCTGCCTTCCAATATCACCTTTGCTGGTGAAGTAGGTCTATCAGGCGAAATCAGGGCCGTAAATCGTATCGAACAGCGAATCCAAGAAGCCGAAAAATTAGGATTTGAACAGATCTTTATTTCAAAATATAATACCAAAGGATTGGATGTGAAAAGATATCAGATCTTGGTCCGGCCAGTGGCTACCTTAGAAGATGTCTTCAGGATATTATTTGGTTAAGAATAGGCCTAAACAAAAAACTCCGAGAAATTCTCTCGGAGTTTTTTAATGATCTTTTTGCTTATTTGATTACTTCAGCTAGTTTAGCTTCTAAAGCTTCACCGCGAAGGTTAACCGCAATAATCTTACCTTCAGGATCTAATAGGAAATTCTGAGGAATACCTTCAATACCATATAGTTCTACCACTGGTGAATGCCAGAACTTAAGGTCAGATACTTGGGTCCATCCAGAAAGATTGTCTGCTTTAATAGCTTCTAACCAATCTGTTTTACCATTCTCACGGTCTAAGGAAACACCATATACCGTAAAGTTCTTGTCTTTGAATTTGTTGAAGGCTGCTACCACATTCGGGTTTTCATGACGACATGGTCCACACCAGCTAGCCCAGAAGTCAATCAATACGTATTTACCACGTAATGAAGACAAAGCAACCACTTTGCCTGTTGTATCAGGCAATGCGATTTCCGGCGCTACGGAACCGATAGCAACTTTTTGTAGTTTCTCGATTTTTGCTGCCAATGCTTTTCCACGGGTAGAATTTTTCAATGCCGCAGAAAGCTTCTCATAAGCAGGGCCTACCACATTATTAACCGTTTGGGCACTTACCATCTCGTCCAACAATCCTAAAGTCACATAACTGTTTGGATTGTCCTTGATGAATTGCTCATTGAGTTGAGTCTGTTGCTTGAATAATCCTTCAGCCTTCCCTTGCAACGTTTTCAGGAATTCTTCATCTTGTTGTTGGTCTGGACTTGCTGCTTGATATTCCTTGTTTAAAGTCTCAAATTGATCGGTTACAGCTTTAATTGCTGCTTTGTATTTGCTAAAATCAGTATTGATCTCATTTCCTGAGATTTCAGCATTTGCCATATTATCACCGGTAACCTTGATTACACCTTTAGAAAGGTAAAGCATGGTCATATCTGGAGTTTCAATCTGGTTCAATGGTTTGCCATCAGCAGATAAAATGATCTGTGCTTGCGTAGGTTCTGAAACAATTCCGTTATAGGTAAACTGTCCTTTATCAACATTAGCAGAATCAATATGGCGTTGTCCGCCATCTACATACATCAAATACACTTTCGCTGGCGCATTCACATTCTTTATATTTCCTTTGATGGAAAAGTCCTCTTGGGCAAAAAGCAAAGTAGGGACTGCTGCCAGTACAGCTAACATTGTTTTTTTCATATCTATTGTTTTACGTTTTTTACTATAGTACATTAATCGTTCCATTACCATCTTCCGCTGGCACCACCACCGCCGAAGCCACCGCCGCCGAAACCTCCGAAGCCGCCGCCTCCACCGCCGCCGAAGCCGCCACCAAATCCTCCGCCATCATTGTCACCGCCACCACGGCCCAATGAGTTCAATAATGTCCACCAGAACAAGTCAGATGATCCACGTCCACCCATTACCTTACCACCGCCATTTTTGCCGCCACCTCCAGATTTGGAGATAATGGAAATTAAAATGATGATACCAATCACAATGAATATGACAGGTATTCCGCCGCCTCCTTCTGTCGAATAGCCATCCTTAGGGTCTGCTTTATACTCTCCTTTGGAATAGGATATCAATGCGCTAGTTCCATCATCGATCCCTTTAAAATAATCTCCTTGACGGAAAGCGGGTTTTACCTCGTTTTCAATGATGCGGTAAGCAATAACATCTGGAACCGCTCCTTCTAAACCATAACCGGTACGGATCGTGACTGCACGGTCTCCAAGGGCTACCAGGAACAAAATACCATTATCGAATTTCTTGTTTCCCACACCCCACTGCTTGGCTAGACGATCGCCATAATCGGCAATGTCATAGTCGCCAGTGCTATTCATGACCACGACCGCAATTTGAATACTGGTTGAATCCTCAAAGGCCAATAACTTACGTTCAAGTTCTTGCTTTTGGCTGGAATTCAGGGTGTTGGTATAATCAGTTACTAAATCCTTCGCCACAGGCGGAAAATCCTGAGCAAAGGCTTGTAAATGAAATATTAAGCCTATAAAAAAGCTGAATAATATACGGGTTGAAAATTTCACAATTTGTGATGTTTTCTGCATAAAATTAAGATTTACCGAAATAAATATCATTCGGAAGTTCGTTCACATCATCCGATCTCCTCGGGAAATATCTGCCCAATTGTTCACCGGCTTTTTCAATTCCAGCAATCAATCCACTAACATAATCTCCCTTTCTAAAAGAACCCAACATCAGATCTTTGGTGGATTCCCAAAAGTCCGCTGGAACTTTGCTGTCAATCCCAGCATCGCCAATAATGGCAAATTGATGGTCATCTGTCGCCAGGTATATCAATACCCCATTGCGCAATGCCGTCTGATGCATCTTGAGTTTCTCAAAATAATCTTTTGCCAGATCAATCGCTTCCTTATCATGAACCCTGCGTTCTACTACCAAACGGATCTCCCCGGATGTCAGGTTTTCCGCTAGGCTGATGGCATGCTCAATTTTCTCTTGTTCTTCTTGATTGAATATCTCCATGGGATCTAAAAATAGAAAAGATGAATGCAGAAGTGAAAGCCCCCAACATTCATCTTTACGTTATGTCAACAACAATAAAAATTCATTAAAACTGCACTGTAGGCGCTTTGTCAGATCCTTCAGTAGCTTTAAAAGTTCCTTTTGCCTTGAATCCGAAGATTCCTGCCATAATGTTGTTCGGGAAGCTACGAACAGTGGTATTGTAATCCTGAACCGCTTCGTTGAAGGCTCTACGCTCTACAGAAATACGGTTTTCGGTACCTTCCAACTGGGCCTGTAACTCCTGGAAATTCGAATTCGCTTTTAAGTCTGGATAGGCTTCTACACTCACCAATAATCGTCCGATGGCTTGTGAAAGTCCATCTTGGTTTTGTTGGAAATTAGCGATCGCTTCCTCGCTCAAATTGTTTGGGTCTACTTGTACTGAAGTCGCCTTTGCACGAGCTTCTGTTACAGCAGTCAATGTACCTTGTTCATGCTGGGCAGCTCCTTTTACAGTGTTTACTAAGTTAGGGATCAAGTCCGCTCTACGTTGGTAGGCGTTTTCAACTTGTGCCCATTTTCCTTTTACATTTTCGTCCTTGGATACCATGGTGTTATACCCACAAGAACTGAAAGAAAGAGCAGTTAATAAACCTACAAATACGATTAATAATCTTTTCATGTGTAATGTTTTTACAAGTAATATTTAAAAGTAAGAATTTGTTTTCACAAAAAAGCAATATCAAATGACATACCAATACTAGCTAAACACGAAATTCTGTCAGTTTTTGGTATCTTTGCCAAGATTTTTGGGATAAATCCCCAACAGACTATGCAAAAAGAAATTGAAATTGCCATAAGTCCTGATTTTGTTCAGGATGATAAGCGCATCCTTGCTGAAGGAGCCAAGAAACTCCGTGTTCCAACAAGTAAAATCAATGGTTTCCATATCCGTAAGCGTTCTATTGACGCTCGGGGAAAACAAGTCCTCTTCCGGATGCGGGTCGTCTTCTTTATCGACGAACCTGTACAGCTCCCAGATTACCATACTGCACTTAAAAATGTCAAGGACGCTAAGCCCGTGATTATCATCGGTGCCGGTCCTGCAGGATTGTTTGCTGCATATCGATGCATAGAATTGGGATTTAAACCCATCGTTTTAGAACGTGGAAAGAAAGTGCAGGACAGAAGAAGGGATCTTGCCAAGATCAATAGGGAAGGCTTTGTCAACCCAGAATCCAATTATTGTTTTGGAGAAGGGGGTGCTGGAACTTATTCGGATGGTAAATTGTATACGCGCTCCAATAAACGTGGCGATGTGCAACAGGTACTTTCCATCTTTGTGGAGCATGGCGCTACGGAAGATATCCTAGTGGATGCCAGACCACATATTGGAACCAATAAATTGCCCCATATCATTGAAAGTATCCGTGAAAGGATAATCGAAATGGGCGGCGAAGTGCATTTCGATTGTAAGGTTACTGATATATTAGAGCAGTTTGGAAAGGTAGAAGGGGTTAAGACGGAAAGTGAGGGAATCATAAAGGCCGATCACGTGATCGTGGCAACGGGACATTCCGCTCGTGATATTTTTGAGCTGTTCCGTTCCAAAAATTGGTTGTTGGAAGCAAAACCTTTCGCCTTAGGTGTTCGGATCGAACATCCCCAAGCCGTAATCGACTCTGCGCAATACCACTGTTCCATTCGTCCAGAGAACCTGCCGCCAGCATATTATAGTTTGGTCGAACAGGTTGATGGCCGTGGTGTTTTTTCATTCTGCATGTGCCCAGGAGGGATTATCGCTCCTTGTGCCACCGATCAGGATGAGATCGTGGTGAATGGTTGGTCACCATCCAAAAGAAATAATCCACATGCCAATTCAGGTACCGTAATCCAGATTAACCTGGAAGATGTAGTAGGCTCGGACCAAGATCCATTTGCCTTATTGGAATTTCAGCGACAGATCGAACAAAAGGCCTTTCAATTGGGCGGTGGCAATTTAGTTGCTCCAGCACAACGAATGGTTGATTTCGTTCAGAATAAAGTATCTTTCGATCTACCTGAGAATTCCTATAAACCAGGGACCCGTTCGGTCGATCTGCGCGAGGTATTGCCGAAATTCGTGTATTCTGCATTGCAAGGAGCCTTGCCGATCTTTGGAAAGAAGATGAAAGGTTATTATAGCAATGAAGCAATTTTGGTAGGAGTGGAGTCTAGGACCTCCTCACCGATACGTATCCCAAGAGATAAAGATAGCTTGCAACATCCGCAAGTTGCTGGTTTATACCCCTGTGCAGAAGGAGCAGGTTATGCGGGTGGAATCGTGTCTGCGGCGATCGATGGAATGAATTGTGTGGATGCCATTAAGGCTACGCTATAATTTCACAATTATTTGCAAAAATATCACGCTTAAGGTTGACAAGAACCAAGTATTATTGTATTTTTGTAGCACTTCAAGCGAAAGTAGCTCAGTTGGTAGAGCACAACCTTGCCAAGGTTGGGGTCGCGAGTTCGAATCTCGTCTTTCGCTCCAAGCTAAAGCTTCCAAATATTGGAAGCTTTTGTTATTTTAGGGTATGCCAAATTATAAATCCAAATGGGATAATTTTTACCTCCTGATTCTTTATGCGATCTTAATACCAGTGTTTACGGGGATTTTGGCCATATCGAAAGCGCCTTTATCAAAGTATTTGACAGTCCTTTCCACCTTAGTAGCCTGTATTCTCGTTTTTTATCTGATTACTTATTTCACAACTTCCTATAAAATCAATTCGGGATATTTAAGATATCGTTGCTTAATATTTTTTGGCAAGGTCAAGATCGAATCGATAAGGAGGATTGAGGTTGGCAAAAATTTATATAGCGGAATGCGACCAGCAACCGCCATGAAAGGTCTGATTATTTATTATGATAAATACGAAGAGGTTTATATCTCACCGGTAGATAATGAGGAAGTTATCAATGCCCTCCAGAAAATCAATCCCGAGATTGAAGTTAGCTATCATAACAAAAAGCAAAAATAGAAGCTAGAGTTTGGCGGTTTTTATTGGTGGGAGAGATTTGAGATGTGAGATTTGAGATTTGAGACATTTCAGGACGCTAAATTTTATATCTCCTAATATCCTCCTGCATGTCATGTTGAGGAACGAAACATCTCGGAATATTGCAAACGTGAATAATCAAAAATATCATGGATAGCATTGACTTACGGTTCCTCAATCTTCGATTGAGGATGACACGATTGCATAGAGGAGAACCATACAGATTCTTCACTCTTCGTTCAGAATTGGAAATGCCCTACGGAGGGATTCAGAGCACCTCGAAGAATCTATTTTTTTATTTTTTTTATGGATCGCTGTTCATTGCGAAATCGTAAGATGAGCAAACTATTCTTTATTTGTTTTTGCCCTTTATGGGGGTTGTTTTGTCCAATCTTATCCCTCATGCTGTCATGTTGAGGAACGAAACATCTCGGAATATTGCACATCTTAAAATCAAATCAACAATTATTCAAAAGAAATATGCAGCGGGCTTATGCGAATCTCCCCTACCAAAGTCGCAACATTTCTCGCGTCATTTTATGGCACGAAATAACCCAGATCTTTTCAACCTTACTGGCATGAAGCGCATCTACTCCTCCTTTATCCCCAACCTCATCAAACTAGGCGTCATAAATGAAACTATCCCCAACAGTACACATAACATACCTGCAATAATAAAGGCATTGGCTACGCCAATATGGTCTGCAATGTTTCCGGCGAATAACAGTCCAATTAAACTCGGGATGATCGCAAAACTGAAATACAGGGAAAATACCCTTCCTAACATCTCCGGAGCAATCTCTTCCTGGATAATGGTCATAAATACCGCATTGAAGATGGACATGGATGCTCCGCCAATTCCTGTCAATACCACAAAAATGATAAACATATTCGCGGGCAACACTCCTGAAAACACAAAGGTCAAGCCCAATAGGATATGCATGTAATTGATCAAAAGGATCTTTCTGAAAGACAGCTTAAATGCACTTAAAGCGGATCCACCAACTAACATGCCTACGCCCCAGATTACCTCAATGACGCTCATCTCAAATTTATCGCCTTTGAAATGTTCGATGGTCAATAATGGGAACATAATGGCAACAGGAAGGATACCCATCATGGCAATAATGGAGTATAGAAACATCCTGTTCAAGCCTTTGTTCTTGTGAATAGCCAGGAATCCCAGTTTTAGATCACCCCAGACTTGCCTCAGGGAGGCTTTGCTTTCGGATTTGAAATAGGGGATACTGATAAACATTAGGCTGCTGATCGCGAATGCCGCACCGATAACATCAAGGTATAATACCTGGTTGATCGGAAGGTTGGCAATTGCCAATGCGCCCAATGCTGGGCCGGCTATGGCACTCACAGAATGCAAGATCTGGTTGACTCCTGAAACGCGCAATAGCTGATCTTCTGGAACCAGTAGTGGAGCAATGGCCTGCATGGCGGGTTGATGGAAGGCGGAACCTATGGAGCGGCAGACCATCAACAGATAGATCAGCGAGAGGTTAATATGACCATCATGCAGAGCAAAAGTCATCATCAGGGTACAGCACGCAATGAAGGCATCTGCAAAAATCATGACCTTCTTCCTGTCCCAGCGGTCGATATACACGCCGGCGAATGGGCCTATTATGGCCTGGGGCAATAGACCCGAAATGGCGGCAAAGGCTAAGACCTCAGCTGACCGAAATTCAAGGCTTAGCCAGATAATCATTGCGAAGTTGACGGCAGAGCTACTTATCAAGGAGACAAATTGCCCTACCCATATATAGATATAGGTTTTAAACCAATGTTTCTTTTCCATGAAATAAAATTGAATTGTTTGTACTTGCAGCTAAAAGGAATTTCAGCTGATTCATTAAACCGCGTAAGATTTACTTAACTCAGTAAATCCAAGGGTCCATAAAGAATAGTGCAAATTGGCGAGCGCTCATGTGGCAAATATAAATCAAAGAGCTTGAAGTTCAAATGTTTTGAGAAAAATACTTTATTCGGGTGTCAAAATGGATGAGGGCTGAGGTATTCTTGAAAACGGGCAAAGCAAAAAAGAAAAGCGTCTTAGCTTTCGCCAAGACGCCTTTATACTAAAACTACACTACTATTATTTTCTTTCTAATCCTTTTGCTACTAAGTCTTCAACAAAGTTCCTTACGTTTTCATCTGAGAATCTGGATGTAACGTCAAAAGCAAAGGCGTGAACCAACAGGATACGTGCGCTTTCTTCGCCAATACCACGAGCGCGTAAGTAGAACAATGCATCATCATCAAATTGTCCCATGGTACAACCATGTGAACATTTTACATCATCTGCAAAGATCTCAAGCTGTGGCTTGGTATAGATGGTCGCTTTGTCACCGATCAACATATTGTTGTTCTGTTGAAAGGCATTTGTTTTCTGCGCATCTTCGCGAACGAAAATCTTACCGTTGAAAACGGCTGTAGATTCGTCCTGTGGAATATTTTTGTACCATTCATAAGATTCACAATGAGGTTTCATGTGGTCTACGATTGTATGGTTGTCTACAAATTGATTGTCGGCCAATAGATTGATCCCGTAAAGGTGTGATTCAACCTGCTCAGCGTCCAAACGAACGTTCAAGTCATTGCGTACAAAGGCTACACCAGGGAAATTACAGTTGTAGTTGTTGTACAAGCTGTGTTTCGTTTGGTAAACCTCAGTATGATTGATGTAATGGCTGTTATTTGAAGCTAACTGCAAATAATAGTGTTGCATCTTCGCGTTTTCTTCTAATACAATCTCGGTAACCTTGTTGTTCAGGTTGAAAGCCGAACCATCTAATGTGATAAAGGATTCGATGATTTCAGCCTCAGCATTCTGCTCAAGGATATATAGATTACGAGTTTGTGCAAAGAAGTCCTGATCTCCAGTAGCGACATGTACGATTTGGATAGGCTTTGAGACCACCTTATTGCGGTTCACCTGCAGGAATATTCCCGAAGTGTGAAAAGCCGTGTTCAGGGCTACCGTGGTGCTTCCAGTAGCATCTGCATGTTTTGCAAAGTGCTGTTGGAATTTAGGCTCATTCTGAGCTTCCTCGATAGGTTTTACGATCAAGCCGATTTCATCTTCCAAGGAAGAGAAGGCCAATACATATTGACCATTGATCAATACGATGCGGTGAGCATCCAATCCAGGGATGTCCGCAGCGCTAAGATCTAAATTTGAAACATCCACATCCTCGTTCAACAGATAGTTTCTGTTGATCAGCGAATGGATATTTGTGTATTTCCAGTCCTCATTCTTTACAGTAGGGAATCCAAGTTCATGAAAGCGGGTATAAGCCTCTTCGCGAAGAGCCTTTACCGCTGGCGTATCATTGCTTGTTTCCAATTCCTGAAAAGTTGAAGTCAACTGTTGGAATAAGGAGTTTGCTACTAATGTACTCATGTTATTTGTTGTCAATCCGCTCATTACCTCGTTTCTTAATACAACTGATTAGGCATTTTGCGTATCTAATTCTTTTAACCAGTCGTAACCTTTTTCTTCTAATTCAAGTGCTAATTCTTTTGTGCCTGATTTTACAATGCGGCCATTGTGCAATACGTGTACAAAATCTGGCACGATATAATCCAACAAACGTTGGTAGTGTGTAATCACGATGAATGCATTGTCTTTTGTGCGTAATTGGTTTACACCGTTCGCCACGATTCTCAATGCGTCGATATCCAAACCTGAATCTGTTTCGTCTAAGATGGAAAGCTTAGGGTTCAACATCGCCAGTTGGAAGATCTCGTTACGTTTTTTCTCACCACCTGAGAAACCTTCGTTCAAGGAACGGTTTGCCAAGTTGGCGGAGAACTCTACCAATTGTTGTTTTTCTTTTACCATCTTCAGGAAGTCTTTGGCTTCCATCGGAGGTAATCCTTTATATTCTCGGATATCATTTACTGCTGTCTTCAAGAAGTTAATGTTTGAAACTCCTGGGATTTCAACAGGATATTGAAAAGCCAAGAACAAACCTTCGCGAGCACGATCTTCCGGAGAAAGCTCCAATAGATCTACTCCGTCAAGGAAAGCTTCGCCTTCGGTCACTTCGTAGGAGTCACGTCCCGCCAATACATTTCCTAATGTACTCTTTCCAGCACCGTTAGGGCCCATGATGGCATGCACTTCGCCGGCCTTAACTTCTAAATTCAGTCCTTTTAATATTTGTTTGTCGTCGATAGACGCATGCAAATTCTTAATGCTTAACATATTCTATTCTATATTTCTATCCTACCGATCCTTCTAATGAGATCGCTAATAATTTTTGTGCCTCTACGGCAAATTCCATTGGTAATTGATTTAATACTTCTTTCGCATAACCGTTTACGATTAATCCTACGGCTTTCTCAGAGTCAATACCGCGTTGGTTCAAGTAGAACACTTGGTCTTCCCCGATTTTAGAAGTGGTCGCTTCGTGCTCAAGGGTAGCTGTTTTGTTCTTGCTCTCGATATATGGGAAAGTGTGGGCTCCACATCTGTCGCCAATCAACAAACTGTCACATTGGGTGAAGTTCCTTGAGTTGTCTGCATTTGGTCCGATCTTAACCAATCCACGGTAACTGTTGTGGCTCTTGCCAGCAGAGATACCTTTGGAGATGATCTTAGAACGGGTGTTTTTACCTAGGTGGATCATTTTTGTGCCTGTATCTGCAAGTTGCATGTTACGGGTCATCGCCACCGAGTAGAACTCGCCTACAGAATGGTCACCTTTCAGGATTACTCCTGGATATTTCCAAGTGATGGCAGATCCGGTTTCCACTTGGGTCCAAGAGATCTTGGAATAGTCGCCTTTACAGATACCACGCTTGGTTACGAAATTGTAGATTCCGCCTTTACCGTCTTTATCTCCAGGGTACCAGTTTTGTACCGTTGAGTATTTGATCTCCGCATTGCGCATTGCAATTAGTTCAACCACTGCAGCGTGCAATTGGTTCTCATCACGCATTGGAGCTGTACAACCCTCTAGGTAAGATACATAAGCATCCTCATCGGCGATGATCAAGGTACGTTCGAACTGTCCCGTGTTTTCTGCGTTGATACGGAAGTATGTGGAAAGTTCCATTGGGCAACGAACGCCTTTTGGAATGTATACGAAAGATCCGTCCGAGAAAACTGCGGAATTCAGGGCGGCATATACGTTGTCGGTTTGTGGAACTACAGTTCCTAAATATTGTTTTACAAGTTCAGGATGTTCTTGAACTGCCTCCCCGAAAGAGCAGAAGATAACCCCTTGTTCTTTCAGTTTTTCACGGAATGTGGTTTTTACTGAAACAGAGTCAAATACTGCATCAACGGCTACTACCCCGGCAAGTACCTTTTGTTCGTCCAAAGGAATGCCCAATTTGGCAAAGGTTGCCAATAATTCGGGATCCACTTCGTCTAAACTATCAAGTTGTTTTTTGGGTTTAGGGGCAGCGTAATAAGAAATGTCCTGGAAATCTACTTCAGGGTTTTTGAAGTTTTGCCAAGTCGGCATGCTCATTTTCAAGAAATGTTGGAAGGCTTTCAGTCTCCATTCCAATAACCATTCCGGTTCGTTTTTCTTCTTGGAAATCAAACGGATGGTATCTTCATTAAGACCTTTTGGAGCGATCTCCATCTCAATGTCGGTGGTAAAACCGTACTTATATTCTTCGAGCTCTAACTCTTTTAGTAAATCGTCGTCTTTTGTGCTCATATCTCTTTCACTTTAATGATGGGTTCTTTCCCATTGGTTTTGAATTGCAAAGTTACGGTTTATAATGCAGAAAAAAGCTTGTTTTGTGTTCAACCTACACAGTAAACCGCAAAAAAAATGACAAATGTCATTTCTTCTGCATTAAAGGCTATTTAGAATGATTATATTATGACAATAGAATGATTGATATAAATAAAATCAATTGAATATCTCTTTTCAGATTGAGTCAATCTATATTAAACCTAGCCAATAAATCAGAAATACATTTTGTGTTAAACCAAATATTATTTTGTATATTTACTATTCTTTAATTTTATTGAAAAGCCTATGTCTTACCAACCAGATAAAACGGACTTGAAGATCCTAAAGCTTCTTCAGGAGAACGGAAGGATAACTAATTTACAATTGGCGACCAATATTGGTCTCTCGCCTGCCCCTACATTGGAGCGTGTTCGTAAATTGGAGAACTCTGGTTTCATCAAAAGTTACCATGCTTTTGTTGATGAGGAGAAGCTAGGATTAGGGATAAAATCATTCATCCAGATCTCTCTTGATTTCCATACCCATAATGCCATTCCGGAATTTGTTGAAGCCGTTCGTGCCATTCCAGAAGTGACCGAATGCCACCACGTTACGGGGAATTGCGACTTTATGCTGAAAGTGTATGTTAAAGACATTAAGGCATACGAGGCCGTGATTATGGAAAAGATTTCAAAGATCCCATTTGTGAAGACTTTCCAAACCATGATGATCATGTCCACCAGTAAAAAAGAACCAATTGTACCATTAGAATATTAATATTTAAAGATGGCATATCAAGATTCTGCAATCATATTGACATGGCCAGATGCTACCATACGTGGGGATGAAAAATGGATGATGTTTTTCAAAAAGATTGGTATTGTCAAAAATTTAAACTTCAAGGTTGGGCATACGGGCGTCGTGCTGGTCAATCACCAGACGGGCGAGTTGCTTTTCTATGATTTTGGCCGATATATTACCCCTCGCGGCTATGGACGAGCGCGATCCAAGGATTCGGACCCCATGTTGGAGATCAAGGTGAAGGCCAAGTTTAAGCATGGCCATATCGAAAACATCCAAGAGATCATTGCTGCCATCGAACCCCTGAAAGGCGCGATGTATGGCGAAGGAAGGCTCTTTTTTAGTGTTGCCAACGATATCAATTTTGAAATCGCGAAAGATTATGGTGACAAATGCGTAGAAGAGGGTACTTACCCCTATGGCGCAGTGGCAAAGAACAACAACAACTGTTCGCGGTTCATTACCAGGATGTTGATGAAGGCTTCCAAGAAATACCATTTCTGGCATGGAATCAATCTTCCGGAGACCATAAAAGCGAGCCCAATCAGCAATATTGTTAATGTAAGCAAGACCAGGGTCGTGAACAGCTATAGTCCTTCTGATGGTTTTCAGTCGTTTAAGATGGACCGATGGAAATCTTTCTTTTTCTTGGTGAAGCAGTTAGGGGATAATGTGTTCAGGAACAAGGCGAACTTATTACCCAACGATCTGATCATTGGTGCGGTGAATTTCGGCTCTAAGCCTATCTCTGTTCCTAAGCATGCGAAATATCTTGGTGGTGTGGGCGATGGTGCTTGGTATTATCTTTATGAAAGACCAGATTCGCAGATCGAGATCAGCCGTTATTCTACTTTGGGGAACCTGGAGTACGTAGTGCTGGGTGAAGCGACTCAACCGGTGGATTTCCATGAGGATTGGGAAATAACCTATGATAGCCACCTGAAGTTCACCCATATCTTGCAGAACAATCAGAAGATTCGGATCAATCATATTGAAGTTCTTTCTACAGAGGACTATAAGTTCAAAAATTTGTTAGAGAGATATGCTTAAGGCCTTTACACCTGCCAGTCAATAGCTTGTTTACCATGTTGTTGCAGGTAGCTGTTGGCTTGGGAGAAATGTGCGCATCCAAAGAATCCCCGGTAAACCGATAGTGGTGAAGGGTGCACTGCTGTCAATATGAGGTGTTTGCTGCTGTCGATCAGCGCTGATTTTTTAATGGCATAGCTTCCCCATAATACAAAGACCACATGTTCACTTTGATCTGAGATTGCCTTGATGATTTCATCCGTAAAGTATTCCCAACCTTTCTTCTGGTGCGAACCGGCTTCATGTGCTCTGACCGTTAGGGTGGCGTTCAGGAGCAATACGCCCTGTTTTGCCCATTTGGTCAAGTCGCCATGGCTAGGATAGGTAAAGCCAGGGATGTCGGTGACCAATTCGGTATAGATATTCCTTAAGCTTGGCGGGATCGCAATTCCTGCAGGGACAGAAAAAGAAAGTCCATGCGCTTGTCCATCGTTGTGGTAAGGATCTTGGCCAAGGATCACTACCTTAAGGTCTTGAAAAGGGGTCAACTTAAAAGCATTAAAAACCAAATCTTTCGGGGGAAACACTTTGTGCAAGCTTCTTTCCTTTATTACAAAATCAGATAAGTCCTGTAAAACAGAGCTATTGAATAAGGGCTTAATGATAGGTTCCCAAGATGAATCAAAACGATCAGACATATGTTTATATAAAATTTTACATTATTTTGCTGTAAACAAGTTGTATACTACAGCAATTTAACGGATATTTGCAAACTTACAGTATTAAGCATAATTATGTCAAATCTAGTTCGCATTATAATTTGTAGTTTGTTGGTAGTCGGAACGGTTGCATTGTTCTGGATTGGTCAATGGGGCTGGGGGATTTTAGCAATCCTGATTACTATTTTAGCTTGGGTAACCGTTTTCTTCAACGAGAAGATGCTTATCGCACAATGGTTCTTGCGCAAAGAACGCATGGACAAGGCTGAGGTTTGGCTTAAGAAAATCAAGAACTACGAGACTGAGTTAATCTCTGCTCAATATGGTTATTACCACATGCTTTTGGGCTTGATCGAATCGCAAAGAGCACCTTTACAATCAGAGAAATTTTTCAAGAAAGCCTTGGCAATGGGCTTGCATATGGACCATAACGTTGCATTAGCGAAGTTAAGCTTAGCGGGTATCGCCATGGCGAAACGTAATAAGCGCGAAGCTGAGAAGCTTCTGGCTGAAGCTAAGAAGGCCGATAAGAACAAATTGCTGGAAGAGCAGATCAAATTGATGAAGAATCAAATGGGTATGATGGACAAACAACAGTTCCGTTACTCGAGATAACAAAATATTTAAAAAAGAGAAGGGTGGATTTTTATAAAAATCCACCCTTCTCTTTTTTAGACAGCAGTCATTAGATTGGGTAGGACTGCCAACTATTTCAACTATTTCTAATAAGAAGCAAGAAAGGTCTATTGTGTATTGTCTTATATCTATAACCTATTTCTCATTCTCCTTAAGGACTCTCAGAAAGTTTAATCCCATGATTTTGGCTACATCTTCTTTGCTATAACCTCTTTCTAAAAGAGCCTTGGTCAGGACTGGGAATTTCGTTACATCTTCTAGTTCTTGGGGAGGGGATTCAATACCATCAAAGTCAGATCCAATCGCTACATGATCAATGCCTGCCTTGGCGACCAAATGGTCAATATGCTTTAGCACATTCTCAAATGGGGCGTTGGCTTCATGTTTTTGCTTTGCTGAAAGTGCTCCGTACATCTTGCCTACCGATATTTCTTTGTTTGTGCTATCTTTCTTGTGAGTTTTGTAGTAGAGTTTTTTGACTCTTTTCGGGTAGTTGGAATCCAGGAATTCCGAATAGAAATTAACACCAACCACTCCACCATTCTTCTTTAAGGCTTCCAATTGGGCATCTTTCAAATTACGGTAATGCGGAGTCAATGCTGCTGCATTGCTATGGGACACCAACACTGGTTTGCTTGTGATGCTTAATACATCATAAAATGTTTGTTCGCCGGCATGGGAAAGGTCGACCATCATGCCGAGCTCATTCATCTTGCGGATGATTTCTTTACCGTGTTCGGTCAATCCCTTTCCTTTTTTGTCCTTGGTCTTTACCTCCATCGCTGCAGCAGTGACCCAAGGCAGGTTATAGTTCCAGGTAAGGGTTAAATAGCGTGCTCCACGGTTGTAAAGCGCTTCAAGGTTGTCCAGGCGCTCCTCGATCATATTACCTCCTTCTATTCCGATCAGGGCAACGATCTTTCCGTCTTTGTTGATTCGTTCGATATCAGCTGAACTTTTTGCCAGTTCAATCTTGTCGGGATTATTGGCAATCAATTTCTCCAAAGCGTCTATTTGGTCATTGGCATGTTTATAGGCATTCTTCTTCCATTTCTTGTCATCAGACCAAACGGCAAATACCTGCACATCCACCCCACCTTCCTTCAGTCTTGGTAAGTCTGTGTGGCCGGTTTTGATTCGTTTGCCGATGTCTTTGCCGGGCAATATGCTTTCCACGATAACGTCATTGTGGCCATCAACAACGATCAGGTCTTGGTGTATCTGTTTATAGTCTTGCCCCATACTGGCAAAAATAGCTCCTCCAAAAAGGATGGTCAATAAAAACTTCTTTTTCATTATTTAGCGTTAAAAATGGTTTCGTAGATCACATCCTGTATACGGCTCCGTACGTTTAGATCATAGATTTTTGTAGATACTTGCGGATGTACTCTGTTTGACAAAAATATATAAATCAATTGGTTATTTGGGTCTACCCATATACAAGTTCCTGTGTATCCGGTATGGCCGTATACAGAGGGGTTCGCCAATTTAGATGGATAGTCTGCTCCTTTCTTAGGATCATATCGGTCAAATCCCAAGCCTCTGCGGCTTGTTTTAGACTGCTTTGAAGTAAATAAATCGACAGTCTCCGGTTTGTAATACCTCACACCACCGTATTCGCCTCGATTCAGCAAGAGCTGTCCGTAGATAGCCAGGTCGTTCGCAGAAGCAAACAACCCTGCATGTCCTGCCACTCCGCCCGCCATTGCTGCGCCTTCATCATGCACATAACCTTGCAAGAGAACCTTACGGAAGGCGGTATCCTGTTGGGTAGGTATAATTTGATCTTTTCTGAAACGATCTCTTGGTAGATAGCCAGCGGTTTTCATTCCAATTGGTCTGTACAATAAATCTTGTACATAGTCCTGCATTGGGGTCGAGGTCTCATGTTCCGAAACCTCCTTCATCACATACATGCTGATATCCGAATAGACATAATTACCAATCGGCTTTACCGGAGAGTTCAACATCTCTGGCCACATGACATCCCTATAGTAGTTGTTTTTTAGATAAGCATTGTCAGCAACTTTGACTTGATGGTTTTCATCTTTTGTGCTCTGTAGATCGCCTGGTTTTAGATTTTTATAAAATGGGATAAACGGAGTGAAACCTGCTTCATGCAACAGGACGGTACGCAGGGTGATATTGGCTTTATTGCTTTGTTTGGCTTGCCACAGGTAATGGCCCATGGTGCTGTCCAAATTGATAATATTGTTTTCTTGCAGATGCATCACGACCGGTGTTGTTCCTGCTATTTTACTGATAGAGGCTAGGTCATAGATATCATATATGCTATTGGCCTGCTTTTTCTCGTACGTATGATAACCGTAAGCCTTTTCAAAGATTACCTGTCCATCTTTTATGGCCATGACCATCATGCCCGGTGCAGCATGCTGTTCAACTGCATCTTTGGCGATGGCATCAATTTGGTTGGTCATTTTTGCGATATCCAGCCCCGATTGTCTACCTTTGCTGTACTGTAATCTTGTTTGGGTCGTTTTATTCGTTCCTGCGGTGATGCCTAAACCCCCGAAGATCGACATCGCTGCGTTCTCTTGGGCTTCTTCTTCCAGACTAGGCGCTGTCAATATACTTGCAAAGCGACCTAAGTTGGCAGCAGACAAGCCAATATTGATGTAATTGATATCCTTACCGAATTTACAAAGAATGACATCCTTCCGATTAACAGCTGATTGGATGACCATAGCCAATTGTCCTGGTCTAAACTCTTCTTCCGTTCCTGCAACGATGATGGTATTGTAGTATTTTGTATGCTCATCATATTGGTCAAAACCAAAACTTTTCACTTCCCCATAGCGTTGTAATTGCTGGATGAAAGGCCCATATTTTACGCTGTCTGCACTGATCACAGCAATCCTACGTTCATCCAAGCGCTTAAAAGGCAGGATGTTCCTTTGGTTGTTGAGAAGAACTGTTTGATTAGTGATGACCTGTTTATACTGCGCTTGACTGATGGAATACCCGCATAACAGGAATATTGTAAGGAGGTTTAAAAAACGAATCATAATTGTTTTTAGGATTTCTTATTGTAAATGTACTAATAAAACGCACAAACACGCATTCCCGACGTGTAATAATTCTGTATATTTGAGAATGCCCGAATTGATGGACAATAAAACCGTTTTCACACTCCTAGAGGTATCTCGAAGCATTCAAAAGACTATTGCTGAGCGATACAAGAGTCTTTATTGGATTAAGGCGGAGATGAATAAATTGAACCATTATTCCCATTCAGGGCATTGCTATCCCGAATTATTAGAGAAAAAAGAAGGTAAGGTGGTTGCAGAGATGCGGTCTATTTTATGGAAGATGGACTACCAACGCATAAACAGGCAGTTCTTGGAAGTCCTTGGCGAACCCTTAAGGGAAGGCATTACCATGCTCTTCCAAGCCGGCATATCCTATGACCCAATGTACGGTTTCAGCCTTAAGATAGTAGATATTGACCCGACTTTCGTTCTTGGCGAACTCGAAAAAGAGAAACGAGAAAGCATCAAGAAACTCACAGAAGAAGGTATTTTTGATGCAAATAAAAGACTCCCATTTCCCCTTATTCCAAAGCGCTTGGCGATTATCTCCGTAGAAACCAGCAAAGGGCTTTCCGATTTCTTTAAGATCATCAATGGCAATCCTTGGGGTTATAAAATAGAATGCACCCTGTTCCCCGCCTTGTTGCAAGGCGATAAATCCATCAGTTCCATTATTAAACAGTTGGAGGTTATTGCCAATAAATTGGAGGATTTTGATGCCGTTGCGATCATTCGTGGTGGTGGAGGTGATGTAGGATTGAGCTCCTATAACAATTACTTCCTGTCCAAAGCTATCGCCATTTTCCCGATCCCCGTCCTTACTGGAATTGGTCACTCGACGAATGAAACCGTCAGTGAGATGGTCGCTTATAAGAATGCCATTACTCCCAGTGAACTTGCCGACTTCCTGCTACAGAAGTTCCACAACTTTGCCATTCCTGTAGATAATGCCCTAGAAAGAATGGTGAGGGCGGTTAGAAGGAACTTTGAAGAGGAGAATCTCAAATTAAAACATATCGTTTCATCCATTTCCTGGAACTCAAAGACCCTATTATTAAAAGACAAGGCAGAAATAAACAGCCTGCAAACCCATCTAATCAGGTTCAGTAGGCAAAACATCAAGGAAAATCAAGCGCAATTGCAGCATTTGGAACGGATGCTGGGAATCGTGAATCCCATCCATATTTTAAAAAGAGGCTTCAGCATCGTTAGAATAGATGGTAAATCTGTCCATAAATTGGATCAGGTCGAAATAGGGGCCGAATTGGAAATCCAATTGGAAGACGGAAAGATTATTTCTAAAGTAATTAACAAAGAATCAAACCATGGAAAATAAATACAGCTATAAAGATGCATTCGAGGAACTTCAGCTTATTGTCTCCGATATCGAATCTGGAGATATTGCTGTCGATGAACTCACTGCCAAGATCAACAGGGCTTCTGAACTTTTGACCATCTGCAAGGCTAAACTAACAGCTTCAGAAGCAGAAGTAGAAAAACTACTGCAGAAACTGGAGAATGAAAACAAAACTGGAGAATCAGATTTTGAATAATTCCAGCAACCTTTTTCAGGCTTTTCGCCATCTAAATTAAATCAATCAGCATATAACTTCTTGGAGTTAAAGGAAAAGCTATTTCTAAAAGTAAATATTTTTGCGTTATTTTGCGCTGTTTAGAATTAGTCTTAATTGCCCTTGCTCAAAAACATCTACATATTACTAGTCTTCCTGAGCCTTCCATTTGTATCATTGGCTCAGTTATTCTCTATTTCTGGTTCCGTTGAGGACAGCAAAGGGCAGGCATTGAGCAATGTGAATATTGAGATCTCAGAGAAGCCTAATTTTAATAGTTTAAGTGATGAACAAGGTTTGTTTATCATTCAAAATCTACCCCAAGGCACCTATCAACTTAAGTTTTCCCATATTGGTTTCAAGCCGATTACTAGGACCATCAAACTCGATAATAACCGCGAGACCCACATTGTTTTCAATCAGGACGAGGTCAATATCGATGAGGTATATGTGACAGCAAAAGAGTCCAAGAACATAGGAACGAGTTCGATTATCACCCGAGATGCCATGCAGCATCTGCAACCTTCGAGCTTTACAGACCTGTTGGAATTATTACCGGGAGGTCAAACCAAGAATCCCGATCTTGATCAAGTCAACGGTATCAATCTGAGGACCGCCAATGGAGCATCCATGTCCGCTTATTCGACCGGTTCTTTAGGAACCATGTTTTCTGTGGATGGAATGCAGCTGAATTCGCAGTCCATGATCGATCCGACAGCAGGCTTTGGATTAGGTCAGGGGAGCATGAATGATGGCCGGATTACTTCCAATATTGGTGTTGATATGCGAACCATTGCCACGGATAATATTGAAAAAGTAGAAATCATCCGCGGTATTCCATCTGTGGAGTATGGTAACTTAACGTCGGGGGTAGTGCTGATCGATAGAATTAAGGGCTATGAGCCTTGGACCGCTCGAATAAAGGCTGATGGCTTCAGTAAACTAGTAGGACTTGGTAAAGGCTTTGAATTCGATTCTTATAAACTAAATATTGATGCTGGTTATTTAAACTCGAGAAGCAACGTCACAGATATCTATAATACTTTCAAAAGAGTAAACACGTCCATTAGGGGAGAAAAGACCTATAGCTTAACCAATTATAGGTTCATTTGGAACCATGGCTTGGACTTCAATACTACGATCGACAATGAAAGGTTCGATCCTAATAATGACTATAAGCTCACCGACAATTACAAAAACAATGTACAGTTCTTTGGAGTCAATAATACGTTCAAATTATTCTCTTCCAATCCTAAATCTACCTTTAGGAGTGTTTCCTTAGGCATTAATGCTAGGCTCTCATCCAATCAAATCGATATGCAAAAGCTGGTGCAGGCTAGATCTGCCAGCATTTTGATGAATTCCTTGGTTGATGGAAGCCATGAAGCGACATTTCTTACCCCTACTTATGTTGCTGACTTTAAGTCTGATAGCAGACCTTTGGATATTAACCTGAAACTGATGGGGAACTGGAACTTTCATAAGTTATTCAAGCAACAGCTCAAAGCAGGTATTGAATATGCCTATGCCAAAAACCTAGGCTTGGGGCCACAGTACGACCTTGATTTTCCAATTAGCACTTCGATCAACTCCAGACCGAGATCCTTGCGATCTATTCCTGCGATGAGTAATCTCTCCCTTTTTGCGGAAGACAGATTCTTTATCAATATGGGCGATTTCCTTTTTGAGAATAGCTTAGGGGTCAGAGCCTTTAGCTTGACGAATCTAAACAAGGAATATGCGCTTGCAGGCAAAGTTTTTGTAGATCCGCGATACAATGGAAGATTGCATCTGCCACAAACGAAGGTCTTTGGAAAGCAGTTGAAATCCAACATCTTTGCGGGTTATGGTATCCAAACCCTTACTCCTAACCAGAATCTTCTATACCCAGAAAACTTTTATAGGGATATCCCGGAACTGGTCTATTACCATAATAACCCCGAATATAGGTTAGCATGGGCAAAAACCAGCATTGTCAACCCTGTTAATTATGAATTGCAGGCGGCGAAAAATATTAAATGGGAAATCGGAACCCAGTTGGACTTTGAAGGAAACACCTTCTCCATCAACTACTTCAATGAGAAGATGGATAATGGATTTAGGAATATATCCGTATTCAATGCCGTTTCCTTAAGGAAATACAATGTGACATCTGTCGATCCCAATACCCTGACCGCCAAGCCGTCAATTGAGGACTTCAGCTATGTCGATCAAGCCGAATTCCATGCCTACAATCAGAATTCAAACGGAAGCATCACCGAAAAAAAAGGGTTGGAATACAACTTTAGCTCCAAGCGTATCCAAGGGATCAACACCAGATTTACGGTAAATGGGGCTTGGTTTAAGACATTCAATGCCAATAACCAACCCATAGCGGAGGTAATCAGTCCACTGGAAATTACGGATGGCAAGGTTAGACAATATGTTGGTGTATATGCCAATGGCAATACTGGCGGGCATTATGAGAGTTTCAATACCAATCTTACGGCCGATTCATTTCTGCCAAAACTGGGTTTGAACCTATCCATGACGGTACAAAGTTTTTGGTACAAATCTAACCAGCGATTATTTAGGGATAACCTTCCGATTGGCTATTACGATATCAACCAAACCTATCATCAATATACCGAGGCGGACCGAACTGATCCAGTCCTTCGCCTATTGGACAGGAAGATCGACCCTTATTTATACAATGAATTCAAAGAACCTATTGATCTGCTTGTCAATTTCAAGGCGACAAAGGTTATCAAAAATAGAGTTAGGGTAGCCATGTTTGTTAACAGGCTCTTTATTTACAAGCCTGATTATACCCAGTACGGCAATCAATTTATCAGAAGGAATAATCCAGGGGACAGCCCTTATTTTGGAATGGAAGTAAATATTAAAATATAATAGATAGAATAAACGATGAGAAATTTAACAAAGTTTAAATTGATGTTTTTATGCTTGATGCTTTTAGGCATGAGCTCTTGCATGAAAGATGATTTTTTAGAATCTAGGTCAGAAGTTTTAATCGAAGTCGACAAGTCCAGTTTGCAAGGAGAATATAAGCTTAACAATGTGCGCATTACTTTGCAAGAAACCAACACGGAAGTCACTACGGCAGCAACATTAGTAGAAGGTGCTGATACGGCAAAGACTACCTTGGCTTACGGTACTTATACCGCTACTTTGGATGGTGACATCGTCATTAAAGTTGGCGATAAGGATAAGGAAATGAAAATCAAAGCCCGTAAAGAAGGAATCGTAGTCAATGCTGCGAACACCAGCATTAGCTTGGAAACCTTCCTTTCAGATCCAACTGCAAATTTTGTTTTCAAAGAGATTTTCTTCACCGGAACTTCTACTGAAGCAGGCAAACTATATAATGGAGATAAGTATTTCATCCTCCACAACAACTCATCCGATACGCTATATGCTGATGGCTTGTTTATAGCCCAGTCTGATTTTCTAACCGTAAATAGAAGGAATTATACCCCTGATGTGATGAAGGATGCCTTCACCTCTAAGCAGATTATCATGATTCCGGGAACAGGAAGACAACATCCAGTTGCTCCTGGCGATGATTTGATCATTGCCAACAATGCAATCGACCATACGCAGGTTAATCCAAAATCATTCGATCTATCCAAAGCAGATTTTGAGATCGAGCTGATCGGTACCATCAACATCGATAACCCAAGCGTTCCAAATGCGATCAATGTTTCAGGAAACTTATTGATGCATAACAATGGCCATCAATCCTATGTTATGGGAAGATTCCCGGAAGGAGTAACCATTGAGAAATTCAAAGCCGAAAATGCATATTCCTATAGCTATATCGCGGAGTCGGGTAGAGAAATGAAATTTGACTCCTTTAAAATCCCTAATTCTTACATCACGGATGCGGTCAATGTTTCTGCTAAAACCACCTTTGCATGGTTGGTAACCGATAGTTCATTGGATATGGGCTGGACTTATGCAAGCCAAGCACTAGGCGATGACACACGTTTCGGCAAGTCTGTGATTAGAAAATCAATCGGAAACTTGGAGAATGGAAAGCCGTATTTAAAGGATACCAATAACTCTACTGAAGATTTTACACCTTCATCAAAAGCACTGTTGCTACCATAACATGTTAAGAATTTTATCCACGGTTGTTATATGCTGCTGTTTTGTCTCTTTAGGCAAAGCACAGGATTCCCTAAGCGTAAATGCTATGGGGGTCAGAGAACGTATGGATATCAGTAGGACTTTCCGAAATTCCATGTACGAAAGTCCTGCTTTAAAACCATTCCAATACCAACAATCGTTAACTCCTGTTGAGCTATCCTATTTTTCCGACAATAAGGATAGTTATACTTTGCAAAGAGGCGCTGGAGACCAAGGTTTTAGATTCAATACCGAGTCTTACCAAAAAGACGCTTTCCCTAATATCACCTTATGGGGAAAAGCAAAATACGAAAACAAGAAAATCCAAGGCCTTAAGTTCAATGAAAACTCGGATTTCGAGGTTTTGTTCCCTTATTTCACCGCAGATTCTGTTGGCGGAGATTTACATTCAGAGCGCTATCAGTTCTCTGGAGGTATAGCCAAAGAGATCGGAAAATGGGTCATCGGGGGAGAAGCTGGCTATAAAGCCACCCTTTCCCATCGAAAGGTTGACCCAAGACCAGAGAACAACAGTAGCACGCTCCAGCTTGGTTTTGGGGCTTCTTACCAAATCTTGCCTCAATATATCCTCAGTGCAAACCTAGGGTATCAATTCTATAAGCATAGGAATAAACTATCCTTTCTTAGCCAATTGGGAAAACCTCCCGTTTTTTATATGAACGGTTTAGGGGCATATAATAAAATGCTTTCAGGCTTATCCAGCGAAAGTGATGTGATTCTCTATGAGATGAATGGCTTCGATGGAAAGATTTCATTTCTGCCCAAAGGGGATTCTGGATTTCTTTTTGAAGCAGGTCTGTCCCAACAGACCGGTTCCCGCACTTTATCCTCTTCTAGATCCAACGCCAATGATTGGACGGACCAAGTGATTGCTGGAAAGATCGGCTATCTGCATAAGTCTAATGATTGGAAATACGGTGGAAATGCCTCCTTGGACTTGCAAACTCGTAAAGGAGTGGAAGGCTTATTCCATAATGATGGGTCCTCATTAGGACTTATCAAGATTTCCGAAGTATCTTCTTATCGGTATTACCATTTCAACTACCACTTGGAAGCCATTGTAGGAAAAGAGGACTGGACGGTTAAACCTTATGCCAATTTCACGCAATTTAAAGAACAATATGTCAATCCTTTCCGCGAGCAATTGGCTGATATGCTGAATATTGGGGTTGAAGGACAGTATTTATGGGATTTAAAGAGCGGTTTATTTGGAATTAGTTTAAATTTGCAGAAGCAAAAGCTGCTGAAAAGCAGATCCCAGTTCAACGGAATCAAACAGGGAACTGGCATTGCTGATATGCTTCAACAGAACTACAACTACCTAACAGCCGAACCTTTCTCCATCGGAGCTCGCGCCAGGTATGATTTTGTAGCATCTAAGCAGATCAAACCGTTTGTGCAGGCAGAGGGTCTTTCAGCTACTGAAATAAAACAAAAGTATTATTCATTGACCATTGGGTTGATGTTTTAGAGATAGAGATGAAAAAAGTATTAGCGATCGGGTTGATTTTAGGAATGTGCATTTTAAGCACGGCATTCCTGAGTGATAAAGGGATTCAAGATTTGCGAAGCCTTTACAGTAAGCCAATCAGTGAATGGCCAAAACCTACCATTGATTCTGGAGTGAATTATGAAGAATTCAAATCACTTCCGAAAATCGATACCAGCTATTTTTCCTTGATGGAACAACCTAAGGTGAAGCTGGGAAAACTCCTTTTCTTTGATCCCATCCTATCTGGCTCCAATCAGATCTCCTGTAGTTCTTGCCATAATCCTCAGACTTCTTTCGGTGACCATTCAACGGTACCCGTTGGCCACGATCATTTAGTCGGAGATAGAAATACCATTTCCCTGATGAATGTAGGCGAGCGCAAAACAATGTTTTGGGATGGAAGAGCACATTCTCTAGAAGAACAGGCTTTGAGCCCTATTGAAGCCCATAACGAAATGGCAATGGAACTAACCAAATTGGTCCCTAAACTGAAAGCTATTCCAGAATACAAAGAACTCTTCAAAAAGGCCTTTGGCGATGATGATTTTTCTATGCCAGAGATCATGAGTGCCTTAGCTACATTCCAGCGCACCATTACCAGCAGAAGAAGTCGTTTCGATGAATTCCTAGATGGTAAATATGATGCCTTGAATGATGATGAAATCGCAGGCTTGCACCTTTTCCGCACGAAAGCCCGCTGTATGAACTGCCATAATGGTCAGTACTTTACAGACGAGGATTTCCATAATATCGGTCTCACATACTACAAAAGAAAGTATGAAGATTTAGGCCGTTATAAAGTGACCAAAGACCCCAAAGACGTCGGTAAGTTCAGGACTCCATCCTTGAGAGATGTGATGAATACCAACCCTTGGATGCATAATGGGCTGTTCGATAATATCATCGGAGTGATCAATATGTATAATTCAGGGATGGCAATGAACAATCCGAGAAATGCAGAACAGGAGGCCGATCCGATGCATCCAAGGATAGATCCTTTGATGAAAAAATTGGATCTGAGCAAGGAGGAAATCCGCCAAGTTGCTGCGTTTTTGGATGCGATAACCGCTACAAAATATCGCATGCCGAGACCTGAAAAACTTCCACGATAAGATTGTAACTATTTCAAAAGAAAACGTTTTTCTTTGGATTAGCGGGCTCATTTTCACGAGTTTTGCCTAACTTTGAAGGTTATGCAAAAAACTGCTATTCATTCTCCAAAAACCCATATCCAAATTAAAGGCGCCCGTGTCAACAATCTAAAGAATATCGATGTCGATATTCCTAAAAATCAGCTTGTTGTCATTACGGGAATGTCGGGTTCCGGAAAATCTTCCCTCGCATTTGATACGCTATATGCTGAAGGCCAGCGCCGATACGTAGAAAGCTTGTCCTCCTATGCAAGACAGTTTATGGGGCGTATGAACAAGCCTGATGTAGATTACATCAAAGGCATCGCTCCGGCCATTGCTATCGAGCAAAAGGTCATATCCAGCAATCCTCGATCAACAGTTGGGACCTCTACAGAAATCTATGATTACCTGAAATTATTGTTCGCCAGGATTGGCAAGACCATTTCACCAGTTTCTGGAGAAGTAGTCAGCAAAGATACCGTCAGTTCCATTGTCGATAAACTCGTGGCTTATCCAGACGATGCAACCATTACGATTTACAGCCCACTGATTCCGAGTAATAACAGAAAGCTGAAAGAAGAGCTTTCGCTGCTCCTTCAAAAAGGCTTTGTTCGTGTGAAATACCAAGATTCCATTCAGAAGATTGAAACCATCATTGAAGATAAAGCGGTATCAAACGCTAGCTTCAAAGAAGGGGAAGTCTATATCGTAATCGACCGCGTACGCTTGGATCATGAAGATGATACCATCAATCGCTTGGCGGACTCGGTGCAAACGGCCTATTTCGAAGGAAAAGGTGAATGTGAGATCCAAGTCGATGAAGAACTGTTCCATTTTTCGGACAAGTTTGAATTGGATGGGATAACCTTCGAAGAACCTACGCCGAACTTTTTCAGTTTCAACAATCCTTATGGCGCCTGTAAGCGCTGTGAAGGTTATGGAAAGATCATCGGTATCGATCCAGACTTGGTTATTCCTGATAAAAGCCGTTCCGTGTTCGATGGGGCAATTGCGCCATGGCGCGGTGAAAAAATGGGTGCTTGGTTAGATAAATTGGTCAGGACAGCCATTAAATTTGATTTTCCTATACATCGTGCTTATAGTGACCTGACCAAGGCTCAACAAGAGTTGCTTTGGGAAGGGAATAAATATTTCAGAGGCTTAAACGACTTCTTTGCGGAATTGGAAGAACAGACCTATAAAATACAATATAGAGTGATGTTGTCCAGGTATAGAGGCAAGACGGACTGCCCAGAATGTAAAGGCACCAGATTGCGAAAAGATGCCTCTTACGTAAAGATCAACGGGCATTCCATTACCGATGTGGTTTTATTGCCTTTAAGTGAAGCTTTGGAAATGTTCCAAAACTTAAAACTTACAGAAAACGAAGCCATTATTGCCAAACGCTTGTTGGCCGAGATTGTCAACCGCTTGCAATTCCTCTGTGATGTTGGTCTGAGCTATCTTACCCTGAACCGATTGAGCAATAGCCTTTCGGGTGGTGAGTCGCAGCGTATCAACCTAGCAACATCCTTGGGTTCCTCTTTAGTTGGCTCCATCTATGTATTGGATGAACCAAGTATTGGTCTGCACCCTCGGGATACCCAAAAGTTAATCGGTGTTCTGAAATCACTTCGCGATGCTGGCAATACCGTGATAGTGGTCGAGCATGAGCAAGAAATGATGGAAGCTGCCGATTACCTGATCGATATTGGTCCTGAAGCAGGCATCAATGGCGGTGAACTGGTGTTCGCAGGTACCTATAAAGAAATCTTGAAGGATAAAAAAAGCTTAACCGGCGAATATTTACATGGAGACCTTTCCATTGTAGTTCCTGAGAAAAGAAGGAAATGGAATGAAAGCATCCGCGTAAATGGCGCTAGAGAAAATAACTTGAAAGGAATAACCGTAGATTTCCCATTGAATGTATTTACCGTAGTTTCTGGTGTATCGGGTTCCGGTAAGACCTCTTTGGTCAAAAGGATCCTATATCCGGCGCTGCAAAAGGCCATTGGCTCTTATTCTGGCGAGCAAACTGGTCTGTATGACGGCATCGAAGGTGCTATAGACCAGATCGAACAGGTGGAAATGGTTGACCAGAATCCAATCGGAAGGTCTACACGCTCCAATCCAGTGACCTATGTGAAAGCTTGGGATGAAATCAGGGCTTTGTATTCCTCCTTACCAGCGGCCAAAGCCAACGGCTTGAAACCATCAGCGTTCTCATTCAATGTGGAAGGCGGAAGGTGTGAGGTTTGTCAAGGAGAAGGTGTTGTAAAGATCGAGATGCAATTTATGGCCGATATCATCCTGCCATGTGAGGCCTGTGATGGCAAGCGTTTTAAACAACATGTCTTGGATGTGCAGTATAAGGAGAAATCGGTATCTGATATCTTGGATCTGAGCGTGGATGAAGCCATTGAATTCTTTGCTGACCAGCCAAAGATCTTGAACAAGCTTGGACCTTTGCAAGAAGTGGGTTTAGGCTATGTGAAATTAGGGCAGTCTTCGAGCACGCTCTCTGGGGGTGAAGCCCAAAGGATCAAACTTGCTTCCTTCTTGATCAAAGGAAACAATCAAAAGAAAACCATGTTTATTTTCGATGAGCCAACAACTGGTCTGCATTTCCATGATATCAGCAAGTTGTTGAAAGCATTCAATGCACTGATTGCTCAAGGGAATACGGTTTTGGTAATCGAACATAACTTAGATATGATCAAATCTGCCGATTGGGTAATCGATATCGGTCCGGAAGGTGGAGACAAGGGCGGAAACATTGTCTTTGCCGGAACGCCGGAAGATTTGGTCAAAAATAAAGACTCTTATACGGGTGATTTTTTAAAACGTCACCTAAATTTTAAACCCTAAAATTTAATAATAATGTATAGAAAGTTAAGTATTTCTATGTTGTTCTTATGCTTCTGCACCCTGCTTTCAGCACAGGTGGAGCGGCCAAAGTTAGTGGTAGGACTGATGGTAGACCAAATGCGTTGGGATTATCTGTACCGGTTTGCAGACCGATACGGCAATGACGGCTTCAAACGCCTGCTTCGCGATGGTTTTTCTTGTGAGAATGCCATGATCAATTATGTTCCAACTTTCACGGCTATCGGGCATAGTTCGGTGTATACCGGCAGTGTGCCTTCTATCCATGGTATTGCTGGAAATGATTGGATCGAACAACAAACAGGTACTTCCATGTATTGTACCCAAGATGATGCGGTAGAAGGTGTAGGAACGGCTGAAAAAGAAGGCAAGCAATCACCTAGGAACCTATTGGCATCAACAGTAACAGATCAATTGAAATTAGCAACCAATTTTCATTCTAAAGTAATCGGTATTGCGATCAAAGATAGGGGCGGAATCCTACCTGCTGGTCACTTTGCTGATGCTGCTTATTGGTTTGAGGCTAAATCTGGTGATTGGATCAGCTCGACCTATTACATGGAAAAACTTCCTCAATGGGTAGATGGTTTCAATAAACAAAAACTGGCGGATAAATACCTGAAACAAGATTGGAATACGCTTTATCCGCTTGATACCTATAAAACAAACAGCATCGATGATGACAATGTGTATGAAGGAAAATGGGCCGGCGAAGAAACTGCTGGTTTCCCTAGAAAGACTTCTTTGTTGATGAAGGATGCCGGTTATGAATTGATTAAATCTACACCTTATGGGAATACCATTACATTAGATTTTGCGAAGGAAGCAATCAAAAACGAAAAGCTTGGTAAAAACCCTCAAAACGCTACAGATTTTCTTGCGGTAAGTCTATCTGCTACGGATTATGTGGGTCACCGTTATTCGCTTTCTTCTGTAGAGATCGAAGATATTTACCTTCGCTTGGACCAAGAATTGGCTAAATTCTTCAAATACTTGGATGAAACCGTGGGTAAAGGAAATTATACCTTCTTCCTAACTGCCGATCATGCTGCTTCTTACAACTCACGTTATTTCATGGATATGCGTGGTAATGGTGGGTATTTCTTTTCGAGACAATTGCAAAGGAACATGAACGATTCATTGAAAGAGGAATTCGGAAAAGAGAATTTGATCATCAGTTTGATGAACTACCAAGTTCACTTGAACTATGCAGAAATTGAAAACTCTAAGTTGGACGAAGAGAAAATCAAGAAATCCATCATCAAGATGTTGAGACATGAAGACGGAGTCGCTTATGTGGTCGATATGGAAGGTGGAGAAAACATGATGGTGCCTACGGAAATCCGTGAGAAGATCATCAATGGGTATAACCGTAAACGCAGTGGTGCTATCCAGATCATCACGGAACCACAATGGTATGATGGAACGCCAAGGTCTACAGGGACTACACATGGTACCTGGACGCCTTATGATTCCCATATCCCATTGGTTTTTATGGGTTGGGGTATTCAGCCCGGTAAGACGAATAAAGTCGTTCACATCACGGATATTGCGCCTACGATCTCCTCTTTGCTGCATGTTATGGAGCCGAATGGATCTATAGGCCAGCCTATTGTAGACGTATTGCAGAAATAGCTTTATTTTTTATACTTTTGAAAGGTAAGACCAGATCGGTTTGTTATGCTATCGAAGAAAACGAAATACGCGATAAAAGCCCTAATGGTATTAGGCAGAAATTATGGGAAAGAACCCATGCAGATCGGCAAGATTGCTGAAGAAGAACGTATCCCAAAGAAGTTCCTAGAACAGATTTTACTGGAAATGCGTAATGCAGGAATTCTTTATTCCAAAAAAGGTGCAGGTGGTGGCTATAGCTTGAACAAAGCTCCTGAAGACATCTACCTTTCGCAGGTCATGCGCCTTATTGATGGTCCCATTGCCCTATTGCCATGTGTCAGCTTGAATTTCTACCGTTCTTGTGAAGAATGCGTAGAAGAACATGCCTGCGGCATCAGAGACACCTTTATCGAAGTGAGAAATGCCATGTTGCAGATCTTGAACGATACCAGTATCTCGAACTTAATCAATAAAGAAAAGGAACTGAACCTAGAAGTAGGTAAGGACTAAATTTCATAGAGTTCCAAAGGAAGCCCATCTGGATCGGTGAAAAAAGTAAATTTCTTGTTGCTTGTTTCATCAATACGGATGGGCTCTGTTTTTACCCCCATCCTGTTTAACGCTTCCACTTCCTTTTTTATGTTTTCCACCTTAAACGCCAAATGCCTCAAGCCTTTGGCTTCAGGATAGCTTGGTCTATCGGCTGGATTGGGGAAGGAAAATAATTCAATGATATACTCCCCATTCAGGGCTAAATCCAACTTATAGGAATCCCTTTCCTTTCGATAGACTTCCTGTATGACAGTCAAGCCCAATATCTCGATATAAAATGCCTTGGAAACAGCGTAATCGCTGCAAATAATGGCGATATGATGGATACCCTGTAGTTTGAGCATTAAAGTACTTCCATTAATTTTTCAAATGCCATGCCCCTTGAAGCTTTCAATAAGATCATATAATCTTCCAAAGGATGTTCCTGGAGTTCCTTTTTCAGCTCATCAGTGCTAGCGAAGAAACTTGCTTCATCGTCCTTCAATGCATAGAAGGCTTTTCCGACAAAAATCAAACGGTCTAATTTCAAGCTTTTCGCTTTCTCAATGACTTTTCGGTGTTCGATTTCGCTCTGATCGCCCATTTCGAACATATCGCCCAAAATAGCGACCTTACGATCTGCTTGGATTACATCCAGGTTGCCCAATGCTGCTGCCATACTACTGGCATTGGCATTATAATAATCTGCTATGATGGTATTGTTCTCCGTTTTGGTAATCTGGGAGCGGTTGTTTTGAGGCACATAATTCGACAAACCGTCATTGATCTGTTCGGTGCTCAAGCCAAAGGTTTTACCGAGCGATACTGCCGCCAACATGTTTTCAATATTGTATGCTCCAGTGAGATGCGTTTTCACTTCCTGCCTCTCTTCTTCGCCTTTTTCATGCCAGAAGATGGTCAGGTACGGGTCTGCGACAACCAATCCGCCTTGTATATCATTCTGATCCGAAAAACCATAATGGATCACATCTTTTAGGTCTCTATCCGCCGCCATCTGCATCAGGTATTCATTGTCGCCCTGCACATAGATCTGACCTTGATGGTCGCGAAGAAAATCATATAATTCACCTTTGGCTTTCATGACCCCTTCAAAGGAGCCAAATCCTTCCAAATGTGCTTTGCCGACATTGGTGATGAAACCATGGGTAGGTTGTGAGATACCGCATAAAAATGCGATTTCACCAACATGGTTTGCTCCCATCTCCACGATGGCGATTTCAATATCTTCCGTCAGCGATAAGATGGTCAAAGGAACGCCGATATGGTTGTTCAGGTTGCCTTTGGTGGCATAGGTATGGTATTTCTGCGAAAGTACACTGTTCAATAATTCCTTGCTCGTCGTTTTTCCATTGGTACCCGTGATACCGACGAAGGGCATTTTTAAATGTTTCCTGTGGAACCTCGCTAAATCCTGCAAGGCAGCCAATACATCTTCTACCAAGATAAAGGCAGGGTCTTCTTGATAAAAGTTCTTGTCGTCAATGACCACATATTTTGCGCCAGCCTCCAAAGCTTGAGCCGCAAAGCTATTGCCGTTGAAGTTATCACCCTTCAGGGCAAAAAACAGGCAGTCCTTGCTGATTTGACGTGTATCTGTACAAACTTTTGGAAATTCCTTATAAATCTGGTAGAGTTGAGCTATTTGCATCACATTTAAATTTAAACAAAGGTAAGCATGCAGTTTTAAAATAAAATAAGGAATTAAAAATGATTGGAAGCATTCGGGATTTACTTTGGTCTCATTCGAGACACATTCGGAAATTTGAAACTGATTCTCGAATGAGGTCAAGAAAAGAGTGAATGGGTTTTGCAGGTTTTTGCAAAAAAGAAGGGGCTGTTTTTAAGCAGCCCCTCCATGATTTACAAGTCTTTTATTATAGCGATAGAATCTCAACGATACGGGTAAGGTTTTCATTTACCTTATCGATATGCTTGATCGCTTTATTGAATGGTGTAAATTGGACATTTCCGCAGATTAAGCCAGCCATTTCAGCCTTACGGCCTTCAATAAGCCCCTCTACTGCTGCAACACCCAAACGACTCGCCAATACACGGTCCATACAGGTTGGTGAACCACCACGTTGGATATGGCCTAAGATCGAAAGACGGACATCGTAAGCAGGGAAGTTCGCTTGGATCTTTTCTGCTACTACCATTCCTCCTTCTTTATCGCCTTCAGCAACAATGATTATACGGGACGATTTGTTCTTTCTGGTTTTATCAAGGCGTTTCATGATCGCATCATAATCCACCTCCAACTCAGGGATAAGAACGGCCTCGGCACCGGTACTGATACCTGAACGTAAAGCGATCAATCCGGAGTCTCTACCCATTACCTCCACCACAAATAGGCGGTCATGGGACTCTGCTGTATCTCTGATTTTATCGACTGCTTCTACTACGGTATTGATAGCTGTATCATAACCAATGGTAAAGTCTGTACCGTTTAGGTCATTATCGATTGTTCCAGGCATTCCAACGATAGGGATGTCAAACTCTTCGATAAATTTAGACGCTCCGGTAAATGTACCGTCACCACCAATTACGACCAATGCATCGATATTATGTTTCTTAAGGTTTTCATAAGCTTGCTTCCTACCTTCTACGGTACGGAATTCATCGCTTCTTGCAGTTTTAAGGATGGTGCCACCACGTTGGATAATGTTGGCAACGGATTTAGCGTCCATTGGAGTGATATCTCCTTGCACCATTCCGTCATATCCTCTACGGATACCAAACATATTTTTACCGTGATATATTCCTGTTCTGATAACTGCACGAATTCCTGCATTCATGCCGGGGGAGTCTCCTCCGGACGTCAATACTGCGATGTTGTTAATGTTGCTCATAGTTCAAATATACCGAAATACTTATTTTTTGTGTATTAAATTGTTAGAAAGCCTATTTCTTAGCCTTATAAGCATCAATTGCTGATTGCAGATATGCTCTGTAGCTTTCGATGTTATAGTTGGCACCACTGGTAGGAACCAATAGTTCTTCGTTGTTATCTAACATTGCGTATAACGGTTGTGAGTTTGAGTTAAATTTAGAAATCTGGAAATCCGTATTCTTTCTGCCCACCGTATTGATTTTCTTGCCTGTAGTTTCAGAAACGAATTGTTCTGATTCAGGTAATTTCAGATCGTAGTCATCCACATAGAGTTCAGCAAGGATAAAGTTTTCATTGATCATTTGCTTGATTCCAGGATCAGACCATACATCGGCTTCCATTTTTCTACAGTTTACGCAGTTCCAGCCGGTAAAGTCTACCAATAAAGGTTTGTCCTGTGCTTTTGCTGCTGCCAATGCTTCGTCGTAATCGTAATATGGGTCCATTCCCTTGATCGTAGCACGATCGTGGAAGTGGTTGAAGTATTTACGGCTTGTGGCATCCGCTGAAATGGCATGCCCAGCACCAGCTTGTGATCCAGCAGAGATATCAAAATCCTGAGTACCGATTGGAGGCAAGAAAGCAGCGATTGATTTCAAAGGTGCTCCCCACATTCCTGGGATCATATAGACCACAAAGGAAAAGACCAGAATGGAAATAACCGTCCGCGGAACGGACATGTATTTCAGGTCGCTATCGTGGGCAAACTTGATCTTTCCGATCAGGTACAGTCCCATCAAGCCAAAGATCACGATCCAAAGAGCAAGGAAGACCTCACGGTCTAGGAATTGCCAGTTGTAAGCCAAATCCACGTTGGACAAGAATTTCAGAGCAAGGGCCAATTCCAAGAAACCAAGTACCACCTTCACGCTATTTAACCAACCGCCTGATTTAGGCATGGATTTCAATAGAGCAGGGAACATGGCGAATAAAACAAATGGAATCGCTAATGCGAATGAGAAGCCAAACATGGCAATGGCAGGTCCTAAGCGGTCGCCTTTAACTGCTGCGTTGACCAATACGGTTCCGATGATCGGACCGGTACAAGAAAAGGATACCACAGCTAAACTAGCCGCCATAAAGAAGTACCCGATCATACCGCCTTTGTCGGATTTCTCGTCGATTTTGTTGACAAACTTGCTCGGTAAGGTGATTTCAAATGCCCCAAAGAACGATGCTGCGAAGAAGACGAGCATCAGGAAGAAGAAGAAGTTGAACACACCATTGGTCGATAGGGCATTTAGGGCCTCTGGACCGAATGCGATCGTAATCAACATCCCTAAAGCAACGTAAATGACAATGATGAACAAGCCATAAGTCAGGGCTTGTGATACTGCTTGTAATTTAGAAGCTGATTTTTTGGTGAAGAAACTAACGGTCAATGGTACCATTGGGAAGATACAAGGCATTAGGAATGCCAAGAATCCACCTAGAAGGCCTTCGATGAATATTCCCCATAGGGAAGTGCTTTCAGATTGGCTATCGGAAGATACAACAGTAGGGCTTACCGCGGCGGTGCTATCTGCAGCTGCTGCTGTGTCGGTACCGTCGGAAAACTCTACACCATCGAGGTCTGTGATCAAGCTGTCGCCAGAGCTGGTTGCTTCTTGGCCAGAGCTAAATTCAACGTCTTCAATGTTGATCAGGGTATCTTGGGAAATTCCTTTTAGGGGAGTGATTGTTATTAGAAATAGCCAACTGAAGGCTATTAGGGCATTTTTTAAGCTAAACATATTTGATTATTGTCGGGATAAATTAAGAAAAAGGCAGGGGTATCCTGCCTTTTGGTTTCTTTCTTTATTTGATGTGTTACTTAATAGTAACTGCAAATTCGTACTCATCGGGTGGTAAACAACGCTCTTTATCACATGCCATAAATGTTGCTACACCTTTAACTGTTGTTGGTTTGTCGTTTGCCAACTTCACTTTTTGTTGGAAGACAACCTCGCCGTTATAGTAAGGGACATTCATTTTGAAGACGTCCTCAAACTTCGTTTTTGGTTCTTTAGCTGCTGGTTTTCCAGTGATCTTTGCTCCATTCGCTGGAGTGAAGGTGAAAGAAGTTGAAATAGGGCCTCCAGAAGGTACGTTTAATCCGTAAATATGCCAACCTTGATCAACATTGGCTTTTAATAAGATTACAGCTTCGTTGTTAGGTAGTTTCTTAAAGCCTACTGACCATTTTACAGGGTTTACCACCTGAGCAAAAGTCCCAGATACGGCAAACACTAAAAATGCAATTAATAGATTTATTTTTTTCATAAATAACCGTTTTATTCTTATGTGTGACTTATTTAAGTCCATAAAGTTTAATTCAAAGTTAGTATTATCTCTAATATTTAATGTAGATGTAATGATTTTATTGCATTATAAATACAACTTCCTTGAAATAGTACCGCTGCTCTTGCAGGTCCCGCTTTAGGACCAGTGCTCCGTTTTCCTCCACACGCAATAAGGTAGCTTCAAAAATCTCGTTATTAACTGCGTATTTTGCGGGTATAGCGCGTCGGAAGAGATGTTGGTTGTATTCTTCTAATAAGTCTTTGTCGGATAGGGTTTTTGAGCGATAATCTTCCACTCTTTGCTGAATTTGTAACAAGAGGTTAATACATGCCGATTTTAGGTCAGGTATAAATAGTCCTGTCTCTTTAAATACGGAACTGGCAGTGTCCGCTAGCGGTCCAAAAAATTGCTTTTGGTTGACATTCACGCCGATGCCAACAATAGAATGCTTTATTTCCTTGCTATTGCTGCTATTCTCAATCAATATGCCTGTTACTTTCTTGTCTCCGATCATGATATCATTTGGCCATTTGATGCTCGCTTGGACCTGCAGTGATTTTAGCCAATCGATAATGCCTAGACTGATTAACATGTTCAATATGAAGTGCTTCTGCAAGTTTAGGAAGGTGGGGTAGATGACAAAACTGAAGGTAATATTGCTGTTTGGTTCGGATGTCCAAGAGTTTTCGCGTTGGCCACGGCCTTTGGTTTGGTTTTTTGCCATAATGGCAGACCATTCGGCTAGTGGCTTGAAATTTGACAATTGAGATTTCAAATAATCATTGGTAGAGCCGATCTCGTCCAAAACAATTAGTGTTTGGCGTAGTGATTCTCCCGAAAATGTGTTATTTTGCAAAAGATATTGTATTAAAAAATAGTTTGAAACAATTTATTAGTCAAAAGTATAATAAATCTTAATGAGTAAAAACAAAAAATCTTTGTTGTCAGAGAAGCTAGCAGATGTGGTGATCCATGGGATGCAGGAGAAAAAAGGCAACGAAATCGTGAGGATGGATATGCGAGAGGTGAACGGCACCTTGTCTGACTATTTTGTAATCTGCCATGCTGATTCTACGGTTCAAGTAAACGCGATTGCCAAGAGCGTTGAAGATGAAGTTTATAAAGCATTTGGCCAAGACCCATGGCATAAAGAGGGCCAGGGCAACGGCGAATGGATTCTGCTTGATTTTATCGATGTAGTAGTTCATATCTTTAAAACAGATAAGCGGGAGCATTATAGGATAGAGGACCTGTGGGGGGATGCGCACATGAGCAAATACCAGAGCGCATAATAATTGTTGTGAAACGTAGAATAAGAGTAATAAATGAAGAAAGTTCCGAGTAAGAAGATTACGCCAATGCCACCAAAATTCAATATGATATGGCTTTGGATTGCGATGATCGTAGGGTTTTTTGGGCTTCAATACTTGTTTAGTGGAGAATCATCCAAGAAAATTACCTACAAGGAGTTCGAACAAACCATGCTTATCCCTGGGGATGTTGAGAAGCTCGTTGCCTATAAGAGCAATGACCTGATCGATGTCGAAGTATATATAAAGAGCGATAGATTAGACCAAGAGAAATACAAAAACATCTCAAGTAGTCCGAATAACCTATCTTTTTCTAATTCGACAGGGCCCCAATTCCAATTTACAGAACCGTCAGCAGAGATTCTTGAGCAGAAGCTAAAGGCTTCGCAAGACAGTTTGGCAGTTGGTCAACCGAAGATCGGTGTGACCTATGAAGATAGAACCAATCCATGGGCTGGATGGTTTATTTCATTCATGTTGCCATTGCTGATCATTGTGGTGATCTGGATATTCTTGATGCGCCGTATGAACGGTGGAGCAGGAGCTGGTGGAGGTGCCATTTTTAATATTGGTAAATCCAAAGCCCAATTGTTTGACAAAGAATCGCAGATCAATATCACTTTTAATGATGTAGCCGGATTAGAAGAGGCTAAGGAAGAGGTGATGGAGATTGTGGATTTCTTGAAAAATCCAAAAAAATATACTGATTTGGGAGGTAAGATTCCTAAGGGTGCCTTATTGGTAGGCCCTCCGGGAACAGGTAAGACTTTGTTGGCGAAAGCAGTAGCCGGTGAAGCCCAAGTGCCTTTCTTCTCCTTGTCAGGTTCAGACTTCGTGGAAATGTTTGTCGGAGTAGGTGCATCTCGTGTACGCGACTTGTTCAAACAAGCCAAAGAGAAGGCTCCATGTATCATTTTTATCGATGAGATCGATGCTATCGGTAGAGCCCGTGGAAAGAATTCCATCATGGGCGGAAATGATGAACGTGAGAATACATTGAACCAATTATTGGTGGAAATGGATGGTTTCGGTACGAACGTAGGGGTAATTATCCTTGCTGCAACCAACCGTCTGGATGTATTGGACTCGGCATTATTGCGTCCGGGACGTTTCGATAGACAGATTTCTATCGATAAACCAGACTTGATCGGCCGTGAGCAAATCTTTAATGTTCACTTGAAGCCATTGAAACTGGCTGAAGAGGTTGATGCGAAGAAATTATCAGCACAGACACCTGGTTTTGCAGGTGCTGAAATTGCGAACGTTTGTAATGAGGCAGCCTTGATCGCTGCGCGTAAGAACAAAAAAGCAATTGAAATGCAAGATTTCCAAGACGCCATTGACCGTGTCATCGGTGGTCTGGAGAAAAAGAATAAGATTATCTCTCCTGAAGAGAAGAAAATCGTGGCTTACCACGAGGCAGGACATGCGATTGCAGGTTGGTTCTTGGAACATGCAGATCCTTTGGTTAAGGTATCTATCGTTCCGCGTGGTGTTGCTGCATTAGGATATGCGCAATACCTTCCAAAAGAACAGTTCTTGTACACTACAGAGCAATTGATCGATAGTATGTGTATGACAATGGGTGGTCGTGTGGCTGAGGATATCACATTCGGAAGAATCAGTACCGGTGCTCAGAACGACTTGGAGCGCATTACGAAGTTGGCTTATGCGATGACTGCGGTTTATGGTATGAACCATAAAGTAGGTAATGTCTCGTTCAGGGATAGTTCTGGCGATAGCCAATTCCAAAAACCTTATTCTGATCAAACAGCTGAGCTGATTGATGATGAAGTAAGGGTGTTGATCTCGGAAGTTTACGACAGAACTAAAAAGCTGTTGATGGATAAACAAGATGGTTTGATCAAGATCGCTGAGAAGCTATTGGAAAAAGAGATCTTGTTCCAGGCAGACTTGGAGGAAATCTTAGGAAAACGCCCTTTCAGCAATAAAACTACTTATGATGAGTTTGTCAATGGTGGTGCTGATGGTGGAGGTGTTCCACAGACTGATTTGCCGATTCCTACAACGGATAGAGAGGACGTTCAGTCATCTAACGAGGAGCCGAAACAATTAGATTCAGAATAAAAATTATCAAAATAAAGTAACAGACAGGACTTTCAGTCCTGTTTGTTTTTATAATATGAATATCAGGAATACGACAGCGAAAGAGAAAATGCTGAAGAAAATTCGGCAAGCACTTCTTCAAAAAAGGGAGAACCCACACCCTATGTTTGAAGAAACGGCTTTGTACAAAGATGAAGAAGATTCATTGGACGTGACTTTTGCTCGGGAATTCACCCAGATGTCCGGAAAGTTCATTTACTGCGATGGGGAAATCAACCTGATCGAAAACCTGATTATCCTGGTAGAGAAGATCAATATCAGTAAGATCTTTGTTTGGGAGAAGCCGCTTCAGCAGATGTTGGATCAATATGGCTTTCCGTTCAGGAAGTCTCAACAAGCCTTTGAAGAAATTGAAGCCAGTATCACTACTTGTGAGTCTTTGATTGCCAGAAATGGCAGTATCATGATTTCTAATGCTTCGGAGTCAGGCCGTAGATTGAGCGTATACCCTCCTGTTCATATTGTCATTGCCAGAGCTTCCCAATTGGTTATGGATGTCAAACATGCCATGGCGCAAATCAAGGAAAAATATGGGGATGACCTACCAACCATGATTACGACCATTACTGGGCCGAGTAGAACCGCCGATATCGAGAAAAGATTGGTATTGGGGGCGCATGGACCAAAAGAGCTCTATTTATTCTTATTAGAAGACCGTTTTTAGATGATACAATATTACCTTACCGCTACTCCAGTGGCCAGTTTGATTTTTGCCCTTACGATCGGTTTAAGTATTTATGTCTTTTCTAATCCGCAGTGGTTTGAGAAGTTGATGCTGCATCCTTATTCGGTTACTCGCTCTAAAAGTAAATGGTATTTGATATTGACAAGTGGATTAATCCATAAGGATTGGATGCACTTGATCTTTAATATGATCACGTTCTATTATTTTGGATTTGGTCTTGAGCAGATCTTTGTGGAAATAAGTGGTCCAATGGGACACCTATTGTTTGCCCTGCTCTATATCATTTCTTTGGTTTTAAGTGATATCCCTACGGTTATTCGACACAAGGATAATTATGGCTATCACAGCCTTGGTGCTTCGGGAGCTATCAGTACCGTCCTGTTCAGTTATATCCTGTTTAATCCAAAGATGATGTTGGGGATCTTTATGATTATCCCTATGCCAGCGTATATTTTTGCTTTTGTGTATTTGGGCTACTGTATCTGGGCTTCCAAGAATTCGAATGATGGCATTAATCATGATGCCCATTTGTTTGGCGCTCTAACGGGTTTGCTGTTTACCATTATTACCTATCCTTGGATTATCAAGCACTTTATTGCACAGTTTTAAGATCTCTTTTACATGTTGTCCATTAATAGGACATTGAACTTGTGCCCATCTGGATCTGAGAAGGCAAAGCCATAGTAGTTGTTTTCGTCTCTTATTAGCGGTTGGATAATCTTTCCACCTGCTTCCTTTACTAATCTTTCAAATTCTTGTACTTCCTGCTCTGTATCTGCAGAGAGCGTAAATATTATTCCATCGGATTTGGAACCGGCTTGGATATACTTGTCAATTTGTCCGGAATTTTCTTCGAAGAAATGGATGACAAAATTGTTCTCTCCAAAAAAGAAGCTCGCTAGCTTAAGGTCTGTGCTATTTGGGGGCGTGTTGGATACAAAGCCTAGTTTGCTATAGAATTCATGTGTGCGATTTGCTGACTTTACACTATAATTTGCCCAAATGAGTTTTGGATTCATGGTTTATTTTTTTCTTTAGGAACAAGCGGAGGGATATTTCGTTTGGCTGGATCAGTTAATTCTTGTCATAGGGCAAGTATAAATAAGTTTTTATCCAATAGTTTTGGTTAAATCGAAAGATACTATGAAAGATACATTAGAAGCTCAGGTAATCATAAAGGCAAGCAAGGAGAAAGTTTGGGAAGTTTGGACCAAGGAGGAGTATGTGAAGATCTGGAATGTTCCATTTGAGGATTGGCATTGTCCGACAGTGATAAATGAGGTAAGGACTGGTGCGAGCTTTGATTTTAGAATGGAGAAGAAAGACGGTTCGGAGGGGTTTAACTATAAGGGGGAGTATACCTTTGTTGTTCCAAATGAAAGGATTGAGCTTTTGCAGGAAGATGGCCGGAAATCCGTGATCCATTTTAAAGAGCAAGATGGAAATATTGCATTGATAGAGCAATTTGAACCAGAAGAGAAAACGGAATTGGGGTTGCAGGTCGAGTTTTGTCAATCGGTATTGAATAAGTTTAAGGCTTGCGTGGAAGGTGAGTTGCAATAGGAAGATTGAGAAGATGGAATAATTAGGATCCCGTCCAATTCTCTCGGTCTAGGCTTCTTAGCTGGATAGCTTCTGCAAGGTGTTCATTGCTGATTTCAATCGAGCCTTCCAAATCGGCTATGGTTCGGGCGACCTTTAAGATTCGGTCATAAGCTCTTGCGGAAAGATTCAGTCTTTCCATGGCCATCTTGAGTAGGCGCCTTCCACCATCGTCAATAATACAGATTTCTTGGATGTTCCTTGCTCTCATTTGTGCATTGCTATGGATATGCTGATGTTTTTTGAATCGCTGTTCTTGTACCTTACGGGCATTGATTACCCTTTCCCTTACAGCTTCGCTTTTTTCAGAAGATTGATGGCTGCTCAGTTCGTTGAATTCGACCGGAGTGACTTCAATATGGATGTCTATCCTATCCAGTAAAGGGCCAGATATTTTACTGATATATTTTTGGACCGCATAAGAACCGCAGATGCACCGTCTGGTTGGATGGTTATAAAAGCCACAGGGGCACGGATTCATAGCGGCAATCAGCATAAAGCTTGCTGGGTAATCCACACTAAACCTCGATCTAGAAATTGTGATGGATCTAGATTCCAATGGTTGTCGCATCACCTCCAGAACGGATCTTTTAAATTCTGGCAGTTCGTCCAAGAACAATACCCCATTATGGGCTAAGGAGATTTCTCCTGGTTGTGGATACGAACCGCCACCAACCAAAGCGACATCTGATATCGTATGATGGGGTGAGCGGAAAGGACGAATGGTCATCAAGGACGTGGAGCTAGGCAGTTGCCCAGAAACAGAATGTATTTTGGTGGTCTCCAAGGACTCGTCAACAGTCAGTGGTGGCAAGATGGTTGGCAATCTCTTCGCAAGCATGGTCTTTCCAGCACCTGGAGGACCAATCAGAATAACATTGTGTCCACCTGCAGCTGCAATCTCCAATGCTCTTTTGATATTCTCCTGACCCTTTACATCAGCAAAGTCCAAATCGTAACTATTCATTAGTTTTTCGAAGCGTTTATTGATGTCAACTAGGGTGGGTTCAATGCTAGTTGCCCCAATAATGAACTGAACCGCTTCGTTAAAGGACCTGATCCCCAGGACCTCGATACCTGAAACAATAGCTGCTTCCTCAGCATTTTCGATCGGTAAGATGATACCATGAAAGCCGTCTTGTTTTGCCTGCAATGCAATTGACAACACACCTTTAACAGGATGGATCTTTCCATCTAAGGATAATTCTCCGAGTAATACATATTTGTTCAAGCGGTCCGAAATAATCTGTCTAGAGGCGGCTAATACTCCTATGGCGATCGCTAAGTCATAAGATGAGCCTTCTTTTCGGATATTTGCTGGAGCTAAGTTGATGATAATCTTTTGGCGGGGCATATAGAAACCATTTGACAATATGGCGCTTTCTACTCTTTGGATACTTTCTTTGACAGCATTGTCAGGAAGGCCGACGATAAAGTAATATAATCCAGGTGTAACATTGACTTCAACGGTGATGCTCGTAGCATTAATACCGAAGACTGCACTGCAATAGGTTTTTACTAACATTTAAGCGATATTTAATATCACTAAAAGTAAATAAATTATATATAAAACAAATGATGTATGGTTAATGCTAACAATTTCTTAAATTTTACTGAATCACAATTTGTGTTGTGTAGTCTGAAATTGACGGGATTGGGTAAATTTTTAATAAATAAAACGATTCGGTCTATTTTTTGTTATAATAGTATTAAAAGAAATAGAAATTGGTTTAACAACTAAATTGCAGTATAAAATGAAGGATAACGGTAAAATTGTAACAGCGCTGTTGGCTGGACTAGCCGCAGGTGCAGTTTTAGGAATTATTTTCGCACCTGAGAAAGGAAGTGAGACTAGAGAGAAATTGAATGAATCACTAGCTGATTTAACTGATGCAATCAAAGAACGCGCAGAAGAACAATTCGATCAGCTGACTGATTTTAAAGATAAAATCGTTGCGGCGGTAAAATCTAAGCTTGGCAAAGCAGAAGATGCGATCGATGAAGAGATCGAAGAGCACGCATAGTGCAAAAGCAAACCTTAGATTATTAAAAATTTTTAAATAATAGCTCCAGGACTATCTCTCGATAGTCTTGGAACCTATGATATGGAATTACGTGCATGGAAGAACAAAAATTTTCATTTTCTGAAGTATTCGATAAGTCTAAAGAATACATTGAGACCCAGATTGAACTAGCGAAATTAAAAGCTTTATCCAGATCCTCAAGGATCATGGGCTCTCTGATCGTAGATGGCAGTAAGGTTTTATTGTCTTTGCTGATTGTGTTTTTTGTTTCCCTGGCCTTAGGCTTTTATTTAGGGGAAGTACTGGGGAGCTATTCTTTAGGGTTTTTGGCAACAGGAGGGATCTTTTTTCTAGTTCTGCTATTGATCAAGGCCTTTGAGCCAAAGTTAGAAGAGAAGTTCATGAACATGTCCATCAAGCGTATTATGTCTAAGTGGGATGCCGATGATCATGATGATGAGATTGAAGAGATCAAAGAAGAGGTGCGTGAGGCCGTAAATGAAGTTGAGGAAGAATTAAAGGAAGAAAAAGAACGAGTTTAATCAGGATATGAGAACAAAGGTTACGAATTTTGATGAGTTGACAGCAGAGATTGCTCGCCTTAAGGTACAGAAGAAGGAGCAAGAAGCTTTTTTATTGAATCAATATGAATTGCTGAAACATAAGGTAGAAGCTCCTGCGCGTATTGCCAATATGATCTTCAACCGTGTGCCGGGTGTTTCCACCGTGAAAGGGTTGTTTTCAGGAATCAGTCAGGTTACCAACAAGAACAACAAAGCCGATTGGTTGACTAAAACCTTGCAATTGGGACTTCCATTAGTATTAAACCGAACTTTATTGAAGAATGCCGGATGGTTGAAGAAAGGCCTTGTGCTTTTTGGATCTGAAACCGTTGCCAGCCAAGTAAATCAAAGCAAAGTTACTGCTGTTATCGATAGGTTAACTGCTTTGATCAAACCGAAAAGCAAAAAGAAGAAAAAGAAAAACGAAGAGACCCTGGAAGCCGTTGCTGCCAACCCTATTCCGCCTAACCATCCTCCAATGATTACAGCTGAAGAGAGTGTTCAGGACAATAAGTACGGTATTCCGAAAGATAGCGAAGCCTATTAAAGGTTTTTAAGCTTCTTGCTTTTTCAAGAAATCCTCATAAGCTAATTTAATTCCTTCTTTAAGGTTGGTTTTTGCTTTCCAGCCTAAGCTGGTCAATTTGCTTACATCCATTAATTTTCTTGGAGTGCCATCGGGTTTGCTACTGTCAAACTCCAGTTCACCTTGGAATCCGACCACCTCTTTTATCAATTCAGCTAGCTCGCGGATGCTGATATCCTCGCCTACTCCAATATTCACAAATTGAAGGTCATTGTAATTTTCCATTAAGAAAACACAGGCATCTGCTAGGTCATCTGCAAACATAAATTCGCGCAAAGGCTTACCAGAACCCCAAATATTTACTGTGGGGCTGTTATTGACTTTTGCTTCATGGAACTTTCTGATCAATGCCGGCAATACGTGGGAGTTCTCTGGATGATAATTGTCATTGATGCCATAAAGGTTAGTCGGCATGACCGAGATATAATTATCATCGTATTGCATTCTATAAGACTCGACCATCTTGATACCAGCGATCTTGGCAATAGCATAAGGTTCATTGGTGGGTTCAAGGGTTCCGGTCAACAGATAATCTTCTTTCAAAGGCTGAGGGGCCATTTTAGGATAAATACAGCTGGAGCCTAAGAACATCAATTTCTTGACATCATTCTCATGGGAATAATGGATAACATTGTTCTGGATGGCCAAATTCTCATAGATAAAATCTGCCCTGTAAACGTTATTAGCCATAATACCCCCCACTTTAGCTGCGGCAAGGAATACATATTCAGGTTTTTCAGTTTCAAAAAATTCTTTCACGGTCTGTTGGTCACGGAGGTCCAATTCCTTGGAAGTCCTAACCACTATGTTTTCGAATCCTAACTCTTTTAACTTGCGGTAAATAGCCGATCCGACCATCCCTCTATGTCCTGCTACGTAAATTTTCGCTTGTTTTTCCACCTGAAGTATTATTTATACAAATATAAGGTTAATTTTGCGACTTAATTATCAGCTATGGGTAAGGATAAACTAAGAAAATTCGCTGAAGTATCCACTTTTAAGAATGTGGTGCAGCTGGATGCAGGAAAAGAATTTAAGGGTAAATGGGCTAAGGAATTCTTCAAGAATGAGAAGCCTGTGATATTGGAATTGGCATGTGGTAAGGGTGAATATACCGTTAACCTTGCGAAATTGTTTCCTGAAAAGAATTTTATTGGTATTGACTATAAAGGCAACCGGATTTGGCGCGGGGCCAAGACTGCCCTTGAAGAAGGAATTGATAATGTAGGTTTTTTGAGGATCCAAATTGAAACCATCTTGGAGCATTTTGAAAAAGGTGAGATCGCAGAGATCTGGATTACCTTCCCGGATCCGCAACCTCAAGATAGCCGTGAAAAGAAACGCTTGACCAATCCAGTCTTTCTGGAGAGATACAAAGAGATCCTTGTGCCAGAAGGTATCATGCATCTTAAAACAGATAACGATGGCTTTTTCGCTTATACCGTGGAGCAGATCGAGCTACAAGGCTTGCCAAAACTGAAGGAAACCACAGATCTTTATCATTCTGATTTAGTGGACGAGGTATTGTCCATCAAGACCTACTATGAGAAAAAGTATTTGGCTGAGGACAAAAACATCAATTACGTGCAATGGAAATTCGCAAAATAATCGCGAATTAAGAATGATTTCGTAAATTCATCTATTATGAAAAGAATTTACCTAATCTGCCTTTTATTAAGTTATCAGTTTGCCTCCGCGCAAGATAATCTAAAAACCGACTTCCAGCGTATTTATGAAGATATTAATACCAATTCGGAAGCCTATGAACGTTTAAAGTATAGTACGGAAAACCTAGGGCACCGCCTGACCGGTTCAGAGCACGGCAAAAAAGCTGAAGAGCATGTGTTCAACCTCTTGAAGTCCTATGGCTACGACGTCAAATACCAACCTTTTTCTGCCCAGAGCTGGGCTAGGGAATCGCTGAGTTTAAAACTAAACAATTCCGATGTTCCTACAGTTTCTTTGGCTCATTCTCCTGTTAAGGTCGATCTAAATGCTGATTTAGTTGATCTTGGGAATGGCTTAGAGGCCGACTATCAAAAGGTTGGGGATCAAGTCAAAGGAAAAATTGCCTTGGTCTACCTGCACATTCTCCCTAATTCTGGAGAGAAACTTAAAAATCTACATCGTTCAGAAAAAACAGCCTTAGCTGAAAAATACGGTGCTAAAGGAATCGTATTCATCAACAGCGTGAAGGGCAATGTGCTGCTAACCGGAACAGCATCCATTACCGGGAAACTCATTGATATCCCGGCCATCTGTATCGGATTTGAAGACGGTATGAAATGGAAGGAGACCCTATCCAAAGAAAAGGTACAAGCCCAAATCAATATGCGCAATAAGGCAGATGAAGCAACTGCCAGAAACATTATCGTTTCCATCAAAGGTTCTGAGCTACCGGAAGAGAAGATCGTGATCGGTGGTCACTTAGACAGTTGGGATCTTGCGACCGGAGCTATCGACAATGGTTTAGGTTCCTATGCCATTATTGATATGGCAAGGGCTTTCAAGAAACTTAATCTAAAACCAAAGCGTTCCATTGATTTCGTCCTGTTCATGGGTGAAGAACAAGGTTTGCTGGGTTCAAAAGCTTATGTCGCGGAAGCTATTAAAAATGGCACTCTTGGTCAGATCAAATATATGTTGAACTTTGACATGACCAATGCACCGACTGGCTTCTCCACTAGTAGAGAAGAAATGATGCCTTTGTTGGATTCCTTAGGAGGCATTTATGCTACAGTAGATACCGATTTTAAGAATACCAATGCTTCAGGGGCAGGATTGCATAGCGACCACCAGCCATTTATGATGCAAGGGATCCCGACTGGATCTGCTACGGGAGGCAAATTGCCTAATAATGCCGGCTTGTATTACCATTCCGACAATGATGTATTCAGCCTAGTCGATAAAAAAGGGTTGGAGCAGACTGTTAAAGTAGGTGCTGCCTACCTATATGCCTTAGCGAACGCCAAAGCAATTCCTGCACAACGTTTTTCAGATGATGAAATTGTGAAATTCTTGGAATCTAAAGGATTGAAAGAGCCTTTAATGATTTCAGGAGAATGGCGTTGGGGCAAATAATTAGATCAATGATCCCCCAGCTTGGATAAAGGTGTTTTTCTTTTCCATGAATGCACCTTTATCTATTGCTTTTGTCGCTTTGGAAATTATGCTGGTTTTGAAGCCTTCAGAAATCGCATCCATTGCCGTAAAGAATACACAGAAGTCGGCTGCTAAGCCACAAACATGGACTTCATCGATTTTCCTTGCCTTTAAATAACCTGCCAATCCTGTATCTTTCCTTTTGCCATTATCATAGAATCCGCTATAGCTGTCGATCCTAGGGTCCATGCCTTTTCTAAAGATGGCCTCAATGCGGCTGCTGTCCAGATCTTCAGAGATCTGCGAGCCATAGCTTTCCTGAACGCAATGGTCTGGCCAAAGGACCTGTTCAAGCCCATCCAGGTCAATGACCTCAAATGGCAATTTTCCTTCATGTTTGCTGGCAAAGCTCAGATGGTCCTGGGGATGCCAATCTTGCGTGGCAACCACTAAATCGTAATCTTTTTGGATACTGTTTATAATAGGAAGGATCTCGTCGCCTTTAGCGACTTCCAATGATCCACCCGGTAAAAAATCGTATTGAACATCTACAATTATCAGTGCCTTCATAGTTCTAATGTAATAAAATTTAATCGACGGACAGCATATAGCCCACTCCGCGGATGTTCGTGATCTTGATCCTTTCATCCTGAGCCAGGTATTTCCGGATTCGGCTGATGAATACATCTAGGCTACGGCCAGTAAAATACGTGTCATTGCTCCAGTAGGTACGGATGATTTCATCGCGAGGGATAACCTTATCCTTGTTTTCGATCAATCGCTTCAGCAGTTCAGACTCCCTGTAAGAAAGTTTTTCCACATTATCCCCGATACTAAGGGTATTTTTTCCGCTATCTAAGGTGTAATTGCCGAGGATAAGCTTGGTCGGGGACATGCTTTGGCCCACTTTTTTGAGCGCAGCTTCGATCCGGACAATCAATTCTTCGATTTTAAAAGGTTTTCGGATATAGTCATTCGCGCCCAATTTAAAACCCTTTACCACATCTTCTGTCTGCGTCATGGCAGTAAGGAAGATAATAGGCGTGAGCATGTCGGTCTTCCTTATTTCCTTGGCTGCTGTAAAGCCGTCCATGATCGGCATCATCACATCCAATACGATAATGTCCGGTTTATACTTGTTATGGAATACAATGGCCTGCTGCCCGTTCAGCACATGCCTCACTTCAAAACCATGTTCCTCCAAACTGTCGGAAACAATCATCGCTAGGCTTTCCTCGTCTTCTACATATAAGATGTTTGTCATTTCCCTAAATTGAATTGGCTAATCAAATTACATCCGCTTCATCCCATCGAATTAGGATTCTTTTGGTAAATCTATAACAAAAGTACTGCCAACTGACTCCTCGCTGCTCAAATCTATCGTACCTTGATGTTGCTGTACGATTTGCTTGACATAGGCAAGGCCTAGTCCAAATCCCTTCACATTGTGTACATTTCCAGACGGTACCCTAAAGAAAAGGTCAAACACGCCCTTTTGATAGGCTTTTGGGATGCCTATTCCATTATCTTGGATGGAAAGCTTGTATCTATCCCCGTTTTCAGATAGTGCGATATTGATTTTTACTTGATCGCCGGCATACTTTATGGCATTATCCAAAAGATTGCTGATCACATTTTTTATATGCGCTTGATCGGCAAAGATCTGGAAGGAATTCCCAGATGTCGTTTTTTGTATATCCACTTCTTTTTTGGCGAATAGCTTGGCGTTCTCCATCGATTCATCGATCAAGGACTCCAGGTCAAACCAAGTCTTCTCGAGCAGTACGCCATTCGTTTCCGCTACATCCACCTGCAGTACCCTTTCGATCATGTCCGAAAGATGCTCCAGTTCCTGTCTAGAAATGGATAGATACCTATTCATACGTTCCTTATCATCCTTGGCACCATAGCGCTGGATGGATTCAATGGCTGCCATTACGGTCGAAACAGGAGTCTTAAGCTCATGGGTCATGTTGTTTACAAATGCTTTACGCATCATCGCCAATTGGTTCTGCTTGCGGATGGTGACCAATAAGGTCCAGAATGTTCCGATCAATGCGATGATCAAGATTAAGGAGAATAAAAGTTGCCAACCGATCTGCTTTAATAAGTAAACAGTAGGATTGATGAAATCCACCTCGAGGTAAAGGTTCTCGCTTTGGTCGATCACGATGGGCCTAGATTTACTTTCCTTATAGCGTTGATGGTAAAATTCCTTATTGCGCTCCTCTTCATTAGGCAGATTGGATATCTGTAATACAAAAGGGGAATACATATCTCTTTCCCGTAAGGATTTTTCCAGGCGGATCTGCAAGGAGTCGATCGTGGCTTCATTCCAATTGATGGTGCGCACGACATAGGATGAAATAAAATGCCGGCTCATCTTGTTCTTGGAATTGCCTGTGGAATCAGTTACGTTCTGTCGATCGTTCTTGCGGTTGAAATTCTGGTTCTCGAAGATACTTTTTATGGTATCGACATTTATTTGCGGATATTTTTCTTTAAAAGCAATGGAAAGCCTATCAATTCTGTCCTTTCGTTGATTTTGGTTTTCCTTTTGGATTTGCTCTTCGTTTTCATTGTAAAAGTCCTGAACCACATCAAATAGCTCGTGTTCGGTCATTCCCAAAAAGAACTGTTTGTGGCCGAAATAACTTCCAAATAACCAAAAACCCAGCACAACGATGATCCCGGCGATAGTGAGGACAATGGAAGCGAGCAATATTTTATACTTTTTTAACATAATTAAAACAAATTTAAATTAGTAGATTTGCTCCGCATAAATATTGGTGGGCTTTTAACAAATTATAACACTGATTAACAAAGTGCTACTTAAATTGTCGCATTTCTGCTTAATAATACGTTATTTGCTCAATAGATTTATGCTGCTTACAAAAGATTTTTCATGGAAGAAGTCAATAAGTCCATTAATCATGCTTTTGGATGTTTATTTTAACATTTAATAACATGGGATAAACTTCTGCAATCCATACTTTTGCTAGACTAATGATTTTATGATTAAACAATTACGAATTATTCTTTTTGCTACTCTTGGTTTAAGTGCTGCACTCTTTACAGTAAGTTGTGATAAGGATATGTCAATCTCGTTGGATAACGATAATTTAGACAACCTAAACGTAACCTCAGATGATACGCTGAGCGCTACTGTGTCCACCTTACAAATGCCCTATATCCCTACTTCAGGTAGCGGAGTGGTATTGGTCGGTAAGATCAATCAACCCATTACCGGTAGTTTAAAGTCTACTTCATATTTCAGGCTAAACCCAACAGGTATTACAAATGAAATCCCTACCAATGCTAAGTTTGACTCGTTAAACCTAGTGATGGTGCCTAGTTATTGGAGAATTGCATATGGAGATACCACCAAGATGCAGACCATTTCTGCACACCGATTGACCCAATCCCTTGAAACTAAAACCTTAGAGAATTCATCTAGTGGAATCCCTAATCCGTTTTACATCACAGGACCTGCGATTTTTGGATCCCAAAAGTTCAATTATGCTGCCGATGCATTGGGTTCGGTTACATTCCGTCCTAAGAAGACCAAGAAAGATACGCTTTCCATTCGCTTGAATGATGCCTTAGGTGCTGAGTTCTTTAATAAGATCAAAGCTTCTGATATCGCATTCAATTCAGCGTCCAACTTCCAAGAATACTTTAAAGGCTTGAGTTTGGTGCCTGCTGAAAGCAATACTGCCATCGTAGGTTTCTCTGATACCTTACAGGTTAAGGTTAACTATTCCTATTTAGGAACTGATGGCTTCAAGAAAACAGGATCGAAAGTGTTGAACATGACTGAAAAGGCATTCCAATACAATCAATTTGACAAGAACGTACAAGGAACGGCATTTGAAGGCTTAAGTTCTACTAAAGCCATTGCCAGTACCAGTACATCAGGTGTTGCCTATTTCCAAGGAGGTTCAGGCGTGGTGACAGAAATCAAGTTCCCAGCATTAAAAGACTTTTTATCGCAACCTGGAGTTGCTATCAATAAGGCAGAATTAGAAATCGAGTTAGAAACCCCACATACAGGTCTTATGCCGGCAGTTCCGAATCCAATGTTGATGATTGCAGATTCAAGAGCGCCAATTTCATTTGTATCTATACCGTTTGGTAGAGACCCCCAATATGCAACTTACCTAGTTGGAGATAATGCAGGTAAAAAAGGAAGATACCTTTTTAATCTGATTCAATATATTAAATCTGCTACGGAGCCACATTCAGAAGAAAAATCATTATTCTTAACTTTGTCTCCAACGGCTGGCCTTGGTTTTACGCCATACACTTCTGTGATTGCTACAGAAAGAAATAAACCGAAAGTTAAATTAAATATCGTATATACAAAATTTAAATAGTCTATGAATAAGAGAAATTGGCTTGTACTACTTTTGATAGGAGCCTTCGCAATTACAACCTTTAACTCATGTAAAAAAGAGGAATCAACAGATACTGATTCAGGTCCAACTGAATGGGAAAAATCTATTGTATTCACAGGTAAGCCAAGAAATTTAGCTGCAACATTTACTATCAGTGATGTCGCTTACTTGGTAGGTGGACAAATGAAAACAAATGAGTTATTAAGTGACTCTTATGCATTCGACGGTTCTTCATGGGTTAAGAAAGCAGAGTTTACCGGTCCAAAAAGACATAGCGCAGTAGGTTTTGCTGTTGCTGGAAAAGGATATATTGGTCTAGGATATGGTACAGATGGTGAAACTTCTGCCCCATTTAAAGATTTTTACCAATATGACCCTGCAACCAACACTTGGAAAAAAGTGGCTGACTTCCCAGGCGATGCACGTCATGGTGCTGTAGCATTCACATTAGGAAATGCTGCTTACGTAGGTTTAGGAAAAGTTCAAGCTACAGATGAGACTTTCTCAGATTTCTATAAATATGATCCAGCTACCGATAAATGGACTGAAATCAAAACTTCATTCAGTAACAAAAAAGGTGATGCTTATGCATTCGTAATCAATAATGTTGCTTATGTTGGTGGTGGTTACTCAAACGGAGTTCCTACAGAAGATTTCTATTCTTTTGATGGTACCAATTGGGTTCCTAAAAAAGCATTAAACGCAGACAACAAAGACGCTAGACGCTTTAGAGCAGGTGCATTCGCTATTGGAAACAACGGTTATGTTGTGTCTGGTCGTTCTCAATCAGGTGTAGTTACTACTGTTTGGAAATACAATCCTTCTGATGACTCTTGGTCTGATGGAAGCCAATCATTACCTTCAGCACGTGAAAATGCAGTTTCTTTTGCAATCAAAGGAAAAGGTTATATCACTACAGGTAACAACGGTACCACCTTCTTCGATGACACTTACGTGTTCACTCCAGTTAGATAATAATTTTATATAACGATAGAAAAGGGATGTCCTACAGGTCATCCCTTTTTTATTGAATTTAGCCTTACCAACCTTCTTGTTAAGCATGAAAAGACCTCGTTTTGCGGGGTCTTTTTTTAGAAGAGGTTTCTTGGAAATAAGCTTGGTCTTATTCGAGGCATATTCCGAATTTTCCGAATATGTCTCGAACGAGAGTAAAGCAAGGCTCGAAGCAACAGCTCCATTTTTTATCGAAGCGACGGGTTTCCTTCGGGATAAAGTTGCGGGAATTTTTAGGGCTATGATACAAAAGTAAAGTGGCAACCTTTTTGGGGTTGCCACTTTACTTAATTATTGAAATATCTAGTGTTTTTTAGATAAGTCCTTTAGCAGATAAAAGTTCTGCCACTTGAACGGCATTGGTTGCTGCACCTTTACGAAGGTTATCCGCAACTACCCATAAGTTCAATGTTTTTTCTTGTGTTTCATCTCTACGGATACGGCCAACGAATACTTCGTCTTTACCATGTGCATCCTTAGGCATTGGATATTCCAGGTTTGCAGGGTTGTCTACAACCACCACACCTTCTTGCGCTGCTAATGCGGCACGAACATCTGCCAAGTCGAATTCGTTTTCAAACTCAATATTTACCGATTCCGAGTGACCGCCGATAACTGGGATACGTACTGTAGTAGCCGTAACCTTGATCGAATCATCACCCATAATCTTGTTGGTCTCTTGGATCATTTTCATTTCCTCTTTGGTGTATCCATTGTCTTGGAAAACATCGATATGAGGAATTACGTTTAAGTCGATCTGGTAAGGATAAGCTTTTTCACCTTCGATACCTTTACGCTCGTTCATCAATTGATCAACAGCTTTTACACCAGTTCCAGTTACGGATTGGTAGGTAGAAACGACAACACGTTTGATTTTATATTTTTCATGCAAAGGCTTCATCACCACAACCATCTGGATGGTTGAGCAGTTCGGGTTTGCGATGATTTTGTCTTCCGCAGTCAATACATCACCATTTACTTCAGGGACGATCAATTTCTTGCTCGGGTCCATACGCCAAGCCGAAGAATTATCGATAACGGTAATTCCAGCTTCTGCGAACAGAGGCGCATATTCCGTAGAAGTGCTACCACCGGCCGAGAAAAGGGCTACATCAGGTTTAAGAGCAATAGCTTCAGATGCAGTCACGACCTTATACTTCTTTCCCTTGAATTCGATTTCCTTACCCTTACTTCTTTCAGAAGCAACAGGAATCAATTCTGTAACTGGGAAATTACGTTCCGCTAACACTGTCAACATTTCTGACCCGACTAGACCAGTCGCGCCTACTACTGCAACTTTCATAAATAATATTTGCTTAAAATTTTAATTATTATTGATTTTCTTAAGGTAACAAACATACTAAATAAACCTGAACATTTTTGGAATATTTTCGCTTTTAATAATTGATTATCACTATGATGGAATAAAGTTCAACAGGATTTGCTATTTAATGAAAAACGTTCAGACAAAATGGGTTTTTATTGACAATGTTTCATTGAAAAATCGGTTTTACAGAGCGTAAACGTCCGAATGCCTTTTGATTGTAAAAAATTAAATCATACGTTTGCGCAAAATGTTGGGAAGCATCATATTCAGGCATTTAATTGGTAATTTCGCCATATTATTTTAGAAGTTATTGAAATAACTAAATTTATAAAACTATCATTTCTCTAATGAAAGAAGTCATTTTGATGATCGGAGCCAATGGTCAGATTGGTTCAGAGTTAGCTGCAGCATTGCGAATCAAGTTCGGAAACGAGAATGTCATCACCTCAGATATACGCGAACCTAAAGAGATTGCCGAAGGCGAGATCTTTGAAACCCTGAATGTTTTGGACAAAGAAGCGATCAAAGCCTTGATCCTTAAATATAAACCTACTCAGATTTATTTATTGGCAGCGATGCTATCGGCTACTGGGGAGCAATACCCACAGAAAGCTTGGGACCTGAACATGAACGGTCTCTTGAATGTATTGGACCTAGCTGTAGAGTTGGGGATCAAGAAGATCTTCTGGCCTAGTTCCATTGCCGTATTTGGCCCGCATTCTCCAAAAGAGAACACACCGCAATATTGTGTGATGGATCCAAACAGCATTTACGGGATCAGTAAATTGGCTGGTGAACGTTTATGTGAATATTACCATAATAAGTATGGCTTGGATATCCGCAGTGTCCGTTATCCAGGAATTATCTCTTGGCGTACAGAGCCGGGAGGGGGTACCACCGACTATGCTGTCCATATCTTTTTTGAGGCTATCCGTCAAGGTAAGTATACTTCATTCCTAAATGCAGGCACTGAGTTACCGATGCTGTACATGGATGATGCGGTTCGCGGCACCATCGAGCTAATGGACGCTCCTTCAGCGGGTTTGACGATCCGCTCCAGCTACAATCTTTCGGGGGTTAGTTTTACTCCGACAGAAATTGCTGAAGAAATTAAAAAAATTCTCCCTAATTTTGAAATCTCCTATTCAGACAATGATCCGCGTCAAGCAATTGCTGATTCATGGCCAAAGAGCATCAATGATGATCAAGCAAGAGCAGATTGGGGCTGGAAGCCGACATTTGATCTGGCAGGGATGGCAAAAGACATGCTGGAGAATCTTAAAACAAAACTAAAATAAAATGGGTAGAGCTTTCGAATTTAGAAAAGAAAGAAAATTTAAACGCTGGGCCAAGATGGCCGTTCAATTTACGCGTCTTGGAAAAGAAATTGCAATCGCAGTAAAAGAAGGCGGTCCTCACCCGGAGAACAATTCCCGCTTACGTACCGCTATTCAAAACGCCAAGGCAGTAAACATGCCGAAGGACCGTGTTGAAGCGGCAATCAAAAGAGCCTCTGAGAAGGATTCAAAAGGATACGAAGAATTTGTATACGAAGGATACGGTCCACATGGTGTACCGGTATTGATCGAAACTGCTACTGATAATACCAACAGAACCGTAGCAAACGTTAGAAGTTATTTTACAAAAGCTGGAGGTTCCCTAGGTAAAACTGGATCTCTAGATTTTATCTTCCAAAGGAAATCTGTTTTCCGTTTTCCGGCTACAGATGAATTGGATGTGGAAGAATTAGAATTAGAATTGATCGATGGCGGTCTGGAAGAGTTATATGTGGAGGCTGATGAAGAAGGAAACGATATCATCGTGGTACAGACTTCTTTTGAAGATTTTGGAAACATGCAACGTCTGTTGGAAGAAAAAGGTATTGAAGTTTCTTCTGCTAAAACAGAACGTATCGCATTATCGCATACAACCTTGTCTGAAGAACAAGCTGCTGACGTCCTAAAATTGATCGATAAGATCGAGGAGGATGATGACGTCCAAGCAGTATATCACAACATGGACTAATCCAGATTAGGATATGAAAACATAAAAGAGGGCTTGCCCTCTTTTTATGTTTATATGTAGGAGGATTGGAAGAAAGTTCAGTTCCTGTGCGTTTTTTGGTCTAAATGTATACATTTGTATATGCTTTCGTTCACCGAGTTTTTCACGAAAAAGAAAATTGACATCAATGCTTTGCAAAAAGCGAAGCCTGATCTCTATCATGAATTTGATAGGGATTATGCCTTGATGGGTGAAAAAAGCTTTGATCATAGCAAGAAGTTCTGGTTCAATAGGCTCAGAAAAGATTACCTCTTGAAAGAGATCGAAATTACGGAACCGAAGAAGGGGGAAGTCAAGGCAGAATCGACTTCAGCAGCAACTGGAAGCTCGGCGAGCACTGCTCCGTCTGCTGCTAAGCCAGCAGGATTCCGTCCTAAGTTCAAAGCTGCTGTCAAAACCGTTGAGGAGAATGCGATTGAGCCAACAGCGGAAACAGAAGAGAAGCCAGCTGCAAAAGCACCGGCAGGCTTTAAACCTCGTTTTAAGGCGACTGCTCCGCCTGAAAGATTGGACGGGCCAATAGAAGGCAGTGTGTCCGATAAGCCGGCTGACGGCCCTAAAGAGGGCGAGGAAGCTGTTGCTAAGCCAAAAGGCTTTACACCAAGGTTCAAAGCAGCAAACCTTCCTAAAAAAGTAGAATCAGAAAAGCCAAAAGATAGCCAAGCGGAAACTCCGGCAGATAATACCGAAGAGAACAAGGAGGCAGCGACCCCAGCGAAACCAAAAGGTTTTACGCCGAGGTTTAAAGCGTCGAATCTACCGAAGAAGGTAAAGGTAGAAGACGAAAATAAAGAAGAGGCAGCGCCTGAAGCTCAAGAAGAAGCCACAATCGAAGCGCCAAAGCCTAAAGGTTTTACGCCAAGGTTTAAGGCCGCGAATCTACCGAAGAAGGTAGAAAGTGAAGCTCAAGAGGAATCAGCACCTGAAGCAAAAGAAGAAGCTTCCATAGAAGCGCCTAAACCTAAAGGCTTTACGCCAAGGTTTAAGGCTGCGAACCTTCCTAAGAAGCTGGAGGAGAAGGAAGAGCCCAGTGCGGAATCTGTACAAGAAAATAAAATAGCAGAGGAACCATCTGCATCCGATGATGCAGCAACTACAGCTACAGAAGAAGTTACATCTAAACCAACTGGCTTTAAACCACGTTTTAAAGCTGGTGTTACCAAAGCAGCTACTAACCAGGAGGACCAGGATCCCAATCCTGAGCAATCAAGTACTCCAACTGAAGAACCATCTACCCAAACAACAACGAAACCAGTAGGATTCAAGCCGCGTTTTGTGGCCAAGAAATCATCAGATCAAAAAGATAAAGAGGATTAGAATTAATATGGATAATCCCATTTATTTTATAATTTTAATTACAAAATCGCGTAAAAATTATGTTAAAAGAAGAAAGGCAAGCCTATATAATACATCAAATCAACATACATAATAAAGTTTTATCCTCTGATCTAAGCGTTCAGCTGAATGTTTCTGAAGATACCATTCGTCGTGATTTAAACGAATTGGCAGAGAGCGGTAAAGTGCTAAAAGTATATGGGGGTGCATTATCTAAGTCTTTTCAATATCCTTTCCAAGAAGGGAATGTATATGCCAAAGAAGCTAAGAAAGAGATTGCTTCGAAGGCTATTTCGTTGATTCAAAGCGGAATGACTATTTTAGTTGGTGGCGGGACCAGTATGATTGAGTTGGCACGTTTGGTTCCAAAGGATGTGCAGTGTACATTTTTCACGATCAGTCCACTTGTCGCGTTGGAATTAGCGGAGAAAGAGAACCTTGAGGTTTTCCTCTTAGGAGGTAAGCTCTCGAGAAATACCAATGTGGTATCAGGCTCGCAGGTCATCAATGAACTGTCTGATATCAAGGTAGATCTATGTCTTTTAGGGACCAACAGTCTTTCTGTTGAAGAGGGGGTGACCGATTCCGATTGGGAGGTCGTTCAGATCAAGAAAGCGATGATCAAATGCTCGCAGAAATTAGGGGTATTGAGTATCGTGGAGAAATTGAACTCCAACCAGAAACTTAGGGTATGTCCATTGAAAGATATAACCTATCTCATCACGGACTTAAATCCAAAGCATCCAAGTTTAGAAGAATTCAGTAAACAGATAACCATTATCTAATTTGGTTTCTTTCCAAAGGTTTTTAAACGAATGGCTCTTTCAACGAGCCATTTGTTGCTTTCTATAAAAAGGTTGTGCCAAATAAGGTTGTAATTGATCCTGCGGTTGAAAAGGGTCCGCTTGGCATGTTTAAGTAGTTTAAAGACACTGTAGCCTGCTAATCCATTAAATGGCTTGGCATAATAGGAAGCATGGTGTTTTTTCCATTCCTCCAATGCCTTCCTATTTACATATTCCAGGTATTCTTCATTTCCCAACTTGGCAGAAAGAGGCTTCACAAAATTTGCAGAGAGCTTTTCGTCCTTCAATTCTACGAGCTGTTTTTTCTTTTCTACGATATGTAGGAAATGCTTGCTCAGCTTTTTGTTTTCGAATTCCAGCTCCAATACTCCACCCACATTCCATTGTGGATGATTTGCGGGATATTCAAAATAAAAATTGCCAAGGCTATAGGCAATCAATTTGCCATTATATTCTTCGATTCCCTGTACGACGTGGGGGTGATGGGCGATAATGACATCAACACCCAGGTCAATCAATTCCTTATAGCGGTCTTTCCATTCTGGGATAGGCACATCCAATAATTCAACACCGGCATGGATTTGCACGATCAGCACATCAACCTGCTTCTTGTACTGTTGGATATCAGCGTTTACGCGCTTGGCATTTACCCAAGCATGTCCAACCAAGCGGTCTCCGTTCAATGCCCCATATCCATTTTCTCCATAGGCCAAGAAACCGTATTTGACCTCATCAAAAGTCCAAGTTTTTAAGCCATAGGCTTCTTCTTCGGAGCCTACTCCCAAGATTTCTTTTCTCGGGAATTGTTCCATTGTTTTCAGGAGGGCATCTTCACCGAAGTCATAAATATGGTTGTTCGCTAGGGAAAAACAGTTGAAACCGAGGTCTTGCAGCCAGTTTGGAGCATTTTTGTTTTGGGCTACCAAAGGACCTGTTTTATGGATAGGTTGGCCCAGCCCCTGTAGTGGTGCTTCAAAATTGCAGGATTTCAAATCTGCTGAGTTGAAAAGTTCCTTGAGGCTTGGGGAAAATTGCGGTGCTTTTTCACAAACAATATCTCCAACAAAGACAAACTTATGCTTGGATGTGGCTGGCATTTCTTCTTATCAATAAATTTTCAATCGGTTTGATTGTAATATAAGCAAAATAAGCTTCCAACAAATCGTTTTTTGCACCTAATAGTTTCAAAACTCCCTTGACCTTAGGGGTATGCATCAAGGTTTGGAAGATCTTTTCCTTCCTTCCGATGTGCATGATCTTTTGGTTGATCCAGTTTAAATATTCCGGATTGAGGCATTCCTTCAATAATTCCACATTTAATGGGGTCAGCCTCTCATTGAGCAGCGCGTAATAATTGAGTGAATTTTGATAGGTGTATTTATGTTTTTCCTCTTCAAAAAGGAGGTTGTTTTTTCTAAAGAAATCCCTTTGCCAAGCCCGATTCTCCCTTCTATCCAGAGGAAGGTTCAACATGGAAATGGCGATATCCTCATCTACGAATGGAGAGTAGCCAGGGTATCCCATTTTTGCGGGCACAGAAATCAAATACTGAAGCATCATCATCTTGGTCCGCATGGCGGTGATGATGCGGTATTCAGGTGAACCTAAATGTTCTTTTTGACGATCATAAATAGGCTCTACGATGCTACTGTAATCTATGTCCATCGCCAATTTAGAATCGGCACTCATTCCGTGGGTGTATCCAAGAGTACGATAAGAGGCTGCGCTATCTATCATGGGCACTTTGACAGCTCCAGCCCAGGCATCACCAATAATGCCGCTCAAGAGATGCATAGGGTTGCCGGCTTCCAATTGCTTGATCTTGTCATAAAATTCCATGTGGTAAGTTCCAGATGCCGCTACAGCAGGACCAAATTGGTCATACCATTGATCCATATAGACATTGAACTTGCCAAGTGGAATTCTTTTCCATTGGGTATGCAATCTTTTGGACAACAAACCTGCATATACGGCCTCCCGCGATTCATCCTGGTTTAAGGAGGTACCATATGTATAAGCGTGGATCCTGCTCTTGTCTTCCAAAAGGACATTCATCAACCTGGAATCAAAACCACCACTGGTGGGGATCAGGATATCATCTTTAAATCCATCGGCCCAATTATGGAGAGCAGTGCTTAATTTATGGAAGACATCGTCTTCATGAGATTTTTTGCCCAAGAGGTTTAAGGTGTCATCATTCCCCTCTTTGATAGAAAGCCTGTCATTTTCAAGAGACAGTATTTGGTTGGGCAAGAGGTATTTTACGTCTTTGACCGGTGTATGTCCAAATACGCTATAGCCAAAATCTAGATAGGCAGCTAAGCCCTCTGGATCAATTTCCAGATTGGCGTAATCAATGACTTCATTGATCTCTTGGCTATATTTTCCGGTTTTAAGATTATAGAATACGGTTTGATAACCTACCCAATTTCCTTTTGCAACTTCCATTAAGATTTTTTCGCTAATTTCTTCTTTAACATGCCCAATATTTCCATCCAGATATCATTTTTGATCAAATGGTTGGCTCCAACATAAATAACTACGAATATAAGGCTTTGTACAATGATGAGAAGCAAGTAATTCGGGATAAGGTTAAAATACAGCGGTAAATAAGCCAGTCCTGCTGCTATGATGGATATAAGGGTAGTTGGTAAAAGGTCTTTAACCTGCATAAACAGGTTGTAGCCATAAACTCTTCCGCTCATGCTCGCTGCAATAATATAGCAAATGATCCTAACGGCAACGAGGCCAAGAGCAATCATGACCAGGCCATGTTTATAGGTTAAAAACAGGGCTATGATGGCTAAGGAAACTTTGATGATTTCCAAGCTCAGGAAAAATTTAGAGCGTCCTTTGATATTCAGGAAGTTCGCATTCAGGTCGGTCAATGAAGTGAAGATGCTGGCGAAACATAATATTTGGAACAAAATTATCGATGAAACCCAGGTGTCCGTTAGGAAGAAAACAAAGCCTGGTTTTGCCACTGCAATGGCCAGAAAGCTGATCGGGATCAATGCGAATGCAAGGCTTGACAATGTTTTTCGGCTGGCATTCAAGAACCTTGGGAGGTCGTCTTGGATAGGGGTCAAGGTAGACAAAGTCGTTCCTTGCAAAATGGCGGTAATGGTCTGTCCTGCCGTTTCTCCCCATTTATTCCCTTGGTAATAGTACCCTACTTGGTCAGCAGTGTAATGTTTTCCGATAAAAGAAGCATAAAAAGGGGATAGTATCTTTCCCAACATATTTGAAACCATAAAGGATAGGGAGAATGAAAGGTGCTTTTTTAAGGATTCTGCACTGAAAGCGAAGTTTACTTTCCAATCGCCCCATATCCATAGCATGATTGTCCTGAACAGCGTGTACAAAAGCGGTTGTAAAATCAATGCCCATACCCCATAGCCCAATAAGGCAACAACGATCACAATAATGCCGGCAAAAAGAACTGCCAATACATTGACCCTGGTCGTTAAATGGAATTGAAACTTCTTGAGGATTTTTACGTATTGTACAATACTAAAAGATTGGATTATTATCTGCAGGAACAAGACCCTAGCATATAGTGCAAGGCCTGGGATATTGTAGTATTTTTCGATATAGGGGGATGCAAAATAGAGAATCAGGTAAATAATGGCGCTTACAGAGAGGTTAAAGATGAACATGGACGAATAGTCCAATTCATCCACTACTTTGGTCCTGACCAACGAAGTTGCTAATCCGCTATCCACAAAGGTTGTAGCGATAATGGAAAATATCGCCAAGGCGGCGATCACAGCAAACTCATCGGGGCTTATGATCCTGGCAGTAATGATGGCGACGATAGTGACGATGGCCTGATTACCGAATCGATCTAAGGCATTCCAGAATAGCCCGTTGAGGGTGATGTTTTTCGTGTTTTCGCTCATGTATTGGATTAATCAACAAATTTAGGAAAGATTCTTGTACAGCATAAGAAAAAAGCATTATACTTAATGCATTACAAGATTTACTCATATATTTGATTTAGAATAGATTGATTTTCCTTTTCACATGCTAGCACCAATCGCTTTATTTGTTTACAATAGACCCGTACATACCCGTAAGACATTATCAGCTCTTGAGGCCAACAGTTTGGCGGAACAATCCGATATCTACATCTTTTCAGATGGTGCCAAGACGGCCCAAGATATCGATTCGGTCAACCAAGTTCGTTCCATTATCCGGGAACCTTGGAAGTTTAAGCATATCTATATTATCGAGCGTTCTCAAAACAAGGGGCTTGCCAACAGTATCATTGAAGGGGTAACCCAGGTGGTACAGAAACATGGAAAGATCATTGTTTTGGAGGATGACCTGGAAACCTCCAGTTTTGCCCTTCAATACTTCAATGATGCACTGAACCAATATCAAGATCAGGAAAAGGTGATGGAGATATCGGGCTATATGTATCCTGTGGATAAGCCCAAGAAACTGCCGCAATCCTTTTTCTTCCGGGTAGCCAATAGTTGGGGCTGGGCAACATGGGATAGGGCTTGGCAACATTTCAATCCCGATATTGAAGAGTTGACCAAGGATTTTACCCGTAAACAAAGGAAGGCTTTCAGCGTAGATAATTCGGAAAATTTCTGGAAGCAGGTCAAACAGTTCAAGGCGGGTAAAATCAATTCCTGGGCAATTCGTTGGTACCTATCGGTATTCAACAGAGGCGGCTTAGTATTGTATCCGCGTTTTTCATTTATCCAAAATACGGGGACCGACGGTTCGGGTACCCATTCCGATGTAGATAAGGTCTATCGGGTGGAGCTTTCCAAAAAGCCTGTTCGCAAATTCCCGATTATCTTGGAAGAAGATCCCTTGGCATTCCAGGCCATTAAGCATTTCTATAAAAATCGAAAGGGAACCTTCTTCGAAAGGTTGGCGAAATTCATAGAAAAGAAGCTATTGGAACGGAAGATGCGAAAACTGAAGGCTTAATTCTCTTCTAAATTCTTAAAGAATAAAGTCCTTTTGGTTTTTGCTACCAAAGAGTATCCCTTTTCAAGCATCAATTGAAAGACTTCCGATTTATTCAAGTCAGCGATAGACAATTCCTCTTCTACCAAGACAAATGTTGGCCTATATTGCTGCCAATCATTGCTGTTGAGGACGATCAGGTCAAATCCTTCTGCATCGACAGATAGGAAATCAATCTTTTTTCCTTTTGGGAGGTGCTTTTGCAAGACCTCTTTTAGAGGTAATGTTGGTACGGGGATCGTTTTTATCAAATGGTATTTGGCATTCAGGCCATCTCTTTTTTCAGATATTTCTTGGGAAAATCCGTTTAGTGCGGGTTCATTGAAGCAATAGTAGGTCAATTCTTGCGGACTTTCGCTGATGCCGATATTGAGATTGACGTCTTTGGTCCTAAACCAATTGAACCATTTCATAGCTTCCGGGGAAGGTTCTATATTGATACCACGCCATCCTTTTTTATAGAAGTACATGGTGTTGGAGAATCTATAGGGATGGTGGGCACCTACATCCACATAGAATCCTTTGTAGTTTTTACGACCTTCATAAAATCCTCTAAGGACCATGTCCTCGCCCTCTTGTGAAAATGAACGCGCATGGAAAAATTTATGTATCGGGAAATAAGTTAAGACAGCTTTCTTAATTTTAGACATTGGGCCAAAGCAATTTATAATCGTTAATATTTTGCAATCAATGTACAATTTATTTTTTTAGGTAAGTAAAGCTGATAAAAAATTTAGGAGCATTTAACAGTTTTGTGGCTGAATGTTTAATCTTTTTGGAGGGAATCTTTGTTGCTTTTGAAGCCCAAAAGTACCAAACCGACGAAGGAGCTCACGGATACCAAAAACAGCTCGAATCCGTAAAGGCTTCGGCTCATTTAAGATGGCTTTTCGCACAGTCATCCGCACATGAAAAGAATGCCTTGATGTCGGGAATATCTTTTTCCAGATCATCCCTTTTGATGGGATAATCTGGGAAAAGCATTCCAAGGCCAATCCCATCGCACAGGGCATCGGCATTCTTTCCATTTTTCCGCCATTGGAAATGAGCCGGGGGCTAAAGGGCTTCCTTCGGAAGGGTGGATGTTTGTAGAAAACCCCTGGAAGGGGTGAAATCTTTGTAGAAGTGTGCATTGTCTACCGGAAAACCCCCAGCGGGGGTGAAATCTTTTTCAATAAATCTTCTTTACCGGCATAAGCAATAAAAAAACAGTTCCCTCATCTTGCGATTCGGGATGACAGCAATCCTAAAAAAACAAAAAATAGATTCTTCGCTGCGCTCTGAATTCCTCTTTGAGACACTTCCAATTCTGAACGATTAGTGAAGAATCTGTACGATAATGCCCCTCATGATCTTGTCATTCTCAATCGAAGATTGAGGACCTGTTCGCCATTCCAATCATGGTTTGAATAGTTCCGAGACCCTTCGTTCCTCAGGCTGACACTGGAAAGGATGTCTTTTTTGCGACTTACTGCCCTGGATGGGCAGAATTATTTTAGCATTGGTATCGAACAAAAAAGGGTTAATGCAAAAACGATGTTCGATTAATCGAACATCGTTTTTGCGCAACATCCAGGCTAGCGAGCCAATTATCTAAAATAATATAACCCCGATGGGGTTATAACTCTAGAATATAATAAGCCAATTTTTTTCCTTGCGATTTGCTATCATCATCTTCCGATAAATTTTACCAAAAATTTTATTTCTCAAGGTGATACAAAAGGGGGCTAGAAAAACATTTCACCCTCTCTGAGGGTTCTCTGCATGAATAAACATTTTCTCCCTTCATTTCTTTATGGGATTTAAAATGTCAATGGCGTTTTTAAGTATTTTTCCACTGCGTTTATAAGGTTCAAATGCCTATTTTTGCAGGGTTGACTTATATTAATAATATCCTTAAGCATGGCTTATCCTAAGGTTTCAATCATTACCATTGTTTACAATAATGTCAGGGATATCGGATTTACCCTAGCATCTGTGGACCAACAGACTTACCCCAATATTGAATATATTGTGGTGGATGGGAAATCTACGGATGGTACCTTGGATGTCATTGCCGAGTATAAAGAAACGATCAATATTTTGGTATCTGAGAAGGATAATGGAATCTATGATGCCATGAACAAGGGTTTGGCTCTGGCAACTGGTGACTATGTGCTGTTCTTGAATTCGGGGGATGAGCTTTTTGCTGCCAATACCTTGGAAAAGATATTCGGTAATGAGGACAATGCGGATATCTATTATGGAGAGACCAAATTGATCAATGAGGATCGAGAGATCATTGGCGATCGTCGCCATAAGACACCAGACCATTTTGATTGGCAATCCTTTAAATATGGGATGAACGTCTGTCATCAGGCGATCTATATCAAGCGGAGCTTAACAGCGCCCTATGATCTGCAATATAAATTGAGTTCAGATATCGATTGGGTGATCCGTGCAGCCCAAAAGGCGAACAAGGTAGTCAATGTAAAAGATTATGTTGCCAAATACCTAGTTGGTGGGATGTCCCAACAGCGACATAAGCAGAGCTTGAAGGAGCGCTATGATATCTTTAAGAAATACTATGGTTTTGTACCAAACCTTATTAACCATGGTGTGATCGCGATGCGATTAGTGGTACATCGATTGAAGCATGGCAAAACAAGAGACTAATTTTTTAAATCCCAACCTTTTGGTGGAGCTGGCAAACAGTAGGATGCCCTTTGGAAAGTACCAAGGCTATCTTTTGATGAACTTGCCGGAGCCCTATTTGGCTTGGTTCAAACAAAAGGGATTTCCACCGGGCAAAATCGGGATCTTATTGGAGACCCTCTATGAAATAAAACTCAATGGCCTGGAGTATTTATTGAAGCCATTGGTCAAAAAGTGATGAATATCAATTTTTGCTCGTCCAATTTTTTTATCTTTGCAGCATAATTTTAAACATTAAACGCCGTTTGCAGCGGTATCAATGAATATATGGCACAATATCAAACATTGCTGTACTATTGCTACAGCCCTATCGAGAATGCGGAAAAGTTCGCAGAAGATCATCTAGAATTTTGTAAATCACTTGGCTTATTAGGACGTATCATCGTTGCTGAAGAAGGTCTTAATGGTACGGTTTCAGGTACTCCAGAAGCTTGTAAAGCCTATATGGAGCATGTACATGCGGATCCAAGGTTTGCAAAAACCGAATTTAAGGTGGATGATGTAGAGGAGCTTTCTTTTATCAAGATGCATTGTCGTTACAAAGAGGAGATCGTGCATTCAGGTTTGAGAAATCCTGCTGAGATCGATCCTAACAAACAAACCGGTAAGCACTTGGAACCTAAGGACTTCTTGGCCATGAAGGATCAAGAGGATGTGGTTATCCTAGATGTCCGTTCAAACTATGAGCATAATGTAGGTCGTTTTAAAAACGCTGTTACATTGGATATTGAGAATTTCCGTGAATTTCCAGAAAAAGTGAAAGAGTTGGAACACCTAAAGGGCAAGAAAATCTTGACTTACTGTACGGGTGGTATCAAGTGTGAAAAAGCATCCGCTCTTTTGTTGAAGGAGGGATTTGAAGATGTATATCAATTGCACGGGGGGATCATAAAATATGGTAAGGAAGCAGCTGGAGAAGATTTTGAAGGGGAGTGCTATGTTTTTGATAATCGTGTTACAGTTCCAGTCAACTCAGTGAACCCAACAGTTGTTTCAACATGTAAAAACTGTGGAAAGATAACTTCAAAAATGATCAATTGTGCAAACCCGATTTGCAATGAGCATTTTACGCAATGTGATGAATGTGGTTGGGAATTAGATGGTTGCTGTTCTGATGCATGTAAGTCGCATCCGAAGAAACGTGAGTATGATGGCACAGGATATTATGTGAAAGTTCCACAACCTGTCAACATTGAGAAAATCTCTAAGCGTAAGCACAAGAAGTTGGTGAAAAATTAAAAGTTTATTAAAATATTTCGAAAAATCCGTTTATCTTTCAATAGGTAAATGGATTTTTTATTATAATCTAAATTAGAAAAGCGAAATGGATAGTCAGAAAGTAGACATGTTTTTAATGTCAAACAACAAGTTTTTTGAGTCATATCAATTGATGGAGATCAAGGATTTATTAACGAGGTCGGATGAGAGCAAATACACGAATGTTCAGATCCAACAATATAAAGATCCAACTACTGTATTGATTGTTTCCATTTTGGCTGGATCCTTTGGAATCGACCGTTTTATGATTGGAGATACTGGTTTGGGGATCGCTAAATTATTGACTTGTGGAGGTTTGGGTATTTGGACTATCATTGATTGGTTCCTGATCATGGGAGCAACAAAAACCAAGAATTTCGAAAAGCTGATCACATCTTTGAATTACTAATTCAATGCGAGGTCCAAGGAACAGACTGTATATTACGACAGGAATAGTTTGTTTCTTTGGGATTGTCTGGTTGTTGCTGGATTATTATGCTGCCGCAAACGTCACACTATGTCCAGTAAAATTAGTTACTGGCTATCCTTGTCCTTCCTGCGGAACGACAAGGTCTATATCAGCACTGTTTAACGGAAAGATCGTAGATGCTTTTATGATCAATCCCTTGGGGATTGTGTCAAGCATCATTATCATCACTGTTTTGTTATTGATGTTGCTTGATCTGCTGACTAAGCGAGATTATTATTTTAAGGTATATAGTCGGGCAGAGAAATTTCTTCAGCAACATAAGGCATTCAGTGCCATTCTGGTTTTATTAATTATTTTAAATTGGGCATGGAACATATCGAAGGGTCTTTAGATTTTAATCCGAGGGAGATTACTGAGGATGAACGTGAATATGCGTCAAATAGTTATTTGATGTCTTTGTTTGCTTTATTTATTGGACTACCCTTGCCAATATTCAATCTATTGGCAACCGTGATTTTCTATTTGGGAAATCGGAAGTCTACCCGTTTTGTGAAGTGGCATTGTACCCAAGCGCTCATATCGCAATTTGCCATTTTCTTTTTCAATACTGTTGGTTTTTGGTGGACCTTGGCGATTATTTTCCATAAGCAAGAAGTGAGCAATGCTTATATCGCCTATATCATCTTGATTTTACTATTGAATGGGATTGAAATTGTTTCCACGATCTATACTTCCATAAAGACCAGGAAAGGAATTCATGTACGTTGGTTTCTGTTTTCAGATATTACCGATAATCTTTTGAAAAAATGAAGATACTAGGCAAGTTTCTGATTTTAGCTGCGGGTATTGCAGTCTGTTATTTACTGCTGTTGCAAGTGAATTGGACCAGTTTATTTCAGGTTCAGCAAAATCAGGTCCGCTTAGAATCTAAATTGGGTAAGTTGGTCTTGGAACAAGTTCGTGACCTGTATGATGTGATTGAGGATGAGCAGATCGACAGCACCCTAGATTCGCTATTTATTCCCCTATTAAAGGAAAACTATATCCCTACAAAAAACTACGATCTATTGTTGGTCGAGAGCGAAGAGGTGAATGCCTTTGCGCTTCCTGATGATAAAATCATTGTGACGACCGCCTTGATCAATTTCTTAGATAGTGCGGATTACATGTCAGCCATCTTGGCGCATGAGATCGCCCATTGTGAAAAGAACCATGTGATGCGTTCATTGATCACTAATTTCGGTTTGGATCTTTTGCTTTCCGGTTCTGGGACGGGAGAGGTGACCAATTTCTTGACTGGGCAAGCTTTTTCCAGGAAACTTGAAAAAGAAGCCGATGAAATGGCGGTGGAGTATTTAGAAGAAGCCCATATTGATCCTAATAGCCTGATGAAGGTTATGGAATTATTTGATGTGTACTTGAGTTCGGATGGGGATGTCAGCTGGATTTCTTCGCATCCTGTACCTGCAGACCGTAAGAAATACCTTGGTCAAAAAATCAACCGGATCGAGACAGACCCTAAAAGCTATAAGAGCCCGATTAGTTCCAAGAGCTGGTCGGATCTGCAAGGTTTAGTGTCTGCATATGGCAATCAGGATTAATCTCGGTCCGACCTTCCTCCAAAACTTCTTAAATTATAGTTCAGACTCAAAAGGAAGTACCTGGTCAGGGTATTTGAGGTAATGTTTGATATTGAAATCTCTGAAGCCCGGCGATTGACATTTCGGGCATTGTTGAACAAATCAAAAGCCTTTAAGGAGATTTCAGCATTTCTTTTCTTCAAGATCTTATAACCGATCGAAGCGTTCAACAAGTTTGTAGAGATAGCCTCAGCGCCCATTATACCACCATTACGGTAGAAGGAATAATTGTAGCCCAAAGTCATGTTCTTGAAGAATTCCAGGTTCAAGGAATTGCTGATCCTGTGGTTGGTGATCCTGTAATGGGTTATTTCACTCATTGGGTTATTGGTGAAATTCATATTGAGATTGTAATTGAATCCAATAATGATCTTTTTGCTGAAATTGGTGAATATGCCGACATGCTGACTGAAGCCATAACTGTGGTTTGGCATCAGGTCCTTGTTGAGGATGGCATAGTTACGGTTGTAATACATGTAATTGTTCAAGTTCAAGTTGAAGCCTAGCTTTTTTAATGGAAGCCCATAGTTATTGTTGGCTCGCAGTTGGAATACTCCATCGATGTTTTCAGGAACCATATATTGTCCGCCGGCACCGAGGATAATATCTTCAAACAAGGTGATGGTACTATCGGTGGTCATGGTGGAGTTGATGATCTTGTTGTTGGTGTAGTCAAAATTGAGGCTACTGTTGAAACTCCGGCCATTGCTGCGGTTCACGTCTCGATATTGAAGGCGGAGCCTGTGGGTGTATTCTTGGCTTAGATTAGGGTTACCATTCCGGACGAACAGTTCGTTGGAATTGTCGATATAATCCTGCAATTGATCAATGGAAGGCGTATTGGTCGCTCCGTTATAGTTAAATTCCAATCGTCTTTCCTTGTTGAAGTAATAAGCTACGGTCAATTCAGGAAGGAAGGCGCCAAAGTCTGCAGTGGTTCGCAAGTTTATGGGAACGGTTCGGTTGTTTACCCGGTAGCCGTGTTCATAGTTCATTCCGACCTGGAATCTAAAGGTATCCTGTTTGTTGTAGGAATAAGAAAGCCCAGCGCTATGATGGGTAAAATCGTTTCGGAATTCATTGGATAATCGATCGTTCAATTCTTCATATTGACCGGTTTCGGCTAAAAACTCCATGGTTTTCCTATCGGAGTAGTTGCTGGTATTGCGCATGCCGTAATTGGCCTGCAATCTGGAGATCTTGGAGACATTATAGGTATATGAAAGTCTACCGTTGTATCCATTTCCATATCCGTAGGTGGTGCTTTCGCGGTTGTTGGTGTCGATGCGGTCCAAGACTGCGTCTTTGTAGTATTGGTTGAATGCCAAGGTTTTTCCCAAAGCTTCGTTGCTGCTTTTGTTCCCGTCAAGACTTAGGGAAATGGTTTGCCCCGCTTTCTTGAAGCGGTGCATATAGGTCATGCCGCCACCAAAATTGAGGGCTTCATTATTATTGTTAAAATTTCGGTTGGAATTGTTCAAAGGTTCTGTCCTGTCCTTGCTCATGCTACTGATGGAGCTATTGGCAAGATCAGTTTTTGTATAAGAAAGGTTAGGGTTAATATCGATACGGTTCATGCTGTCGATATCCCATTTCAATCGACCCCGTAGGTTATGGGATATATTCCCGTTGTTTCCGGTTTGCTGCTGGTTTTGGAACTGATTAGCGCGGCTTCCTGTCGTAAATTCAATATCTGATAGGGTGTTGGTAAAGGTGCTGCTGTTGCGGAACCTATAGTTTCCATTTACTTCCATCTTTTTGTCGAGGAAAGTATTGGTATAGTTGGCTGCAGCGGCATAGGTGTCAGATAGACCGCGATCGGTATTGTTGTTTCCCCTTCTGAATCCACCTCGGCCTTGCTCTGAAAATTCCGTTTCATTGATGTTGTTTGCCATGACGTTGATGGAAATCTTTTCGTCGCCACGGAAGGCATTGACACCGGAGTTGATGGAGAATTTATCGGAATCTCCCTTTCCGGCATTGAACTTTCCGAACAAGCCTTTTTTCTTGTCGGGTTTGGTGACGATGTTGATGACCTTGGACCTTTTACCATCGTCGAATCCAGAGAATTTAGTCTGTTCGGATTTCTCATCGATGATCTGAAGCTTGTCAATAATGTCAGCTGGGAGGGTTTTTAGTGCTACTTTAGGGTCGGTACTGAAAAATTCCTTTCCATCCACCATGATTTTGGTGACTTCTTCGCCATGAGCCGTAACTTTTCCATCTTCATCGATGGTTACTCCTGGGACCTGAGCGACCATTTCATCAGCATCAGCGTATTCCCTAGTGGCAAAATTGCGTGAATTGAACTCCATGGTGTCACCTTTGACGGCCACACTCGGAGGAGGAGCAATGGTGATTTCTTCAATCACGATTTCTCCGGGCTCTAAACCGACCATTAAGGTTTCCATGGAAGGTTTTACCACGATGTTTCGCTCGAATTTTTTGAATCCTAATAGGGTACCTGTCAATTTATAGTTTCCATTCGCTACCCTTGGGATAGAAAAGTCGCCTTTCTCATTGGATTTGGCGGTGCGGATGGTTGAGTCTTTCAGGTTAAGGAGTTGGATGCTGGCATCCTGTAAGTTGCTACCCTTTGTTTTGTCTTGTACCTTTCCAGCGATATTGACTTGAGCCAATACACAGGCACAGCTTAATAAAACTAAACATAAGGTAAGCAGGTATTTCATGGTAAGGTTTGATGGATTTTTTTCAATTATATAATTTTTAGACGATAACAGCCTGATAATCACAAAAAAGATACATTGTTGTTATGACAATGGTAAAAACCGAAAAATTGAAAAAGATAGATTATCAATAGGTTACAGCAGAATTGAAAATCTCGGAAAGGCGAGTCGCATTAGAGATGTTACAGAGGGGCCAAATCCGTTGACAAGGACATTTTCAGAAAAATTGGATATATTTGCTTATTAATAATCAATGAAAGAAACGACACTTAGTAGGAAGGAAAAGATTTTGCAAACTGCCTTACAGTTATTTGCAATTAAGGGATACCTTGATACCTCGACCAAGGAGATTGCTGCAAAAGCTGGAGTTTCTGAAGCACTTATCTTTAAGCATTTCGGAAACAAAGATGCTTTGTTGGCACATATCGTGAAGTCTGGTTATAGGAAGGTACTCCTTCACCATAAAGGGATGATGACCTATAAGGGGGCCAAAGATTTTCTAAAGAACATGGTTCAGTTCCCGAGTAAATTGGTAGCCGATGATCCTTTGTTCTGGAAATTGCAAGAAAGACTTTCTCATCATAGTTTCTCCAAATCTCAACACGAACTCTTCATTAAGCCCGTTCAACCCATCGTCCATAAAGCGTTTGAAGAATTGGGTTATGCCAATCCAGACCTGGAAACGCAATATTTATTGCTGATCATTGATATGTTATGGAAAAAAGAGGCCTGTGGGGAGCTCGAGAATGCATCCGAATTAGCCTCTTTGGTTGAGGAAAAATACAACCTTTAGTATTGCGTGTTCCTGCGTGTTGTTTTTTAAAAGCGCAAAATATTTTAAAAAACAAGTAAAAATGCCTTATTTCGTGTAAACTATATTGTGATGATTAAGAAACTCTTCAGTTTTGGATTGCTATCCATGATGCTTATTTCTGCAGCATTCGCTCAGAACAAACCCAATTTCGTAGATTTTATCAATCAAAAGCATTCCTGGGTTGATTCTGTGTTCAATACCTTGACACCGAAGCAACGTATAGGTCAGCTTTTTTTGGTGAGAGCCCATACGAACTTGGGGCAAAAATATGTTGACTCCGTAAAACAGGTGATTGAAAAGGAGCAGTTGGGTGGATTGGTGGTATTCCAAGGAGGGCCGGTAAGACATGCAAATATGTTCAACCAATACCAAAAGGCGAGCAAGGTTCCTTTGTTGATTACATTTGATGGAGAGTGGGGATTGGGTATGCGTATGCCAGATTCGACGATTTCATACCCTTATCAGATGACTTTGGGGGCTATCCAGAACAATAATCTCTTATATGAAATGGGTAGACAAGTTGCGCGTGATTTCCACCGCATGGGTATGCACTTTAACTTTGCGCCCGTTGTGGATATCAATAACAACCCTAAGAACCCTGTCATTAACTTCCGTTCTTTTGGTGACAATAAGTATAAGGTTACTGAAAAGGCAAAAGCATATATGGACGGGATGGTTCAAGGCGGTATCCTGGCATCATTGAAGCATTTCCCTGGCCATGGGGATACTGATGTGGATTCGCACCATGATCTGCCACAATTGAAGTTTGATAGAGCAAGATTGGATAGCCTTGAAATGTATCCGTTTAGACAGTTGATCAAAGATGGTGCTCCTTCTGTGATGGTGGCACACATGAATATTCCGGCATTGGACAATACGCCAAATATCCCTTCTTCTATTTCTAAGAAAGTGGTAACGGACATTATCCGTACGGAGTTGGGCTTTAGAGGCCTGACTGTGACTGATGCGATGGATATGAGTGGGGTGAAGAAATTCTTCCCAAATGGGGAAGCTGATGTGATGGCTATTGAAGCTGGACATGATCTATTGGAAGTATCTGAGAACAGTGGTCGTGCCATTGATTTGGTTGAGAAAGCGATTAGATCGGGTAGACTGTCTCAAGCTGATATCGATGCTAGAGTGAAAAAAGTATTGGCAGCAAAATTATGGTTGGGTTTAAACCAAGTGAAACCGGTTAATACCAATAGACTTTATGAGGATTTGAATACACCTGCTGCGCAAAGCTTGGTTCAACGTATTTCAGATGCAGCGGTTACTCTGTTGAAATCTGATCGTGGCTTGAAGAGATTTGATCCTAAGAAATCAACTTCGATTGTAAGTGTGGGGATTGATCAGGTTCAAGATTTTGAGAAGGGTCTGGCTTTGCAGTTGACAGATTTTGATCAGTTTTTTATCAAAGGTGATGAAACAGAAGAGCAATTGAAAGATTTGATGAAGGATTCTAAAGATAACCGTCAGATTGTTTTAGTCATCCATGATAATCGCAGTAGACCACGCAGTGAATTGCTGTTGAACGATGCTACAAAAGATTTTATCGATAAGATTGCGGGTAGAAGAACGATTTCAGTGATGTTTACCAATCCATACGCGATGAATTCTGTGGATGTGATGCGTAGTTCATCCGTTCTTTTAGGATATCAAAATGATTTTTTCATGCAAAAAGCTGTTCTAAAGGTGTTGTTGAAACAAATTAAACCAGAAGGTAAATTACCTGTAACTATTTCTGAGCATTTAGAAAACGGAAAAGGGTTGTAATCCAATTTTGTTAACATAAAAATAAAGTAGCCAGTAAATTTTACTGGCTTTTTTTATTCAAAAGAAAGACTAATTTTGCTATGTAGATTGAGAATTATGGCAAAAGAGCAGATTTCGATATTTGATATGTTTAAGATAGGGATTGGACCATCCAGTTCGCATACTTTAGGCCCTTGGCGAGCAGCCCAGCGATTCGTTGAAGCGTTGCAGAAACGAGAGGCTTTAGAGCATGTGCAGGAGGTCAAGATCCTTCTATATGGCTCTTTGGCAAAGACTGGTATCGGTCATGGTACTGATATCGCAGTGCTGCTGGGCATGAGTGGGGATGACCCTGTGACCTTTGATGTAAATGATGTCCTGCCAAAGGTCAATCGCATCAAATCCAACAAGAAGTTGGATCTGGGGGGAAAAAGGGAAATTGATTTTTCTTATGCTGACGATTTACTTTTCCTTTATGACCAAAGTCTTCCATTCCATCCGAATGCCGTTACTTTCCAGGCTTTCTTGGACAATGGAAAAGCCATCTCTGAAACCTATTATTCTATAGGTGGTGGATTTGTGGTTCAGGAAAATGATACAGAAAGCGTATTGTCGGAGATCGACCTTCCCTTTCCAATTGATACCGCTCAAGAACTGATGGTTTCTTGTATGCGGACCGGATTGAAAATTTCGGAGTTGGTCTTGGAAAACGAATGTTCTTGGCGCTCGGAGCAGGAAACGCGGGATGGTGTTTTAAAGATCTTCCAGACTATCAAGGAATGTATTTATAAGGGCTGCCATACGGATGGGGTCTTGCCGGGTGGATTGCATGTGGAAAGAAGGGCTTCTAAACTGAACAAAAAGATGCTGAAGGGTAGAGAATATTCGGATTTTGACAGTTGGGTAGAGGCAATCCGTGCAGGTGGTAGAGATTTCGGTTATATCTTAGATTGTGTGAGCTGCTTTGCTCTGGCGGTGAATGAGGAGAATGCTTCGTTTGGTCGCGTGGTGACTGCTCCTACCAATGGTGCAGCAGGGGTGATTCCTGCGGTGCTGCAATATTACATCGTGTTCCACGATTGCTATAAGGAAGATAAGATCATTCAATTTATTGCTACTGCTTCTGAAATAGGATCTATATTTAAAAAGGGGGCAACCATTTCTGCTGCGATGGGAGGCTGTCAGGCAGAGATTGGGGTTTCATCCGCTATGGCTGCGGGTGCTTTGACCGAGTGTCTGGGAGGTTCGCAAAGGCAGGTCTTGATGGCGGCTGAGATCGCTATGGAGCATCACCTTGGACTGACTTGTGACCCAATCGGAGGTCTCGTGCAGATTCCATGTATTGAACGAAATACCATGGGAGCCATTAAAGCGATTACGGCTGCTCAATTGGCTCTTCAATCGAATCCTGACAAGGCAAAAGTGAGTTTGGATGCGGTAGTGAGCACCATGTGGGACACTGCGCAGGATATGAATGTGAAATATAAAGAGACGGCAGATGGTGGATTGGCGATTAAAGTTCCCCTGAGTTTGCCGGAGTGTTAATTCAAAAAGAAATATTTTCAAAATAGAATTAGAGCTGCCCAAAAGGGCGGCTCTTTTATTTTCGATTTTTCTATCTTTGTAAAATGATTCGATATGCGGCACTAGCTTCTGGAAGTAACGGAAATAGCTATTATATTGCTAAGGGCAATACTTCCATCTTAATTGATGCCGGAATCAATAGCAAGCACCTGCATTTAAGGATGGCATCTTTGGGGATAAACCCTGCCAGCATCAATGCCATCTTTATCACCCATGAACATACCGACCATATTTCTGGACTCTCTGTTTTCTTGAAAAGGTATCAGATCCCTGTTTATCTGACGGAGGGGACCTATGTCTCATCTAGATTGCAGTTGCCGAATTACCTTATCAATTTCATCAAGCCGAATTCTGTTATCAATTTAGCGGATTTTTCAGTTTATGGTATCCCTAAATACCATGATGCCCAAGAACCTTGCAGTTTTTTGGTTTCTGATGGAGAGTTGAATATCTCTGTCCTTACTGATTTGGGAAGGATATGTGATAATGTGAAGAAGGCAATCCGTATTGCGGATATTCTGTTTTTGGAGGCAAATTACGATGAGGAAATGTTGTTGACCGGAAGGTATCCTTATCATCTGAAAAACAGAATTAAAGGAGGCTGGGGTCACTTGTCCAATAAGATCTCTTTAGACGCTTTTATTGAAAATAAGTCCGACCGCTTGAAACATTTGATATTGGGTCACCTTTCTGGTGAGAACAATTCGGTTGAGTTGGTAGAGCAGGTCTTTCAGCCGCATTGCCAAGAATTTAAGATGTCGGTAGCTAAACGGACAGAGTCGACTCCGCTGTTTGAGATCAGTAAGCCGATTCAAACTGAAATATACGTGGAAGAATTCTCCTATCAATCGATTCAGATCATTACGGGGTAATTCCAAGAGTAAGTTGTACAAAAAGGGAGCTGTTATGATCATAACAGCTCCTTTTTTGTATTGCATATTTTTATTGCAGTTCCATTTTAAATAGCTCCGCCAGATGGCTTCTGAGTTTGGCTTTCACTTCTTCTACATCCACTTTATGGCCCAATTCTCTTTCCATGGAGGTGACATCTTTGTCATCAATTCCACAAGGGACGATATTGCCAAAATAGGCTAGATCAGCATTGACATTAAAGGCGAAACCGTGCATGGTGACCCAACGAGAAGCTCTAACGCCCATAGCGCAGATCTTCCTTGCTTTTTCATTGTCAGAATCTAGCCAAACTCCCGTGTATCCGGGGTATCTGCCGGCTTCGATTCCGTAATCAGCAAGAGTCAGGATAATGGCTTCTTCCAAGGTTCTTAGGTACAGGTGGATATCTGTGAAGAAATTATCCAGATCTAAGATCGGATAGCCTACAATCTGTCCGGGGCCATGATAGGTGATGTCGCCACCTCTATTGATCTTATAAAAGGTGGCTTCTTTTTCTTTTAATCCTTCTTCATCCAGCAACAGGTATTCTAAATGTCCACTTTTACCAAGTGTATAGACATGAGGATGTTCGGTGAATATCAAAAAGTTTGGTGTTGGATCCTGTGTGTTATTTACTCGGTTATCGTGTTTTATGGCGAGGGTCTTTGCAAAAATCTCTTCTTGTTTGTCCCAGGCATCTTGATAATCCAATAATCCCCAATCAATAAACTTTACTTCTTTGTTTTGCATTTTATTCTACTAATACAACAGGTTGTTATATGGATATCTGGCGTTATGCATTTTCACAATGATATCATATAGTTTTTCCTTGAATTCCTCTACGTTGGTTTTGTTGGTTGCAGAGATAAAGATCGCTGGATCGGCATTTTTTGCCATCCAAGAGTTTCTGAAATCATCCAAGGTCACTTTGATCTCTTCGCCATCTTCATCCAGTTCAACAGGAGGTTTATAGGCATCGATCTTGTTGAATACGGTGATGATTGGTTTGTCAACTGCACCGATATCTTTTAAGGTTTCATTTACCGCTCGGATATGATCTTCGAAATAAGGGTGGGAGATGTCAACCACATGGATCAAGACATCAGCTTCTCTAACCTCATCTAAGGTAGATTTGAAACATTCCACCAAATGGTGAGGAAGCTTGCGGATAAATCCAACGGTATCTGACAATAAGAACGGAAGGTTGTCGATTACGACCTTTCTAACCGTTGTGTCCAACGTAGCGAAGAGTTTGTTCTCGATCAATACATCAGATTTTGAGACCATGTTCATGATGGTGGACTTACCAACGTTGGTATAGCCGACCAATGCCACGCGGATCATCTCGCCCCTGTTCTTGCGTTGGGTCTCGTTTTGTTTGTCGATGACTTTTAACCTATCCTTCAACAGAGAGATTTTATTCAAGATCATCCGTCTATCACTCTCAATCTGGCTTTCACCCGGACCACGCATACCAATACCACCACGCTGACGCTCCAAGTGGGTCCACATTCTTGTCAATCTGGGCAATAGGTATTGCAGTTGGGCAAGCTCCACTTGGGTCTTTGCCTGAGCGGTTTTCGCATGTTTAGCGAAGATATCCAAGATCAGGTTGGAGCGGTCAAGCACTTTGATGCCGAAATATTTCTCGATGTTCCTCAATTGGGAAGGAGAAAGTTCATCATCAAACACCACGATGTCAATTTCTTCCGCTTGGATAAATTCTTTGATTTCATCCAGCTTACCTGATCCTACAAAGGTTGCACGGTCTGGAAAAGCTAACTTCTGGGTGAATATACCTTTGGTTACTCCACCTGCGGTAGTCACTAAAAATTCTAATTCTTCTAAATATTCTTTGGCGGTCTCGTCCGAAACATCGGGAGTGATTACACTCACCAATACTGCTGTTTCTGGCTTTACTGCCGTGTCATATATCTTAAATCTTGCCATTTATTGTTTTTAAATAGTGAACAAGCCCGCCAATGAAATGGTTCTAGCCTGTTTAAACCTTGTTTAAGTAGAAACAAGTTTACAAAGTTACGGTTTTTACGAGATTTTGTCCCAAGAAATAGCAGGGGAGCTTCTGCTTAAATACTGGGCTAAGAGTTGATTGCGTTCTTCCTGCAGGTTTGGATCCTCGTTAAAGATCTGGATGACCAATTGCCTTGCCTCGGAAAGGATGGCTTGATCTTTAGCAAGATCGGCGATTCTCATTTCCAACACTCCTGATTGCTGGGTGCCTGAAAGGTCACCAGGGCCACGGAGTTGAAGGTCCACCTCTGCGATTTCAAAACCGTCATTTGTTCGCACCATGGTTTCCAATCGGGTTCTGCCTTCCTTGCTCAATTTGTTGCTGGACATAAGGATACAGAAAGATTGCTCTGCTCCTCGACCCACTCGACCTCTTAATTGGTGTAACTGGGAAAGACCAAAGCGTTCGGAGTTTTCAATGACCATCACGGATGCATTCGGCACATTTACCCCTACCTCAATCACCGTCGTAGCAACCATTATCTGGGTTTCCCCTTTGATGAATCGCTGCATCTCGAAGTCTTTATCTTTCACAGGCATCTTTCCGTGAACAATACTGATCCTAAAATCGGGTAATGGAAACTCTCGCATTAAGCCTTCTAAGCCTGCTTCTAGATATAGCAAATCCATCTTTTCACTCTCCTTGATCAGAGGATAGACGATATAGACCTGGCGACCCTTTGCGATTTCTTCACGCATGAATCCAAAAACACGTAAGCGTTGGTTTTCGAAAAAGTGAACCGTCTTGATCGGTTTCCTTCCGGCTGGTAATTCATCAATAATGGAGATATCGAGATCACCATACATGGTCATCGCCAAAGTCCTAGGGATTGGCGTTGCGGTCATCACCAACATATGTGGAGGAATGAGGTTTTTACGCCATAATTTGGCTCTTTGTTCCACTCCAAAACGATGTTGTTCATCAATAACCACAAAACCAATATTCTTGAATTTCACCTTGTCCTCAATCAAGGCATGGGTACCGATCAGGATATCCAGCGTGCCGTCCTCCAATTCTTGGTGAATGATCCTTCTAGCCTTTGCTGGTGTTGAGCCTGTCAAAAGCTTAACTGTGCAGATATCATCGCCCAATAATTCCCTTAAACCATTGTAATGTTGAGTAGCAAGGATCTCTGTGGGAGCCATCATACAGGCTTGGTAGCCATTGTCGATAGCCAAGAGCATGCTCATTAAAGCAACCACCGTCTTTCCAGAACCCACATCACCCTGCACCAATCGGTTCATTTGAGCGCCCGTATTGCAGTCGATGCGGATTTCCTTAACCACCCTTTTTTGGGCATTGGTAAGTGGGAAGGGCAGCCTTTCATTGAAAAAGGTGTTGAACTTGTCTCCGACCTTGTTGAATTGATGGCCTTTATATCGTTGGGTATTCAGCTGCTTGTTTTTCAACAAACGGAGTTGAATAAAGAAGAGCTCCTCAAACTTCAATCTGTTTATAGCGGCCTTCATCAACTGCTCATTTTGAGGGAAATGAATGCTCAGCAAGGCTTGTTGAAGCGGTAAGAGTTTGTATTTATCAAGAATATAAGGAGGTAAAGTCTCAGCAACCGTCCTTAAAGTAGTTTCTAAGGCTGTTTGTTGAAGCTTTTGGATGCCTTTGGAATCCAGATTGAATTTCTTTAGTTTTTCCGTGGAAGAATAGACGGGTTGCATGGTCATGTTTCCGACCTTTTTTCCTTGTTGCTGGTAGAGTTCCATCTCGGGATGGGTAATGGAAATTGCTCCATTAAATTCCGTTGGTTTCCCGTAGATAATATAAGCAGAGCCGACCTTAAGGCCTTTTCTTAACCATGCAATGCTTTGGAACCAAACCAATTCCATCATCCCGGTATCATCCTTGAATTGGCCAACCAGGCGTTTAGCCCGTTTTTTGCCAACCTCCTGGAGACTCATCAACCTGCCCAATACCTGAGCGCCAACCATATCGGGATGCAGTTCTCGGATCTTATGGAATTTCGTTCGGTCGATATACCGGAATGGGTAATCCTGCAAAAGGTCTCCAATCGTAAAGATCTGGAGCTCTTTCTTGAGGACATCCGCTTTCTGCGGACCTACGCCTTTGAGATATTCTATGGGAGTTATTAACGATAAATCTGCCATGGGATAGTTAATCCCACTAAAATAATAAAAACTTTCAACTCAAGCTTTGTTTACAACAAAAGCTCCCCAGAAACGAGGAGCTTTTCACTGTTTTATATAGATAGATTTAGGGTTAAATGATGGTTGTTCCGCCATCCACTGCCAAATTTACCCCTGTAATATAGCGGGCATCTTCAGAAGCTAGAAATAAAGCCGCCAAGGCAATGTCCTCTGCTTTTCCATAGTCCTTCATCGGGATGATGGACATAAAATAAGGCTTGTGCTGCGGGTTATTCAGGTGAGCTTCAGCCATCGGGGTCATAATATAGCCGGGGTTGATTGCATTCACGCGGATTTTCATCTTGCCGAAATCTACGGCTGCTGCACGTGTAATTGCAGATACACCACCCTTAGATGCGGTGTAAGAGCCAGGTCCAGACATTCCGGTCAATGCGGCTATCGAAGAAATATTCACGATACTACCTCCGTTTTCCTTCATGTGGGGAAGAACCGCCTGCATCCCCAGCATCACACTGTTGATATTGATGTCGTAAGTCTTTTTCCAAAGCGACTCATCCTGCTCTTCAAATGGAGTAGGGACTGAAATTCCCGCATTATTGATCAGAACGTCTATCTTTCCAAAATTATTCAATGCCGCAGGGATGACATCATTAAACCAAGCTTCTCTATTTGAAACATCATGTTTTACAGCGACAGCATCAAAGCCTTCGGACTGCAATTTCTCCACGATGGCATTCAATTTATCAATTTGTATATCGGTTGCTATTACTTTTGCGCCTTCGTTTGCAAACAAATAGGTCATGGATTCACCCATCCCCGATGCTGCACCGGTAATTATGGCGACTTTGCCTTTTAATCTCATAGTAGTGTTTTTTCGTGAATAAATATCATAAGCTTCTTTCATTAAAAAAGTGACCTAGGTTACCTTCTTAAAATAAATGGCTGTTTTTCCGTAATATAGATATGGGTGAGTAACAGTTGAAATGGCATACTGTTTTTCGGTAAGGGGAAATTTTGATAATTAGCAATAGGAATCAACAAAAAATGCCAACAATGTAAATTGTTGGCATTCCTTTATTAATAGTTTTTCTACTATTCTTTATCCTTTCCAGGCAATTACGGAGATCTCCACATTTACCTCTTTAGGTAAGGTCTTTACCGCAACACATTCCCTTGCTGGTTGGTTTTCTTTGAAATATTCGGCATAAACCTCATTTACAGTTGCAAAATAGTCCATGCTGCTTAAAAAGATAGAAGTCTTTACAACGTCTGAATAGTCATAACCAGCGTTTTTCAAGATTGCGCCTACATTTTTCAATACTTGATGAGCTTCGTCAGCTACACCAGTCGTGATCAATTCCATGCTTTCTGGGATCAATGGAATCTGACCCGAAACATAAAGGGTTTTATCTGCTTTTATTGCTTGGTTGTATGGACCGATGGCTGCTGGAGCCTTATCTGTATTCAGAATTTCTTTTTGTGCCATGATTTTATTGTTCTTTGATAATAATTCTTAAAAAATGAGGTTCTGATATAGGACAGAAATCTCATTTCGCTGGTCTAATATACGATTAGGCACTTGGATTTTCAACAAAAGCGAACAATAAGTAACTTGCAGGATGAAACATAAACTTGCCCTAGTAAACGGTAGGATTTTTACCGAATATGAAATATATGAACAACATGCTCTCATAATAGATTCAGAACTAATCGCTGGTATTGTCTCAGAAGCCGATGTCCCAGAGGGTTTCGAATTAATGGACGTGAAAGGAGCAAATATAAGTCCCGGATTGATTGATTTGCAGATTTATGGAACAGGTGAAGACTTGTTTTCTGCTGAATTGACCGTGGATTCCATCCATCGCATAGAACAGAATCTATTAAAACAAGGCTGTACTTCTTTTGTGCTCACTTTGGCGACCAATACCTTGGAGCTGTTTAATCAAGCCATTCAAGTTTTTGAAGAAGCAAAACCCAAAGTTGCTTTAGGGCTTCACTTGGAAGGGCCATTCCTAAATGCAGCCAAAAGAGGGGCGCATCCTGCGGAACTGATTCAAAAAGCTAGTTTAGAACTGTTAGGGTCAGTTGTTGAAGGCAAAGAGGATGTGGTTAAAATGATGACCATAGCACCTGAGCTTACCGAGCAAGAATGTATTGACTACCTAAATGAAAAAGGCGTGTTGGTAACAGCCGGGCACAGTGCAGCCACTTATAAGGAAGCAACCCATGCTTTTGACCATGGAGTTCCTGCCGTGACCCATCTTTGGAATGCCATGTCACCGCTCCATCATCGTGATGTTGGCTTGCCGGGCGCAGCTTTCAATCATGATGCGGTTTGCGCTTCAATTATCGTGGATGGGATTCACTCCGATTTTGAAACAGTCAAGATATCCAAAGAATTAATGGGAGAACGCTTGTTCCTGATTACAGATGCCGTAGCAAAATGTGACAAAGGGATATATCAGCATGTTTTCAATGAGGATCATTATACCATGCCGGATGGCACTCTTTCCGGATCTGCCTTGACGATGCTGAAGGCCGTAGAGAACTGTGTCGAAAAGGTTGGAATCAGTCTAGAAGAAGCCTTGCGAATGGCCACATTATACCCTGCACGACTTTTTGGTCGCCATGATCTAGGTAATCTGAACTCAGGATCTATCGCCAATGTCCTGGTTTTTGACCAAGATTTCCAAGTACAACAAATTGTTTTTCAAGGAAAAAGAATTATTTAACATATAAAGAATAAGTTACAATTAGTAGGATAGCCCATAAAAGTCTTAATTTTGTGGGTTAAGAATGAATTTATGATGAGAAAAATCTTAAGTCTTTGTCTTTTTGTGCTGATGACGGTGGTGGTATTATCCTGTGGGTCGAAGAGAAGGCAAGGAAAAGTGTTGCAGCAGCCAACCGCTACGGTTACCCAGGAGATTCCAACAGAAGCTCCAAAAACTGATGAAAAACCCGTTGAGAAACCGGTTGCCAAGAAACCTGTAGGTGAGAAAGTGGCGGAAAAGAAGCCTGTTGAAAAACCGGTATTCAAGGCAAACTTACCTAATGTACCCCGCGAATTTAGAGCAGCATGGGTAGCAACAGTAGCCAATATCAACTGGCCAAGTAAAAACAATCTATCGACAGAACAACAAAAGCAAGAGGCTATCAAACTATTGGATATGTTGAAAAACAACAATTTCAATGCGGTGATCTTCCAAGTAAGACCTTCTGCTGATGCCCTGTATAAATCCAGTTTAGAGCCTTGGTCATATTTCTTGACCGGGACCATCGGAAAAGCACCAAGCCCTTATTACGATCCATTAGAATTCTGGGTTGAGGAAGCCCATAAAAGAGGGTTAGAACTGCATGTTTGGTTAAATCCTTACCGCGCGCACCATAGCAATGGAGGCCAGGTAACCAGCGAATCCCTAGTCCGCAAGTCACCAGAGAATGTAGTTAGGCTTAGGAACGGAATGTACTGGTTTGATCCAGCGAGTCAAGAAACGCAAAACCATGCCGCTTCGGTGGTCATGGATATTGTGAAACGTTATGATATCGATGGAGTTCACTTTGATGATTATTTCTATCCTTATGCAACTTATAATGGTGGAGCAGACTTTCCAGATGATAAGACCTGGTTTGCCTATAAAAAGAATGGTGGCAACCTGACCCGCCCTGATTGGAGAAGAGATAATGTCAATAAATTCATTAAACGTATCTATACAGAGATTAAAAAGGAAAAACCTTCCGTTAAGTTTGGTTTAAGTCCTTTTGGTATCTGGAAACCAGGTTATCCTTCTGGGGTTACTGGTTCTTCCCAATATGATGAATTATATGCCGACGCAAAATTATGGCTGAATGAAGGTTGGATTGATTATTTCACACCTCAATTATATTGGCCTATCGATCCACCGAGACAGAGCTTTACCAGCTTATTGAAATGGTGGCAATCTGAAAACAAGCATAACCGCCACTTATGGCCGGGCTTAAATACTGTAGAAGTTAGAGCTGCCAACAGAGCGGATGAGATCAAACGCCAAATTGCGGTTACTCGCGAAGTTATTCCGAATAGCGTAGGTGCAGTGCATTGGAGTATTGCGGGATTGACCAAAAACCCCATGTTATTAAAAGCATTGCATGATGGTCCATATTCGCAGAAAGCTTTAGTTCCGGCATCCCCATGGTTGTCTGCTAATCCGATCTTGAAGCCAACCCTGTTGTTGACCAATCAACCGAGCAGTGTATTTGTGAAATGGCTCCACAAACAGCCAGAACAAGTATTTAAATGGGTTACTTATGCGCGTTATGGAGATACTTGGGACATTCAGATCTTGGATGGTCCACAATCCGAATTGAGCTTGCCTAAGAGCAAGGATGGACATAAATTAAATGCTGTTGCAGTAAAGCCAATTGACCGTTTAGGAAACGAAGGCGACTATGCTGGTGAAGCTATAGAATAGTATTTAAACAAAAATATTTTATAAAAAAGCAGGAAAGTATGTTCTTTCCTGCTTTTTTATTTTACAAATATTTACTGTAACGATAGTGTCACGTAAATGTTACTTATATGTGTAGTATTTACACTTCCTCATGCAATCGGTTGCGGAGCTAAATGCTTTAATCAGTTAAATTTCAAGGATTCTATTCTATTATTCATGCAGATTTTTACACCTCTAATTTCTGATTCATGCGTGTTTTGCGTTTTATTTTGCGGAATATGACAGATTTTGCAGTTTCATTTGCTTTATTGTGCGGTATTTGTCTTAATTTTATCCAGTTTTTATTGCGAAACTAATTTACCGAATCTTAATTAATGGGAAACATACTCTTATATTCTGCCGTTCTTGGTTTATTATTGACAAGTGCTTGTGGTTCAACTAAGAAGAATAGCTCTTCAAATGCCTCACAGCCCGTCGTTGAAACTGTAAAACAAGAAACCATTGTACCTGCTGCCGATCAGCTTACTGCTTACTTGCCTTTGTTGAAGGGAAAGAAAGTCGGTTTGATGGGTAACCAGACCTCTGTTGTAGGTCCGCAAAAGGAACATTTGGTGGATGTACTGTTAAGAGAGAAAGTAGACCTTAAATTTGGATTCGCTCCTGAACACGGATTTCGTGGGGATATCGAAAGAGGCGAAAAGGTCAGCAATGATGTTGATGCTAAAACGGGTCTTCCCTTATTTACCCTATATGGCGGGAATGAAAAGCAAGATTCAATCGTTCAGTCGGTTGATGTCATGATTTTCGATCTTCAAGATGTGGGTGCCCGGTTCTATACTTACATCACTTCTTTGCACCGAGTTATGGAGCTTTGCGCTAAACACAACAAAGAACTGATCGTACTAGATAGACCTAATCCTTGTGGTGACCAGGTTGATGGACCTGTTCGTAAAGACGATAAATTCAAGTCCAATGTTTCTTACCATAAAATTGCTATGGTCCACGGCTTGACTGTTGGGGAATTAGCAAAGATGATCAATGGTGAGAAGTGGTTAGAGAATGGTAGCCAATGCAAATTAACCGTAATCCCAGTTCAAGGATATACACACGATAGCATGTACGACCTTCCTGTTATTCCATCACCAAGTTTACCAAACCATTTATCCGTACGCCTTTATTCTTCATTATGTCTATTTGAAGGAACTGATATTTCAGTTGGCCGAGGTACAGACTGGCCTTTCCAAGTGGTTGGGTTTACTGACCCTGTTTATGGAGATTTTACTTTTACTCCAGGTGAAAAAGCAGGTATGGCTAAACACGTAGAAGGAAAGGGCGCTACCAATTATGGACTAGACTTAAGAGGTCTAGATGCCGACAAACAGAAATTTACCTTAAAATACATACTCGATTTCTATAATAAAATGCCAGACAAGTCTAAGTTTTTTGTGCGAGCAGAATTCTTCGACAAGCTAGCCGGAACGGATGAACTTAGAAAGCAAATCATTGCTGGAAAGACAGAAGATGAAATCCGTGCCAGCTGGAAACCTGAATTGGATGATTACAAGAAAATGAGAACAAAATATTTGATCTACCCAGACTTCAAATGAAAAACAAGCATGTGAGGGCTCAATTTAATTGAGCCTATTCGCATAATGGGACATTTGATGCTTGGAAAACATTTTATCACGCAAACAAACTCGGTTGTTTCAGTTAGATGGGAATAAGCCGAATTATGATAACAAAAATTATAAATTATTAATCTTAAAGCAATGCGAAGACTTATACTCTTTTCTCTCGCTCTGGGTTTAACAATGCCGACTTATGCGTCTTTTGAGACAAACAAAGGTGTTGTTGCACTTGGAAACCATGCTAGCTGGACCAATGCTTCATCGGTGCTGCAAAATACCGTAACAGGTACGGTAAGTGGTCCGGATGGTCCCCTAGCTGGTGTTACTGTTTCGGTAGTAGGCTCCTCCGTGAAAGCCTCTACAGATGAATCAGGTAAATTCTCAATTTCGGCCGCTGTAGGTTCGACTTTAAGGTTCTCCTATGTGGGATATGAATCCAAAGAAGTTACCGTAGCTGGAAATACCATGAACGTAACGCTTCAATCTTCCAGCGACCTGTTGGATGAGGTTGTTGTGGTGGGTTATGGTACTCAAAAGAAAGGTAACTTAACTGGTGCCGTTTCAACAATCAGTGTAAAAGATAACTTGGAAGGTCGTCCGATCGCAGATGTGGGTCGTGGTATTCAAGGGGTAACCCCTGGTTTGACCGTGACGGTTCCATCGGGTGAGGTAGGTTCTGATCCACGTATCAAAATCCGTGGTGCAGTTGCTTCCTTGCAGGCTTCAGGAGATCCTCTGATCTTATTGGATAACGTAGAGATCCCAAGTATCCAATATGTAAACCCTGACGATATCGAGTCCATTACGGTATTGAAAGATGCCGCTTCATCATCGATCTACGGTGCTAAAGCTGCATTCGGTGTTATCTTGATTACCACCAAAACCGGTGCTAAAGGTGAAAAAATCGATATTTCCTATTCCAATAACTTCTCGTTCCAGAACCCTTTCAAACAATATGAAATGGGTAGGATCAATGCCTTGAAATATACCAAAGATGCCATGGAACGTATTGGATCAAATATTTCTGGTGCTTTCTACTATGTAACACCGGAAGGATATGAAATGGCGAAAGAATGGGATGATAAATATGGATCCACTTTAGGTCCAAATGATCCAACTGTTTTCGGACGTGACTGGGTTGTTGACCCAACCAATACTTCTCGTAAAATAGGTTTGAGAACCTACGATCCTTACGATTACATGGTTAGAGAATGGGCGCCAACCATTACGAATAATGCATCCTTAAATGGTTCTGTAGGTAGGACTAAATATACCGCTACTTTTGGACACATCGCTCAAAGCGGTATGTTGAAAGCAGGAGACTCCGATAAATTTAAGAGAGCAAATGCAGCAGTAAGGGTATCAACAGATGTAAGTGATTACTTGACTTTACGTGCCGGAGCAATGTTTGCCCAACGTCAAAAGCTTTATCCTTATGCCACCAACTCTACCACTGCCGATCCTTGGTACTACATGTACCGCTGGTCATCAGTTTATCCAATGGGATTGGATGAGAATGGAAGCAAAATCCGTAGCCCTTGGTCAGAATACGAAGATGCAAACGAAGCATCAATGAAACGTAACTACATCAACTTGAATGCTGGTGCAACAGTCAATATGACCAAGAACTGGAGATTAGATGTGGATTACAACTTTACCAATGAAGATTACGATTGGTTTAGACCGGGTACTCGTTTTACAGCAGCAAATAGCTGGATCGCTCCGATTCAACGTTTAGATGCCAATGGTAACCAGGTTTATGTGGATAATACAGGTGCTGTAGTACCTGCAGGTTCTCCAGGAGCTATCGCAGCGTATGACTTAAATACTCATGAATATACGGCGCCAGGAGCAAACCCTGACCATGTATATGCTCGTGCAGCATATGAGTACAAACATACTTTCAATGCTTTCTCTACTTATAATCTAAACCTTGAAAACGGCCATGAATTCAAATTTATGCTGGGCTCTAACTTGGTGTCTGATTATGGTAAATACAACTGGACTCAAAAAACTAACCTACTTGACTTGAGCAATCCGCAATTCGATCTTGCTTCAGGTACAGTAACAGGTTCTGGTGGTACTTTCTGGACTAGTCAGGTAGGTTTCTTCGGTCGTGTAAACTATGCCTTCAAAAACAAATACCTTTTGGAAGCGAATGCACGTTATGATGGATCCTCAAAATTCGTGGATGATTTGATCTGGAGATGGTTTACATCAGCTTCTGCTGGATGGGTGGCTTCAGAAGAAAACTTCATGCAATGGGCAAAACCAGCATTATCTCATTTGAAATTTAGAGGTTCATACGGAGTAATCGGTAACCAAGCCGTTCCTGCAAGTTTATATACACCAAACATGTTCCCATACGAGACATTATGGATCGGTGGTCAGAATAAATACTATGGCGTACCAACGCCTACTTTCAGCTTAAGAGATATCTCTTGGGAAGATTTGGAAACTATCGACTTTGGTGTTGATGCTCGTTTCTTAAACAACAAACTAGGTTTGGTATTCGACTACTATGTTCGTAATACCAACAACATGTTCGTTGGATTGCAAGGTACAACATGGACTACTGGTGGCGCTGCACCTCTTGGAAACTTCGGTACTTTAAAAACAAAAGGTTATGAAGTAGCAGTAGACTATAACCACCGCTTTAATAATGGTCTAGGCATCAATGTTCGTGCAAACTTTGATGATGCGATCTCAAGATTCTATAATGTGACTAGCCAAAGAACCACAGGTTCTTACTATGATGGTTCTGCTTATGGAGATATCTGGGGTTATGAAACCGACAGACTTTACCAAATGGATGACTTCGTATTAGGCGCTGATGGAAAACCTAAGTTGATCGCTTTGACCGAAGACATGACCAAATACTTTGCAAATGGTGATGGTAAAGCTTACCAATTGAAAGATCCTAATGGAGTTTACCAACCACGTTTAGAAAACACTAATACCTTCAACTTCGGTCCTGGTGATGTGAAATTCAAGGATTTGAACGGTGATGGTGAAATCGATAACGGTGATGGTACAGTAGATAATCCAGGTGATAGAAAAATCATTGGTAACACGACTCCACGTTATAACTACGGTTTACGTTTAGGCGCAGATTACAAAGGATTCGATTTCTCTATCTTCTTCCAGGGAACAGGACAACGTGCAATGTGGGGTAATGGTGCATTGGCAATCGCTGGTTATAATACCGCGGATGGTGCTATGCCAGCAGCAATCGTAGATGATTACTGGACGCCAGACAACACAGGGGCTTTCTATCCAGCTGCGTTCAACAATGCGGGTAGCAACGATGCCAACAACATGCAGGTTCAGTCTAAATACTTATTGGATCTATCTTACACTAGAATCAAGAACATCACATTCGGATATGTATTGCCTAAGAGCTTTATCGCTCCAGCTAAATTGAGCAATGTACGTGTTTATGTGGCTTTAGAAAACTTCTTTACATGGGATAAATTGAATGGCTTGCCAATCGACCCAGAGGTGGTTTCTGGATTCTCCATGTTTAATGAAAGTAACTATAACACAGGTAGAACTGGGGTTGGTACTCCATCATTCAAATCTGCTTCATTCGGTGTACAGTTAAACTTCTAATCCTTACGACAATGAAAAAATTATCATATTTATTTTTAGGTTCAGCCCTGTTCTTCAGCAGCTGTAATACCCTGCTAGATAGACCGGAGTTAAACGCCATGGTGGACTCAGAGCCGACCTACTGGAGAAATGAAAATGACCTACGTCTTTTTGCTAATGACTTTTATACCAACTTCTTTGTTGGCTATAACTCCAGCTTCGGGACAGCTTATACGCCGTTAACTGGTTATAACTTTTCCGACGATTTAACTTCCGAAAACCAACAGTTAGCCCTGTTGTCAAGTTTGCCTACTGATCCTGGCGGTTCGTCAAGTACGGCGGTAGCATCTTTACGTGCTGAACACCCAGGTCCAAACTGGAACTTCGTATGGATCAGAAAAGCGAACTTAATGTTGAACCGTATCGAAAACTTAGCAAAACCAAAGTTGACAGAAGATGAATACAAGCACTGGTCATCAGTTGCTCGTTTCTTTAGAGCTTATGAATATAGCCGTTTGGTTAGTAATTTCGGTGATGTTCCATATTATGGCGATATCGTTGACCCGACCAATTTGGACGAACAATACAAAGACCGTACGCCTCGTGCTGAGGTAATGGATCATGTATATGATGACTTTAAATATGTGTTGGCAAACATGCGTGATAATGATGGAGTTAGCAATCTGAATAGATACGTAGCAGCCACTTTGATGTCCAACATGATGTTATTTGAAGGTTCTTGGCAACATTACCACAATCTAGATAAAACTAGAGCAAAGAAATACTTGGAACTAGCTCGTGATGCTGCGCAATACGTAATGGAATCAGGTAAATATACCTTTGGTTCTGATTTCAAGAGCTTATTCGCATCGGAAAGCTTAGCTGGAAACCCTGAGGTTATTTTCTTCAGAACCTATGATGATGCTTTGGCAATCAGACATGCGGTAGCTTCTTATAGCAATGGTACAGAAAACCAACCACGTTCAGCAAACTTGAACTTAATCGAAGCGTTCATCTGTAACGATGGCAAGACTTACCAAAACTCTGGAGTAGCCAATGCTAAAAACTTCAGATTAAAAGAATTGGTAAAAACTCGTGACCCTCGTTTCGAAGCTACTTTTATGGATACGGTAAACTCACCAGCTGTAGGTACTTTAGTTTATGCCCATAAATTTGCGGGTAGGGAGGCTTTAGATTTTTTGAACTCTGGAAAAGCATATCCTGCTAAATGGAGCTCAAATACCAACACCAATGATGCACCAGTAGCTCGTTACGCTGAGGTGGTATTAAACTGGGTAGAGGCAAAACAGATCTTAGCTGAAAACTACGGTGGCGCTGCGGTTTCTCAAGCTGACTTGGATAAATCCATCAATGCCATCCGTAAAAGACCATTGGATGCAGTTGCTGTAGGTAAGGGAGTTAAACAGACAGAACCTTTGATGCTTGGTGCTATTCCTGCAGATCCTAATAAAGATGCTGATGTATCTTCACTAATGTGGGAAATCCGTCGCGAGCGTCGTATGGAATTTGTATTCGAATATGCACGTATCCAAGATATCCGCCGTTGGAAAAAATTGGAAAACCTTAACTTTAATGATGATACTTATAAATTAGGTTCATGGGTTATCGGTTTGAAAGATTTCGGCGACAAGAAAAATCCTGGAAAAATCTTAAAGGCTTTCATAGATCGCCTACAGGTTAAAAAAGCAGATGGTACCATCGTAACTTATGATGGAAAGAATGATGCTGAAATGGAAGGTTACTATGTGGTTAGAAATTTCACTAACCGTTTACCTGTCCTACCTAAAAACTACCTTTCTCCAGTAAGTATTGGATTGATCCAAGCATACCAAGACCAAGGTTATACTTTGACCCAAACACCGGGTTGGAATTAATGAAAATTTTAAGCAAAAGGTCAAGCAATTGACCTTTTGCTCTATATTTATGCTATGAGAAGACTATTATTTTTGCTGTTCCTAATACCATTAAACCTATTTTCTCAGACTTTCAGATTTGCTCAAGTAACCGATACCCATGTTGGTGGTGCTACAGGAGCTGATGATTTACGCAGAACGGTTCTGGACTTAAATCAGCAGCAAGGCATCGACTTCGTGATCCTGTCGGGTGATGTCACTGAGTTTGGTTCCGATGAGGAACTGACTTTGGCAAAGCAGATTTTGGACAGCCTAAACTTACCACTATATGTCATTCCGGGAAACCATGACAGTAATTGGTCGGAGAGTGGAGCTAACTCTTTCCGTAAGGTTTTTGGTACAGAAACATTCTTTTTCGAACACAATGGAGTTCAGTTTATAGGGACTACCTCAGGGCCTAATATGCGTATGAGTCCGGGTCAAGTACCTAGGGAAAACCTGGTATGGATGGATTCAATCTTTAAGGCCAATCCTGATCAAGATAAACCCTTGATCGCCATCAACCATTATCCTTTAGATTCTTCCTTGAATAACTGGTATGAGAATATCGATCGCATCAAGACCAAAAACGTGCAATTGGCGCTTTGTGGTCATGGCCACATCAATAAACTGTATGATTGGGAAGGGATCCCAGGTGTAATGGCTAGATCTAATCTGCGTGCAAAGGATGCTGTTGGTGGATATAATATTATAACGGTTTCTTCCGACTCGGTATTTTTCAGGGTCAGAAGACCTCTGATGATTACCGAAGATTATTGGTTAAAACTCCCGCTTAAACGTGTATCTCCTAATGCTGCTCAAGGTGTAAAACGACCAAACTACGCATTGAATGCGAATAGCCAAGCCAAAGTGGTTTGGGAATTCGAGGATCATGGGGATATTGGTGCCGGTATTACGGCCGATAAAAAATGGATGTACACTGCCAATACGGTTGGTGAGGTCTATGCATTGGATCTGAAAACCGGAAAACAACAATGGACCTTCAAGACTGCTGGAAAAGTATATTCCACTCCTGCAGTACATAAAGGCGTGGTAGTGGTAGGTTCCTCAGACCATTTTATTTATGGAATCCATGCGAAAACTGGAAAAGAACTTTGGAAGCTGGAAGCTGATAAAGCTGTGCTAGGTTCACCAGCGGTTAAAAATGGTAAAGCCTACATCGGAGCATCAGATGGCATCTTCCGTTGTATTGATGTTAAGACTGGAAAATTAATCTGGAGCTATAACGATGTTCAAGGGTATGTTTCGACTTTGCCAACCTTAGCTGATAATAAAGTGATTTTTGGAAGTTGGAAAAACGGTTTCTATGCCCTAGATCAAAAGACCGGTCAATTAGTTTGGAAGTGGGACAATGGCCATAGCAATAGAATGTTCTCTGCAGCGGCATGTTATCCAGTCGTAGAAAACAATCGCGTTTTCATCGTCGCTCCAGATCGCTTTATGACAGCCATCGATCTAAAAACGGGCCAAACCATTTGGCGTGAAAAGAAAGATGAATACCGCGTTAGAGAGTCCATGGGAATTTCAAGAGATAGGAAGTTAGTCCTAGCAAAAACCATGGATGGCGAGCTGATCGGAGTACCTGTTAATGCCGACAAGATGGATGTAAATTGGAAGGCTGAAATAAAATTACCATATGAATTAGCTCCAACTGCAATTTATACCAACGCAAAATATATATTTGTACCCAGCGACAAAGGATTGTTGTCTGCTGTTGAACCTAAAACTGGAAAAACAGCTTGGCAATACAAGATTTCCAATGGTATGATCAATCCGCCATTAATGCTGAAGGATAGAGTTGTTGTAAGTACAATGGACGGAAAAATCGTAATGCTAACCTACTAAACCAATAATGATGAATAGAGTGCTTTCCTTGCTTATTTTACTTGTATGTGCTTTTCAGGCATTTGCACAAGAGAATTCCTGGATAAGGATTAACCAATTAGGCTATCTTCCCGATAATAAAAAGGTGGCTGTATGGGTGACTAAAGGAAATAAAGGGATCAAGAAATTTAGTTTAATAGACAAAAACAACAATAAGGCCGTTTACACAGGGAAATCTGGTAAGCAATTCGGTCAATATGGACCTTTCCAATTGGGCTATAGATTGGATTTCAGTAAGTTCAATAAAAATGGCGAATACTACCTGCTCGCCGATGATGGCACCAAGTCTCCAAGCTTTAAGATCAACGAAGATGTGTATAAAGGCACCGCTGACTTTACCTTGCGATACATGCGCCAGCAAAGGACCCTGTTTAATCCTTTCCTCCAAGATTCTTGCCATACCCACGATGGCTTTACCATGTATGCCAGCTCGGTTGGCATGCCGGATAGTACCCGTGTAGAGGTTGCTGGAGGATGGCATGATGCTTCGGATTATTTGCAATATGCTACCACATCAGCTAATGCAACTTATCATTTATTAGCGGCCTATCGTGATTTTCCTTCGGTTTTCACTGATGAGAAACAAGCAAACGGGCTGGATGGAAAAAACGGGATTGCTGATGTTTTAGATGAAGCAATCTGGGGATTAGATTGGTTGGTGAAAATGCATCCTAAACCGAATATCATGTTCAACCAGATCGCAGACGACCGTGATCATACTGCTATGCGCTTACCGGGTCAAGACTCTGTGTATGGAAGAGGACATGAAAGACCAGTTTATTTTATTGATGGCAAGCCGCAACAAAGAGGAAAATTCATGAACAATACCACAGGGACCAGTTCCACTGCGGCAAAATTCGTGAGTGCTTTTGGATTGGGGCATCAATTATTAAAAGATCAGAACGCGGATTATGCTTCCCTTTTAAAGGAGAAAGCTGGTTCTGCTTACCAATATGCATATATCAAACCGGGTGTAACCCAGACGGTATCAGTTAAATCTCCTTATATTTATGCAGAAGATAACTGGGTCGATGATATGGAATTGGCCGAAGCGACTATGTTCAACCTGAACCAAGACCAAGAACATATCCAAAAAGCGATGGACTTTGCCCGACAGGAAAAAGTTACGCCTTGGATGGTTCGCGATACTGCTAACCACTATCAATATTATCCTTTCATTAACCTTGGACATTTTGAATTAGCAAAATCTGTAGATGGAAAGGTAAAGAAAGAAGCCCTAGGCTATTATAAAGATGGAATCGAAGCGGTAAATGCTCGTGCAAAGGACAACATGTTCTACCGCGGTGTTCCTTTTATTTGGTGCAGCAATAACTTGACGACCTCCTTTGCTATCCAATGTCTTTGGTACCGTGAAGCTTCGGGTGACAAGCAGTTCCAAGAGTTAGAACAAGCTAATATAGATTGGTTGTTCGGAGTAAATCCTTGGGGAACCAGTATGGTTTATGGATTACCTGCTCATGGTGACACACCAACCGAGCCACATTCATCGTTTACATATTTACACAATTACCCAATTGATGGGGGATTGGTTGATGGACCGGTATATTCAGCGATCTACAATAATCTGATCGGGATCCAATTGTACAAGCCGGATGTATATGCTCCATTCCAAAGTGATTTGGTGGTTTATCATGACGATTTCGGTGATTATAGCACCAATGAACCAACTATGGATGGTACAGCTTCTTTGATCTATCTATTGTCGGCAAAAGAGAGTGAATCAAAAAAAAAAGATTAACGGATTCACAAGGCGCCATCATTAGGGGCGATACCAGTAAAAGGCAGGTCAGCTTGATTTTTACGGGTGACGAATTCAGGGAAGGACTGCAAACAGTTGCAGAAACACTCGAAAAAGAAAAAGTAAAAGGGAGCTTTTTTGTTACAGGAAGATTTCTGGAAGATCAGAAATCGGCAAAGTTGCTCTACAAATTATATCGCCAAGGACATTATGTAGGTCCACATTCTGACCAACATCTATTGTATGCACCTTGGGAGAATAGAGATAGCCTTTTGCTATCTAAAACGGAGTTTGTCAATGATTTACAGGTAAACTTAGGCAAGCTCCATGCAATCGGTATCAAGAGAATGGACAAATTTGTTGCTCCATATGAATGGTACAATAAGCAAATTGCAGCCTGGACGAAGGAATTAGGCATGGACCTGTATAATTTTACTCCAGGTTTAAGAACAGCGGCAGATTACACTTATCCTGAAATGGGTACAAGGTATCTGTCCTCAGAAGGGATTCTGAAACAATTAACTGAGTATGAACAGAGCAATGGACTAAATGGATTCCAGATTATTGTTCACCTCGGCACAGACCCTAAAAGAGAAGATAAATTATTTAATCAATTAGAAAGGTTAATTGATTTATTGAAGAATAAAAATTATAAATTCGTCCCACTCGACGAGATATAAAATTAACCTGCGTGTTTTTGCGTTTTTTAGCAAAAAGTCGCATATTTACGAAAAGTTATTGAATGTATTGCAAATGCTGAAGGCTATGATCAACACCACGGAGAAAGATTCCAACTATCAAGACCTAGATAAGATGTCGGTTCTTGAGATCCTGACCAATATTAATAATGAAGATAAAACAGTGCCGTTGGCAGTTGAAAAGGTTATCCCTCAAATCGAAGCCCTAGTGAAGGTTGTTGCAGACCGCATGAAAGCTGGTGGTCGATTGTTCTATATCGGTGCCGGTACTTCGGGTCGTTTGGGAATTCTAGATGCTTCTGAATGTCCTCCTACTTATGGTGTGCCTTTTGACTGGGTGATCGGATTGATCGCCGGAGGTGATACTGCGATCCGTAAAGCGGTAGAATTCGCTGAAGATGATGTTGAACAAGCTTGGAAAGACCTAGAAGAATACGCCATCAATGAAAACGACTTTGTCCTTGGAATAGCCGCATCTGGAACCACACCTTATGTTATCGGCGGACTTGATAAAGCTAATGAATTAGGCATTGCAACCGGTTGCTTGGTTTGTAATGGAAACTCACCGATCGCTGCTCGCGCAAAATACCCTATTGAAGTGATCGTGGGCCCTGAATTTGTGACGGGTTCTACGCGTATGAAAGCTGGGACTGCTCAAAAGCTTGTATTGAACATGATCAGCACTGCTGTCATGATCCAATTAGGAAGAGTTAAAGGAAATAAAATGGTCGATATGCAGCTTTCTAACCATAAATTGGTCGGAAGAGGGGTTCGTATGGTGATGGCGGAAACCGGAACTGACGAAGAGACTGCAACCGCACTGATCGAAGAATTCGGAAATGTTCGAAAAGCGATCGATAATTTTAACCTTAATAAATAAAATTTAGATCTACCTATGTCACCAATTATCCTGCTAACTTTTATTGTGGTTTATTTTGGGCTCCTTTTGGCTGTAGCTTATTTTACATCCAGGAATTCCTCAGATAACTCCACGTTCTTTGTCGCAAACAGAAATGCCAAATGGTACATGGTTGCCTTTGGTATGATCGGTACCGCCCTATCGGGAGTTACCTTTATTTCGGTTCCCGGTGATGTGGGCAATACGCCTGCAGGCCTGAGCGATCCCAATAATTTCAGTTATTTCCAATTTGTCCTCGGGAATGCCATTGGCTTCATTATCATCGCCTATGTCTTGTTGCCACTTTATTACCGCATGAACCTAACTTCCATCTATACCTATTTGGAAGAACGTTTAGGCCACAAAAGTTATAAAGCCGGAGCTATGATCTTTTTGATCTCCAGGACCATCGGATCTGCATTTAGGTTATATCTCGTTGCCATTGTCTTACAGCGCTATATTTTCGATGCTTGGAATGTGCCATTCATCTTAACAGTGGCAGTCTGTCTTATTCTTATTTGGTTGTATACCAATAAAGGCGGATTAAAGACTATTATTATTACCGATACTTTACAGACAACTTTCCTGCTTTTAGCTGTAGTCTTGTCCATCTATTTTATGGCAGACGGCTTAGGTTGGACCGTAACGGAGGCATTCGAAAAGGTTAAAGAAAGTACCTATTCTAAGGTGTTCATTTGGGAGAACTTATTGGGTGATCCAAGGAATATCTGGAAACATGTGATCGGCGGTATCTTCGTGACTATTGCCATGACCGGACTTGATCAGGATCTAATGCAGAAAAACCTGAGCATGAAAACCATTAAGGAAGCTCAAACCAATATGATGACCTTTACTGGTATCTTTGTGGTGATCAATTTATTCTTCTTAGCGGTAGGTGCCCTTTTATATTTCTATGCCGATGCAAACGGAATCAATATTGCTGATCTTGGCAAGTCGGATTACCTGTACCCTGAAATCGCATTGAGACACCTGTCCATTGTGCCTGGAATTATCTTTATGATGGGTCTGACGGCAGCAACTTTTGCAACAACGGATTCTGCTTTGACGGCTTTGACCACATCCTATTGTGTGGATTTCTTGAACTTCAATAAAAAAGAAAATCCTAATGATCCCAAATTGGTCAAACAACGTAACTATGTACACTTTGCATTCTCCATCGTCATGTTATTGGTTATTTTGTTGTTCCATGTCATCAACGATGAATCTGTAGTTTCAGCGATCTTCAAAATTGCGGGATATACCTATGGTCCATTGTTAGGTTTGTTCTCTTTCGGTATCCTGACCAAGATGCGTGTCAAGGATAACCTTGTACCTTATATCTGTGTAGTGTCGCCGATATTGATGTACTTGTTGACGACCTACTTATTACCGATGACTGAATATAAAATCGGTTTCGAACTAATCGTATATAATGGCTTGACAACCTTTATCTTGTTATGGTTAACTTCCCCAGGGAAAGTTAGAAAGCCCATGACAGCTGTAAAGTAAGCCTATTCCTTTGATTTGTGTGTGCAAAAAAATAACAGTAAGTTTGATTAACTAGTTTTTTTGCACACATGTATCAAATGATTGAAGAATCTATCCAATCTATCCGTCGTAAAATCGGCGATTTCACCCCAGAATTCGGAATTATCTTAGGCACAGGCCTTGGAAAACTTGTTGAGGAAATTGAAGTGGAATTTCAAATGATGTATTCCAATATTCCCAATTTCCCCATTTCTACCGTTGAATTCCATACCGGAAAATTGATCTTTGGAACCCTCAATGGCCGTAAGGTGGTAGCCATGCAAGGTAGACTCCATTATTATGAAGGTTACAGCATGCAGGAGATCACTTTCCCGGTTCGTGTGATGAAAGGTCTAGGTATCCAAAAACTATTTGTGTCCAATGCTTCAGGTTCCTTAAACCCTGATATCCGCAAAGGCGATATCGGCATTATCGAAGACCATATCAACTTACTTCCAGACAATCCATTAAGGGGTACCAACGATGAGGATCTAGGTCCTCGTTTCCCAGATATGAGCCAGCCCTATAATTTCAAAATGATAGAACAGGGCATGGAGATCGCCAGTAACCTAGGGTATAGGACGCATAAAGTGGTTTATGTTTCGGCACCGGGGCCTAATCTTGAAACCAGGGCAGAGTACCGTTATATGCGCATTATCGGTGGTGATATCGTTGGGATGAGTACGGTTCCTGAAGTGATCGTAGCCAACCATATGGGCTTGCCTGTTTTTGCGATTTCAGTGATCACAGATGAAGGTTTCCACCCGAATTTAAGACCGGTGTCGCTCAAAGAAATAGTGGAAGTCGCTGCTCAGGCAGAACCAAAAATGACAAGTATTTTAAAAGAATTGATTGCATTGCAATAATTTTGGTTTTTTGCGCTATTTTTGAGGGCATAAATTTTGTACCGTTCCTGATTTGAGTATGCTAAGAAGGTTATTGTTTGTATTGTTGTTGTTTAGCCTTGTTCCTAAACTATACGCCCAGACTGAAGATGAGTTCAGTTCTGCATTGGATTCTGCGCGTAATGCAGAGGATAATAAGAAAGACTCGGTGATCTTCACGGCTAAATACGTTAGGTTTACCAACCTGAAAACAATGAAACAGGGAACCAAGACCTTTCAGATCGATACTTCCCATGTCAATTTCCAATATTACAATAAACAGAACCTCCCTTGGGATCCATCCATCAACCTGGGTTCTTATGGCTTGGCGACTCGTGATTTGTTGTTCAACCCAAATAAGACCATTGGTTTTCAATCGGGCTACCATGCCATGGAACGATACCTCCTGCATTCGGATTCTATCCAGTACTACCGTGCTCGAGCTCGGTATTCGGAACTATATGCTGTTGGTTTCTTCTTCGACGATCAAGTCTTTCGAGCTAAATTGGCGCAGAATATCAATCCCCACCTGAATATAGGTGCAGAATACCATGCTACCAATACCGACGGGTTTTATAATAACCAACAATATAGTGATCGAAAAGGAGCCGTATTCGCTTGGTACGAATCCCCGAGCAAAAGGTACAACCTCTTGTCCAACTTTACCTTCAATACCCTAGATGCGACAGAGAACGGTTCGGTTAGGAACGATACCTTGTTCAGGGATACTTCCAGTAATACTTCGCCCTCTCGTTACCCAGTGAAATTAGATGGTATTCAGGCCAATCGTCCGTACAGCAAATGGAAGGACCTCGGCTTCTTTATTAGGCAATCCTATTTTATGGGTAGGATCGATACGGTTAGTGGAAATGGCCCTGATGCCGAAATTCATCCCACGAATGTCATTGCCCATAATTCCAGTATCAGACAACAGAAATTTATCTTCTTCAAGAACCAAGCGGATCTTTATAATGCCCTACCTTTCAACAACCTGGTGCGGGTAGAGGATACAACCAAAATAACAACCATTTCCAACGATTTTACCTATAGTTTCTATCTCCGAGGGAAAAACCTCAAGAATGAGGCAAAGGTCGAACTGGGCTTCCAAAACGACCTGATCTGGTATGCGGATAGTGTGTTGAACAAGTTTTATCAAAACTCCATGGTGAAGGGTGCCATAGGCTATAAGTTTTCCGACAAAGTGGATGTCAACTTTACCGCCAACCAGATTGTGGTTGGACGAAATTTTGGTGATTTCCTATATGAGGCCTATGCAGACATCCATTTGAATGAAACCTTAGGGAAATTAAGAATCGGTGCTTATTCCCAGAATAAGTCGCCAGAGATGATATTCCAAAATGCAAACCTCTCTTACCACTCTTGGAAAGAGGAAGACCTGAATCTTGAAAAGATCAAGACCCAAAACCTTTCCTTCCAATATGCCAATGAGAAGTTGGGTTTCAATGGTAAGCTTGAATATTTCTTGATCAACAATTATACTTATTTTAAAGAAGTACCAAATCCGGACAACAATATATTGGGTGCTAGAAACATCTTGCCTGCCCAAGAAGGAAACCTGAACCTTCTGAAACTGACCGTCGGCCAGAACTTCAAGTTCCGTCGATTCCACTTGGACAATCGTGTAGTCTATCAAAAGTCTGATGCGATGGCAGTATTGGCGACTCCTGAGTTGTATACTTGGCACAGTTTCTACTATGCAAATAAGCTATACAATGTTATGGACTTTAGATTGGGGATGGACGTGCGCTTCAATACCCCATTCCGTACGCCTTCCTATTCCATCAACTCCGGGCAGTTCTATAATGACAACGCAGGGATCGAATTCTCCACTTATCCAATTGCCGACCTATGGTTTACCGGAAACATTGATCGTGTCAATCTTTTCTTAAGCTATAACTTCGTCAACCAACATGTCTACCCTAATGGGTATTACAGTGTAAGACGTTATCCAATGGCGCCTGCAAACCTTAGGTTTGGTGTATCCTGGAAGTTTTACGATTAGCGTTTAGTAGTATTTAGTAGAGAGTATTTAGTATTTAGACTTGGTGAAAATTTTTGCCAGGGAGGGAGATTTTTGTGTGGATTACAGGGTAAATCTTGTGAAAAGGTGTAGGTTTTTGAAGGGATTTTTGTTGATGAGATTTGGGTTTTATTCGAGGCATGTTCGAGACATATTGCGAAAATTCCGAATGTGTCTCGAATGAGGTCAGGATAGTGGCTAGGGGCTATCTTTGAATATGATCTAATCCCAACCCCCAGCGGGGGTGAAATATTTTTTTGTAACCTTTTCGTGTCACCCTGAGGGCCAGCCCGAAGGGTCTCGGAACGTTCCACTCTTCATTTGAAATAGTTTCCTCATCTTACGATTTCGGAATGACTCCGTTTTCTTATAAATAACAAGAAATAGATTCTTCGCTGCGCTCTGAATCCATCTCTTGGGTATTTTCTATTCTGAACGATCAGTGAAGAATCTGTCTGGTTTTCCCCACTTTGATCCTGTCATTCTACACCGAAAGGTGCAGAACCTGTCCGCAAATGCAACCATGGTTTGTATGGTTCCGAGACCTTTCGTTCCTCAAGGTGACACTGTTAAAATAAACTTTATTTGAGATGAATTGGCCATGGGGGCAACATTGTTTGTAGGACCTGACCGCCGCTAATGCTGTCATGGTTTGTAGAGTTCCGAGACCTTTCGTTCCTCAAGGTGACACTGTTAAAATAACCTTTATTTGAGATGTATTGCCTATGGGGGCAACATTTTTTGTAGAACCTGACCGCCGCAAATGTAATCATGGTTTGTAGAGTTCCGAGACCTTTCGTTTCTCAAGGTGACACTGTTAAAATAAACTTATTGGAGTTGTATTGCCCTATAGGGGCAACATTATTTTAGCTCGTTGGTTTGAAACTAAACAGGGGTAAAGCAAAAAAGCATCAATTTCTTGATGCTTTTCTTTCGGTAGTGGAGGCTACTGGATTCGAACCAGTGACCCTCTGCTTGTAAGGCAGATGCTCTGAACCAGCTGAGCTAAGCCTCCTTTTTTTGTTGACCAGTTCCGACCTTAGTCGGAATGCTCTGAATGAACTGAGCTTGGTCTTTTTTGGTGGAGAATACTGGATTCGAACCAGTGACCCTCTGCTTGTAAGGCAGATGCTCTGAACCAGCTGAGCTAATTCTCCTTTTCCCTGTTGCGGTGTGCAAATATAGGTGTTAATTCTGATTTACAAAATATTTTATAGATATTTTTTGCTACTGGATTGGCAAATTATTCAAAGCCAAATAATTAATTTGTTTTTCAGCTGGACGAGCTGACCTTCGGAAAGGAGAGAATATAGGAAAGAAGCTTCTTGAAGCCTGCTTATTGCAAAAATGAATAGATTCTTTCCATGTAAAAAGCCTCATCTAGGGACCTGACCAATTCAGTCATTTCAAAGTGGTTAAAGGAGAAATTAATTCCTGAATAGGGGCTATTCAAGAGGATCCGTTCTCGGCCATCTGGAAAAGCTACAGGACTGTTGTCTGCATAGATGTCCTTTACGATCTTTCGGAACATAATGAAATCTTCTTTACTAAAGTTGATGAGAATATTATTGAAACAAAGGTGAATGATATTCTGACCCTCCGGCATACTGATGAAGCCTTGGTCATGTTTGGAGAGAATTCTTAGGCGACAGTTGTCCATATATAGCCAATCCCGTTTTTTTATTGTGCCTGCATTACCCGCATGCCTATTTTCATGCGGGTAAACAGGACTTCTGTATAATTGAAACTGTTTTCTTTGCTGGAGTAAAAGTAGGTATTATTTAGAATGATTATAAATAATAGTTCCTTTATGACATTGGGATTATATTTTGTCGTCTGGGTTAATATTTAATTAAAGAAATTGCTCCTTTTGGTCATTCTGGGCTATAATTCCCTGATCACGATATTTCTGAAACCAACCGAGTCTGTATGGTTTTGGAAAGCTATCTTTCCTTTTGGATAGGTAGCAAAAGCGGGATAGTTTTTCATATTGCTATTGGCTATCTTTTGCTTGAATGCAGGGCTATTGATACTGTCTTGGAAGGTAATCTTGTCATTGAGCCAGAAGGTCACCTGTCCGTCTTGCTGTTTGATCTTGCCTTTGTTCCATTCGCCATAAGGGTTTGGTTTGGAGTTGCTGCCAATGCATTCTACTGAATAAAGACAGCCCGCCCAGTGAGTCGAATCGACTTGGTGTCTGGGTTCGGCATTGGCATTGTCCAGCAGTTGCATCTCCAGTCCGGTGGCAAAGGTTGCCGCATAGGTGCTGTCTTCATGGACATTGATGAAAACACCGCTGTTGCCTCCTTTTTTGACTTTCCATTCAAAATCTAGTTCAAAGTCTTGATATTCTTTGTCGCTGATCAGATCTCCGAATTCACCCTTTGCCTTCGGGTCGCAAATCAGTTCGCCATTGTCCACCTTCCATTTGGATTCCATGTTTCCACGGTTGTAAACATGCCATCCGGTCAAGTCCTTTGCGTTGAAAAATATGCTAGAATCTGATGTTACTGAGCTTTCCTTTACGGATGAAGTTTGGTTGCAGGAAGCCAAGGCTAATGAAAGTACGATTGCCAAGGATTTGATAGGGTTGGTCGACATAGTTGTTGATTTTTAAAATTTTACAAAGGATTAAATGTAAAAATAAAAATCAATAAAATTTTTGGACCACCCAGTAGATTGGCCAGTATAAAGAAAATTTGACAGAGGAAATTAAAAGAGGAGCTTGGGATTAAAAGCGTTCAATTTCATCGATTTGCTCCATGATAAATTTCAAGGAAATGGGGTCTTGGAACTCTTCTTCTGAATTCAATTCGTTCTGGATCAAAGGGATGTGGATCTTTAAGGGTAATACATGCATCCGCATGTAATTGCAGACGCCAGTAAAGTGATCGACTCCACGGATATTCCCATATTTACCAGTCGATACGCCAACCAAGGCCGCTTTTTTATGGTAGAAGGAGGCGGGGAAGGCGCAGGCATCGATAAAGACCTTTAGGATACCTGGGTAGGAACCATTGTATTCAGGTATGATAAACACGAATTTTTTAGCGGCGGACACTTTTTCCTGTATCTCGGCAAAGGCTTCACTGCGTTTTCCATAGAGATCCGTGTCAATGATATCAAGAGGAAGATCTTCAAGGGAAAGTATCTCAAACTCTTCGCCTCTTTTTGACAATTCCTTTTGATAAAATTTTGCAACTTTTAATGAGTTGGAACGTTTTCTATTTGTGCCTGAGATAATTAAATTCATTGTTTGATGTTACATGTAAAAAGCAATAGCGTTCGGTATCAATACCTAAATCTATTTTTCGTATCTTAGCATCCTGACTGGATAGAATGAGATTCGCTTCAAAATTAGCAAATTTAACATCATTTAAGTGTCTAATATCATTAAGGTATGTTAATTTGCATATCGAAGGGGAAGAATGCCAGTCGACATTATTTTCAAAAATTGAGGAATCACAATGGGAAAGATTATTGCCATAGCCAATCAAAAAGGAGGAGTTGGTAAAACAACCACCTCCATCAATCTTGCTGCGAGTTTAGCTGTGTTAGAATATAAGACTTTGTTGGTGGATGCTGATCCGCAAGCAAACTCCACTTCTGGAATTGGTTTTGATCCTCGCGCCATTAAAACCAGCATTTATGAATGTTTGGTGAATGATGTGACAGCAAAAGAAGCAATACAAGCCACCGATACTCCAAATTTAGATCTATTGCCAGCCCATATCGACTTGGTCGGTGCGGAGATTGAGATGATCAACCTGGAGGAGCGTGAATATAAGATGAAACGGCTTTTGGATGAAGTGAAGGATGATTATGATTTTGTGATCATTGACTGTTCGCCATCTTTAGGGCTAATTACCATCAATGCACTTACAGCTTCAAATTCAGTGATCATTCCGGTACAATGTGAGTATTTTGCATTGGAAGGATTGGGTAAGTTGTTGAATACGATTAAAATTGTACAGACAAGATTGAACACCGAACTGGAGATCGAAGGTATATTATTGACGATGTACGATGTTCGTTTGAGGTTATCGAACCAAGTGGTGGAAGAGGTGCGTACGCATTTCCATGATTTAGTGTTTGATACAATTATTCAGAGAAATACACGTTTGAGTGAAGCCCCAAGTTTCGGGATTTCAGTGATCATGCATGATGCATCTTGTAAAGGAGCAATCAATTATTTGAACCTTGCGCGTGAGATTTTGGAGAAGAATGGATTATTAAAAGAGAATAAGCAAACTGTAACAGTATAGTATGGCAGCACAACAGCGGAAAACAGGATTAGGCAAGGGTTTGGGGGCATTGCTTCAGCAAGAAGTGATCAGCAGTCCTAAAGACAAGACGGCCGATGTTCCTGCGAGCAAGACACCGAGCTCTCCTGCCGGTAGCATAAACTTTATTAAAGTAGAACAGATATCGATCAACCCTTTTCAGCCTAGGACAGATTTTGATGAAGGAGCCCTGAGGGAACTGTCAGAGTCTATCGAGGTACAAGGTTTGATCCAACCTATCACCGTACGTCAGATTGGAAAGAATGAATACCAATTGATTTCTGGTGAAAGAAGGTTGAGAGCATCCAAATTGGCCGGTATTACCGAAATCCCTGCTTATGTAAGGACTGCAAACGATCAACAGATGCTAGAAATGGCTTTGATCGAGAACATTCAACGAGAGAACCTGAATGCCATTGAGATTGCATTGAGTTTCCAGCGTATGATCGAAGAGTGTAGTCTGAAACAAGAGGAGTTGGGTGACCGCGTGAGTAAGAACCGTTCTACGGTGACCAATTACCTTCGTTTGTTAAAACTTCCTCCTGTGATCCAGGCGGCAATCCGTGATGGCGATTTATCCATGGGACATGCTAGGGCCTTGATCAATGTCGGTGAGATCGATAAGCAATTATTTATTTTCAAAGAGATTGTTGAAAAAGGACTGTCGGTTCGTAAGGCCGAGCAATTGGTCCGTGAAGTTCAACAAGCTAAGGATAAAAAGCAAAAGGGCAAGAAAGAGGCTCCATTGACTTTTCAATATCAAAAGATTGAGGATGACCTGGCTTCAAAATTTGCCACTCGTGTAAAATTGAACGTGAAATCTACGAAAGGAAAAGGAGCCATTGAGATTCCTTTTAATTCGGAGGATGATTTGAGCCGAATTTTAGAGTTGTTAGACTGGTAATGTATAAATTTTTACTGCTCTTTGGGATGATCTTTTCTTTTACTTGCCTCAAAAGCCAAGTGAAAGATACCATTCCTGACTCTACGAAGATGGTTCAAGTGCAGGATTCTCTGAAGAAAGCGGCACAAGATACTGTCAAAAAAGAGACTCGCGCAGAACGGAAAGCCAGAATAAAAGCTGAAAAGGAGCGCGAGAAATTTTATTATAAGGATATCCGTAAGGATTCGGCAAGGTTGGCAATCGAAAGATTGACCAGGATAGCATGGAAAAGGTCTTTGATATTACCTGGTTGGGGACAATATACCAACGGAGGCCTTTGGTGGATTAAAGTTCCAGTAATCTATGGAGGATTTGTGGGTGCAGGTCTGACCTTTAATTACTGGCAATGGTACTATAAGGAGTTCTTAAATGAGTTACAGTACCGGGAAGAATTTGGACAGCCTTCCAATCATGAATCCTTAGGGATCAATAGTAGCTGGACTGTTCAGGGCTTGGTCCAACAGAAAGATTATGGACGTAGGAACCGAGATCTGACGATCTTGCTGACTGTAGGTTGGTACGGATTGAACGTGGTTGAGGCCTATGTGGATTCAATCTTAAAGAACCGTTGGAATATCAGCAATGATCTAAGTTTTAAAGTTTCACCGACTTTACTTCCAAATTACGCTTATACACCGGGGATGGGTACTTTTTCTGGAAATGGATTTGTATCTCCGGGTTTGAAAATGACCTTTACCATTAAATAAAAACCAATTAACTATATGAAAATCGTTTTATTAGGTTATGGAAAAATGGGGCAACTGATCGAGCGCTTCGCCATGAAAAGAGGGCATGAAGTGGTTCTGATCGTTGATGAAAGAAATAGGGACAGCATTACTTCCGAAGATCTGGAAGATGCAGATATGGCTATTGATTTCAGTACTCCAAATGCAGCCTTAGAAAATATCAGTCTTTGTTTTGAATCCAACCTGCCATTAGTAGTTGGTACTACCGGTTGGTACGAACATTTGGACGAAGTAAAAGACACTTGTTTGGAAGCTGATCAAGCCTTGTTATATGGCTCTAATTTCAGTATTGGCGTGAATATCTTCTTCCATATCAACAAGATGTTGGCAAAGGCAGTCAATCCCTATAAACAATACGATGTTCAGGTTGAAGAAATCCACCATATCCATAAATTAGACGCGCCAAGCGGCACAGCAATCACCATTGCTGAAGGAATTTTGGAGAACAGTGATGAAAAGAAATCCTGGGTCAATTCGGTGGAGGGATCAGGCGAGGAAGTTATTCCAAAACCAAATGAATTGCTGATTGAAAGTTTGAGGATAGAAGAGGTTCCTGGTACCCATACCGTGCTGTACAGCTCAGAGGTTGACCAAATCGAATTTAAGCATACTGCCCATAGCAGGGAAGGTTTTGCTTTGGGTGCGGTTATTGCGGCTGAATGGCTTTTAGGTAAAAAAGGGTTCTATCAGGTGACTGAAATGTTTGATTTTAATAAATAATATATGTGGTATATCATTTTAGCCATATACATCATTGGTTCTGCTTACGGACTTTACTTATTGTATAGGAAAGCAGGCAAGCAAGGATGGGAAGCTTTTGTTCCTGTTTATGCACAATATGTCATGGCGCAATTGGTCGGAAGGCCAACTTGGTGGATAGTGTGGCTATTTGTTCCGATTGTAAATATCTTTATTGGGTATGATCTCTTATTAAACCTGATCAAATCTTTTGGGAAACGTAGATTTTGGGAAAATGCGGCTGCAGTTTTAGTTCCATTTATCGTATTGCCGATGTGGGGCAGAGATCCTAATGTGAAATATCTAGGACAGTCCACTACCGAAGAATTCAAAAAGAAATATCCATATAAAAAATCAGTAGCTAGGGAATGGGCAGATGCCATTATTTTTGCAACAGTTGCCGCTACATTGATCCGTGGCTTCTTAATTGAAGCTTATATGATCCCGACTGGATCGATGGAAAGAAGCCTTTTGGTTGGTGATTTCTTATTTGTAAGTAAGTTGAACTATGGCCCTAGGGTTCCGATGACTCCTTTGGCATTTCCATTTGCGCATCATACCATGCCTATCACAGGGGGTAAAGCTTATTCTGAAGCAATCAAAATCCCGTATAAGAGACTTCCGGGATTTCAGGACATCAAAAGAAATGATGTGGTTGTATTCAACTACCCAATGGAAGCTGATGCACCATTCAATAGACCCATCGATAAACGAGAAAATTATATTAAGCGTTGTGTAGGGATGCCAGGCGATGTTATTTCCATGGAACGCACGAAACTGTTTGTCAATGGAGAGCCTGCTTTTACAGATGAGGATTTTCAAACCAACTATTTGGTGATCACTGATCCGAATGGTCTTAACCTGCAGAAATTGTTGGATATGCGTATCGAAATGGACATGCTGTATACAGATCCAAGTATGGGTCAGTATGCGATGCACATGACGAAATCTGAGGCTGAAGAAGTGAAGAAATGGTCTAACATCAAAGAATTCAAAGAGATTGTTTATGAGCCCGGGGATGCCAATCCAGGTTTCCAAGCTTTCCCAATGTATACCAATGGGATCATTTGGAACTATGATAACTTTGGGCCAATCCAGGTTCCTAAAAAAGGATGGACCGTGAAATTAGATTCATTGACGGTGCCATTGTACGAAAGAGCTATTTCAGTATATGAAGGGAATACTTTTGAAAAGAAATCGGATGGCTATTATATCAATGGACAGAAAGCCGACAGCTATACTTTCAATATGAATTACTATTGGATGATGGGGGATAACCGCCATAATTCATTGGATTCGAGAGGCTGGGGTTTTGTGCCGGAAGACCATATTGTCGGTAAAGCCTTGTTTACTTGGTTGAGCTGGGACGAAAATGGTTCATTCCTGTCCAAAATTAGATGGAATAGAATCTTTAGACCGATTCATTAAGGTCGAAATAAAATAGAAATGGGAGTCAGTATTACTGTCTCCCATTTTTTATTTGCGGCTTTGTCTATTCTATTTCAGACAAGCTAAGTATCTTTTGATGGTTTCTTCCAGACCTAGGTACAGAGCATCGGAAATCAAGGCATGGCCGATACTGACTTCCAATAGACCAGGGATGTTCTGATGGAAATACTGTAAGTTATTGAGGTCAAGATCATGGCCTGCATTTAATCCCAAGCCTACCTTTTGGGCGGCTAGTGCGGCCTTGACATAAGGTTCGATTGCTTGTTCCGGATCATTGGTAAAATCGGTTGCATAAGCTTCGGTGTACAGTTCAATACGATCGGTTCCGGTTTCAGCGGCAGCCTCGACCAATTCCTCCACTGGATCGACAAAGATGGAAACTCGGATTCCTTGATCTTTGAAAAGCTTCACCATTTCAGACAAATAATCACGATGTTTGATGGTGTCCCAACCATGGTTTGAAGTTATCTGTCCTTCTTCATCAGGAACCAAAGTAACCTGTGCTGGTGTATTGGCAAGGACCAAGTCTATAAATTTCTGCTCGCGGCAATTGCCTTCGATATTAAATTCGGTACTGATATTAGCTTTTAGGTCATAAACGTCCTGATAGCGGATATGCCTCTCATCAGGTCTTGGATGTACGGTAATTCCTTGTGCGCCGAATTTCTCACAAGCCAAGGCTGCAGCAAGAAGGTTTGGAACATTTCCACCACGGGCATTTCTCAGGGTAGCGATTTTATTGATATTTACAGAAAGTTTAGTCATAGTTTAGCTCCTTTTTACAAATTTACTGTTTTGCACTGCCATATTCCTATCATTTTATGATTTTAAATAGGTTCATCAATGGATAATATTTTTTAAATTGCAGGAAGTATGGATGGTTTGGACTTCAATCTATTAAGTGGCTTCAGGCTACTGGATTTCATCGATATATTGCTCGTGGCAATTATCATCTACTATGTCTATAGCTTGATCAAAGGGACTATAGCCGTAAATATCTTAATCGGTGTGGGTTTGTTTTACGGTATCTATCTAGTTGTAAAGCAGATGGAGATGCGCCTATTGACCGAGATATTCGGTGGATTTATCTCTGTGGGATCCATTGCATTGATTGTCGTTTTCCAGCAGGAAATACGTCGCTTCCTTTTACATATCGGTAAAAATATCTCCCTGAGACGGAAAAAGTTCTTATGGTCCATCTTTGGTGGTAAGAAATCTACCCATAGAGAGAATGTGGAATTTATCAAGCCTATCGTAGAGGCTTGCCAGAATATGTCCAAGTCGAGAACTGGAGCACTTTTGGTGTTTTCAAGGTATTTCGATGAGGAATATTACCAAACCAGTGGGACCGTGATCGATGCGCCGATTTCCAAAAGATTATTGGAGAGTATATTTTTCAAAAATTCCCCATTGCACGATGGTGCTGTCATTATTGTAGACAACAGGATCATGACCGCGAGTTCGGTACTTCCATTGTCGGATAGTGAAGATCTGCCGCCGCAGTTTGGTCTGAGGCACCGAGCAGCAATCGGTGTTACGGAAGTGTCAGAAGCTGTCGCCGTTATTGTGTCGGAAGAAACCGGAGAGATTTCCTTCGCAAAGGATGGAAATATCAATATGAACCTGACCGCGGAGGAATTGGAGAAGATTTTAGCGGAAGAATTGTAGTTTTCCTGAATAATATTTTTTGTTATCTCTTTTTTACTGAACAATAGTTTTTGTTTGATAATTTTTAGATAACTTTATTCAAATTATAAGACTAAATTCATTGTTATGCATTTCGACGAAAAAAAGCCTATTGATATAGTGTTGAACGATTTGTTTGAACATTACCGAGCGAATGTTTCAGATGTAGATAAGATCACCAAAGCGCTGCTTGAGCGTGGGGTGGTACAATCACAAGCTGACATCGTAAATGACCATATTGCATTCCGTACTTTAGGTGTCCCGAATTTAGGAATTGCTTCCTTCGAGAAGATCTTCCTTTCTTTTGGCTACAAAAAGATGGATTACTATTATTTTGAAGGCAAGAAACTAGACGCACATTGGTATGCACCCCCAGCGGATAGCTATCCTAGAATATTTGTTTCCCAATTAAGGGTAACTGAACTGAGCCAAGCTGCCCAAGAAATCATCCTGAAATATACTGCTGCAATAACTTCTGACCCGGTAGATCAGCTGGATTTGAACAATGGACAGCAAGTGGCTGACTTCTTGCAGAAGCCTTTATGGGACCTACCTACTTCAACTGAATATGAAACCTTGCTTGCAGAGAGTGAATATGCTGCTTGGGTTATCTATAATCGCTATTATTTAAATCATTATACCATCTCTATCCATGAGTTGAAGGATGGATATAATACCCTAGAAGAGTTCAATGCATTTTTGGAAAGCATTGGCATTAAATTGAATACTTCTGGTGGCAAGATCAAAACAAGCGATGATAACCTCTTGAGACAGAGCAGTACCGTTTCAGCTTTGTATGACGCCAATTTTGCTGATGGTAAAACATTGGAAATTGCAGGTAGTTATGTAGAATTTGCCGAACGCAGTGTATTGCCCCAATTTAAAGATTTAGCCAAAGCGGAAATTAAGCGAGAGCATCGTCGTGACGGCTTCGAAACGAACAATGCCGATAAAATATTTGAAAGTACCTATACATCACAAATTAAAGGATCATAACTTATGGAAGAGCAGTTAACCCTGCTTTCGGAACAACTAAGTGGTGAACTATATTGGAATGAAAAGATGCGTCTGTTGTATGCAACAGATGCGTCTGCTTATCGTGAGTTGCCACTTGCAGTAGCTTACCCCAAAGATAAGCAAGACCTTCTTTTGCTTATTAAATTTGCCCGAGAACAAAAGACTTCATTGATTCCAAGGACAGCAGGGACCTCGTTGGCAGGACAGGTCGTGGGAGCTGGAATCGTGGTGGATGTCTCTAAGTATTTTACCGAGATACTGGAAGTCAATCCAGAAGAATCTTGGGTACGTGTTCAGCCGGGTGTGATCCGCGATGAACTGAACCTTTTCTTAAAGCCCTATAAATTATATTTTGGTCCTGAAACCTCCACGGCAAACCGTGCTATGATTGGCGGTATGGTTGGAAATAATTCATGTGGATCCAATTCGTTGATATACGGAAGTGCAAGAGAGCATACACTGGAGGTCGAGGCCTTGCTGAGCGATGGCTCTGAAGTAACTTTTAAAGCGTTGAGCTTTGAAGAGTTTGACAACAAATGCAAGCAATCCGATTTAGAAGGGCGGCTCTATCATGAAATCCGCAGTATGCTGGGGAACTATCATAATCAGGAGCAGATCCGTGAGAACTTTCCAAAGCCTTCTATCCATCGTAGGAATACGGGCTATGCCGTTGATATGCTTCTGGAAACCGATCCTTTTACAGCAGGGAAAGAACCTTTTAATTTCTGCAAACTGATCTGTGGGTCGGAAGGTACGTTGGCATTCATTACCGAAATAAAAGTACATGCCAATCCATTGCCGGTAAATCCAAGTGGGTTGCTTTGCGTTCATTTTAATTCTTTGGAAGATGCCCTAAAGGGTAATCTTATCGTGTTGAAGCACCATCCATTGGTCAGTGAACTGATGGATAAATATATACTGGAATGTACGAAGAGTAATCTGGAGCAGTCCAAGAACCGCTTTTTTGTGGAAGGTGATCCTGAAGCAATCTTAATAGCGGAGTATGACGGGGAAGATCAAGAGGCAATCCTGAGCAAGGTAAAGGCTGTTGAAGAGGATCTTTTGGCCCATGGACTAGGCTATCACTTCCCATTGGTTTTGGGAGATGATAAGAAGAAGGTTTGGAACCTTCGGAAAGCCGGGTTGGGCTTGTTGAGCAATGTACCAGGGGATGAGAAGCCCGTTGCGGTGATAGAAGATACCGCCGTTGATGTGGAGGATCTACCTGCCTATATCAAGGATTTCAATGAGATCTTAACGAAGTACAATCTATATGCGGTTCATTATGCCCATGCGGCAACAGGCGAACTGCACCTACGGCCCATTATCAACCTGAAGACTGAGGAAGGGAATCTATTGTTTCGTGAAATAGCTCTTGAGATTGCTCATTTGGTTAAGAAGTATCATGGTTCATTGAGTGGAGAACATGGTGATGGCCGATTGCGTGGAGAATTTATACCACTGATGATCGGAGAGCATAATTACCAATTGCTAAAAGAGATTAAAAATACTTGGGACCCTGAAGGGATCTTTAATCCCGGGAAGATAGTGGACACCCCTTCGATGAATAGCTCCCTGCGCTATAAGCCTGGGCAAACTAATCGAGAGATCAAGACTGTATTTAGGTATAAGGGGCAGACTATCTTACAACATGCTGAACAGTGCAATGGTTCTGGTGACTGTAGAAAGTCGCATTTATCAGGAGGTACGATGTGTCCTTCCTATATGGCCACAAAGGATGAAAAGGATACGACCAGAGCGAGAGCCAACATTCTGCGCGAAATGCTGACCAATTCGGAGAAGGCCAATCCTTTTGACCATGAGGAAATCAAGGAGGTCATGGACCTTTGCATTAGCTGTAAAGGCTGTAAATCTGAATGCCCATCCAGCGTTGATATGGCTAAGTTGAAGGCCGAATTCCTTCAGGCTTACTACGATAGCCACGGTATTCCATTCCGCTCTAGAATGATAGCCCATGTGGATACTTTAACGCAGTTGATGCAGCCGATATCAGGCCTGTATAATTGGGTTGTGGAGTCAAAACTGACTTCAGGTCTAGTGAAGAATGTTCTAGGCTTTGCTCCTGAAAGACACATCCCTAAAATTGCTTCGAAAACCTTAAGGAAATGGTTCCAAGGGAAGGATAAACCTTTTTCTGGGCATAAAGAACCGATCAAATCCGTTTACTTTTTCTGTGATGAGTTTACCAATTTCAATGATGTGGAAATTGGCAAGAAAGCTATCATTCTTCTAGAGAAGTTAGGCTATGAGGTGCTGATGGTGCCGCATGCGTTTTCAGGGAGAGCTTTATTATCGAAAGGCCTGCTCCGTGAAGCCAAGAAATTAGCGAATAAGAATGTGGAGACCTTCCGTGGAAGGTTGAATTCTAATACAAAACTGGTGTCTGTGGAACCATCGACCATCTTGACCTTTAGGGATGAGTATGTCGACCTTGTGGATGAACATTTGATCGCTGATGCGGAAAGGATTGCGCCATTTGCATTGACAATCGAAGAGTTTATTTGGGAAGAATATATGGTTGGTAATATTTCATCTAACCAGTTTGTCTCGAAGGAAGAAAACATACTTTTGCATGGACATTGCCAGCAAAAAGCATGGGGATTGTCATCCATTGTTTCAAAGATCTTGGAGATTCCTGCGAATTATAAGGTTAAAGAGATTCCTTCTGGTTGCTGCGGTATGGCGGGGTCATTTGGTTATGAGAAAGAGCATTATGAGTTATCCATGAAGATAGGTGAGTTGGTGCTGTTTCCGGCAGTTCGCGGAAAGTCTGAACAGACCTTGGTTGCGGCTCCAGGAGCAAGTTGTAGACATCAGATCATGGATGGTACGGGAACTGGAGCGCTTCATCCGGTAGAGATCTTATTTAATGCACTTAAATAGAGAAACCTGAAGATTTTATAAAAGAGAAAGCGGAGGCCGTATTATCGACCTCCGCTTTCTCTTTTAAAATAATATTTATTTTTTAGCTGCTTCTAGCGCTTGAGTATTCAATTTCACATACTCTTGGTTGTTGCTCGCTTTTGCAATCGCTAAACCTTCTTCAGCGGCTTTGATCGCTCCTGCTTTATCACCAGCTTTCGCCAATACAATTGATTTCCAATATTTGATATGTGGCGCTTTGGTGTTTCCTTTATCAGCTTCTTTCATCCAAGCTACAGTCTTCTGCATATCAATATCATTGCTGAAATAGTACATAGCCGCTTGGAAGTAAGGTTTTTTATCACCTTTCATGGCTTCTTCGATGTCAGCCATGATCTCTTCTTTTTGATCTACAGCGATATTGAAAGAAACTTTTGTTTTTTCCCAGCTTAATGATAGGTCTAGAGATTGCTCATGAACATCATCAAATTCAATGGTGAAAGTCTCAACTGGACTTTCTAATGTTGTAGGTTTTACTTTTACACGCAATACGTCATCTTCAGCATTGTAGGTATAAGCACCCCACTGTTTTGCATTCGTATTGAAAACAATAGTCCATTCCTCTTTTCCTGGGATGGTAAATAAAGCATAGGTACCAGCTTCTAGTTTTTTACCTTCAATCATAACCTCTGATTGGAATGTGATATTGGTTGCATCATTTGCACCCGTACGCCATATTTGATCATAAGGAACTAGATCTCCAAAAATAACACGTCCTTTAGCACTTGGGCGCTGATAAACCACACTAATCTGTTCGGTTCCCAAATCCTGTAGGATAAACTGGGTACTACTTGGTTGAGGCAGCTTTAATTGTGCTTCAGCTTGTGAAGCCGTCAATACAAGCCCTGCCGCAACAAGGATACTTAATGCTAATTTTTTCATAATCATTTTAATAGAATATTCGAAGATAAGAAAAACTTCAAAAAAACAATGGAGTTAGTACACTAACTCCATTGCCTTGCTTAATTTTAAGCATGTGTCTTTTTCCTGACTTTGTGCCCTGAAACGGCATAGTACAGGATATATAGATAACAAGGTAAAGCGATCCAATAGGCTTGGTGCGAATTAGTTACGTGGGCTAATTGTCCATATAACAATGGAATTACTGCTCCACCGGCGATACCCATCACCAAAATACCCGATGCAGCACTCGTGAACTTACCCACACCTTTCAACGCTAATGGCCATATTGCCGGCCACACCAACGAGTTTGCAAAACCTAACAGGCCGACCAAAGCCAATGATAAGATTCCATCTGTGAAAACAATACCAATGGTCATGATGATACCTAGAATTGCACAAAGTTTTAATGCGGTTTCTTGATTTAAATATTTTGGGATGGCGATGATACCGATGATATAACCAGCAACCATCGATAACATGGTAATCCAAGGGAAGAATGAGGCGGTTGCCAAAGGAATACCCAAGTATTTACCATAAGCAATGATGGTGTCTCCAGCCAATACCTCTACTCCAACATAAGCGAAAAGAGCAACAAAGCCTAATAATACATGCGGGAAATCGAATATAGACTGCTTAGATTCAGTTAAATTATGATGTTGAGCATCTTCCTCCTCATCTCCTTTTACCTCTGGGAGATGGGTTTTAGATATCCAGAAGGCTAATATTAACAATACGACTATAATACCGATATAAGGATTTACCACCTCAAGAGCCATGTTATCCAAGGCAGTTGATTTTTCAGCAGGTGATAAAGATAGGATCTCGTTTTGAAGTTTATCAACTTCATCTACTTTCAATAAGTAGCTGAATAATGTAGTTGCGATTGCTCCAGCTAATTTATTACAGATCCCTAAAATACTGATTCTTTTAGCCGCAGTTTCCACAGGGCCAATGATTGTGATATATGGGTTTGATGCCGTCTGTAAAATAGCCAAACCACCACCCATAACAAACAGTCCAGAAAGGAACAGTAAATAGGTTCTAGTATATGCTGCTGGGATAAATAATAATGCTCCGAAGGCCATGATACCCAAGGCAACGGCCATCCCGTTTTTAAAACCAAATTTATTTAACACCCAAGTGGATACCGGTGCCATTACCAAGTAAGCGATATAAAAGGCAAAGGTCACAAAGTAAGATTGTACTTCGGAAAGCTCACAGGCAATCCTTAAATAGGGGATTAAAAGGGAGTTTAACCAAGTGACAAAACCAAAAATGAAAAAAAGGGATGATATGATGATCATTGGCCCTACGGTCGATTGATTATTTTGATTACTCATAAATTTGATTTACAAATTAATAATAAGGTAGCTACAAGGCTAATAAAATAATTCGGTATTTTAAAACGCAAAATAACAAGCAATCGATTGCATTTGGAAGAAAAAATCCATTTATTCCACTCAGTCAAGAGTCTAGGAAGTCAGGGCAGAAGAAATTTTTATTTAATAAAAAAGAGACATTAAGCTAATGTCTCTTCTAAAAACCTAAACCGTATCATAAAACCATATCGTTATGATACAGGCTCAACAGATGTTGGAACAAATTGTTTTTTTAGGCTGTTGGTTTTTTTATCACAGCAATGGTAAGCCTTGAAATGCATACCAGCTGATTACGTTCGTTGTGAATTTGGATGTCCCATACATGGGTAGTCTTTCCGATATGGTAAGCCTTGCAAGTTGCGCGAACCAAACCTTTCGTTACTGGTCTGATATGGTTGGCATTGATCTCCAATCCTACACCAGCCCATTCATTGGAATCGATGACCATATTGGAAGCTATGCTACCTACTGATTCTGCCAATACACAGGAGGCACCGCCATGCAATAGGCCATAGGGTTGTTTTACTTTTTCAGTTACTGGCATTTCGGCCACAAGGCAGTCCGGAGTGATGGAAACGGCCTTGATGTCCAAGAAACCAGTCATATTGATGGCGAAGAGGCCATTAATTTCTTCTAGACTATATTCTCTATACCACATTGTTGTTTAAATTTTGATCTTTTAGATAACGGGATTTCAATAAAGTAACATGGTGGTTTAGGTGTCCTGCAATTATGTATAAGAAGGCTCTCACACTGATCAAGCGATCCGAAGCCATTCCTTTTCTATTTAGTTCTGTGTCATCAAAGGAGTTGAACAGGAACATATTTGCTTTTCGAAGGTGGACAAATTCTTCAGAGATCTCTTTTAGTTTTCTTTCGTTGTGTCTACCATTGGCAACGAATTCGTCTTGCTCAAAGGATGCCAATGCGGTCATATCGTTGCGGGCGAACCTCAGGGCCCTGTAGGTCATGATCCGTTCCGCATCCAGGATATGGCACAGCACTTCTTTGATGGTCCATTTCCCTTCGGCATAAGTAAAAGTGCCCAATTCTTCCGGGATACTCGCAATAAATTCAGGAAAAGATTCGATTTGTTCGTTCAATTCTTCCATAACGTCGCCAGTAATGGTTTCGATATAGTCATTGAAAATCGCTGGGTATTCGTCAGATTTGAGTTGGTTCATAGCGTAAATTACTTTTTAATACAATTCTAAATGTTGTACCTTTTCCTAATTCAGATTCTTTAACAAAAATTTGTCCTCGATGATAATATACCATCCTCTTGGTGAGACTTAAGCCTAATCCCCAGCCTCGTTGTCTGGTGGTATATCCTGGTTGGAAAATGGTTTCCCAATTTGATCTCGGGATTCCCTTTCCTGTATCACTAATGTCTATAAAAATTTCTTCTTTTGCAATGTTTTCCGAAATGTTGACCGTGATTTTTCCTTCTCCTTCAATGGCATTTACAGCATTCTTCAGTAAGTTTTCGATGATCCAGTCAAATACCTGTACATTCAATTTGGCTTCTACCTGTTGGTCTCCAGTCAGCTCAAAAGATATCCTTTTACTGGTCCGCACCTTGAAATAATTCACGTAATCTTCTACAATCTTAAAGATGACATGGTTTGATAATGAGGGAGTTGATCCGATTTTGGAAAAACGGTCTGCTACGATTTCCAGTCGCTGCACATCCCTTTCCATTTCGTCCAATAGGGAGTTGTCCTTTCCTTGGTAGGTTATCCGGGCCAGTTCAAGCCAACCCATCATAGAAGAAATAGGAGTCCCTAGCTGATGGGCGGCTTCCTTCGCCATACCCACCCAAACTAAATTCTGTTCCGAATCCCGGATGGAATTAAATACAGTATAGGCTACAATCAGGAAGACGGCAATCAAGGATAGTTGTATATAAGGGAAAATCCTCAATTGGCTCAGCGCTTTGGAATCATGGTAATATACGAGCCACTTCTCGCCGGTATCCAAGGAAATATGGATTGGCGGATGGGCTTTTTTCATTTTCTCTAATTGCTTTTCGAAGTAAGGAGGATCATAGACCAAGGAAATCGACGAATCCTGAGCGGAGGGATGGATATTGGTCTTTGTGCTATCCAGGTCTCTCCAGAAAATGATTTCCCCAGATTCCTTGGTGATAATGGCAGGGAGGGAAAGACTGTCCCGCACGGCGTAGATAAAACTGATGAACTGATCGTCCACATCGGGCATGGAAACAATACTTTGGGTGCTCATAGCCCAGACTTCCGCCTTGGTCCGCTCTGATTTTGAAAGGTTCTTGACTAAATAATTAGAATAAAGCAACGATGCAGCAGCAATTAATGCCGCAAATAAAAAAAGGAAAAACTTCCATTGTTGTTTATTGTACCGATAGGGATGTTGCTTCATAACTCTTCAATTCAACCAAATTAATCATTTTAAGATTGCTACGAGAAAGAAAAGTAATAATTGCTTAATTTTGTGTTTATGAGTTCAGACAAAAAAGTAAGGGTCCGCTTTGCACCTAGTCCTACAGGCGGATTACATTTAGGCGGCGTCCGTACCGCATTGTTCAATTATCTTTTCGCGAAACACAATAATGGCGAGTTCATCTTACGTATTGAAGATACCGATCAGACCCGTTTTGTTCCCGGTGCCGAAGAATATATTATGGAATGTTTAGCATGGTGTGGTTTGAATCCTGACGAAAGTCCTAACCAACCTGGCAACTTTGGTCCTTACCGTCAAAGCGAACGTAAGCCTTCGTATAGGAAGTTTGCTGAAGAACTTGTGGAAAAAGGACATGCTTACTATGCCTTTGACACTGCTGAAGAACTAGAAGAACAGAGAAAGATACATCCTAACTTTCGCTATGCCCACGATAACCGCATGAGTTTAAGGAATTCCCTTTCCCTAGAGAAAGAGGAAACAGAACGCTTGTTGGCTGAGGGTGCAGCACATACCATCCGTATTAAGATGCCAGAAAACGAAGTAGTATCCTTTGATGATATGATTCGTGGTCGAGTGAGCTTTGAGACAAATCTTGTTGATGACAAGGTCCTGTTGAAAGCTGACGGTATGCCTACCTACCACCTAGCGGTTGTGGTTGATGATAGAGCCATGGAGATTTCCCACATCTTTAGAGGAGAAGAGTGGTTGCCTTCGGCGCCAGTACATATCTTATTATGGGAATACCTAGGTTGGAAAGATGAAATGCCTAATTGGGCGCATCTTCCATTGATCTTGAAACCTGATGGAAACGGTAAACTAAGCAAACGTGATGGCGACCGTTTAGGATTCCCGGTTTATGCGATGAATTGGAATGATCCTAAAACAGGTGATCTGACCACCGGATTCCGTGAAAGAGGCTTCCTTCCGGAGGCATTTGTCAATATGCTTGCGCTATTAGGTTGGAACGACGGGACCGAACAAGAGCTGTTTGATATGGATGAGCTGATCCAGAAATTCTCTGTGGAGCGTATCAGCAAGGCTGGTGCTAAATTCGACTTCGAAAAAGCGAAATGGTACAACCAAGAATGGATTAAACGTGCTCCTAATACAGAACTTTTGCCAGAAGTGAAGGCAGTATTAGAGAAACATGCTGTTCAAACAGCGGAATATGGAGATGATTTTGTGGAAACTATTCTTGATTTAGTTAAAGAAAGATTAACTTACATAGAAGATTTTTGGGAGCAAGCGTCATTTTTCTTTCAAAAGCCAGCAAATTACGATATCGATGCAGTAAAACCTAAGTGGAATCAAGACAAGACATCTTTCTTTAATGAAGTAGCCGATCTATTCAAAGATCAGTCCTCATGGGATGCTGCAACACTTGAGCCTCTTTTCAAGCAAAAGATCGCAGACTCAGGGATGAAGATGGGTGAATTGATGATGCCATTCCGTATCATGTTGGTTGGAGGGAAATTCGGTCCTGATGTATTCAAGATTGCCGAGGTATTAGGCAAGGATGAAGTCATCGAGCGAATCCAGATAGCTGTGCCAAAATTTCAAGACTAAGAACTCAACTTAAATCAAATTATATGAAACAACTTAGTAAATTGTTTGTAGGATGCATGGCAGTTGCCTTGGTAATTTTCTCATCCTGCTCTAGCAATGTCCCTGCGGCAAAAGGAACCGCAAAGGCCAAAGGACCATTTCCTGAAGAAAAGTTAGGCTGGCATTTAGGTTCTCAAGCTTATACCTTCAGATTGTTTTCTTTTGCGGAGGCATTGGATAAGATCGCTGCGGCAAACCTACGTTATGTAGAAGCCTTTCCAGGCCAAACGGTAGGTGGCGGTAGCACCGAGAAAATGACTTATGAACTATCACCTGAAGGACGTCAATTAGTAAAGAAACTTTTAAAAGATAGGGGAATTACTGTACATGCTTATGGCGTTGTTGGTGCAAAGGATGAAGCTGAATGGGAAAAAGTATTCCAATTTGCAAAAGACTTTGATATTAAGGTAATCAATGCCGAGCCAGCGGAAAACCAATTGGACTATATCTCAAAACTTTGTGATAAATACGATATCAAAGTAGCGATCCACAACCACCCAGACCCATCACATTATTGGAATCCTGATGTAGTGCTTAAAGCCTTAGAAGGAAGAAGTAAGAGAATGGGAGCAGCAGCTGATGTTGGCCACTGGATGAGATCAGGATTAAATCCTATTGAGTGCCTAAAAAAATTGGAGGGCAGAGTGTACCATGTTCACTTTAAAGACTTAAATGCATTTGGTGACAAAAAAGCACACGATGTGATTTGGGGAACAGGTAAATTAGGAATGAAAGAAGTACAGGCAGAATTAAAGCGTCAGAATTTCAAAGGAATGCTTTCTGCTGAATATGAATACAACTGGGAAAACAGTCTTCCAGAAGTAACTGAAAGCGTGGTTAACTTTAGAGCCGCTCTTTAAGGAATAATTGATTTATTGAATGGGCAATAAGGCGACTTATTGCCCATTTTCTTTTGGGGCTATTCTTCTTTTGGACTTAACCAGATTCACAAATGTTTGGAAATTAACGCTATACCCAACTGTAAATTGGGTATATTTATAGTGTAGATCATCCCAATCATTCCGTTTATGAGAAATTCCCTAATCAGTTTATGTATGCTACTTCTTTTATTGATTTCCTGTAAAGAAGGAATGGAAAACAATAACCATGGCAATACTTTGGAGTTGAAGAACTCTAAGTTCGACGAAGATGTTATGGCTGTTTTTGGAAAATGGATGGTCGAAGAAAATGAAGCCAGCCTTGAATCATTAAAACAACATGAGCTAAGTGAGGAGAAGCTGGCATATCGGATTAAAGACCCTGTTATTAGCGCCCTTCATATCCAAGTTCCCAAGGAAGATTTCGGATATCTTCTAGAAAGTCCTTTCAAAGATAGTATCGCTGCCTATGGGCCACTTTTTTTCAAGACTGTTTCCGTGCTGACTGACCTCCATAAAAAACCAGTAGCTTATCAAGCCTTGGCTTTTTATAAATCTAAGGAGACTAGGGACAGCGTACTATCTCTTCTTTATAAAGAATTAGGAAAGCCCAACCTTGAAACGGACGTTAATAAAGCTATTGGAATAAAGGCTCAGGAATGGACTTTAAAAGATAGGACCATTCAAATCGTACCATTCAATGCCAAAGACTTGAGTTTAGCCTCATCTAGCCCTGACGATTATTATTATCAAGTCGATTTCCTAATAATTGACAATGCTCAGAAAGAAGCCCTCAAAAAGGCACATTATTATGAATTTACGGAGGACATCAATATAGAAGGCAAAATAAGGAGCCATACCTACTTTGACTTGAAGAAGAACCAACTATTTGCTGATAGGTTTCTATTGTACAGTGATGAGGAGAAGGATAATAAAGGGGCTGAGCATTAAGCGTTGAAGGATACTTTGTAAGGCGTTAATCAAAGTATCATTTTTTACTTAATAGTTTGGGGACCATAGTTTCAGTACTTTCCGTTCAGAAGGAGCTTCTTTCCAAACTTCTATCCGATAATGATCATGCAGCTTTCCTGGGTTGTTTTGGTTATAGGGCATGTCCAAGTTATAGGAGTAAATCCTAACCCTGTAATCGTCATTGTCCAGTGGAACAGAAAGAATGGTTTCGCTTGTTGGGCAATCTTGTATTTCCATGGCCCCAGTTGTAATTTTCAGGCTCCCTTCGACAATATGGTCGGCATGGGGATCCAATTCTTCAATTGGGGAATTTAAAACTTCAAGCTCGCCCTTCACGATGGAGAAATCATTCTCTACTGATACACCCAGCACATCCCTGTCCACCGCTAAGCGCTCTTCAAGTGCCTCGTCACTCCAGAAATCGAGGCTGTCTGTTTCACTGACCTCTGTCTTGTTCACAAGGTAGAACTGACAATATTCCGTGAAAAAATCTAGTTTGTACATTTGAATGGTTTTTTAGGTGTTTGCTGTACTATTATGTAAATATATTTAATTCAGTTATTAAATAATGAGAAAAATTGTAATTGTTTAAACACAAAAGATTAATATGCCTTAAATTCGATAATCTTAAAAGACAATACAGTCTTTTTAAGAAAAAGTGTAACGGTTAAAATTTAATTCAAGATAATATTTGTGTGTATGTGGAGGAGGGGAATTTTAATCGTAATCTACAATTGGAAGTGAAATTTTTGTTCTTGTAGTTTGGGTTAGGTTTTCTTCAAAGAGAGCTAATAATAGATTATAGAAAGAGGGTAAAAATTGCCACTGTCATTTAGTAAGAAGTTAAATTTAGTTTGGCTAGAAGATAAAATTGGGTTAATTGAGGTGTGGGATAAAAGGCAATTACTGTTTCTCAATATAGAAGCATCGATATCCATCAATTCTAGGATAAATACCTGATTTATAAGAAAAATACCTGTGAGCTGCGAATTGTAATATTTAGCAAAATTGGATTAGCTAAATAGTTCATTGATGTCCTCTTTGCTCAGTGATTTCACAAAGCTTTCTTCCGTGCTGATCAACGAACTTGCCAAGGACTTTTTCATACCTTGGAGAGCGAGGATTTTCTCTTCAATACTATCCTTCGCGATGAATTTATAGATGAATACATTTTTAGTCTGTCCGATTCGATGGCTACGGTCTATGGCCTGTTGCTCTACTGCTGGATTCCACCAAGGATCTAAAATGAAAACATATTCCGCTTCCGTTAGGTTCAACCCAACGCCACCAGCTTTAATGGAAATCAGGAAAACTTGGGTTTCTTCATTTTCCTTGAATTCTTTTACGGCATTGTTCCTATCTGTGGTAGATCCATCCAAATAAGCATATCGGATTTTATTCTTGTCGAAGTATTCCCTGAAAATCTGTAAATGCCTTACAAATTGGGAGAAAATCAGGACCTTGTTTCCTTCTTTCAGGATAGAATCCATGGTCTCTATAGCTGCATCAAATTTTCCGGAACCATCCTTGTATTGGCTGTCGATCATCAGAGGATGGTTTGCCAATTGTCTGAGCTTGGTAAGACCCTGCAATAGGGCGATCTGAGTAGCTTTCCCTGTGAAAGCGCCGTCCAATAGGGCATTCCTGTATTCCGACTTTACCTTCTCGTAATATTCAGATTGCTCTTCGGTCATGCTGCAGTAGAAAATCTGCTCTGATTTTGGTGGCAATTCCGTTGCAACCTGAGACTTGGTCCTTCGCAAGACAAAGGGTTTAATGATAGCCTGCAAACGTCTAGCTTTCTCCTCATCCTTCTTTTTTTCAATAGCTAGGACAAATTCCTTTTGGAAATAAGTGTAACTGCCCAAAAGTCCAGGATTGACAAAAGACATCTGTGACCAGATATCGGCTACTGAATTCTCGATAGGGGTACCGCTCAAGGCTAATTTGTTCTTCCCCTTGATATGTTTGATCGCGGAGAAGGATTTTGACCTTGGGTTTTTGATGTTCTGGCTTTCATCCAGAATAATATAATTGAAGAAAAAACCAGATAATAATTCCTCATCAATACGTGCCACGCCGTAGGTCGTGATCACTAAATCAAAATGGCTGAAAGCAAAATTGTTCTTGCTGCGGTAAGTTCCAGTATGTAACAAGACCCGCAATTTAGGAGTGAACTTTTCTGCTTCCTTTTGCCAGTTAAAGATCAGGGAAGTCGGCACGATCAAAAGGGAGGTCTTAGGCTGATCAGCGGCTAGATTCTCTTTTTGATGCTGTAATAATGCTAAGGTCTGCACGGTTTTACCCAAGCCCATATCATCTGCCAGAAGACCTCCAAAGCGGTATTCCTGCAAGAAATGGAACCAATTGTAACCAGCTTTCTGATAAGGGCGTAAAGATCCCTTAAATTCCACTGGGGCCTCGATGTCTGCAATTTCATCAAACTCGCCAAGCTTGTTCAGCTTCCGTTGCATACTGACTTGTGTATGTTCGGTGACATCGTGTAACAAGCCGATATGTGTTCGATTTAATCGAATACCTTCCTTTTGGGAAGAAAATTGGAAAAGATGCTCGTATTGTGAAAACCATTCTTGAGGAATGATCGCAATTTCACCATTTGGTAATTCAAATTCCTGGATCCGGTTTAATATATGCTGACGGAGATTGATAAAAGGAATTTCATACTCGCCAAATCTTACGATCGCTGAAATATCAAACCAGTCATTCTTCTCCGTGACCTCAATGCTGATAGTAGTCTTGCCGATCAGGAATTTTTTATCATTATGGTTTTGGACGATGTGGAAACCGGCTTCAGTCAATTCCGAAAGATGCTCATTGACCCATTCAATGCTGGAAATCCGATAGCCATTGATCCCGGTAACAGGCAGGTATGATCCAAATAGGGCATCCGCTCGTTCCAAGCCATAATCTTCCAAGGTCTTGGCTTTCTTTTCCTCCCATTGCAGAGACCTTTTTATTCTGTAGAATTGATGGGAATCCTTTTCCTTGTCATAGACATAGCGAACCGTTACGGGATGCTGTGCACCGGCAGGAAAACTATATTCCCCATATTCAAAATACAATTGCAATTGAGCCTCTTGGTCTGGACTATAGACAATCCTTAGTTGAGGAATCGCCTGTTCCCTATAATTGATGATCTCGAGACCTTCGGCATAAACATGGTGCTTCTCGATCAATGAGGTCACAAAGGTTTCGAAGTATTTTTTCTCCGTATTCCTTGGGATTGAAATAAACCTCTTGTTCAAAAAAGGAGTCAATTTCTTGCCCTCCAGTTCCTCATCAAAATGATAGAGAACATTCTCCAAAAGCAACCAGGCCTGTTGATTGACGATCACATCCGCATTCTTGTACATGAATTCCATGCGGAGCCCATCATATTTGAGGGTTGGGAAATAGCGTGTTTCCGTTTCATTCCTTCTGAAATGGAACAAGATGCTGGTTGGTTTATCCGCTATTTTGAGTTCCTGTTCTGCCGGATATCCATCCTTGCTCATCAAGAACAGTGGCTTGTCGCCAATGTTGTTCAAGATGTGCAGCAAGCGGCTTTCAATCTTTGGACGGATATGCTCATAAATCTTTTGATCAAAGATCTTGGAGAAGTAATCGGCGGGTCGGATGGCTTTCTTATGGAATCTTTTGATCAATTGCGTTTGTTCAATCTCATCACAAAGACGGATCAGTTCGTAATCGATTTCATCCAATGCATCCGAAAATTCGTCTACGGTATTGCTGAATACCCTTTTATAGGAGAGAGAATAAGATCCATTCTGGTTGAGCTGTACAATATGGGGTTCAATCAGGTAGCCCAAGTAGGGGTGCTTCCCTAATGAGTAAACCAAACGATATGAAGTTATTGTGTCGACCTGCTGCATCCTATAGACTCTGTAGAAAAAGCTACTAATATACGTGTATTAGGTCTTTTTCTCCAAAATTAAGGAGGTTAAATTATTATGAAATATCGATTTTTCCTTGAAATACTTGGATTGCAGGTCCCGAAAGATACACTTTGCTAAATTGATGGCCCACTTTGTGGAAAGAAATGCTAAGCTGCCCACCCAATACCCGGATTGGAATTTGAAAATCACCGTCTTTGCCCGATTTCAAAGCAACACTCATGGCTGAAGCGACAGCGCCAGTGCCACAGGCATAGGTTTCATCCTCTACACCACGTTCAAAGGTCCTTACGAAATATCCGTTTTCTTCCGCTTCGATAAAGTTGACATTGATTCCTTTTTCGCCATAGGTGCTGTTGTTCCGAATGGCATAGCCGTCTTGGAAGACATTCTTGTGTGCCAAATCTTCAACAAACTCGACATAATGTGGAGAACCTGTGTTTAGGACAAATGCTTCCCCATCCATGCTGTATTCATTCACGTCAATCATGCCAAGATTTACAATATTTTGCTGAATTTGAGCATCATGCCTTCCGTCTACTGCCAAAAAGACAGTATCGCGTGAGATGATTCCCAAGTCTCTGGCAAAGGCTACCAAACAGCGCCCCCCATTCCCACACATGGTGCCTTCCTTTCCATCTGCATTGAAGTAAAGCATTTGGAAATCATAATTATTTGTATCTTGAAGCAGCATTAATCCGTCCCCACCAATTCCAAATCTCCTGTCACAAATCTGCTGAATCAATTGTTGGTTATTGGCATCAAACGAGCCCTTTCTGTTGTCAATCAAGATAAAATCATTACCTGCACCTTGGTATTTATAGAATTGGATTTCTTTTGACATTTTGTTGAGTTTCTGCCGTAAATTTAATATTCTTGTTACAATAAACCGAACTTTTGTTAAATCTTGTTAAATGCCTGACATAGTAGGCTCTCCTTAACATTATTTAACTGACAAAAGTCTTTAAGGCCTTTTGAATGGTATTACATTTGAATTAGGAAACATAAATAAAAAAGTTAGATTAATTATAGATATGAAAAAGATAGGTGCAACTTTATTAGCAGCCATCATAGGAGGAGCCATAGCCGTGGGTGGGTTTAAGCTCTTTGAAAACAAACAGATGGACAACATGACGTTTGAAGAGCGTCAAAAAGTATATTATGCAAACAACCCTGGTGAAGAGATTCTTTCTTCTACTGGAAATCCGGATTTTACCCAAGCTGCAGCCGCAGTATCTCCGGGTGTAGTACACATTCAAGTAACAATGGCAAGCCGCGGTAACCGTGGTGGTGGCGGATCGCCTTTCGATATGTTTGAGGAATTTTTTGGAGTACCCCAACAACGCGGTCAGGCTCGTCCTGCAACAGCGTCGGGTTCTGGTGTACTGATCTCTCCTGATGGCTATATCGTAACCAACAACCACGTAGTGGAAGAGGCAGACAAGATCGAAGTGGTCTTGACCGATAAACGTAAATACGAAGCTAAGGTGATCGGAAGAGACCCGAACTTTGACTTGGCCTTGATTAAAGTAAATGCAACTGGCTTACCTATGGTGAAGTTAGGCAACTCAGATAACGTTCAGATTGGCGAGTGGGTATTAGCAGTAGGTTATCCACTAGGATTACAATCTACCGTTACAGCCGGTATCATCAGTGCTAAAGGCCGTCGTATCGGTATCTTAGATGAACCGACTCAAGGTCGTGGTTATGGAGGTATGGGGCAGCAAGAGCAAATGATCAGCAATGCTGTTGAATCATTCTTGCAAACTGACGCCGTGATCAACAGAGGTAATAGTGGTGGTGCCTTGGTAAACGCTAGAGGTGAATTGATCGGTATCAATTCCGCTATTGCATCTCCAACCGGTACTTATGCTGGATATGGATTCGCTATCCCAATTAACCTTGCTAAAAAGATTGTCGATGACTTCAAAGAATTCGGTAGTGTTAAACGTGGTTATGTGGGTGTAACATTTACTGAAATCAACGATCAGTTACGTGCCGAGAAAGGTATTGAAGATGTAAACGGTCTTTATGTACGTGATGTATTAAAAGGTGGAGCTGCAGAAGCTGCCGGAATTAAATCTGGTGATATCTTGACCAAGGTTGAAGGCCGCGTAATCTATGGAACTCCAGACCTACAAGAATATGTTGCTCGCTTACGTCCAGGTGATAAAGTGAAGATCACTTTCAAACGTGACGGTAAAGAGAAAGACGTTTCATTGACCTTGAAAGGTGAAGAAAGCAAACCTAAAACAGAAGATTCAGAATCTAGTGCGTCAGCAACAGAGATATTCAATAAATTAGGTGCTAGTTTTGTGCCTGCAAGCAATGCGCGCAAACAAGAATTAGGCATCAAATCCGGTGTAGTTGTTTCACAAGTACACAGAGGTGGTGTTTTCGAATACTTCGGCGTTGAAAGAGGATTGGTCATTACTGAAGTAAATGGTAAACCAGTAAATAATGTTGATGATGTAGAGTCTGCTCTAGGTAGCACCCGTCGAGACATCGTCCGTATTACCGGTGTGCCTGAAAAAGGAAGTACCGTACAATTCAATGTTCCATTGAAATACTAGTAAAAATATTAAAAAGCAAAAGGGGCCCAAGAGATTGTGGCCCCTTTTGCTTTTTAGACTGATAGACATAAGACAATAGACACAAGACCGTAGGAGCTAGCCTAGCGAGGGATTTTATTTGAGATACCTTGGAATAATGCAGGCCTAAACAACTATTTTTTTGAATACATTGGCTTACAGGTCCTAAATCGGAGATTTAGAATGACTCGTTCAGTATCCCTCTCTACCGCATTTCTAATTATGAACGGAAAGTGAAGAATCTGTACGCTTCTTTTTCACGGGAATGCTGTCATCCTTTTGCGAAGCAAATAGGAACCGTTCGCTTAAGAAATCCTCAGCTAGAAAAGGAGACTTTTAATAACCCAAGAATTGACCCTACATCCGAACAGTTCCTTAACCTTCGGTTAAGGATGACATCCAAAAAATAATAAAAGGCTCCAGATTCTTCGCTTTCGCTCAGAATCACCATATGAGGAAGCTATTTCTTATCTCCCCCTATACTGGCCGCTATAAATTTCTTTTGTCTCATATCTCATATCTCACATCTCAATACTAACTAGATAATGTTATATTTGAAACCATGAAAATACTAATGGTGTGTTTAGGGAATATTTGCAGGTCTCCGTTGGCTCATGGCATTATGGAGCACATGGTTGCAGAGAATGGATTGTCATGGGAAATAGATTCTGCAGGTACGGGTGATTGGCATGTTGGTCAAGCGCCGGATCGTCGTTCTATCCAAGTGGCGAAAGAAAGAGGTATTGATATTTCAAATCAAAGAGCCCAACATTTTAATCCTTCCCTTTTTTCTAAATACGACCATATATTGGTGATGGACAAACAAAACTATTCAGACGTTGTGGCAATGGCCGTTTCTGAAGAAGATAAGGATAAAGTTTCCCTGTTTCTGATCGATGATATTGTTCCTGATCCATACTACGATTCAAACATGTTCGTTCCAGTCTTTGAACTGATTGAATCCAGATGTAAAGAACTCATTAAAGACTGGTCAGAAAATTAAATCCATGCAAGCAGCAGAAATAAATAAGAAGTGGGCGGAACTGCAAGGTGCAATCGCCAAAAACTTCGATATGGACATTCCTGACATCAAGGTCATGCTATTCTTGATCGGTGTTCAGGAGTTGGGAAAAGGACCTCAGGAGTTTTCAAAAAGAGAAAAAGAAGAATTGATGCACATCGCAACCTGTAGGCTTTTCAGTAGTTTAGGATTCTATGAACTTGAAGGGCAAGATGAACAAGGCTGGCCACATTGGAAGCTTATTAAGCCGATTCCTAATTACACCCTAATGGAGCAGGAAATGATTATCAAGTCCTTGATAATTGATTATTTTGAAGATGTAAATTTCATTTAATATATGAGAAGAATTGTATTGTTGTTTGCCTTTGTGATGGGCTTGAGCTTTGTGTATGCACAGACTCCTAAAAACTACTATGTTGAAGTAAAAACCGGTAAAGGCAACGGAATTATCAAACTCTATAACGAAACCCGAAAACACCGGGATAATTTTGTCAAATTGGTCAATGAAGGCTATTTCGACTCCTTATTGTTTCACCGTGTGATCCATAATTTCATGATCCAAGGTGGTGACCCTGACTCCCGCTATGCAGGTAGCAGGCAGCAACTGGGTAATGGTGGTCCTGATTATAAGGTTCCTGCCGAAATTCAAGCAGATATCATCCATAAGAAAGGGGCTTTAGGTGCTGCTCGGGATAATAATCCTGCCAAAGAATCCTCGGCATCTCAATTTTACCTGGTTCAAGGCCGCGTGTTTACTGAAGTCGCTCTAGATTCCTTGGAAAAATTCAGGTTGAAAGGCAAAAAATTGACTCCACTTCAAAGAGAAACCTATACCACAATTGGTGGAACCCCGCATCTGGATGGTGAATACACCGTATTTGGCGAATTAATCGAAGGAATCGGTGTTGTGGATAGCATTGCTGCCGTGAAAACCGATGACAACGACCGCCCATATAACGATGAGCGTTTTGCGATGAAATTATTGGATAGAAGGCAGGCATTGGATCTTGAGCGCAAGCTTCAAGGACTTCCGCCTAAGAAAGGCTTCTTTACCAAGCTTTTTGATTCCATGAAATCCAAAACTTACAAACTCCCTTAAGATGAAGATCATTACCTATAATGTGAACGGAATCCGTGCTGCTTTGAAAAAAGGCTGGTTGGATTGGTTCAAGGCCGAAAGCCCTGATGTAATTTGTATCCAAGAAATTAAAGCAAGCCCAGATCAGGTTCCTGAACTGGTATTATTAGAGGAGATGGGCTATGAACACTATTGGTACCCTGCCCAGAAAAAAGGCTATAGCGGTACTGCAATATTCACTAGGATTACCCCAAATCATATTGAATATGGTTGTGGCCATGAAGATTATGATTTTGAAGGTAGAGTTATCCGTGCGGACTTTGATAAAGCCTCGGTGATGAGCGTATATTTCCCTTCGGGAACAACTGGAGATGTAAGGCAGGATTTCAAGTACAAATTCTTGGATGATTTTCAATTGTACAGCAATGACCTATTGAAAGAGAAGCCAAAATTGGTAGTCTGTGGCGATTTTAATATCTGTCACCGTGCCATTGATATCCATAATCCTAAATCCAATGCGAATAGTTCCGGTTTCTTGCCGGCTGAACGTGAATGGATGGAGAACTTTATCAACTCGGGTTATACCGATTCATTTAGGCATCTCAATCCAGAACCGCATAATTACACCTGGTGGTCTTATCGTGCAGGAGCAAGAGGAAGAAACTTAGGTTGGCGTATTGATTACAATATGGTCTCCAATGATCTGAAAGACAGTATCAAGTCTTCTCGAATCCTTTCTCAGGCAGTTCACTCCGATCACTGTCCGGTTGAATTGGTCCTAGACTAATAAGAGAAGAATACAAGATTTATATTGGAAGTGGTTAGAGCAATACTCTGACCACTTCTTTTTTTGTCAGAAGTTTGGGTGATCCTTAATTCGGTTTTGACCTTATTCGAGAGACATTCGGAATTTTTGCAATATGTTCTCAACCAATGCCCTTTTATCATTGGAGCTTTTTAGTAGAAAAGCCAAAGTTGTTCCGAATAATTCTCGAATGATTCTCGAATATGCCTCGAATGAAACCCCTGTTTTTTGGGATGATTTTTTGCCCTACCGATGACAAGTTTGTTAATTCTGTGTTTCTAGGCTGAGGTTCATCCGAAGCATCTCGGAGAAATGCGAACCTTCAAACTCAACGACGGCCTTTATTGAATTGACAAACAGTTCTACAATCTTCGATTGAAGATGAACAAACCTCTAGAAGGAGATCCGTACAGATTCTTCACTAATCGTTCAGAATTGGAAATGAATTCAGTAGGGATTTTCAGAAAAATATTTCACCCCCGCTAGGGGTTCTCCGTTAAACAGTCCAATTTTTCTACAAATATTCCACCCCCACTGGGGGTTGCCTATCCAGGCAAACAACCATCCTTCCGAAGGAAGTCCTTTAGCCCCCGGCTCATTTCCTTGGCGGAAAAATGGAAAGAATGCCGATGCCCTGTGCGATGGGATTGGCCTTGGAATGCTTTCAATAGATCATCCCATCAAAAGGGATGATCTATTGAAAGATATTCCCGACAACAAGGCATTCTATCCATGTGCGCTGGATTGTGCGAAAAGCCACCTTAAATGGGCCGAAGCGTTTTGGTTACTTTTGCGCTTCAAAAGTAACAATAGAATTGGTATCCTTGAGATCGTTCGTCGGTTTGGTTACTTTTGGGCTTCAAAAGTAACGAAGAATCTAAATTTTTACTTCTCAGTTTGGGCTATTGTCAATTAGGTTACTTGATCACTTCGATCTCGAATTGGACATTTCCATGGTTCTTTGGAACAGTGACTGCAAACAAATAAGTGCCCATAGCTGTATAGTTGCCGTTCTTGATTTTTGCAGAATAGACGATGCCCTGGTTAGCACAGTCTCTATTGACCTGCTGACTAATTAATGTGGCGGGAATGCCTTGTACAAGTTTCTTGCCTATCAATAAACTCTGAGTCTTGAAGTCTATTTCAGACAACTTTTTTGAAACTTCTTTGCAAGGTCCATTGGCGTCTGAATCGACAAAGGCAATTGCTTTTTCAAGTTCTGTCTTTGACTCAATGTGCAGAAACCTATCTTCTAGTTTTTCATCGACTATACGGAATTTGCAAGTGGGATCAATGCTGATAGCTGTAAAGGCAACCTCTTCTTCAAGGCAGTCCGCAGGAATGGATTCTCCACATCGAACTTGGATCAATGCCATGAATCCAATGACCAGGAATAAGAATTTTGGGTATTTAGTTTTTTCCATAATGATTTTAGATTAATAGTTTCCGGCGAGGGAGCTTGATGAGACTAAATCTTGTAAGATTTAACAGAAAGGTGTTGGCAAGTATTTGAGTAATAAAGCTAATTATTAAAAATTGTATTTTTTAAAATTCAATCCTAAAAATCAATCAAAAATAGAGAACCTTTCCATCACCCTTTTTCCGTCTTTTCCCTTCGCTATATGAGATAATTCGGTTGAAAATCGCTTAATAATTCATATTTTTATATAAATTATTTACAATTGTTGATTTTTCAATAATAAATCACTTAATCTTTTGATTGTATCATAAAATGAAGAAGCCTATACTGGTCATCAAGTTTGGGTCGGCGGCCATAACGACCGATGGAGAAATTGATGAAAGAATTGTTTTGGAAATCGCTCGTCAATGTGCTCAATTACAGCCGAAATATAATATTGTAATCGTTTCATCTGGTGCAGTTGCTGCCGGAAAGAAATTTATTCCCAAATACACGGGTACCCTTGCTCAGAAAAAAGCTGCAGCAGCCATTGGAAACCCTTTGTTAGTGCGGACCTACGGGACCTATTTTAAGCCTTTTAAGATTGCATTGGCACAAAGTCTATGTGAGCGGCATCATTTTGCGAATAGGAGTCAATTCTTGCAATTGAAGAGTACATACGAAACGCTCTGGAAGAATAATGTAATTCCTATCGCCAACGAAAATGATGTGGTCAGCAATAAAGAGCTTAAGTTCTCTGATAATGATGAATTGGCGACCCTGATTGCGGTGGGATTTGGTGCTGAACAGATCTTGTTCAGTACTTCAGTGCCGGGGGTCTTGGACGAACATGGAAAGGTAATACCGGAGTTGAAGATCATTGACAAAGCGGCATTGGCATTAGCAAAAGAGGAGAAATCTGCTGTAGGATTAGGTGGAATGATCTCTAAATTAAATTTTGCAAGGTTGGCAAATCAAATGGGTATCAAAGCAGTTATTTTCTCCATGAAAACGGAAGATGGAATCTTGAAAGCGGTGGTTGGAGAAACCGGTACGGTATGCCAAGCTCAAGTGAAGAAGCTTTCTTCCCGGAATAAATGGTTGGCAAGTGGTAGCCTGATTACAGGCTTGGTGCAGGTGGACAAGGGGGCTTTGGCGGCTTTGAATAAAAGGAAAAGCTTATTGGCGGTGGGTGTAAACAAGATCATCCAAGATTTTGAGGTCGGCGAGGTTTTTCAGATTGCTGATGAAGACCATGTGATACATGCGGTTGCCAAATCGAAGATAGATTCGGTTTCCCTGCGGAGTAAGTCAGAAAAGAAGAATATTGAAATTGCGCATGCCGATGATATTGTGCTATTATAATGAACATTAAAATGAAGAAAACGATCTTAACCGAACTTGAAAATAGCAGGAAAGCCAAGAGAGCCATTGCGCAATTGTCGATTGAAAAGAAAGCTGAAATACTGAATGCCATTGCGAATGAAATATTGGAGAATTCTGACCAGATCATAGGAGAGAACAAAAAGGATCTGGAAAGAATGGATTCTTCTGATTCCAAATATGATCGGTTGAAGTTGACCGAGGCTAGGATCCAGGACCTTGCTGCCAGCGTGCAAGCCGTTGCTAAATTGGATGACCCTACGGGAAAGCTATTGAGCAGCAAAACGCTTGATAATGGTCTTTTGGTGGAAAAGAGGTCGGTAGCATTGGGCGTAGTAGGGGTCATCTATGAATCCAGGCCTAATGTGACCATCGATGTTGCGGTCCTTTGTATTCAATCGGGTAATGTTTGTCTGCTGAGGGGCGGATCTGATGCCTGGTACAGCAACTCTTATTTGGTAAGTTTGATCCAAAATGTGTTGAATTCTTTTGGACAGGATCCGAATATCGTTCAATTGTTACCCACCGATCGGGAACTTGTCGCCGAGCTATTGACGGCGGTCAAATATGTAGATATCATTATCCCAAGAGGCTCTCAAGGTTTGATCGACTTTGTTAGAGAAAATGCCAAGGTGCCGGTAATCGAAACTGGAGCTGGAGTTTGCCATACCTATGTGGATCAGACTGCAGATCTGGAATTGGCAGCTAGAATTGTGGCCAATGCCAAGATTTCAAGGCCATCGGTATGTAATGCTTTGGATTGTGTACTGTTGGATGAGGGGATTGTGGATGGGTTTGTAAAGAATTTAGTTCCCTTGTTTGCGGAGTCTCAGGTAAAGGTGCTGGCCGATGAAAAAAGCTATGCCAGCTTGAAGGAAAATGGCTATACGGAATTGGGAAGGGCGGAAGCAGATGATTTTGGCAGGGAGTTTTTGGACCTGATCTGTTCGATGAAAGTGGTTTCAGGTCTGGACGAAGCCTTAGATCATATTTCAAATTATTCTTCTAAACATTCTGAGTGTATTGTTTCTTCTGATTCAGAAAATATTCTGAACTTTATGAATGCGGTAGATGCCGCAGCCGTATATTCCAATGCATCCACACGATTTACAGATGGTGGTGAATTTGGTTTAGGTGCTGAGATCGGCATTTCTACGCAGAAATTACATGCCCGTGGGCCATTTGCTTTGGAGAAATTAGTGACCGAGAAGTGGTTCGTGACGGGTGAAGGACAAATTAGATAGGTATGGGAATTAGATTTGAAAAAGATACGATCCTGAATTGGATCAATGAGATGGGAAAGTACATGCGTTTGGTAGTAGATCGCTACAGCGCATTTGATGAAACGCAAGAGCCGATGGACTTGGACGAAGGCTATACGGATTTCTTTAAGAAAGATAGGGCATTCTTTTTGGATACCCACCAAGTGGGCTTAGAAGAATTCGTTGGGAGTTTGGAACCAGAACAGGTTAGGCCATTGGCGCAGTTGCTGATGTACGATGGGTTTATGAGCTCTGATCAGGAATTATTGCATAAAGCTAAGTTTCTCTTTGAATGGAATATGAAAAAGACGGGATCTTTCTCTTTTGAAGATTTTGACTATTTGTCAAAGATTGAAAGTAGATTATAAAAAAAACCTCATTAATATGAGGTTTTTTTGTTTTAATAATATTTTTAATTCCCAACAATTAAAAATATCATATAACCATCTCTTGTTTTGGTTCAAAAGCAAGAGAATTTGTCATCCTTTATCTCATTTGTTACAGATTGGTTTTATTTATTAAAAAAATAAGCAATTTATTCTTTGTTATTTGATTGATTACATGTGAAATGAAGTTAATGGGTTAAAATAGTGACTAAAATTGTTGTTTCATGTTAAGTTTTTGTTATATACTTACCGCAATTATGAAATCAAAAGGGATGAAATAACCGTCATCCTTAGTGGAAACAATTATTTAACAAATTCAAACAATTATTATGAAACAAAAATTACTCAGCTTTTTTGTGCTGTTTTCGCTTTCCATTGGATTGCTGCACGCACAAAATCGTCAGGTGAGTGGTAGAGTTACAGATGCTACGACAGGTGCGCCGCTGTCTGGAGTGTCAGTAAAACTTGTTGGATTATCAACTGCTACTCAAACAGATGATCAAGGGAATTATTCAATAACTGTGAATGAGAATGGAAGATTAACCTTTTCATTTATTGGTTACGAGAGTCAAACCCAATCCGTATCGGGGAAATCTATTTTAAATATTTCATTAACCTCCATTGCAGATGCTTTAGATGAAGTAGTTGTTGTCGCGTATGGTACAGTTAGTAAAAAATCGCACGTAGGATCCTCGGCACAAGTATCTTCAAAGGAAATTGAAAACAGGCCTTTGACCAACGTTTCCAGCGCTTTAGTAGGTTCTGCTCCTGGTGTTCAGGGTACGCTTTCAGGTGGTGCTCCGGGTTCTGCTGCAAACATCCGTATCAGAGGGTTTGGTTCCATTAATGCTTCAAACAATCCTCTGTATGTGGTGGATGGGATCCCTTATGATGGAGCAGTATCCAATGTAAACCCAGATGACGTAGAGTCTATCTCGGTTTTGAAGGATGCCGCAACTACAGCCTTGTACGGTTCTAGAGGAGCCAATGGGGTGATCATGATCACTACCAAAAAAGGTAAGTACAATTCAGGGAACTTTACTGCAAATGCTTCGGCTGGTATTATTCGCCGTGGTTTGCCGGAGTATGATCGTATAGATGCCATGCAGTATTATCCTGTGATGTGGCAGGCTTTAAAAAACAGCTTGGTAACAAATGGTCTTCCTGATGATATTGCAAGACAAATTGCTTCAGGGAAATTGACAAGTTATAACGGGAATAATTATACGGGAATTTTCTCGCAATTAGGTTACAACCCATTCAATGTTGATAATGATGCCATCGTGGATGTCAATGGGATGCTTAATCCAAGTGCTAAACTAAAATGGGCGGATGATTTGGATTGGGAAAATGAAATCTTATCTGGTGGTAGAAAACGTCAAGCCTATGGCATTACCTATGATGGTGGTTCTGAAAAATCAACTTATTTTGCAAACCTAGGCTATACCAACGATGAAGGTTACTTGTTAAAATCAAGTTTAAAAAGAATTAATGCTCGTGCAAACATCACTACACAAGCGACCAAATGGTTGAGAACTGGTTTAAACCTGAATGGTAACTACAATGTGAACCTGTTTGACAATGCCGGTGATGGTGGTACATCTTTTATTAACCCATTCTTTTATTCCAGGAACGTAGGTCCAATCTATCCGGTACATTTACATGATCCGGTTACTGGAGAATTGATTCTTGATGAATTTGGTGAAAGGAAATTTGACTTTGGGGATAAAAGACCATTCTCGCCTGGACGACATGCGCTGTATGAAAATACATTGGATGAACAAAGGAACGTTAGATCTACCTTGGGTGGAAGGACCTTCTTGGAGATCCAGATCCTTCCTCAGTTAAAGGCATCCACCAATATTGGTTTAGATGTTCAGGATTCACATGAAAGATATTACGATAACCCAATTTTAGGAGATGGCTCACCAGCGGGACGTGCATATCATTATTTGTATAGAACGACCAGTTATACCTGGAACCAAATCTTGGAATATAACCAATCCTTCAATGATCACAATGTTGGATTAATGGTAGGTCATGAAAATTATTCTTACAAATACAACTACCTTTCAGGAAGCCGCTCGGAAATGATCGTTGATGGTATTACAGAACTTCCAAACTTTGCAACTGTATTAGGAACTTCATCTTATGAAGATAATAGAGCAATTGAAAGTTACTTCTCTAGATTATCATACGATTATAAAGGCAAATATATTTTCACAGGTACCTTAAGAAGAGATGGTAACTCTAGGTTCCATAAAGATTTCAGATGGGCAAACTTCTGGTCGATTGGTGGAGCTTATAATATTGGAGAGGAAGATTTTATCAATAAGGATAAAATCAACATGTTGAAAATTAGGTCATCTTATGGATCGGTAGGTAATGATGCTGGAATTAGCAACTATGCTTACCAAGCCTTGTATACTTTAGGTGTGAATAACGCATCAAATCCTGGATTTACTCAAAGCTCATTGCCAAACGATAGTATTACTTGGGAAACCGCCAAGAACTTTGACGTTGGTGTTGATTTTGAATTATTCAATAGACGAGTTTCAGGATCGGTAGAATATTTCGACCGAAGAACTACGGGATTGATTTTCCCTGTACCAATGGCCTTGATGAATGGTGGTGTTGTTAACTCTTCACCTTATTACCATACCATTGATATGAATATCGGTAACCTTTACAACCGCGGTGTTGAGATGTCCTTGACTGGTCATGTGGTTAGAAAAGAAGGCTTGAGTTATTCAACAACGTTGAACCTAACGCATCTGAAAAACCAAATTACTTCCATGCCTCCAGGAACTCCTTTGATCACCAGTGGCACCAAGGCATATTCTGTTGGTCATTCGATCTATGATTACTATTTACGTGATTTCTATGGTGTAGATTCAGAAAATGGGGATGCGCTTTATAGAACAAATGAAATGACTACTAACGCGAAGATTATAGGAGCAGATACGGTGACCAATGTGCTTAGTGAAGCGAACTTAAGATTTATTGGTAAGACAGCCATTCCAGATCTATATGGATCAATGTCTCACAATTTATCCTATAAAGGATTTGACCTGAATGTATTGTTTACTTTCCAATTGGGCGGATATGTATATGACTCACAGTATGCATCGTTGATGTCATCAGGAAATTATGGTAACGCAAAACATGTTGATGTTTTGAATGCATGGCAAAAACCAGGAGATCAAACGAATATTCCAAGAATGGATGGAGGGAATACTTCTAATCTTTCAGGAGGAAGTTCAAGATATTTGACTAAAGCATCATACCTAAACCTGAACAGCATCACATTAGGGTATAATTTACCTAAAAACATGTTGAATACAGTAGCGGTAAAAGAGGCATATATTTTCCTTTCGGGAGAAAACCTTGCATTTTTCAATAAGAGAAAAGGGATGAACAATTTGGGAGCCTTTAATGGAGTAGTAGATAATACTTACAATTTCAACAGATTGTTTACAGTTGGTGCACGAATTAAATTTTAAGACATGAAAAAGACATTTATTATATTTTTAGGGTTGCTTTCCATGTTTCAATTTACTGGTTGTAAGTCAGATTATCTTGAAACCCAACCCACTAACCAAGTAGCCACTGGTTCCGCATTCAAAACCGTCGATAACTCTTGGGCGGCATTGAACGGGATCCACAGGATATTATACCAACAGATTTTTGGTTCCCAGCCACAAGGTGGACAAAGTGGAAACATGATGTTGATGGATTTAATGGGAGAAGATGTTGTTTTTTCAACCGGAGTAAGTTCGCATATGCGTGCATCTTACCAATGGGTTGACCATAGGGATGCAACATCGACAAATGTTATGTACAATTATTTGTTCTACTATGTGATTATTGGTAATGCCAATATGATTATTGAGAACGTTGATGCAGCAGAAGGTTCTGAAGTCGATAAAGCCTATATCAAAGGACAAGCCTTGGCGTACCGAGGATGGAGTTATTTTCAGATGGTTCAGTTGTTTGGTGAAAGGTTTGTAAAGGGGCAAGCTAATTCAGGATTAGCGGTTTCCCTGGTTACGAAACCAAGTACGGCAGCTGTAGCAAGAAATACGGTTCAAGAAGTGTACACGCAAATTAATGCAGATTTGCAACAGGCGGCGACTTTGTTGAATGGTTACAATAGGGGTACTGACAAATCACAGATCAATGTGGATGTGGTGAAAGGTTTTCAAGCCCGTGTTGCTTTAGCACAACAGAACTATGCTGATGCTGCAAAATTTGCAAAAGAAGCAAGAAAGAACGCGCCATTGATGAACGAAGCTGAATATCTTTCAGGATTCAATAACTATGCAGTAGGTGAGTGGATGTGGTCTTCAAAAATTGTAGCCGACCAAACCAACTACTTCTATTCTTTCTTTGCATACATGTCTATTAACTACAGTTCAAGTGTTATTAGAGGTACTCCTAAATTGATTTTCTCTAAACTTTACGATCAGATTTCAGATACGGACGTAAGGAAGAAATTATGGGATCCGACGGGTACCAATGTGGAGGAGTTCAAACTTCCGTTGAGTACATTCAATCGTTTTAAATACCATAGCCGGAAATTCAGGGTAGCGAATGAAGCGATGAGTATTGGGGATGTTCCATACATGCGCGGTGCCGAAATGTTCTTAATCGAAGCTGAAGCTTTAGCTAGGGATGGAAAATCTGCAGAAGCAGCAACAGCTTTGTTTGATTTTGCTTCAAAGAGGGATCCTCAATACGTGAAATCTACTAAAACAGGACAAGCTCTAATTGATGAAATCATGTTGCAGAGAAGGTCTGAATTATGGGGAGAGGGCTTCAGGTTTTATGATTTGAAGAGAACGAACACTGCTTTAGATAGGACTGGTGGAAATCATAATGCTACTGTGGCGTTGAAAATGAATCAAGCTGCGGGTACAAAAGAATGGCAGCTTTTGATTCCACAATCTGAAATCCTGAACTCAGGAGGGGTTGTTACTCAGAATCCGTAAGAGGTTTCAAACTATATATTATAAAAGAAGCCAGGCAATTTGCCTGGCTTTCTTTTCTTAGTTACACTTTGATTTATTAATAATTATACCAGTTTCTTATCTCAATACTTCTCTTGCGATCACCAAACGCTGTATTTCGGAAGTTCCTTCATAGATCTGCGTAATTTTTGCATCGCGCATCAGGCGCTCTACATGGTACTCTTTGACGTATCCATAGCCACCATGGACCTGTACAGCTTCCACGGTATGCTTCATCGCCACTTCTGAGGTGTTCAACTTCGCCATGGCAGCAATCTTTCCGTAAGGTAAGCCTTGGTCCTTGGTCCAGGCAGCTTTATAGGTCAGTAATCTAGCTGCTTCGATATCAACTTCCATATCGGCCAATTTGAATTGTATAGCTTGATGGTCTGAAATAGGTTTGCCAAAGGTTTTTCTTTCCTTGGAATAGGCCAATGCAAGATCATAAGCTCCAGCCGCAATGCCTAAAGCTTGGGCAGCAATACCGATCCTACCACCATCCAAGGTTTTCATGGCAAACTTGAATCCAAATCCATCCTCACCGATGCGGTTCTCTTTCGGTACTTTGGCATCGGAGAACATTAAGGAATGGGTGTCAGAACTGCGGATCCCTAATTTGTTTTCTTTCGGTCCAATGGTAAAACCAGGGGTTCCTTTTTCAACGATCAGTGCATTGATGCCGCGATGTCCCAATTCTGGGTGGGTTTGTGCAATGACAATATAGATATCCGCATTACCACCATTGGTAATCCAGTTTTTTGTTCCGTTCAATAGATAATGATCACCTTTATCCTCCGCCATGGTATGTTGGGAAGAAGCATCAGAGCCTGCTTCAGGTTCAGAGAGGGCAAATGCGCCTAATTTTTTTCCGGAAGCCAAAGGTTTGAGGTATTTCTGTTTTTGTTCTTCGGTCCCGAACTCGTTCAGTCCAAACAGGACCAATGAGTTGTGGGCCGACATAATAACCGCTGCTGAGGCATCAATCTTAGCGATCTCTTCCAGGGCTAATACATAAGCCAGGGTATCCATTCCGGCGCCGCCATATTGTTCTGGCGTCATGATGCCCATAAAACCCAGCTCGCCCATTTTTTTGACAAACTCAGTTGGGAATTTTGCCTGCTCATCCCGTTCAATAACTCCAGGTTTAAGCTCCTGAGCAAATTCTCTGGCAGCTTCGCGGATCATTTTATGTTCTTCTGATAGTTCGAAATTCATCTCTTTGCTTATAAGGTTATCTCAAATATAATTATATTTTATTATGCAAGCATAATAAAATATAAAATAATCCGGGGGAGAATCAAATATATTTTTTTGTGATAAACCTTTGTTGTGCCTTGAGTGTTATCTAGTTGCGATCCATAAAAGTAAAATGATTGTAAGAAAAGGCTGAAATGAAAAGCCTGTATTGCGATTTACAATAAAATCTACTATATTGATAGAGTAAACAATTTCGTTCATTATAAACATTATTAGATATGAGTTTAAGATTAGGTGATGACGCACCAAACTTTCAAGCAAAAACCACCGAGGGTGATATAAATTTCTATGACTATATTGACGGCAAATGGGCTGTTCTATATTCTCACCCTTCAGACTATACCCCTGTATGTACTACAGAACTAGGTCGTACAGCAAAATTGAAATCCGAATTTGACAAGCGTAATGTTAAGGTTTTGGCCTTGAGCGTGGATTCTGTTGAGGACCATAATGGTTGGGTTAAGGATATCAATGAAACCCAGAATACCGAAGTGAATTTCCCAATTATTGCCGATGAGGACAGGCATGTAGCTCAATTGTACGACATGATCCATCCGAATGCCTCTGCAACAGCAACAGTACGTTCGGTATTTGTTATTGGGCCAGACAAGAAAGTTAAACTGACTCTGACTTATCCAGCTTCAACCGGTAGAAATTTTGATGAAATTTTGCGTGTGATTGATTCTTTGCAGCTTACTGCGGATTATCAAGTGGCAACACCAGCTGATTGGAAAGATGGCGAGGATGTAATCGTTGTGCCTGCTATTAAGACTGAGGATATTCCAGCGAAGTTCCCGAAAGGTTATAAAGAGATCAAACCATATTTGAGAACAACTCCACAACCAAACAAGTAATCCCATCCAGATTATTTGGATAGGTAAAAGAATAGGGCCAACTAATACTAGTTGGCTTTTTCTTTAAATGGATTTTTCTTTTTTCTAGGTACGATATACGAAGTGATCAGAGCGATTAAGGTCACTAGGGCTAGTTGCTTTAGGATGGCCTCATAATCGAGTTCAAAAGCGCTGTGTGATGAAAAGAATTGAAAAACCTGTATAAAGATTGCCAATGCTAGAAAGATGAAAAAATAGGTCCAAAAGGTCCGCATATTCACTTTGTTTTTTTATTAAATATAATGAATAAGATATTTAAAATCAAAGGGATATAGTTTTGTGAGGATGTTGGGGTGTAAAAACAGACAAGGTGCTACATGAATGTAACACCTTGTTTAATACAAAAGTCCAATTTATTTTTAATAGACCTTGACCATGTAGATAAAGTCTTGCAACTTTTTGATCTGCTCGGTACGAGGTAAATTTGATAGGCTATTTTTATTGTTCAGAACGATATTTCCTTTTAAGGATTCTTCTGGAATGCGGTTCAATGTTTCGATGAGCGCTTTGGTTTTGATCGCGAAAGCTGCGCCATCTAGACCTTTTTGTTTACCGGAAATAATACCGATGATATTTCCGTTTTTATCAAGTACAGGACCTCCACTGTTACCAGGGTTTACTGGAATAGAAATTTGGTAGGCTGTGGTATCCCCACTGTAACCTGTTGAGGAACTCAAGTAACCTTCGCCATATACAGCTTCATCTCTTGGATAACCGATGGTGTAGATGCCTTCACCAAGATCGGTGTTCTGTCTTCTGAATGTATAAGGGATATTTGCAGATTGTGCAATAAAGCTGGAATCTGAAATATGAAGGATCGCCAGGTCTTTCTCCGAATCAATATGGATAATTGTCGCTTTAAAAGAATCGCCCTTATTGTTTTGTAGATGGATGGAATCTGCTCCACTCACTACGTGGAAGTTGGTCACGACGTAGCCATCCTTGGTCAGCATAAAGCCTGTTGCACCAAATTGAAGAGCATCTTGAGGGGCATTGGTTTCCTTGTTGATATTCCTAATGGCATTGTGGTGCGCATTGACATTGCGTTTAACGCTATTTATCTCTCTTTTAAGGGCACTATAATCAGAATTGGCCCTACGCAGTGTAGAAAAATATCCAGTGGAATATAGCGTCGCTAAAGAAGAAAGAACGGCTACAGCGGCTGCTGCCACGGCATTGATCTTAAGTTTCTTCCACAGTCGGACCACAATGGCCTCAGAAGGCTGTGCCTGAACGGTTTTTTCTAATTGATTTTTAAACTCAGCACGAGCTTCATGGCGCTTCATGGTTTGCACGAATTCAGCATGCGATAGGAATAGCGCATTCAAATCTTGGTCTTGATCGCACAACTGTTCAAAGGAAGCCTTTTCTTGAGGATCCATTTGCCCATTGATGTAGCGGTCTGCCAATTCTAAAAATTCTTGCTGTCTCATTTCAACTTTTACTAATCAGATTTTTGATCAAAGAAAAGCTTCTTCAATCGTTGTAAACATTTATATTTCTGAGTTTTAGCGTTGTCCGTATTGGTGTAGCCGAACTTTTCGCAGATTTCATTCATCGATTTATTCCTGATGTAGAAATCCTTTAAGATCGTTTGGCAAGGTTCTCCTAGTTGACTCATTGCGCTGTCCATTTTTGAGAAGTCATTTTCTTTCTCGATATGGCTTTGTATGTCGCTTTCAACATCGGCTATCTCCAATCCCTCGGTGTCAGAAGTACCCATGCTGTTGCTCCTTTTGTTCAATTGCTTCAACCACAATCGCCTACATACTGCATACAGGAACGTACTTAACTTACTGCTGAGCTCGAAATTCTCATGAGTAACTTTATCGTACAATACCATGACCGCTTCTTGAAATATATCCTTGGCTTCATCCTCAGTACCTTTGTTGCCAGTAATAAGATGGGATACGGAAGGATAGCAGAGTTGATAGATGTCGGAAATTACTGTATTGTCCCCTTTTCGCAAACCTTCCAGTAGTTCCTTGTCCTCACGGGTCTTTGGTAATATTTGTCTTATTTTACTCACTTATTAATACCCTAATTTTCAAATAGTAACCCAAGAATTGTTAAAATTTTTGTTATTTGTGATTTCGTTTCCAAACGTAAGAGAATTTTTATGGAATATCAATCCTATTTATAATCTATTGACAATTTTTAAAAATTTGAACGAATGAAAATATAAAAGACACCTTCCAATTGGGGGTGTCTTTCATTTATTTGGTTCATAGGGTTTAAATCCCCGCAAATAGATTGTTGTAATATTCACCCAACAAAGGTACCGGTTTCTTGTTGCCATTGGCTGCATTGATGATCCCGATGATCCAAAGGATAATCATTAAAAAAAACGCAGCAACTGAAATAATCCATCCTATAAATGGAATATAGCTCAATATACCGGAAACGAATAGTGTCAAAAATATACCCAACGATTGACGGATATGGTATGTTGCAAAGTCATTCCGTTTTTCATTGTTCAATACAAAGGCAATTATAAGACCAATGATTGTTAAATAAGCAATTATGGCAATGTTTTTACCATCATTGATGGTATTGTTTCCGCCACTTTCAATCGGAGTTTGTGGATTTTCCATAAGATTAAGGTTATAATTTAGATTAAAAATAAACAAATATTTCAATAAGTTTCAATCCAATCGATCAACGCAATGTTTTATCCTGTTTGCATCAGGGAGGAATTCTTGGACAAGGTCTTGGAGGAAGTTTTTCATAAACAAAAGGAATTACTGCTTGTTAATAGTTAAAATAGGAGAAAGGAGACCATGGAAGAAAAGATTATTCGCTATAAACATCCTAATGGAGAGATAACGGTGTTGTGGCGGCCTAAGAAATGCATTCATTCGGCGGTATGTATAAACACATTGCCCCGGGTGTATGATCCGGGGGATCGTCCCTGGGTTAAGCCTGAACATGCAAGTACCCAAGAGTTGATCAAGCAGATCGATCGCTGTCCTTCAGGAGCTTTGCAGTATGAATTACATGGAGGTTAAATGCAGGGATAGGCAGGAAATAAAAAAGGTATCATGGAGACATGATACCTTTTGATTTTTTTGGCGGTCTGGACGGGACTCGAACCCGCGACCCCATGCGTGACAGGCATGTATTCTAACCAGCTGAACTACCAGACCAAAAAAATAAACTTAAAAAGAACAAATAGAAGACGAGCTTCATTTTAATTTTAGCGGTCTGGACGGGACTCGAACCCGCGACCCCATGCGTGACAGGCATGTATTCTAACCAGCTGAACTACCAGACCTAAAATCTTTAAAATTAAAAAAAAGAACTTGTTGAAGCTTCGCTTCTCTTTTTGCTAGCGGTCTGGACGGGACTCGAACCCGCGACCCCATGCGTGACAGGCATGTATTCTAACCAGCTGAACTACCAGACCTTTTTCCTTCTTTTCAGAAGGTGTGCAAATATAGTGTTTATTTCTATATCTGCTAATATATTTTTGAAAAATCTTACTCTACGGCGCCTTCTTTCATCTTTTCTGCATTCTCAGCAAACTGCAATGCATCTATAATGTCTTGAATATCACCATCCATAATTGCCGGAAGGTTGTACATCGTCAATCCGATGCGGTGCTCTGTTACACGACCTTGTGGATAGTTATAAGTACGGATTTTTGCCGAACGGTCACCAGTGGAAACCATGGTTTTACGTTTTGCAGCAATATCACCGTGTTTCTTCTGTACTTCTAGCTCATAAAGTTTGTTACGAAGCATCTCCATCGCCAATTCACGGTTTGCTAACTGCGAACGTTCTACCTGACAAACAACTACGATACCCGATGGTTTGTGGGTCAACTGAACTTTGGTTTCTACCTTGTTCACGTTCTGTCCACCAGCACCACCTGATCTAGAGGTCTGCATTTCGATATCGCCTGGGTTCAACTCCACGTCAACTTCTTCTGCCTCTGGTAATACGGCAACTGAAGCTGCAGAAGTGTGGACACGACCCTGGGTTTCTGTATCTGGAACACGCTGTACGCGGTGAACTCCTGATTCATATTTCAATTGTCCGTATACATCTTCGCCGATTACTTTCAAGATTACCTCTTTATAACCGCCTGAAGTTCCTTCCGTTACGTCCATTACTTCGTTTCTCCAACCTTTGGTTTCAAAGAAACGAGTGTACATACGGTATAAATCGCCGGCAAATAAGGCTGCTTCGTCACCGCCTGTACCGCCACGGATCTCGATGATGGCGTTCTTAGCATCTTCCGGATCCTTAGGGATCAACATTAAGCGGATTTCCTCTTCTTTTTCCTCTTTTTCCGTATATAAGATATCCAGTTCCTCTTTGGCCATCTCTCTCAGTTCCTGATCTTTCTCGTTGGCTAGGATATCTTTGTTGGTGTCGATATTGCTGACCATATTTTTATAAATATGGTATTGCTCAACAATTTTGCCCAAGTCTTTGTATTCCTTGTTCAACTTTGCAAAGCGCTTCATGTCGCTGATCGTATCGGGATTGCTTAACTCTCTTTCAACTTCTTCCCAGCGCTCTTTTATGGCTTGTAGTTTCTCTAACATAAATTACATCTTGCTTTACCGCAGGGCTTTTGAATACCATACACGGTAATTAATCGACAAAAATAAAGATTTTTATGCGCTTTTAAAGATACTAATGCGAAGAAACTGCTTTTAGTCCAACAATTGACCCGATTAAAGTGATAATAAAGAAGATGCGCCAGAAATCTGTAGGCTCTTTAAAGAAGAATATACCCATTAAAACAGTACCTACGGCACCGATTCCAGACCATACGGCATATGCTGTTCCTAGAGGAAGGGTTTGGGTAGCTTTGATCAACAATCCCATACTGATGGTCACACTGATCAGGAAACCTAAGTACCAAAGGTACATTTCGGCTCCAGTTGCGTCTTTGGCGCGGCCAATACAATAGGTGAAAGCGACTTCAAATAAACCACCAATTATTAATATTATCCAATTCATTGCTGTAAATTTTTAATGGCGCAAAGGTCTAGTTTAATTTAGCCAATTCTTTTTACAATTGTTAAAAATTTTACCTTTTTATGCCGCGTATACGGCTCAATGTAACTTGGGAAATACCTAGATAGGAGGCGATATAGCCTAGTTTGATGCGGTTGGTAATATTGGGTGCCTTTTTCAACAGCTCTTCATAACTCTCATAAGAGGATCTGAAAAGCCTTAGCATCAGTCTTTCTTCAATCTTTAAGGCTTCAAGCTCGGCTAAGCGGCGACCCCAATTGCTGATGGAGGTATGGCTTTGGTAAAGCTCTTGGAGTTTTTGTATAGAAAGACGATATAATTGAGATTTTTCCAAGGTTTGGATGGTCTCATAGCCGGGTTGCTGGTGAATATAGCTGTTCAAGGACATCAAGACTTCACCGGGGAAGGTGAATCCAAGGATGATTTCCTTTTCAATTTTATGGTAATATATTCTGCAGATGCCATCTTTCTGGAAATAGAGAAAGGGACTGGTTTTGTCCGCATAGATGACTGTCGTGTTTTTGGGGACTTCAACCAGTTCGCAGATTTCTTCCAATAAGGAAAACTGCTCATCATTCATTGGGTAGATCGAGTTTGCTATTTCTCTGAATTCCATTTTTCAAGTTTAATTTCTTGCCCGTCCCAAACAGCATAAGTGTGGTAATTGATCCACTCGCCGAGATTGATGATTCGGCTACTGTTCTTTAATTGAATGTCATAGGGTAGATGTCGATGTCCAAAGATGAAATAGTCGTAATGCTGTTGCTCAAGGATTTCTTTGGCATAAACGACCAGCCATTCATTCTCCTCACCAAGAAAGCGTTCTTCGGCATTATTTGAAATACGGCTGTGCTTGGACCAGCGTTGTGCAATCCCAATTCCCAGGTTGGGGTGCAATCTGGCAAATAGCCATTGGCAAAGAGGGCTTCGAAAAACCTTTTTAAGGAATTTGTATTTGGCATCTCCGGGACCCAATCCGTCTCCGTGATGGATATAGATTGATTTCCCATTGAGGTTAATGACTTTCTCATTGGAGATAATCTCTGCATTCAGTTCCTCTTTCAGGTATCCGAACATCCACATATCGTGGTTACCCTTAAATAGGGTGATTTTAATCCCTAGATCGGCTAATTCGGCCAGTTTGCCCAAGAAACGGATATAGCCTTTAGGGACTACGGTGCTGTATTCGAACCAAAAATCAAAGATATCACCGACCAGATAGAGCTCAGCAGCATCGCGCTTAATGAAGTCCAGCCAAGAAATAATATGCTGTTCCCTAACCTTGGATTGATCCATAGGATAGGAACCTAAGTGAAAATCTGATGCAAAATATATTTTACTGCCTGGGCTCATTCAGGTCAAAACTAGCATAATAATTACGGATTATCAAGACAGGGTAATATTTGGTTTAGTGGAATTAAAACCAATATAATGAAGGGAATAGGAAGGATGGAAGAGAAATGAAAAAAGTTTGAACAACAAGTACTGCGATTTCCTTGCTGTCCAAACTGATATTATTAACTATTTAATCACTGAAACTCTCGTTACGCTAGGTAGTTTTACTTCCACGATGTAAGTACCTTCCATCAACACCCTAAAACCGAATACGGGGTTTACGTTGTTGTTTGGCAGGCCATCGATGGATGCAAACTTCATCGGGATACGGTAATAATTCAGGTAACTCCAATCGGTTCCATTCTTATCGATCAGCTTTGTCAATGGAAATGGTGCCACCTCAAAATCACAGATCAATGCGGTATCCGTTGTGATCACCGGATTGAATTTCACGTGGGATTCAAACATTGGGCGGTCACCTCTTTTTACGATTTCACCAGCTTTAGGATTGAATGGCTTTCCGGTTTTATCCACAATTTTTAAGATTACCCTAGCACCTTCGTTTGAAACCTTCTTACTGGTCACCTTAGGAGCAGTTATGGTGGTAAAAACTTCAGATGCACTGGAGCCAGTCGCTGCTTGATAAGTTACCTCAAACATATCTTCAATGGAAGGGTCCACAATCTCAATGGTTGCCAAGTTTTCGAAAAGCTTGGTGCCGCGTTGATTGGTGAAATTGACATCAAAGGCATATCGTCCTAATGGAAGGTTTGCCGATGCCCTATTAAAGATCAGTTGGCCACTGATCTCGTTGAATTCCATGGGAGGTTTTTTCACGTTCTCCCTTTTCTGGTTTAACAGCTCTACGGTAGTGTCGGTTTCCGCATTGAATACCATTCCTTGCTTAAACACCAACATTTCGTAATCTGTGAAAAACTCTTTCGGAGCTGCAGCACCTGTTTCAGCATCCCGAAGGTTCAGCAGTTCGAATTTATAGGGTGGGGTAGATCCGTCCGCGTTAATGCGGTCAGACATGGTCAGGGACATCCCACGTTTAGCCTGTATGATATTTGATTTATAACGGATATTATCACTCTGGAATCCATTCTCAATCTTCGAACAGGCTGCCAGTGCTGTTATAACCCCTAGACCAATGACGATCGAATTGATTTTCTTTTTCATAATTTTTTCAATTTTAGGTTATTGAGCCATTTTTCCACTGTTAAAGAATAGCCGATGGTTGTTGTCTAACACATGAACGATCCCAGTTGTAGTGATTATGCCTGATGTTTGGCAGTCAAAGGACCTGTCCAATTCATTCTCAGGAATAGCATTACGGTCTGGTTCATCAGCATCTAATGATTTAATGACCTTGGTAAAGTTCAAGTAATCAACATAGTCCACATAATCGCTGTATTCCCTTGTTCTACGCAATTTGATGTTGAATCTAACGTTCGGAATAGGGCCAAATTTAGAAGTGAAATATTTGTTTTCGGTGGTCAGGTTTTCCCGATTGATCGCGCCGTCATACACATAGATCATCATGGAATCGCGAAGCTCATTCTTCGGAATGTCAGTAATGCTGAACTTGATGTTCTCATCACCCACTTCCACAATTTTCTCTTGTTTCTTGGCTGCCACATAATCGCGGATTCCATAGTCAGAAGTGACAAACAGCGTGACTTTTGAATTGATGATATCCTTAATGCCGGCATGGTCAATGATTCGGACTAGCGAGTCGAAACTTCCATGCTCCTTCAGGAAATCATAAGTGGTTTTGTTCACATGTGGATCACTTACTCCGCCATCATTCCTGTAATCATCCTTAGAACAGGATGCAGTCAACAACAGGAGGAATAAGATATATAATACATTTTTCATGATCTAAAATTCTAATTGTTAAGTGTTATAATTTACCTCTCCAGTAACTTGTTTGCACAAGTTTGTTGTTGTTCTTAAATAGTGCAGGGTTAATTGGCCAGTAGAAACCTTCTTGTTTAAATCTTGACTCACTCAACCAGCCCACAAAGTTTTTGTATTGGCGAGTACGGATCAGGTCAAACATGATATGTCCTTCCAGGTACATTTCCTTTCCTCTTTCCAAGGCATATTCATAGAAGACCTCATCATTGGTCAAGGTATTCGCAAGCATAGCCGTTGGATCAGCGCCATTTCTTTTTCTAAATGAATTGATGATATCGATGGCAGCACGGGTATTGCCTCTATACAATGCTATTTCAGCTTTAAGCAACATCATATCGCTTAAACGGAATACAATAATGTTGTTGCTAATAAAGGCATCCTGTTTTTGCGCAGCATTTCTGTATTTCACATTATGGTATTTGATACAGGTAGGCCTTTCGGTATCAAGATCTGTGAAGTTCTTGCGATATCGAACATCACCATCATCGATCACTCGAACATCTCCCTCTCTCCATTCCCATTGACCAATGGTGGAGTTCCAATACCAATCCCAAACTTTCCCCATCTTATAGAAATGGTTGCTAAGGTATTCTGAGTTCACATAACATCTAGAGTTAGTGCCGTAATACGCGATTTGAGAAGTTCTTAGGAACATATTGGCGATATGCAAGTTACTGCCTTCCCGAAGATCATCATTGATGGCGATCTCAAAGATCCCTTCTCTAGATTTACCTACAAACGTATTGTAATAGTTAGCGGTATCCGTCAGGCTATACATTCCGTTGGCAGTGATCGCATTGATAGCAGCTTCCGCTTTGTCAATATCAGCCATTATCGGTTGGTCCACCGTCACGTTGGTAGTTGTTGCTCTCCAAAGGTATAAGTGGGCCAGTAAAGCTTGAGCAGAACCCTTATTCGCGGTTACTTTCGCGTCGTTTTGCGAAGTATAATTCCAGTCTAGGAGCTCGATTGCTTTCAGGCAATCTGCCTCGATCTGTTTCATGACATCCGTTTTTGGGCTTCTAGGTAATTCCTCGGCTGAAATCGGATCTTCATATTCTTGAGTCACCAACGGCACATCTCCCCATACCCTGACCATCATGAAATAAGCAAGAGCACGCAAGAAATGAGCTTCGCCCATAACCTTGTTTTTGAATTTATCGGGATTAGCTACATCATCCAATAAGGCGTCATCAACTTTAGGCACCCTATTCAAAATAATATTGCTCATCGTGATAGACTTGAAAAACCTACGCCAGTCAGCAAAGGATTCCACATTATATTGAAAGGTATAATCCCCGTTTTGAATGCCTTCCAATCCATCTCCAGTGTATTGAATGGTGAAATACTGTTTTGCCACAGCATCCCCATACATAAAATAGCTTGGACTTGGATTCCAGTTTCCGGTGTTCATCACATTACGCATCAGGGCATAATTGCCGGCCAAAGCGCTGCTCAAGTCCCTTGAACTTTTCCAAAAGGCCTCAGAATAGGTCGAGTTTACAGGCTCTTCAGTCAGAAAGTCCTTACAGGAAGAAACGAGTAGTATCGCAATAGCAACATTGCACAGTACTATATTTTTTATTATTCTTTTCATGTTGATTGCTTTATAAGGTTAGTTCTAGACCAATAGTGTATTTCCTAGGAATTGGATACCCAGCTCCATTGTACTCACCATAAGGATTCACCGCTTCTGCATCAGGCAGTTTCTTAGACTGTTGCCACATCAACACATTGTCCATGATACCAAATACGCGAAGGTTGGATAGCTTCCAGCTCTTCAATAGGTTCGATGGCAGGTTGTAGGAAACAATAAAGTTCTTCCAACGCACATAGGACCCGCTCTCTAAGAAGAAGGATTGTGCGGAGGTGTAATAGTAGCGATAGGTTCCCAGGTCATATTTAGCGTATTCTGCTTGGTCACCCGGATTTCTCCACATGTTCAAGTTCTTGAGGTTAGGAGTGGAGTAGAAAATAAAATTATTTAACGGATCGCCAGACGTTGAGTTTGAGAACTGATCCGATTCAAATAAATTCAATACATCTCTGTCAAATCCATAATTGAATTGGAAGGTCAAGGTGAAATCTTTATAAGAGAAGACATTGTTCCAACCGCCGACCCATTTGAAGTTCGGGTCACCCATCGGGATTTTATCTGGATTGATACCGCTATTGAAGATATCAATAAAGTAATCACCATCAAGATCCTGGAAGTAGAAATCTCCCGCATTAAATGTTCCGTTTGAGTTTCTATAACGTTCTCCAGTATTAGGGTTGACAGGAATATCATCCATCGTACTGAATACCCCTAGGGTATTGTAAAGATAGAAAGCATTGATCGGACTTCCTACAGAAAGGATATGGGACTTGTCAAATCGATCTCCGCCCATAACTAAATCCCTGCCTGCATTCGGAAGGTTCATGATCCTGTTTTTTACGTAAGAGATATTGAAGTTTGAACGCCATTTAACTGCTGATTCCCTAGATAATACATCAGCAGAGAATTGAACATCCACACCTGAATTTCGGATACCAACGGAGTTGGTCTTCGCGTAATCATATCCAGTTGTCAATGGAAGTTCTACATCAAATAGACCTTCGTAGTTCTCCTTGTTGAACACGTCGATCATCATGGAAAAACGGCCACGCAATAACTCAATATCTAAACCCGCATTCCATTGTCTGTTTTTTTGCCAGCTTAGGTTTTTCTGCGCAACACCACTTACAAAGTTAGGCATAACAACCACTTGGCCATTGTAGGAAGAAGAACCGTTACTACCGGCAAAACCTCCAGCATTAACATCGTATAAGTTGTATTGAAGGTAATTACTGGTTGGTAATGCACCTGTAAGTCCATAACTACCTCTTAGTTTTAACAAGGTCAATACTTCATGGTCTTTCAAGAAATCTTCCTCGGAAATAATCCATCCTACTGATGCAGATGGGAAATAACCCCATTTATTGTTCGCTCCAAATCTTGAAGAACCATCAGCCCTGAATGCTCCTGAGAATAGATATTTGCTATCAAAATCATAGGACACACGAGTCAAATAGGATAGAAGTGAATAACGCTGAAGGTCAGAATAAGCTCCAATATTGTTCTGCAAGAATCCATTAACTACTTGGATCTGGTCAGATACCCCTTGGCTACCTGATGCTTGTACCATATCGATCTTGTTCTTTTCAGCTTCTTGACCTAGAAGGATGCTTAGGCTGTGCTTGTTAAATTGTTTGTTATAGCTTAATATGTTTGAAATCCTTAACTGGGAATCGCCGTAAGCTACAGAATAAGAATAGTTTCCTGCACCACTGGTCAACATGCTAGGACGGTTATAATCCCGTTTCGATTCATTGACAATGTATGCCGATTGTGAAGTAAAGGTCAATCCAGGTAAGATGACCAAACTTAAATTTAAATTGGTGTTAAAATTGGTGTTTCTGTTAACATCCAGGTTGTCTTCATATTGCCCCAGCAGGAAATCCGCCCTCTTTTGGGAGAGATTCAATAATGAAGTCGGCATATTGCCGGCACCTAATGCTATTGGACTCACACTATTACCATTTCCTCGATTCCTAGCATTATAAGAATAGGATACGATCGGGTTAATGGTCAACCTTTCTTGGATAGCTTTGGTGGCTAGGTTCAGGCGTCCGGAATAACGTTGGAAGCCAGTGGCCTTAACAATTCCCTCCTCATTGAAGTAGTCTCCACTGAAGCGATATGTCGTTGAGTTTCCACCACCTGATAAGGATAGGTTAGCATTGTTTACTTTTCCAGATTGGTAAAACAGGTCTTGCCAATCGGTATGACCATTGAACGCTGGGTTTAAGGAGTCGGTCAATAACTTTGGCAGGTTCTTTTGGTCGTTAATAGACACTTGGCGTCTGATGATGTCCAATTTCTGTTCCCTTTCAATTCTTCCTAAGGTCACTTCACGCAATTCAGGTCTTTGGGTCATACCGCTATAACCTGTAATGATGACGCGAGGTTCGCCGCTTCGGCCTTTCTTGGTGGTGATCATCACAACACCATTTGCTGCCCTTGATCCGTAGATCGCAGCTGCCGAGGCATCCCTTAAAACGTCGATGGACTCAATGTCGTTCGGGTTTAATCCGGCCAGGTAGTTGGTTCCAGTTCCGGTGTTAGGGCTTACGAATTGCTCGGTAGGCTGTGGAACTCCGTCGATAACATACAATGGGCTACTGATTACATTATAGTAATCATCTCCAGAATACTGGGTGCTAAGCGCGGATGTACCTCTCACCGATAGGGTAGGCGATGCTCCAGGGGCTCCTGAAAAGTTCTGGACGTTTACACCAGCTAAGCGACCTTGCAAGAGCATGTCAAAACTTGCTGCTGGTAAATTCTCCAATTCCTTTCCAGAAATACTGGAAATCGCCGCTGTTGCTTTTTTTCGGGTTACAGTCTGGTAACCGATCACCACAGCTTCTTCTAAAGTACTCGAGGTTTCTACTAAGATGATGGTCAAGTCATTCTGCGTTACGGTTACTTGCTTGCGCTCATAACCAATCGAAGAGGCCTCAAGCCTCTGTTGTAACTGACCTCCAATAATAAACTCCCCGTCTTGGTTTGTTTGGGTAGCAATTGTGGTACTCAGGTTCCGGATTGATGCGCCTACGATGGGTTGATTGTCTTGATTAAGGACCTTTCCCCGAATCTGCTGAGCATGTACCTGAACGGATACCAGAATCGAAACCATTAGCATGATAAATGTCTTCATGGATGGTTAATTTAGGTGTTAATTAGTAATTGAAATTAATTGGTGTTAAGTGGTTTTATTAATTCAAATTTAAACCAGTAGTTCTTACTTCTTCAACCGTATTTTAACCAAGAGTTTGCGTAAATTACCCTTTCAGCTTCTTATGGGGATTTATTTTAAATCAATTAGAAAAAATATAATAGTTAGGCATTATAAAATTGTTGTGATAATACGGAAAGCAGTTTTTCTGGGGATTTCTTCATGCAAATTATTTCATTAGTTTTGTGCTGAACTAATTGTAAGATCATTATGATGAAATATTTAAGTATTGGCATCCTAGCTGTTGGATTGACAGCTTGCCAACAAGAAAAAGTAATTGAATCTAAAGCAGACATTAGCGTGAAACCCTACCCTAAAACCCAAAAAATAGAACAAAAAGATAATTTCTTCGGAACCGAAGTCGAAGATCCATACCGTTGGTTGGAAGATGACCTTTCCCAAGAAACCAAAAATTGGGTTAAAGCAGAAAATGAGGTAACTGAAGACTACCTTAACCAAATCCCTTTCCGTGAGAATATCAGAAAACGTCTTGAACACCTTTGGGACTATGAAAAAGTCTCTTCCCCATTCACTTCTGGAGATTATATCTATTTTTTCAAAAATGATGGATTGCAAAACCAAAGCGTTTTATACCGCAAAAAAGGCGATGAGGGTAAAGAAGAAGTATTCTTGGATCCCAATAAGCTATCCTCTGATGGTACGACCTCTTTAGCGGGCTTATCCTTTAGCAAAGACGGATCTTTGATTTCTTATCAGATTTCTGAAGGAGGTTCTGATTGGACCAAGGTCATCATCTTGAATGCAGAGGATAAATCCATTGTAGGAGATACTCTGATGAATGTGAAATTCAGTGGAATGGCATGGAAAGGTAATGAAGGGATCTATTATAGCTCTTATGATAAACCTAAAGAAGGTTCCGCATTATCTGCTATGACAGACCAACATAAGCTATTCTTCCACAAATTAAATACGCCTCAAAACACAGATGAGCTTGTCTTTGGTGGCCCGGAAACCCCAAGAAGGTATATCGGTGCAGGACTTACTGAAGATGAACGCTTCTTAGTGGTTACTGCCGCTAATTCCACTTCTGGAAATGAACTTTACATCAAAGACCTTTCTAAGGCAGGATCTCCATTTGTTACCATGGTTAACAATATGGAGAAAAACCATTATGTCTTAGATAATGATGGGGACCGTCTCTTGATCTATACAGAATTAAATGCCCCAAATGGTCGTATCGTGCAAACGGATATTGCTAAACCAACTCCTGATACTTGGAAAGACCTGATCGCAGAAACCGATCAAGTCTTAAGTCCATCTATTGGTGGTGGTAAAATCTTTGCTAGTTACCTAAAGGATGCAACATCCCAAGTGAAGCAATACGATAGAACCGGTAAGTTTGAACATGATATTGAATTACCAGGAGTAGGATCAGCAGGTGGTTTTAGTGCAAAGAAAGAAGAAAAAGACTTGTACTATTCTTTTACCAATTATGTGAATCCAGGCACGATCTATAAATACGAGATTGCTTCAGGTAAATCAGAAATTTACAAAAAACCTGAAGTCCAGTTTGATCCAACCAAATACGAATCCAAACAAGTATTCTACACCTCTAAGGATGGGACCAAAGTACCGATGATCATTACTTATAAAAAAGGAATTAAACTGGACGGAACCAACCCAACCATGTTATATGGTTATGGAGGTTTCAATATCTCTTTAACACCTTCCTTCAGTGTCAGCAATGTCATCCTATTGGAACAAGGCGGAGTTTATGCGGTCGCTAACCTTCGCGGTGGTGGTGAATATGGCGAGAATTGGCACCTTGCAGGGACGAAGCTTAAAAAACAGAATGTATTTGATGATTTTATTGCGGCTGCAGAATACTTAATCAGCGAGAAATATACCTCCTCGGAGAAACTAGCAATTTCTGGAGGATCCAATGGCGGTCTTTTGGTGGGTGCATGCATGACACAAAGACCAGAACTTTACAAGGTGGCATTTCCAGCGGTAGGCGTTTTGGATATGCTGCGTTATCATAAATTTACTGCTGGTGCAGGTTGGGCTTTTGATTATGGTACTGCAGACGATAATGCTGAAATGTTCAATTACCTATTGAAATATTCCCCTTATCATGCTTTGAAGGCAGGAACTGATTATCCAGCGACCATGGTTACCACAGCCGATCATGATGACCGCGTAGTACCAGCGCATTCCTTCAAGTTTGCAGCTAGATTGCAAGAATACAACAAAGGGACTAATCCGGTGTTGATCAGGATCGATACAAAAGCAGGCCACGGCGCAGGAAAGTCTACTGCCATGGTAATTGCTGAACAGACTGATAAATGGGCCTTCATGTTCCAAAACATGAAGCAGGGCTATAAAGAAGTTAAATAATTGAAAGAGGCTCGGAAACAATTCCGAGCCTCTTTTTTATTAGGTATTTGTGCCTTATTTTTTAATCAATTTATAATAATACTTCACGTTGGCATAAGCTAGGGTGTCCGTGGTTTCGGTCATATCATCCTTACTCGGAAAATGATAGGTATTTCCCCAAAAGAAATCCTTGTCAGAAACAAGTCCCTCACTCTGGTTATCCAGATAGAAAGAAGCTTCTTTTCGTTTTTTAATCAAGCGGCTATAATTGCTTTCATAAATGATTTCTTCCTTAGTGCTTGGATAAGTACCATAGTATTGCCAAAAATCAGCATAAATATTCCATCGGAATAAGGAGTCCTTTTCACCTACTTTGAATCCAAAGACATTACTCTCATATTTATTCGGAAACTCTGTCAATGAATCTCTTTTCACCATCAGTGAATCATATTTGAAATAGGAAAGTTTGCTCTCTTTCCCAAAAGAGGTCGTAAAATAGCTGTTCGGATTGAAGCTTTCGGATTTATCTACGGCCCCGTCCTTGGAACCTACATACAATTTGGCATTGACAAGCTCAAATCGGTCAAACTTATAAACCATTGACTTATCTGGATCCTCCTTTTCTTCTGGTTCAATGGGATCATCCGTGCAGGAATAAATAAATAATAAAGGGAAAACGTAAAATAGCGGATTCTTCAAGTTAAGTGTAAATTTCATAGCATCTTGGTCATAATAGGATATGCAACAAAATTAGAAATAATGTTTATCAAAGAGAAAAATTAACTATCTAAATTTCGTTACAATTACCAAAACGTATCCATATCAAAAAAAGAAGCTACCTATTTTAGATAGCTTCTATTCCTAAATTAAATTTTCTTCAACCTCATAATGAGGCGTATAGGTGGTCTAACTCTGGATTTTTTGTTTAAACTATTTCGCCCAAGTAGGTTCGCCTTTCTTCATTTTTTCCAAGGTAGCTTGGTATTCCGCTTTACTACCTTCATCAACAGCCGCAATAGCTTTCTCTTGCCATTCGATGGCTTCCTTCGTTTTGCCAACTTTGTGCAATAAGTTTGCATAAGTATCCATTAAGGCAGGGTCATTTTCCGATTCAAGCGATTTCTTGCTCCATGCCAAGGCCGATTCAACACATGATGGATCATCGCAGTTTTCAAATATGGCCCAAGCAAATGAGTTCAATTGAGCTGCATTTACCTTTGCAGGATCTATGTTGATATAAGCTTGGACAGCGTCCCTAAATGCTGGCCAGTTTTGTTTCCTAGCATAGAAGTTTGGCTTAAAGCTCGCAATGCTGTTCGTCAATGATACATTAGGATATTTCTTGCTCACTTCTGCTACTGTTTTATCGAAGATATCAGCTTCAGATTTCATGACCACAGGAGCGATCTCTGAGTTAATAATGGAAACCGATAAGATTTGATCTGTTTTTCCAGCACCTAGCTTAGCATCCACTTTCTCTTTATTCTCAAGCAGGGTATTGAAAGCTTTTGATCCTGGTTTACCAACATTTTTGCTGATTAACTTCAATATATCGTCTTGCAATAATTCATCTGCTGAAGAATTGTTGATAACACTCTCGATAGCTTTAGCTGTCATGTCACGATCATAAGCTTTTTCTGCTGCTGCAGCCATAGCGATAGCAATAGCCTTATCGTTAGGTTTTTCGGTGAACTTCTTCACTAAAGTTTCATATTGGGTGTTTGGATCTAAACCTTCTTTTGCCAAGGCAATAAACTGATCAGCTTCACCACCACCCACGATGCGGTGCACCAATTCGCCCTCCGGACTGAAAATCAAGAAGGTTGGATAAGCCGCAACTTTATAGTTTTTCGCAAAGCGTTTTGCCTCTTCACGCCATGATTTCACATCTTCATTGTCCTCCGGAGTTTCATCCATTTGGATTTTCAGGTTCACAAAATTCTCATTGAAGAATGTGCCCACTTTTTCTTGAGGGAAAATATTGGCCGCCATCCACTTACATGGTCCACACCATGTCGTAAAGGCATCTACAAATATATGTTTGTTCTCCGCTTTAGCTTTTTCCTTTACTTTGGCCCAAGTCGTGTTGTGCTCAAAGGAAATTCCTTTCTCTTGGCCAATAGCCATGAATGGAATAATGAATAACAATAAAAATAACTTTTTCATAATCAGTGTTTATTACATATTGTGGAATTGTAAAAACTAAGTTAATTATTTAAATGAAAAAGTCCCGATTTTTATCGGGACTTTTCAAATTTTATTTAATATTAAATACCTAACTGTTTCTGCATGGTTTTATCCAATGCTTTCTTGTGAACCAATAAAGAAATTGTTTTGTAGCGAACAAATTCTTTCGTTGCATATAGGTATCCTTGGTAATCATTGGAAACTCCCCATGAGTTCTTCACGATATAGTATTCTTTTCCGTTTTGGTCTTTTACCTTTCCTACGATGTGCATACCGTGGTCATCAGTAGTTTCGTAATTATCAAAAGCTTCTTGTCTTTGATCAGCTGTGATAGTTGGTTCTGCTTTAGGACCATTAAACAATTGGTCGACCTCTTCTTTGCTCATTTTCTCAATAGGTTTCTCTGGAACAAAAGCAACACCATTTTTCCAGCTGAAAGTTTTCTCAGAAACATCCGTAGCCCAAGCAACAGTGAATCCTTTTTCTAAAGCTTTGTCGATGATATCAGTCAGATCATTGATCTTCACATTGTAGAAGCTTTCGAAAGACCAGTTGTCTGGAATCAATAGAACAAATGGTTTATAGTAGGCATGTTCCTCAAATGATGAGATTCCTACGTAATCATCAGGATTGATACCGATTACTTGGTCAGCAAATGTTCTTGGCGTATAGGTTTTTCCTTTGTATTGGAAGGACTCAGGAACTTCTCCTAAGTAAGAGTCCATTGCTCCAGTAAAAGCGCTCATCCAGTTTTTGGAAGGTTTCTTGCTTTTAGCAACCGTCTCGGTGATAGATTGCAAGATTGGACTCATCTCGCTGAAGTTGTTTCTTGATTGTCCTTCTGGTAAACCAGTGTAAACATCATAAGGTACAGCACCATATTTCTTGAAGATCGTCAATACATCATGCAATTGACCACCATCGCCCTGGGCTTGTTCTCCATGTAAGCGAACAAAGTTCTTCGCTTTTTCCACATAAGTGTTACGAGCGGTGTATAATTGGGAAATCTCAACAGGATCTTTACCCATACGGATCATTTCTGACTCTAGGAATGAGTTTCCTGAATATGACCAACAGGTACCTGATGATCCTTGATCCTTGATAGAAGTTCTTCCTAAGTTGATAACTTCTGTAAACTTGAACCCTTCTTTGCTATTGTCGCTTGCATTTCCTTTCAGGGCATTTATTAGATTGTCTTGAGCTTGTACTTGTGTAGCAGCAAAGAACGCAGCTGCAATTAGAATAGATTTACTCCAATTCATATGATTTGTGTGTTTTTTTAATTGTGCACGAATTTATTAATTATTAGCCGCGAACAAGGGTAGAATTTGTAAAAATATTAGCACAAATATTTCAATAGGATTAAGATTAGCCTATTGCAAAAAGAAACGGGCTGGTGATACCACCAGCCCGTTTCTTTAATTCTTTATGCTTTATCGAAATCCTGCTTCTTTGGAAAAGCAAGGGATGCGATGATACTCAGTGCTAAAATTCCTATAATGACGATCAAGGAATGGGAAGTAGTAAAGCCCCATTCTTTCAAGTAACTGTGCAATAACATTTTCAGACCGATGAAAATCAATAGGAATGCTAATCCAACTTTCAGGTAATGGAACTTGTGGATAATGTTGACCAATAAGAAGAACATAGACCTTAAGCCCAAAATCGCAAAGATATTGGAGAAGAACACAATATAAGGGTCTTTCGTTACCGAGAAGATCGCAGGAATAGAGTCAACTGCAAAGATCAAATCGGTAAACTCAATAACCAATAGAACCAAGAACAATGGTGTCATATATTTTTCACCATTTTCAATATGGAAGAACCTTCCTTGATCTAGTTTATGGGTTACTTTAAAGTGTTTTGATGCAAATTTTACCACAGGGTGGTTCTCGGGATCAACCTCTTCTTCTTTATTGCGATTGATGTACATATTAAATCCGGTATATACAAGAAATGCTCCGAATACATAAAGGATCCAGCCAAACTTCGTGATCAATGCTGCACCTACGAAAATAAAGATACAACGCATGATAATCGCACCTAGGATTCCCCATACCAATACTTTATGGTAATACTTTTCAGGAATACCAAATGAGCTGAACAATAGAACCATAACAAAGATATTGTCTACGGAAAGGGCATACTCCACCACATAACCGGTCAAGTATTCCAGGGTCAAGTTCTTATTGTAGATATGTATACTGGCCGCTAGGTCATTTTCATTAATGGTAATGTTATGGAAGTGGTTTGCAATGACTTCCTTGAGTCGAGCCATGTCATGAACATTATGGAGTTCATTTCCCCAATAGTAAAGGAGCAAGCCAAATAAGAGGGCAAAGGTTACCCAAATGGCACTCATGATTGCTGCAACTTTTAAAGATACTGGTTTGTCACTTTTGGAAAATAGACCTAAATCTATCGCTAGCATCAGGATTATAAATATTATAAATCCGATCATAAAAAGTGCTTCGTGGCTCATATTCTATTTTTTTCTTTCTGTAGTGTAACGTACTAATTGTTCTAATCCTAATTTATATTCTCCGCCATTCGGGATGGTATCCAAAATATCAAAAGCTTCTTGTTGATATTTCAACATTTGCTCCGTAGCATAATCTAATCCACCGTTGATCTTAACGAAATTGATGACCTCAGCCACTTTTTGCGAATCTTCATTATGGTTCTTCACCAAGTTGATGATCTTCCTTTTCTGCGCTTTATCAACGATAGATAAGGCATGGATCAATGGTAGGGTCATTTTCTTTTCCTTGATGTCATTTCCAACTGGCTTTCCAACATCATCCAGACCAAAATCAAACAGGTCATCCTTGATTTGAAAAGCGATCCCAACCTTTTCTCCAAACAAACGAAGCTTCTCAATCGTTTCCGGATCAGCGCCAGCAGAAGAAGCACCAATAGCACAACATGAAGCGATCAAAGAGGCCGTTTTCTTACGGATAATATCATAATAGATACCCTCTTCGATATCCAAATGCCTAGCTTTCTCAATCTGTAGCAATTCCCCTTCGCTCATTTGCTCAACAGCTTCCGATGCCAGACGCAACAGGTCATGTTCCTTATGCTTTACTGATAACAATAAACCCTTGGAAAGCAAAAAATCACCAACCAATACAGCAACCTTGTTTTTCCATAAGGCATTGATCGAGAAAAAACCTCGTCTTTCATTGGAATTGTCCACTACATCGTCATGTACCAAGGAGGCTGTATGAAGTAATTCAACCAACGAAGCGCCATGATAGGTAGATTCTGTGATACCTCCGGTCAATCCAGCTGAAAAGAAAACAAACATTGGTCGCATCTGTTTTCCCTTTTGCTTAATAATATAACGTGTAATACGATCTAATAACGGGGCGGAACTCTGCATAGAAGCCTTGAAGGTCTTTTCAAAGCGTTTGAGGTGTTCTTTTATAGGAAGTTGTATTTCGTCTAATGTTAACATGTAGTGGGTATAAGACCTTCAGATCAAACTGAATCGCAATAAAAATACTAAAATTATGCTTTAGAAGCTAAGGTATTTTCAAGCTGTTGGTACCATTCTTCACCGTATTCACGGATCAAAGGGTCTTTTAAGAACTTATAAACTGGGATTTTCAGTTCTTGCCCAAAGCTACAGGCATCTTTACAGATATACCAACGGTCATAATGCAATACATCAAACTCAGGATAATGGGTAGCACGGATAGGGTAGAGGTGGCAAGAGATGGGTTTTTTCCATTGTACATCTCCCATTTCATAGGCTTTTTCAATACCACATTTGGTAATTCCGTTCTCCCAAGTTACATAGGCACATTCCTTATTACCTCCCACACAAGTAGTCGTAAGATCGCCATCTGCATCGACCACTGAGGTACCCTGCTCCTCAATGGCTTTTATCCCAGCCTCGGTGAGGTAGGGTTTTACTTTCGGATAAATCTCCGCTAATATCTTGGTCTCAGCTTCCGTCAATGGAGCACCTGCATCGCCTTCAATGCAACATACCCCTTTACACTTACTGAGATTACACACAAAGTCATTGTTGATGATATCCTCATGAACAAGGACATTTCCTACTTCTATCATTTTATTTTGAATAACTTACCCTCTTGCCCAATGGATATTTTAGACCATCAGCACTCACTAAATCCATAGTCACTGATCCAATCAAGATTTCCACTTGAGCCTTCACAGGTATACGATTGCCATCATTGGTAACCCAAAGATACAAACGACTGCTCTTTTTAAAGATTCTTCCTGGAGATATTTCTGGACTAAGCTTTATACACTCCAGTTCACCCAGTACTGACTTTACTTTTTCAACCCCAATATACTCCACACCAAGTTGTGCAACCTCATCATTCAAAAAGTATGTGATCTTGAATTTATCACCTGACTTTAAGCCTGAGAAATCAAGATTCCTGGAAAAATAATAAGCGGATACCAAATCAAAAGTCTGTTGTGTCGGACTGGTGAAAGTTCCTTTTTTGCCTTTTACCTTCTTGGTCTTATGATCAAAAGTCGCATATTCCACCCTGCGGTAATTGTTCTCCCTAATATTCTCGGTATAGAGAATTGGAAGGAAATTCGACTGATCTATATAGGAATCATATTGGTTCTTTACCGTGTAAAACTTGGAAAAGGCTCCAGAGGTTTGCCCAAAGGCAGACAGATGGATCGCATCGTTTACCCCAAAGCTATATTTGGATTCCTGTACGGAAAGTGTTCCAGTAGCTGCCGAAATAAAACCATAGCGAAGCTTATATTTTAATATTTCGCCTGGTTTGAAAGTAGGATCTTTTAAATAAGGAAGGGTTTGTCCAATGACCGTGGTCATCAAAAAAACACTAAATACAAATAATGAAATAAATCTTTTCATACGGGTTTGACAGCAATTATATTGGAAAGTTTAAGATTTTCGCTTGAATACCGGAACAGTCGAACAGGGCTCGCCATACATAACGCTCTTGGCAACCTTGCTTAATTGTGTTGTGAATGTAACAAAAGCAGACTCTGGAACCGGAATATCACCACATCCTTTAACCACAATCCGTTGATCTTGGTATTGGCTATAATCCAATGTAGATAGGGCATGGTCAAATAAGACCTTGCGTACATATTCCTCATCGCCAAAATGGATGGATAGGGCTTGGTCGGCCAGCTTTGTGGATAGCAACATATAGGCCCATGTAGGCACGATCGCATCTGCAGAACAGATGATGCCAATATGTTTGTCTTTATATTGGGACCAATCATGGCTCTTGATGAATTCCCTGAAGTCTTTTTCCTTTAAGATTAGACCATGAAATAAATTATCCTTGATATCATAAATCTCAATAGCAGCTTTTGGAGCATGCTCTGCCAAATCAATCGTAATCAACCCGCTCTGTGCGACCTTGTTTATTATGTTTTCTTGAATGTCCATTTCTATAAAAATAAAAAAAGCTGGATAACATTCGTCATCCAGCTGCAAATTTAAACAATTCTATGTTAATAGAATTTAATACGATTGTCAACAATCTTGGCGTTGTCTTGTAGGGCTTTCAAGATTGTTCCCCATGCACGCTGAGATTTTGCGTCTGTGATCTGCTTTTGTTGTGTAGTCAATTCCTCACCCGCTAATGCCTTAGGATTTACAAAGCCTGCTACTTGAACAGCATAAACACCTTGTTTTCCTTCGATAGACTTCGATGGTTTGTTTGGCTGTAAACCGAATACTGTACCTACGACAGCGTTCTCAACAGCTACTCCTGGAATTACTGGGTTTGCTAAAACCACGTTGTCTACAGTTTGAACATTCTTGCCTAATTTCTGAGCCACCTGATCGATGTTCCCAGCTCCTGACAAAGCATTGTTCATTTTCTCTTTCAACATACGTGCTTTAACTAGATTTTTAACAACTGGCTCAATTAAGGTCTTAACTGATTCCAATGGTTGAATGCCTTTCGGCTGAATATTGGTTACTCTAGCAACGATAAAGTTATCTGTAGTTTCATAAACTTTGTCGCTGGTCTCACCGTTTTTAGCCTCAAATGCCCAACGTATAAGCTCTCTAGGAACCTCAACGCCACCTAACATATTGTCCATAGCAACCGTACGGTCATTTTTCAAGATCTCAACATTCTGTTGTTTTGCGATATCGTTGAAGTTATCCTTGTTTGCTGCTGTGAAGAATTGATTTGCTTTTGAATAAGCAGCATCTGTTGTTTCTTTTCCTGAATTGATACTCTTGTCTACAATAGCAAGTTTAGCAATTTGAGAATTTCCAATTTGTCTGTTGATCTTAACGATATGCACACCATAATTGGTCGATACTACTTTTACATCTCCAGCTTTACCTTCGAATAACGTTTCATCTAGCTCAGGGAATGCTCCGCGAGTTAATGTACCGATCTCGCCAGCATTGTTCTTACTGTTAGGGTCTGCGCTAAATTCAACAGCTAATGCTGCAAAGTTGGCTCCACCTTGAATCAAGTTCTTGATGGAATCTGCTTTCGCCATCGCTTTATCAACACCACCTTCTGTAGCTGGATTGATCAAAATATGACTTGCATTCACTGAATCCGGACTGTTTTTTACTGCGATTACTTTCGCTATCTCATAAACATTCTGAGTCAAGAATGGACCTACAACGGTACCAGCTGCTGTTTTGAAAGCTACTGAATCCAATGCTGGACTCAATTGACCTTTTGTATAATATCTTACTGGGTATTTGTTCTCCGAGTTGATCGTTACAAAGCTTGAATCATTGGTTGAAGCCTGTAATTCAGTTTTCAATTTTTGGATCTCGCCTAATACCAATGCTGAGTCAGCCGAATTAGGTTTTGCATCAAACAAAACATACTCTAACGTACGAATCTCCTCTGGATTTTTGAACGCATTTTTGTTTTTGTCATAATATTCCTTGTAGTCAGCATCTGTCAATTTGATCTCTGAATCTTTTACCGATGCATAGTCTAACATCACATACTTGAAGTTAGCAAGCTTATTACGTGAATTGTAATCATATTCAGCTTCTAAAGAAGTGGTGTAGATGCTGTTGTTGATTAAGTTCGTGTATTTTTGGTTTAAACGTTCGTTTCTCACATTCTCTAATAAACCTTCCCATTGAGCGTTCATCTCTGGGTTAGTTTTCGCTTGTTCAATAACCGCTGAAAGGTAGTTCTTGTCAAACTGTCCAGTCTGAGGGTTAGTGAAGGCTTGAATGATCTGTGGAGAAGGATTGTTGCCGAACAATAAGCTGTTCAACTCTTCCTTACCTACTTGTAGACCGATTTTATCAATTTCTTGATTTAATAAGTTCTGTGTTAAAAATTGGTTCCAAACTTGTTGAACCGCAAATCCGCGCATCTGTGGTGAGGCAGCCCCTCCCATCTGTTGTTGATACATTTGGCTTGCTTGGTCAACTTGTCCATTGAAGCTTTGATAATCAATACCTTCTCCATTGATACTACCCACTTCATTTTGGCTTCTTTGCCAAAATGGGGTACCAACATTGATGGCATCACCCAATAAAAATGCAACAATTGCCAAACCAATCACGAAAATGACTAAGCCCGCACGGTTTCGCAAAGAGGTCATTAATCCCATAACGATATTCTATAATTTTATGCTAATATTTTAATTAATTTGTTTTTCTTAAAAACAAGGCGCAAGATACAACTTTTATAAAAAAATAAGGTAAAAATTTATATTTAGCCTATTTCTATTTTCTTTTCGCCAATTCCTTCAATTTCTGCTAGTTCCCAAATGAAGGAAGTTGGGAGTCTGCCGATGGAATATGAATAGCAGTACCATTCATGAATCGAATGTCATTGAAATCTGCATCTGCTGTAAATGATGTGCCCTGCGCAGAGGTCCGGCCATCATTATATTCAGCGGTAATGGGTTGGCTACCATAATATTTCTTGTTCTTTTCGTCGTAAATCAACTCTTCCGTCTTGATAATCGTCCCATCAACCTTGGTGATCACCACATTTTTCCTGAATTCAGTCAATCCCTCAATCCTTTTCTGCAAAGCATACTCGGAGGTCACCCTTTGCATCTCCTTGGCTTGATCATCAAAGAATATGATCAAAACACCTTTCTTGAATTCATAATTTCCTGTACTGTCATGGTATACCCGCATTTCAGGTGCCTTTAATTCCGCCTTTACTTTCGCCGAATCACTGTATACCACCGTTACATCCTTGGATATATCCACAGCCTCTTCCTGCTTGATATTCGCCAAACGATCGATGTCCTTGGTGTCATTTTCACAGGCAATTGACAAGATTGCCCCTAGCAAAACAATTGTTAGGGGCAATATTCTCGATATTTTCATTGCTGTAATTCGCATTTGTTAATCGTAACTTCTTCTGATAAACCAAGCATCATTGATGGTGAAGCCTAAGTTGATATTGATATATCGCTCCCGCACCAAATTGCTCTGTATTGTTCCTTGTTGACCAAACTCAGCCGAAATGTTCACATTCGAGAAGGTCCTACCAAAGCCTGTTTCTGGTAATGGTAAACCTAGTCCCACTGTCACCGCCATATCATTGATACGTTGCTGGTTGATGGTCATGTGTGTTTTGTTATATCTGAAACCTAAACGGTAATCGATCACTTTTAAATAATTCAAAGAGGTTGGATCTGGCTTGATCTGTCCACCCACTGCAAAACCAATATTCTTGCCTAATGGATCTTCACCTTGGCGTACTTGGTACTTCGACCAATCTGCATATTTAAAGTCTGCACCAACCATCCAGTTGACACCTTTGCTGAAGGTAAAACCTACATTATGTCTTAAAGGTAAGTTGATTTTACGGTTTGATAAAATATCGGAATAAGAAGTATCAATAGGAACTTGCTCCGTAATGTTTCCAGTTCCGGTCATCGTACGGGTCACAATCGTAGAAACCTTGCTCTTTACTGAATTATCCAATGATCCTGAATAACCAATCGTTAAGTTCTTTCTGTTTCCCAATGGAATGAAATATTGTGCACCATAATCATAGACAATACCGGTAACTCTTCTGGTATCGGTCTTGGAGGTGTTGTAGAAATCGTAGTTGCTTGGGAACTCAATAATGGATTTGTCATAAAGGTTACCAAATAGGAAACCGATATTACCACCAATGCTGAAGTTCTTGAATGGAGATACCCCATAACCCACATAAGCTTTGTTCAAGCCACCTTCCCCAACCAATTTGGTCAAATAAGGGGTATTGCTGATATCTCTTTTAGATGAAATGCTATAACCTACATCAGAATAGGGCATCAATCCGAAGGAGATACCGCCTAATTTTGGTCCATTGTTCTTGTTCAAAGAGAATCCAAACGCAAAATGACTGAATGCAAAGTCTGCAGTATGGTCAGTCAGGTTGTTTTTTTGCAATTGAGTCACGTTGCCATACAGTCCAGCATCTAAAATCGTTCTGTTGAATCCAGAATAGGATGCAGGGTTTGAAATATTTAAAACCGGTAAGCCGCCTTGAAATCTAACCGCTGTAGAAATCCCTCCCATTCCTCGGGTCTGAGGAAGTAAATCTTCGCGCATCTGTCCCAATCCAAATTGAGAATATGGCGAATGTGAGGTTGAGGACTGTCCATAAGAGCGTGTACTCGAGAGTAAGATGGAACTTATTCCTAATAAAATAAGTAAGGACGTATTAGAGTAAAATAGTTTCAACTGTTCTAACATTTTAAGTGGATTTATCGCTGCATCATTCTTTCAAAATATCTTCTGTACAAATCGATGTGCTTAAATCTTATATGATGGCTGTATTATCCGAATTTTTGCTACAAAACTATCTATTTTTTAAATATCACAAGCTTTTTGTTTGTTAAAAAAGGTTAAACACCTATTGGTCAGTTGTTTAGAAAAACTGAAAATAGATAATTGTGGATAATATGACTAAATATAGCGTTTCGTAAAACCATTTGACCTTGGCATGCGTGAAAAAATAGGCCAGATAAATGGATAGAGGGGGTACACAGAGCAAAAAGTGATTGATCGATCTTTCCTCATTCAGGTAAAATGAACCAAAGATCAATAACAGCATGATAAACAATAACTGAAAGCTTTTTCTAATTTGTACCACACTCTTGAAAAAGTTGTCCTTTAGGATAAACAAGAAACCTCCCAAAGAAATAACGATAGGGATCAGCACAAAATAATCGTGCACATCCATGTTCAGTTTCGTTGGAAAAGCATAGGTAAAGGGTAAGAATATCTGATAGAACTCATCCATTCTTTCCAACCAGAAATAAGCGACCGCCAATAGGAAATAAACCGTTATTACGCCTAATAATGGAGTAATCCATTCCCGCCAATAAAAAGGTCTGAAAATAACCAAGCTCGACCAGATCAATAACAACATCACGATGAATGGGAAATAGATCAAACTCCCTAATGCCACCAATAGGCCAAGATCAAACATGATCCCTTTAATATCCACATGTTTGTAGATATTGAACAGCTTTTGGAGCATCCAAATAGTGATGAAATTACAGATTAAGGTAGGCGATAGAACCAAAAAGGGAATGAACAGACTCACCAAGGTCATAAACATCAATGCCGTCAGGAAACTAGGTTTGCCCAATAGGTTGAAATGGTTTACCACCCGATTCAAGGAAAAGGCTTGAAGCAAAGTCAGGACCAAGGTGATCAAGACATTTCCCGATGGTGAAAAGTTAGACCCTAAGCGGATGCCAGCCAATCGGTCTAGTCCAGGTTCAAATAAAACTGGCGTTAGTTTTTCAGGAAGATGGTAGAAGACCCCCAAGCATAATACCGTACCAACAAAAATAACGAGGAATACGTTCAGTCCCGAAAGAGTTCGATGTTGGTTGATCAGCATAGAGGTGTACTCCCTTATTTATCTTTTTCTAGTTTTTTGACTCTTTTGTCTATGCTAAATAAGTAGATGGCAACCGATAAAAAGATTACCAGCATCACCGCTACTACTACATAGATTTTTCCTTCAGCACGAAGACCATCAGCCATCTGTACCTTTTCTTGGGCATTCAACGAAAAGCTGATCATTAAAGCCACTAGGGACAATAGGAAATTTCTCATATTAAAAACTATTTCTTTTATCTTCAATTATACGAACACGGTAGCGTAAGCTCGCTATCCAACAACCAATCAAGATCCAGCCAATAACAGCCGTGTAAAACACGGGGCGCATGTAATTATCCATATCCAAATCCCCAAAAGTAGAGTTGCCTCCGCTTCCTGGATGCAATGAATCATTCATCTTGGGTAAGATATAGATCAATACGATCATGATCGGGAAAGCAAAAATATTGTAGATCGCTGAGATCTTGGCGCGTTTCTGCTCTTCTTCCATTGCATTTCGAAGTACTAAATAAGCTAAGTACATCAAGGTGGCAATAGCTGCACCATTCAATTGTGGGTCATTGGTCCAAGGAGCACCCCAAGTTATGTTTGCCCACAGCATACCCGTCATCAATCCACATGCACAGAACAAAATACCTGTATTTACAGCCTCAACTGCCATAAAATCGTACTCACGTTTGCCAGTATTCAGATACTTAATGCTATAGATCAGGGATATCAAATACAAAACCATCATCGTAAACCACATTGGAACGTGGAAATATACATTACGAATGGTTTCATTTAAAATAGATAATACGGGAACGGGGCCAAGGAGTCCTGCAATTATGGTACTAGCGACCATGACAACCCCTAAAATTTTCCACCAACTTTTTTTCATAAGAACAAAAATCAATCTCGCCAAAGGTAAGGAAATAACAGCAAAGAAATAGCAATTGTAACGACATTAATTGCCAATAAAACAGCAATATCAGCCCAGCTGCCCGATAAAAAGCCGCCCATTAATGCAGATCGGGAAAGTTTGATCAAGATGATCAATAAAGGAATGATCACTGGGAAACTCAATATCGCCATGATCGTACTGTTGTTGCCTGCCTTTGCACTGATTCCCGCAATCATCGTAAAAACTGTGGCAAAGGAAATGCTGCCCAAGAATATACTTAATAGATAGACCGGCAGGTTTCCAATTTCGGTTTTGAAGATCAGGTTATAGACGATAAAGGCAATGGCGGTCATCAAGATCATCACCAATGAATTGTAAATGATTTTGGCTAAGATGATTGCCTTAGGTCCAACGATCGCATAATAATAGAGGTGGCGATTTCCGGTTTCCTGGATGAAACTACGGCTCATGGCGTTGATTGCCGCAAATAAGAGGATGATCCAGAACAAAGTGTTCCAAACTATAGTATCCACAGATTTGAATGATTGATAACATACAAATACTGTGGATACCACATAAAGTAAGATGCTGTTGATGGCATATTTAGATCGCCATTCTAAAATAACATCTTTATATATTAATGTTTTTACTTGTTCGAGCAGATTCATGTATCGCAAAGATACAAATCAATCTGCTGAGCAATGTATGATTGCGCTAGAAATTAAGCGTTTTTAATTTCTGATTTCGCTTTGTCTGCTGCGTCTTCAGCTCTGTTTGCTAAATTATGCGCCGCATCTGATGCTTTACCTGCCCATTCGTTTGCTTTTGATGAAGCTTTGTCTAAAGCATCACGGCCAGCATTCTTAGCACGGTCTTTAAGGTTTTCTAAATCATCTTTCGCTGATTTAGCAAGTTTTTGTGCTCTTTTTGCTTCTTTTTTAGAAAGATCCTTGATCGATTTAGTTAAGCTCTTTATGCCATCATTCGCACGATCTAGTTGTTTCTTTCCGTCTTCTGTTCCTAATAAGTAGTATGCTGCAGTACCAACTGCTAAACCTAGTAAGGCAAATGCCACTAATCCGTTTCTATTTTTTTCCATGATTCTATTATTTTATCCTATTTAGTCTAATATGTTCTGTTAATGATAAACAAGGTATAAGCCAAAATGTTTTTTGCTTCCCTAAATTAACAAAAATTAACTTTCAACCACGTGAAGGGACTGTAAGGTATAGAGATGATGGTATAATCCGCTGCCTTTTTCCATTAATTCTTGGTGATTTCCCATATCTGAAATAATGCCATCTTCCACTACGATGATCTTATCAGCGTCTCGAATAGTGGACAGTCGGTGTGCGATAATAATAGACGTTCTGTTCTTCATCAGCTCGATCAAAGCTTGTTGAACCATTCTTTCAGATTCTGAATCCAAAGAAGAGGTTGCCTCATCCAAGATCAAGATAGCTGGGTCCTTTAATAGGGCACGAGCAATCGCAATCCTTTGTCTTTGTCCGCCTGATAATTTGACCCCGCGCTCACCCACGACCGTATCATAGCCTTCTGGGAAGTCCATGATAAACTGATGCGCGTTCGCACGTTTTGCTGCAGTAATGATGTCCTCCGCATCGGCAGTCAGATTGCCATAACTGATGTTCTCACGGATGGTCCCGCCAAACAAGAGTACATCCTGGGGAACAATGGCTACTTGGTTCCGGATATCGGTCAGTGCCAACTGGTCTGCAGGAATGCCATCATACTTGATCTGTCCACTGCTTGGTTGGTAAAATTTTAAAATCAAGGAAGCAATGGTCGATTTCCCAGTACCACTAGGACCAACGATCGCCAACTTTTTACCCGCAGCAACATGAAAGGAAATGTCTTTTAATATGGTTAGGTCAGGTCTAGTTGGATAGGCGAAGCTGACATGGTCAAATTGGATGTCACCATGCAATTCAACCTTGATCTCTTTATCCTCATCACTAACCTGGATATCTTCCTTGGGCTCGTTCAATATTTCTAGGACACGTTCACTTGCTCCAAGAGAGCGCTGCAAGGTCGCATAGAGCTCCGGGAAACTACCCATTGAGCCTGCAACAAACATGGAATAAAGGATATATGTAGTTAGATCTCCAACTGAAATTTCATGGATGGATACCAAGGACGCCCCGTACCAAATTACGATAATGACCGCTCCGAAGATGGCAAATATGATAAAGGAGGCAAAAATACCACGGTAAGTTGCGCCTTTTACCGCTAGTGCCACCGATTGGTTCAGCTTTTCTGCATAACGTTTTGATTCAAAGAATTCATTCACAAAGGCCTTTACATTGCTGATGCCCAATAAAGTTTCTTGAACGACAGAATTGGACTCTGCTAATTTATCCTGTGCTTCCCTAGATAGGTTTCGGATGAATCTTCCGAAAACAATCGCCACTATAATGATCAAGGGCAGGATGCACAAGTTCATCAAAGCCAACTTAGGCGATACCCAAATCAATAAGGCTACGCCAAAACCTAGACTAATGGTTTGCCTCAGCATTTCTGCCAAAGTGGTTGTCATCGTGTCCTGGATCTGTGAAAGGTCTGATGATAGACGGCTGTTCAATTCCCCAACCCGACGGTTAGCAAAGAAATCAATAGGCAAGGTAATCAAGCGATGGTAGGTATCTTTGCGGATATTGGCCAATGCTTTTTCGGCAATCTCCACAAACAATCGGATCCGAAAAAAAGAAATTACCGATTGAAAGGAAAGAATAACCAATGATAATCCGCCAATGTACATGACACTGGCCGGTAGCCATTCGTATTTTACCCTTCCTTGTGCTGCATCAATCATAGCACCCAAAAGCGCAGGAAAGGTCAACATCGTCAAACTGGAAAGGATAAGGAAAACCATCCCAATTATAAATTTCCATTTAAAAGGCTTGATGTAGGAAAATATCCGTAATGCTTTCTGGAAAATTTCTTTGTTCAGCTTCGGTTTGGGTAAATCCCCCGAATGGGTGTCTCCACTGTTCAATCTCGGTCTGGCCATGTACTAATTTCTTTCTCTTTTTGAGCAAAAGTACCAATATAAATAGGTCTTCTTATCACTATTCCGTCAATTTTTTGGGTTTATGCCTATTGTACTGATAAATCAGAAGGATTATTAATGCTATGATGACGATAACAGCCAAATAAATCAACACGCCATTGCCTGTATCCGTGCTTTCCATAGATTTCAACTCCTCCCGTAGTTTGTCATTTTCATTCTGAAGTTTGGTAATGGTTTTCATATACGCAGAAACCTGCATGTCGTATTCATTCGCCAAACGCTGATATCGTTCACTTTGGGCATCCTTCAGATCTAGTAATTTTCTTGTTTCCAAAAAGATATTGTTGTCGTTCAGTACAACCTGCCTCAGGATATCAATGGATTTCTGCATGTCCTTCTTGGTCTTGAACAGTCCGAAGACCCCAGTTTTTTTCTCCAAGGATTGATCATATTCCCCAAATCGGCGGCTCCGTTCATTCAACAAATGGTTCACGCGCTCGCGCTGTGCCTCGAAAGTTAAGGAGTCTGCCTTGACCGCCGTGCTATCTTGAGCGTGTAGCAGCTGGACAAAAAAGAGTGCAATTATAATGAAGAGACTATGTTTTTTCATATTCGTATGGATGATGCTTGCTTTATTGTTTTTTTAACATGGGTTCATTACCCGCAATTTTGCTGCCTATTTTTGTAATGATGTCGTTTTTTGGTCAGTTTATCCGGATTTGATCAATGAAATCTCATCCATGTGAAAAAATACAAGCAGCTGTAGCACTTGGACTTTGATTAACGTATATCATTTTATATACTCCAATTCTTAAACTTATGAAATCCACAACACTAACTGTGAAAAGATGCTTATTGCTGATTTTGCCAGTCCTGCTATTTTCTCTTTTTTGGGGCTGTGACAAAATTGACTCCGAGGGAAGCTATATCGCCAAGATTCCCATCTACAAAACCTTACGTGAAGTCAGGGCAAGCAATATTAGCATGGCTCAGCCTCAAACGATGGCAGCAACCGGTAAAATTTATCTGTATAAAGATTACTTATTGATCAATGAACCTAATAAAGGTATTCATATTTATGATAATAGCAATCCTGCCACGCCCAAGGCCCTAGGCTTTCTGCCGATCGTTGGGAATTTTGATCTCGGGGTTCAAAATGATTTACTCTATGTTGATAACATCGTCGATCTGTTGACCTTTGACATTTCCAATATCAACAAGCCTGTTTTGGTTAATCGGCAAAAGGATGTGTTCGCAGTCAAATATATTGTTGACAACAAACCGGTTAATGTTTTAAGAGATGATGATCCTGTACCGGTGGCTTACCGGGACTCTTTGGTGAGCTTTGCCGATGGTCGCGAATATAAGCCGGATGGACAACGTTATTTGGTTTATGAAAATCTAGGAAATGATTATACCACTTCAAATGGAGGGGGTAGCGGTGGAAACAGCGTTGGACAGGCAGGTTCATTGGCAAGGTTTGCCATTGCTGAAAACTTCCTTTTTGCCATTTTCCAGGATAAAGTGAAAAACTTCGACCTGCAAAATGCCCGTGCTCCAAAATTGATCAATGAAGTGAGTTTAGGTTTTGGGATCGAAACCTTGTTCCCATTCAAGAAATCTCTGTTTGTCGGTGCCAATAATGGCATGCATATCTTAGATATCAGCAACCCAACGAACCCAAAAGAGCTTGCTAACTATAGTCATGCCTTTGCATGTGATCCTGTTGTTGTCAATGATCATTATGCCTTTGTGACCTTGCGGACCGGTAATATTTGTAATGGCAACCAAAATGTCCTGGAGGTTGTCGATATCCGTGATCTGACCGCACCACAGTTATTGAAGAGCTATACGCTTAAAAACCCACATGGATTGGCTTTGACGGGTGATCACCTCTATGTTTGTGAAGGGCAATTCGGTTTGAAGAGCTTCAAGGTGTCGGATGTCAATGCCATTGATAAAAACATCATGCAGAATTTAGAAAACCTAAAGAGCTTTGATGTCATTGCCGGACCGAAATCATTGATTGTATTCGGCCCTGAAGGTATTTGCCAATTTGATTATGCTAACAAAGCCAATTTGAAACAATTGAGCTGTATTTCCATTAACCAGAAAAAATAACCCTTTATGAAGCAATGTTTCAAATTGTTTTTAGTCCTCCTATTAGGACTGAACGGTATTCAAGTTTTAATAGCCCAAGAGAAAAGATATATGAACCATACCGAATTTGGGGTCATGGCCTATGATATGACTTTTAGGGAAGCCGGCATTACAGCCCAAACCTTTAATGGATACCTGTTGAATCCGGACCTTGCCATTGGCGGAACTGCAGGATTCGAAAAATATGCTGTTGATGGCATCCATACCTTTTCCTCGGTCCCGATTTCCCTTGCTGTACGCTATACCTTTTTGGAGCCCGGTAAAGCTCGGTTAATTTCCGGATTAGATGCAGGTTACGGTATTATTTGGGAAGATGAACCTCGACGAAAGGCGGATATAGCTGGTGGAATACGGATTGCACCGGAATTGGGTGTTAAATTGAAATTATCCGAAGGGACTGGATTTATATCGTTCACTCTAGGTTATCAATACCAAGCCATTAAAGCTAAATATACCCAACAAAAGCCACCTATTTTTGAGCCCCACATGGACTACATCCAGGCTTATCCCATTGAGGGTTATGAGGAGACCAAAAAAATGGATGTGCATAGGTTCTCCCTAAAAGTTGGATTCGGTTTCTAAGCGAATTTCACGTTAAAATAATCCTAATAACCATAATTTGGGAGGCTGGCAAAGTGATTTGCTAGCCTTTGTTTTTTAAGGTCAGAAAAGGGGTTCTTTATTCGGGTTTTCTTTTGGTCTTATTCGAGACATGTTCGGGGAAATCCGATTCGCGTTCGGAAATTTCGGAATGATTCTCGAATGAGATTGGGATAAATTCTAGCGGGACTTACCTGTAAAATTCACACTTAACAATTTATCGTTTAGTGGATTGCAGGCGGGAAAAAAACGTGGAACATTTTATCGTTCAGACGGAGACAAGAAACTTATTTCTTGTCCAAGAACTCCACAAGAATGGTTTCATCTTGATAAAGTCCTAGTAGTTGGCTTGCATGGCCTTTGTTGATCGCTATCTCCAAGAAATTACTGATTCCGAAAAGGCATAGCTTCTCGCCTTCGGCAACTTCATTATAGTGCCAAGACAGGTTGCTGATCGTTTCGTTTCGTTTGAATCGTAGGATAAAATCTCGACCTTGTTGGACTTGGTTGAACAGGTCCTTGCTGATATTACTGATGACATTACCAAAGGAGTCAATGAAGGTGACATGACCTTTGATGCTGTTCTGGTTGTAGATGGGTTGAAAAGTAACTTTCTGTACCGCATTGTCGATTGGGAGGCCAATATCTTGGAGTTTACCGCCATCCGCGATATGACAGGCTGCTTTGGTCAGGATATCAGCAAGCGGGAAATGCAGGTACCGCAGATCCTGCATGATATTGATCTCGACCATTTCAGTGGGTTTGTCTTCTCCGATGATGATACTGAAGATCCCATTATCAGCACCGACAAAGAACTGACCTTTGTAGGCCATAGCTAGGTAACGGGAGTCTTCTTGGAAGACGGTGTCGATACCGATTAAGTGTACGGTGTTCTTAGGGAAGTACGGATAAGCGTTGTTGATGACGAAAGCCGCATGTTGTATACTGAAAGAAGGGATATCATGTGATATGTCAACAAGCCTAACATTCGGCAACTGCGAAATGATACTGCCTTTGAGTGCAGCTTGATAAAAATCGCGATGACCTAAATCGGTGGTTAACGTAATTACTCCCATAGTGTTCAGCAAGCCTGAAGCTAAAAAAATTATATTGTTATTTTGTTAAGCGAATTACAAAAATAGAAAAAGTAAATCGATTGCTAAATCTATTATGAATTAATACTTGCAATTGCTTTTAATTCTGCTCAATTAGTTTGTATTTTTGATTCAAGAAAGAGTGAAAAGGACATAATATTTTCGTTTTTTTGATATCTTTATTTGCACGCCAATCGGACAGGACGTGAAATATTCAGGAAATTAATTAGGAAACAATTTGAGCGAATTAGAAATCAATTTAGATGTTGTCAATTTGGTGACATTGTGGGGGGCTCAGAATGAAAATTTTGAGTTTATAAAGAAAGCTTTTCCGAAGTTACGTCTAGTAGCGCGAGGGAGTACCTTGAAGGTTTTAGGTGAAGAAGGGGAGCGGACAAGGTTTCAACAGGTATTTGATGATATTCTAGCTCATATCAACCAATTTCAGACGCTTTCCTTGTTGGAATTGGAAAGTTTGTTAGGATCTGTATCGAGTGTAAAACCCGTAATTGCAGAAAAGGAAGAAGGCGAACAGAAGGCTGCGGCTTTTAAAGGTGAACCAATCGTTTATGGTCCAAATGGTATCGTCGTCCGTGCTCGAACCCCAAATCAGCGACGGATGGTGGACAGTATCAATAAGAATGATATTCTCTTTGCGATCGGCCCAGCTGGTACCGGAAAAACCTATACTGCAGTTGCCCTAGCGGTAAGGGCGTTAAGGAATAAAGAAATCAAACGTATTATCCTGACCAGACCCGCGGTAGAGGCCGGAGAGAACTTAGGTTTCTTGCCGGGAGACCTAAAAGAAAAGGTTGATCCCTATTTACGTCCATTATATGATGCCTTGGATGATATGATTCCAGCAGAAAAACTTAAGGGATATCTTGAAAACAGAACAATTGAAGTGGCACCATTGGCATTTATGCGTGGTAGAACCTTGGACAATTGCTTCGTTATTCTCGATGAGGCACAAAATGCTACCGATATGCAGTTGAAGATGTTTTTAACGCGTATGGGACCAACAGCAAAGTTTATCGTGACTGGTGATATGACCCAGGTGGATTTGCCTAAAAAGACCCAATCTGGTTTGGTAAATGCCGTGAAAATTTTGGATGGGATCGAAGGGATAGACATGATTTACCTAAGCGGTTCGGATGTCGTTCGCCATAAGTTGGTGAAACGGATCTTGGAAGCTTACGGTGACATTTAAGATTAAATTAACGCGTTTCAGACGCACACACAATGAATACAATAAAAGAAACAAATTTTAATTTCAAGGGACAGACAGCATTTTATAGAGGAAAAGTAAGGGATGTATACAGCATCGGCGAGGACTACCTAGTTATGGTAGCATCTGATCGCATCTCTGCTTTTGATGTAGTTTTGCCAAAGCCAATTCCTTATAAAGGACAGGTATTGAACCAAATTGCGTCCAAATTTCTGTCTGCCACTTCTGATATCCTTCCAAACTGGGTCGCTTCCGTTCCAGATCCTAATGTTACAATCGGAAAAAAATGTGAACCCTTCAAGGTTGAAATGGTAATCCGTGGTTATGTTTCAGGTCATCTGTGGAGAACCTACCGTGATGGAGGAAGAGTGCTTTGTGGAGTGGAACTTCCTGAGGGATTAAAAGAGAATGATAAGTTGCCAACGCCAATCATTACTCCATCAACTAAAGCTGATGTGGGTCATGACGAGGATATTTCCAGAGCAGATATTATTGCAAGAGGGATTGTCTCGGAGGAGGATTATTCGCAACTGGAAAAGTATGCCCATGCTTTATACCAAAGGGGAACTGAGATTGCTGCTGAGCGAGGCTTGATCTTGGTGGATACCAAATATGAGTTTGGGAAGAAAGACGGTCAGATCTATTTGATTGATGAAATCCATACACCAGATTCTTCTCGTTATTTCTATGCAGAGGGCTATGAGGAACGCCAAGCAAAGGCAGAACCTCAGAAACAGCTGTCCAAAGAATTTGTGAGGCAATGGTTGATTGAAAATGGATTCCAAGGAAAAGATGGACAAAAAGTACCTGAAATGACCGAGGAAATTGTTAAATCCATTTCTGAGCGCTATATTGAGCTTTACGAACACATTACTGGAGAGAAATTTCTGATTCCAGAAGAAGCTGATGTGCTTGTGAGGGTGGAAAAGAATGTAGAGAAAGCTTTGGAAAAACTAATTTAAGCATTAACACAACTATTAATTTATTGAAAAGATGAAATTTACGGTAGACAAATACGATCGATATGTTGTAATAGAGCCTCTACAAGAGAGGTTGGACGGAGAAACTGCCGCAAGTTTGAAAGGCGAGTTTATGTTGCGCAATACTGGTGGGCAACGCAATATAGTATTAGACATGAACAACGTGAAGTCTACGGACGAAACGGGGATTCGCACAGGTCTTTTGGCTCGTCGTCTATGTAAATCACTAGGGGGATTATTTATCTTGACCAATCTGAATGAGGAGATATTGACGTATATCAAATCATTGGGTTTGGATAAATATTTGATCATTACAAAGAACATTGAAAAAGCCAAAGACTTGATCTTTGGAAACGAGATCCGTTTAGATTTAAAAGAAGAGCAAGAGTAATATGTTACGATTTGAGGTATTAATTTTAGGGAACAGTTCGGCAACACCTATGTTCGAGCGTCATCCTACATCTCAAGTGGTAAATTATAACGAGCAATTGTTTTTGATCGATTGTGGCGAGGGCACGCAGATGCAACTTTCAAAATATGGGATCAAGAGCAATCGCATAGATCATATCTTTATTAGCCATCTGCATGGAGATCATTATCTGGGCCTAGTAGGCTTGGTATCATCCATGCATTTGGTTGGAAGAAAGGCTGATCTTCATATCTATGGGCCTGCACCTTTGCAGGAAATCTTGGAACTACATTTTAAATATTCCGAAACGGTTATCCGTTATAATATCATCTTCCACCAAACGAATCCAGATCAGGAAGAGGTAATATTTGAATCGAGAATGTTAACTGTCAGGACCTTTCCTTTGATCCATCGAATTTCCTGTACTGGATTTCGATTTGATGAAGGCAAGCGAGCTGCTACTCTGCGAGCGGATAAAGTCGAGGAATTACAAATACCAAAAGTATACTTTGCAGCCTTGAAAAAAGGGATTGACTATGTGGATCCCCAAGGAAAGGTCTATGCAGCCAGTGATTTGACCTTGCCTGCACCGGCATCAAGAAGTTATGCCTATTGTTCGGATACCGTAAGGCATCCGATTTATCTGAATTCAATAGAAGGAGCTGATCTATTGTACCACGAGAGTACCTTTCTACATGAAATGGTAGACCGAGCCAAGGAAACTTTCCATACCACCTCTTTAGAGGCAGCAGAAATAGCAAAGGAAGCCCATGTAAAGAAGCTTTTACTTGGCCATTATTCAGCAAGATACAGGACTTTACAGCCACTATTGGAGGAAGCGCAGCAGGTTTTTCCGAACACCGAACTTTCAGTAGAAGGGAAATGGTTTTTAGTTTAGTGATTTTGTTTATTTTTGGCCATATTTACAGCTCGAAAAATTTTAGACTACTACAATGTCATTCAACTTAACCGCACTTCTTCGAGATAACATCAAGAACCTTGTGCCCTATTCTTCGGCACGAGATGAATTTAAGGGAGAAGCATCTGTCTTTTTAGATGCTAATGAGAACTCTTTTGGCTCCCCACTTCCACATGATTACAACCGTTATCCAGATCCCCTACAACATCAACTTAAGAATAAACTTTCCAAGATCAAGGGCGTGCCTGCGGAAAATATTTTCTTGGGGAACGGTTCTGATGAAGCCATTGATATTCTATACCGTGCTTTTTGCACTCCGAAATTAGATAATGTGATCTTGGTGCCTCCAACCTATGGGATGTATGAGGTTTCCGCCAATATCAACGATGTTGAAACGAGGAAAGTCAATCTGACCAAAGATTTTCAATTGGACTTGGACGGAATTGCAGAAGCTATTGATATGCATACTAAAATAATCTTTGTATGCTCGCCAAATAATCCAACAGGGAATAGTATCGATCCATTAGATATAGAAACACTTTTGGTGAATTTCTCCGGCTTAGTAGTAGTAGACGAGGCGTATATCAATTATTCGAAACAGAAATCATTTACCCATTCTTTACCGGAGTTTCCAAATTTGGTCATTTTACAGACCCTTTCAAAGGCTTGGGGCTTGGCTGCATTGCGCTTAGGCTTGGCTTTTGCGAGTAAGGAAATCATCGAGGTCTTCAATAAGATCAAACCTCCTTATAACATCAATCAAGCTACACAGGATTTAGTTCTGGAAGCTTTGGAAAATGTAGAGGTGGTCAATGAGTGGATTAAAACAACTGTTGCAGAAAGGGAAGAGCTGGCCAAGAAACTGGAGGCCTTTCCGCAGGTTGAACATATCACACCATCAGATGCCAACTTTATCTTGGTCAAACTGGAGCAACCTAAAGAATTATATGCACACTTGGTGGGTAGAGGCATTATTGTTCGCGACCGCTCCAAAGTGGCCTTATGTGAGGGTTGTCTAAGGATTACGATCGGTACTAAGGTTGAAAACGAAAAATTATTAGAAGAGATCCAACAATTTTATAAATAAGTAAGCATGGCTGATCAATTAAAAAGAATATTGTTTATCGACAGAGATGGAACTTTGATATTAGAGCCGGAGGATGAGCAGATCGATTCCTTTGCTAAGTTGAAGTTTTATCCGGGAGCTTTGCAGTACTTGCCTAAAATTGCAAAAGAACTAGATTTTGAATTGGTATTGGTAAGTAATCAAGATGGATTGGGGACTTCCTCCCATCCAGAAGAAAACTTCTGGCCAGTACACCAATTTGTATTGGATACCTTTTCAGGTGAAGGGGTGACCTTTGTCAAAGAACATATAGACAAGACATTTCCGCATGAGAATGCGGAGACCCGTAAGCCAGGAATTGGAATGTTAAAAGAATATTTCGATGAAAGCAAGTTTGACTTGGCGAATTCCTTTGTCATCGGAGACCGTGTCAATGATGTGAAGTTGGCCCAGAACCTTGGCGCAAAAGCCATTTGGTTAAGGAATAACGATGAATTGGGTAAACTCGAAAATGTAGCGATTTCGGAAGATTGCATTGGATTGGAAACCAGTGATTGGAAATCCATCTATGAGTTCTTGAAATTGGGTAGCCGTACTGGTGAGCACCATCGTAAGACCAATGAAACGGATATCTATATTAAATTGAACTTAGACGGAAGTGGAAAATCCGATATAGAGACCGGACTTCCATTTTTCGACCATATGTTGGATCAATTAGCCCGCCACGGTGCTTTGGATCTAACGATTAAAGCCAAAGGTGATCTGCATATCGATGAGCACCATACCATCGAAGATACAGGGATTGCATTGGGTGAAATCTTTTTGAATGTGCTGGGAAATAAGCGTGGAATTGAACGTTATGCCTATACCTTACCGATGGATGATTGTCTAGCGCAAGTTGCCATTGATTTTGGAGGTAGGAATTGGATCGTCTGGGATGCTGAATTCAAGCGTGAGAAAATAGGAGACATGCCAACAGAAATGTTCTTCCATTTCTTTAAATCCTTTTCAGATGCTTCAAAATCTAATTTGAACATACAGGCAACTGGAGATAACGAACACCATAAAATAGAGGCGATCTTCAAGGCTTTCGCGAAAACCATCAAAAAAGCAGTACGCAGAGATGTTGACAATATGCAACTTCCAAGTACAAAAGGACTTCTATAAAAACGAAATGGGATTTGATGGGTTATATATAAAGGAATTATGATTGGGATAGTAAACTATGGAGCTGGAAATATATTCTCCATAACTGCAGCCTTAAAGCGCCTAAACATTTCTTATGGAATGATCAATGTTCCAGCGGATTTTGAGCAGTATGAGAGGATTATTATTCCAGGGGTCGGACATGCAGGGGCTGCCATGCAAAAATTGCTGGATTCTGGCCTTTCCGAAACGATCAGAACCTTAAAAAAGCCTGTTTTAGGGATCTGTGTGGGGATGCAACTGATGACAGATTATTCGGAGGAAGGAAATGCGGACCTATTGGGGATTATTCCATTAAAGACGTTACATTTTGAAGATAGGGTAAAAGAGAAGGTGCCTCATATGGGTTGGAATAGCATTAATTTTGACGAGAATTGTCCACTTTTTAAGGAAATTCCTAATAATTCCTATTTTTATTTCGTTCATTCTTATTACATTGAACATGAATTAACCTACGGCATAGCAACTTGTGAGTACGGATTGCCATTCTCGGCAGCAATAGCAAAGGATAATTTCTGGGCGGTACAATTTCATCCTGAGAAATCAGGGAAATTTGGGGAGCAATTGTTGCTGAATTTTAATGAATTATAAATGAATTTTTAGACTATGTATATTATACCTGCAATTGATGTATTGGACAAACAGGTTGTCCGTTTGAGAGAGGGTAACTATGAAGATGTTACAACTTACTCCATTACTTTGGAAGAACAAATTGAGAAATACCATGCAAATGGTACTGAAATCGTCCATATCATTGATTTAAATGGTGCTAAAGGAGATTTCAGTAATCAAGAGTACTTGTTTGACATCATTAGGAGAACCGAAATGAAAGTCCAATATGGTGGTGGTGTCCGTAGTATCGAGAAAGTTAAGGAATTGGTTGATGCAGGTGTTTATCGCGTTATTGTCGGTACGCAAGCTATTACAAACCCGACCTTTTTGGAAGAGCTGAGCAAGCTGAACGAAGGAAGGATTAAATATGCTGATCACATTGTGATCGCCATCGATGTATTGGATGAAGTCATCAAATATTCAGGATGGTTGGAGAGTTCCCCGATCAAATTAATCGAATACATTGATAAATGCTTAGCCTTAGGTTTTTACCGCTTTTTGTGCACTGATATCAGTAAAGATGGGAAATTAGGTGGTGCTGGTGTAGAATTGTACAAGAAATTATTGGATCATTCACCAATTATCAAACTGATCGGTTCTGGTGGTATCAGCTCTATGGCAGATATTGAAGAATTGAACAATTTAGGTAAAATGGAGTCCGTGGTTGTTGGAAAGGCGATCTATGAAAATAGGATCAGCATTGAAGAGATCAAGGCTTGGAATCTAAAAGCATTAATCAGTTTATAGCATGCTAGCAAAGCGGATTATTCCTTGTTTGGATGTAAAGGATGGCCGAACGGTAAAGGGGGTGAACTTTGTAGACCTTCGAGATGCAGGAGATCCTGTTGAATTAGCTTGGCAATATTCGCAACAGGGAGCTGATGAACTGGTTTTTCTGGATATTACAGCCACCCATGAGCGTCGTAAGACGACTGTGGATTTGGTAAAGGCAGTAGCCAGTCAGATCAATATTCCATTTACCATTGGAGGTGGAATCAATGAGCTTTCGGATGCGGATGTACTGCTGAATGCTGGTGCGGATAAAATCTCCATCAATTCAGCTGCGGTACGTAATCCGGAACTCTTGGATCAATTTGCAAAGGCATTTGGGGTTCAATTCGTGGTGTTGGCGGTTGATACCCGATTAGTAAATGGTAAGAATTTTGTCCACTTACGTGGAGGACGGGACCTTACCGATATTGAAACCGAAGATTGGATCAAGGAAGCAGAAAATAGAGGTGCAGGTGAAATCCTGTTAACTTCCATGGACCATGATGGAACTAAAAATGGATTTGATAATGGCTTGTTGAAAAAGATCAATGATTCTATACATATTCCATTGATTGCATCGGGTGGAGCAGGTAATCAGCAACATTTTGTTGATGTATTCCAACAGTCTAATGTGGATGCAGCCCTTGCAGCCTCGGTATTTCACTATGGGGAGATACTGATCCCTGAATTAAAAGAAACATTGCACGCCAATGGAATTTCCATTAGGCGTTGATAATACATAAAACATGAGTATTGATTTTAACAAAGGTGACGGACTTGTTCCAGTAATTATCCAAGACAACCAGACTTTGGAAGTGCTGATGCTTGGCTATATGAACGAAGAGGCCTGGAACAAAACCCAAGAGGAGAAAAAGGTGACTTTCTTTTCAAGGAGCAAAAATAGACTATGGACAAAAGGCGAAGAAAGCGGAAACTTTCTTCATGTTGTTAGTACTCATATCGACTGTGATCAAGATACCATCTTGGTCAAAGCAGACCCCGTAGGGCCTACTTGCCATACAGGAAACCGTAGCTGCTTTAATACGGAATTCAACCAAAACTTTTTATTGCAATTGGAGCGGATCGTTCAGCATCGTATCGACTTTCCTACTGATGAATCCTATGTGAACCGCTTGAGATCTAGAGGGATCAATAAAATTGCACAAAAGGTCGGCGAGGAAGCAGTTGAAACCGTTATTGCGGCATTAACCGAAACCGAAAAGGATTTCATCAATGAAACGTCCGATTTGATGTTCCACCTGATCGTATTGCTGAAGGAGAAAGGTATGAGCCTGGAAACTATTGCAAAGAACCTAGAAGGAAGGCATCAATAAGAGGTCAAGATATTTTTAATAGAGGAGTCCCTGGCCATTGGCTGGGGATTTTTTGTTTGGGAGCCGAACCGAACCCTGGTTCATCTGCATGTGGCAGACTTATTCGATACTCCCATTTCAAATTTAATTGAACTGCGTAATTGAACCCCTCTTGGGGTTCCATTATTTTAGCTAGCATGGTACGTTAGCCTGAAAGTCGCGCAAAAACGATGTTCGATTAATCGAACATCGTTTTTGCATTAGCCCTATATTTTTCAATACCATAGCTAAAATAATTCATCCCCGCAGGGGATGTATGGCGGATAAAAATATTCTTCTGATAAATAAATATGGGCCTGAATGGCTTGAAAAACATTTTTATTAAATTATTTATTGGTAAGGCCTGCCCGATGGGTCTCGGAATAATCCACTCTTCATTTGAAATGGTTTTCTCAAACTTACGATGACACTGACCCTTAAAATAATAAAAAATAGATTCAGAGTGAAACGAAGAATCACTCCTTAGCGAATTTCCCATTCTGAATGATAAGTGAAGAATCTGAACGGTTCATCACCTTCATGTCCTGTCATCCGGTACCGAAGGTACAGGAACTGTTCGCCAATACAAACCTTTTATTTATTCAAAATATGCGGCGGGCGTATGCGATACGCCCCTACGGAATTGTGGCCAAAAATAGTCTAGGAGGCCATTTTCAAACCCAGATCTTGGTCCATCCGGTGGGTGAGCGGAGCCGAACTCCGCATCCCATTAATCCTGGTTCCACCCAGATCTTGGTCTATCCTCCCATCCCGTACCCTGAGCGTCGTCGAAGGGCATCCTGGTTCAAATCGCCCGTATCGTAAGACTTATGTCAGCATTTGGGATAGAGGCGGACATTCCTTTTATTTCTGTGCAATCAAGGGTATATTTGTATAACATGAATCTAGAAAAGATTAATATCAACCTAAATGGGACCTTATCCGGTCATCAAAATCCAGTATTTGCTTTGGCAATTTCAAGTGTGGATCCGAATATTTTATTTACGGGAGGCAACGATAAAGGTGTTGTCGAATGGGACTTGCAAAGTAAGAGCTTTAAAAGGATCTTGTGTAAGGTAGGAAGTTCTGTGTATTCTTTATTTCCTATCCCAGGAACTTCCTTGCTGGCGATAGGGATGAGATCTGGTCAGATATTAATCGTCGATACAGAGAGCCTCAGTTTAAAGGCTAATTTAAAGGTGGAACAGGGTGCAGTGTTTTCGATCAAGACCATTCCCGGTAAACAGGAATTGATTGCAATTGGTGAGGAAGGTTATGCTTATGTATGGAGTTTAGAGAGCTATGAGCTGCTTTATAGATTTAAGGTTTCCAATACCACGGTTAGGGTCATTGAGGTGGATAAGGAAGGCTCTTCTGTAGCTTTTGGCGATAAGAGCGGAGAGATTCATCTTTTCCATGCGGATGATTTCCGGGAAGTGAAGAAAAGAAAGGTGCATGAGTTACCCGTAACTAGTTTGCAATTTGATCCTTTGGGGAATTTGTTGTCAGGGGGAAGGGATGCGAAATTATTTAAGTTGGATACCAATTTGGACACCCTTCAAGAGATTGTTCCACACATGTTCACGGTTTATGGGATTGCCTTGAATTCTGAGGAAAATCTGTTGGCAACCGTGAGTAGGGATAAGACCTTAAAGGTTTGGCGCTTGGAAGACTTGGCCTTGATCAAGAATGTGTCGCGGGATAAAGGCTATGATAGCCATTATCTTTCCATCAATAATATGTTATGGGATCAAGATCGGATCTTTACAGTTAGTGATGACAAGACTATTAAGTTATGGACGGTGGTTCCTGCATAGTTATGCTAAGCATTTTCCTTCTGACAGAACATCTATAATAATTAAATGCTGTAAAGATTAAACCCAAGATCATGGAAATAATCAGGAAAGGCAAGATGTCATATTGGGTAGGAAGAGGGTCTTGTTTGTTTTCAACGTATGCACCATAGCTTCCCCAAGCCAATACCGCTGAGACAGAAGGCAGATAGTTGTAATAAGAATAGGCCAGCATGCAGGCACAAGTAATGGCCAAGGCCAACAAGTTCAAATAAAAGAATAAAGGATCTCCAATGGAGGGGCTCAGTTTGACAAGAATTACAGCAAAATTAAAGCCTATAACGAACATTAACCAACCGGTAAAAACCCCAAAACCTAAGCGGATAAAATATCGAGTAAAAGAATTGGTCGTCAACCTCTGGATTTGGATCCGTTTGTTGATCAGCATTACAGAAACCAAACAGATTATAGAATACAATAAGGACCAATAGAAATAATCATTGTGTTTTAAGGTCATACTTAAACCGAGCGCCATCTGATTTAAGATCAATAAATAGTCTATTTTTTGAACTTTTTTGACCACGTTTTCATTTAAGCTGTTTTTTTGCGTTCCGACATACATCATATAGGTTGCCAATACCATATTGAAAGCGATAAAGTTCCAGATTTGATAGGCAAACTTTGCTGGGGTTAAATAGGATGGGTAGAAGGCTATGGTATCCGTGAATGAAAAACTAAATAGTAAGCCATTTTCTAGGCATGCAATCCATAGAAAATTTAATGCTACCATCACTAAATTTAAAAAAGATAATGTCTTCGGTGCTGCCATGCTCGGTTAATAGTTAATGTGTTTGGCATGACAAATATAAAGAATTTTACTGAGAATTAAGTAGGTCTAAAATGGTATTTAGATATTGCTTATCGATTAAGTCAAACGAATTTAATTCTTTGCTGTCGACATCTAGAATTGCGATACATTTTCCATTTTGAAAGAGAGGAACAACTATTTCAGATTTCGACAAAGAGGAACAGGCAATATGTCCTGGGAATTCGTCTACATTGGGAACAATCAGAGTTTCTTCATTTGCCCATGCCGTTCCGCATACGCCTCTATTGTAGGCAATTCGTGTACAGGCTACAGGTCCTTGGAAAGGTCCAAGTACCAATTCTTTTCCTTCTACTAGATAGAATCCTACCCAAAAGAAATTGAACTGTTCTTTTAATGCGGCACAGATATTTGCGAGATTGGCAATAAAATTAGTTTCGCCTTGTAGTAGGCCTTTAATCTGTGGTACCAAGGATTGATATTGTTGTTCTTTACTTCCGCTTGCAATATGTAAATCTTCTGCCATGGTTTGGAGGGTTTTTGTATTACAAATATACGGAATTGATAGGGGATATTTGAACCAGGATGGAAAGGATAAGAGGAAGGACCAAGAACATTTTGTGGCAAGGTTCGTAGGGGCGGTATTGAATACGCCCGCAGCATATAAATCAGAAAAATATTTCACCCCCGCTAGGCAATTTCATTAAGTTAAGAAAAAAGCAAAATTTAGATTCTTCGTTACTTTTGAAGCGCAAAAGTAACCAAAACGCTTCGGCCCATTTAAGGTGGCTTTTCGCACGGCCTCCCGCAAATGGATAGAATGCCTTGTTGTCGGGAATATCTTTCAAGAGATCATCCCATTAAAAGGGATGATCTCTTGAAAGCATTCCAAGGCCAATCCCATCGCACGGGGCATCGGCATTCTATCCATTTTTCCGCCACTGGAAATGAGCCGGGGGCTAAAGGTGCTTCCTTCGGAAGGATGAATGTTTGTTGACTCACTAACTATGCATAATTCTAGCAAGAGATAACCCTAGAGGGGTTCAATTATTTTAGCAATCCCATCGCACAGAGCATCGGCATTCTATTCCATTTTTCCGCCACTGGAAATGAGCCGGGGGCTAAAGGGCTTCCTGCGGAAGGATGAATGTTTGTGTAAATTGGGAACCCCTGGAAGGGGTGAAATCTTTGTAGAAAATCAAATCGCTTGACGTATAACCCACAGCGTGGGTGAAATATTTTTCTGAAAATCCTATTTAGGGTTTATTAAGAAAAAAATAGTTCCCTCATCTTACGATTTCGGGATGACAGCCATCCTTAAAAAAAATAAAAAATAGATTCTTCGCTGCGCTCTGAATCCCTCTTTGGAATATCCAATTCTGAACGATTAGTGAAGAATCTGTACGGTTCTCCTCCAATAGGTCCTGTCATTCTGTACCGAAGGTACAGGACCTGTACGCCCATGCAATCTTTGTTTGATTTAATAAAAAATAGTTTGCTCATCTTGCGATTCGCGATGACAATCTGTCTAAGGAAAAAGAACAAAAATAGATTCTTCGGATTCGGAGCAGGATGGGAGGATAGGCCAAGATTAATCAACAAAAAAGAGGTTATCTGAACAAGATAACCTCTTTTTTGACTTTTATTGAAAGATAATTAATCTTTATAGGCGTTTTAAGGCGGCTTTGATTAATTGCTCTACAGAAAGATCTGGTTCGGCGGTATAGATAGCCTGAAGGGCTTTTTCCGCTTGTGCTTTTGGGAAACCTAACATCACCAATGCAGTCAATGCTTCTTCGGCTGAAGAAGGTTTGCTGACTACTAATGGAATCAATGCATCTGGACCTTGCTTTTTAAGTTTATCCTGTAATTCAAGGATTACCCGTTGTGCTGTTTTGGGTCCTATCCCTTTGATTTTCTGAATGACATTGACCTGTCCGTTGACGATAGCTTGTTGGATCTCTTCCGGAGTAATGGAAGAAAGCATCATTCTACCCGTGTTAGGGCCGATTCCCGAAACCGAGATCAAATGGTGAAAGAGATGTCTTTCAGCTTCCGTCGCGAAACCAAACAAAGTTTGGGAATCTTCACGTACCTGAAAGGAAGCATACAGCTTACATTCTTCCTGATCTTTGATCTGGCTATAAGTGGTCAATGAAATATGCAAGTAATAGCCAATTCCTCCCACTTCTAAAACGACATGGGTAGGTGCTTTAAAAACTAGTTTACCTTTAAAATATTCGTACATAAGCAAAGCTTACTGATTTTTTGATTCTTTTTCGTGTTCAATGGCATCAACTACCGCAATGGTAACCATATTTACAATTTCACGAACAGAACTATCCAATTGTAATACGTGGATAGGTTTGTTCATTCCTAATAGAACAGGTCCTACAGCCTCAGCATTTCCAACTTCTTGCAACAATTTATAAGAAATGTTGCCCGATTCTAGGTTAGGGAATACCAAAGTATTTGCAGGTTCGCCATTTAATGTAGAGAATGGGAAGTTGTCTGCCAATAAGTTTTTGTTCAAAGCAAAGTTTGCTTGGATTTCACCGTCAGCAACGATATCTGGATGTTCCTTATGCAAGATGCTTACTGCTTCCCTTACTTTATCCGAAATATCTCCAATATTAGAACCAAAGTTAGAGTAAGATAACATCGCTAAACGAGGCTTAACGTTGAATCTTTTAACTGCTGAATCTAATAATACGGCGATATCTGCAAGTTCACGGGCGCTAGGGTTGGAGTTTACGGTTGTATCACCAAAGAATAGAGGTCCTTGGCTTGTCAACATGATGTACATACCTGCAACTCTGCTACCTGGTTTTGCTCCGATTACTTGTAATGCCGGGCGGATGGTTGAAGCATAATTGCGTGTCAAACCTGATATAAGGGTGTCTGCATCGCCAAATTCAACCATACTTGCTGCAAAGTAGTTACGGTTGGTCATTAACTTGCGGGAATCCAATTTATTGACGCCTCTACGTTGTCTTTTTTGGTATAAGTGCTCCGCATATCTTTCAAATCTTTCGGATTTGATCTCAGCTTGAGGGTCGATGATCTCTACACCATCCAATTCAAAACCATATTCATGGATCAAATTGTTGATTTTTTCTTGGTTACCCAATAGGATTGGGAAAGCAATTCCTTCTTCTTTAACAATTTGAGCAGCACGAAGGGTTTTATAATTATCGGCTTCTGCAAATACAACACGTTTAGGATTAGATTTTGCCTTAGCGGTAATGGTACGGATCAATCGTTCGTCCTTACCCAATCTTTTACGTAATTCATCGCGGTATGCATCCCAATCTTCGATTACCTTACGCGCAACACCAGATTCAATAGCAGCTTTTGCAACCGCTACGGAAACCTCAGTAATCAAGCGTGGGTCGGTAGGTTTAGGAATCACATAATCAATACCGAAACGGATGTTGTTGGCATTGTAAGCAATATTTACTTCTTCAGGGACAGGTTGTTTTGCTAATTCCGCAATAGCTTTTACAGCGGCAATTTTCATTGCTTCGTTGATAGCAGTAGCTCTTACGTCTAATGCACCACGGAAGATATAAGGGAAACCAAGAACGTTGTTTACTTGGTTAGGGAAGTCAGAGCGTCCGGTACCCATAATAATATCATCGCGAGTTTCAAGTGCAAGCTCATAAGCGATTTCAGGATTAGGGTTTGCCATTGCTAATACGATTGGTTTTGGAGCCATGCTTTTCAACATTTCTGGCGTCAAAACATCTGCAGCGGAAAGACCGATGAAAACATCAGCATCTTTTACCGCATCAGCTAAGGTATGGATATCGCGGTCGGTTGCCCATTCAGCTTTTGTAGGGTCTAAAACCTCACGGTCCTTACGGATAACCCCTTTACTGTCGCACATCACGATGTTGTCTTTATTAGCGCCTACAGCCACGTACATCGCCGTACACGATATTGCCGCAGCACCTGCACCATTCACCACGATTTTCAGGTCAGCGATATTTTTGCCTTGTAACTCAGAAGCGTTGATTAGAGCAGCCCCAGAAATAATTGCAGTACCATGTTGGTCATCGTGCATGACTGGGATGTTCATTTCTGCTTTTAGACGGCGTTCAATTTCAAAACACTCAGGAGCTTTGATATCTTCTAGGTTCACACCACCGAATGTTGGTTCCAAAGCTTTAACGATATTGACAAATTCATCAACGTTTTTGGTATCTAATTCGATGTCAAATACATCGATATCGGCGAAGATTTTGAAAAGTAATCCTTTACCTTCCATTACGGGTTTACCAGCTTGGGCACCGATGTCACCAAGGCCCAATACGGCAGTACCATTACTGATCACGGCTACCAAGTTACCCTTGGCAGTATATTTATAAGCGTCTTCGCTGTTTTCTGCAATTGCCAGACAAGGCTCGGCTACACCTGGGGAATAGGCTAAAGATAAGTCTCTTTGTGAACTATGTGGTTTTGTAGGAACCACTGCTATTTTACCCGGACGCCCCATAGCATGGTAGTTTAAAGCGTCTTTCTTTCTGTTGATGTTACTCATTACAATTTTGGTTTATACTAATATTTCATGATTATCACCTAGTAATAATCTACTTTAATACATCTAATAATTTAAACATACGCTGGCGCATCTGTCCAGCCGGACCTTGATAGTTGTTGACTAGCAAGGTAAAGGTATATTCTTGCCCGTCGCTGGATTTTTGATAACCAGTATATCCTAATACACCTCCAATAGTACCACTTTTCATGGTAGTATTGTTAATTGTTGGCAAAGATTTTAAAAACTCATCATACCAAGGTCTTCCCTTTGCATATTGCATGATTTTACTCATAGCCAAAGTGGTCACTCTATTCTGAGGAGATAATCCTGAACCATCGAAAGTATTGATGGCACTTGGGTCGATTGATAATTTGTTCTGCCAATATTTTGAAACCAGGGTTGCCGATTTTTCGGTGTCGTATTCCATCGCTGAGACTACTCCGATTAATTTTAGCAGAGACTCACCGTATAGGTTGATGCTTTTTTGGTTGAACCAATGTACAATTTCTCCTAATCGAGGCGATTTAATCAGAAGGATTGAATTTCTCTTTTCATCCAAGATGCTTGCAGAATCCATGTCTGTTAATCGTTTACCTGTTGTAACCCTGTTCAGTGAATCTGCAACAAAGATAGAATCCCTGCCAAGGACATCAGAGAGCGAATATGCTAAGTCCAATGCTGGATCAGGTACTGAAATTTCAATTGTTTTTTTGAGATTAGCACCATAGGTACCCCTTAGGTAAACTTGGGTCGAATAAGGAGCTGAATAGGCATATACATTATCACCCGATCCATTGGCTCCTGTTTTTACTTCATTGATTAAATGGTAGAATGGAGCTTTTTGTACAGGCTGTAAGGTTGCTGGTTTGCCAGGCGAACTAGGTGTGAAATTGATTCCGAGTTTGTTTTCTTTCCAATTCAATGCAGAGAATCCAGCACCGTAATAATTTCCAATATCGGTCCACATCCAAGTTCCGGGAACATCATAGCCATTGAAGAAAATATCATCAGCAATGATTTTACCATTAATTTTTTTGATACCGAGCTTTTTGATGGCTTCAGACCACTTAGCCAGTATGACTTCCGGTTTTGTATCAGGGTATCTATCACTACCAAGGGTTGGGTCGCCCTTACCTTCGATAATGATATTGCCATGTAAAGTGCCTAAAGAGTCAATCTGACCGGTGTAAAACAGTTCAGTGTTGAAGGTGAAATCTGCACTTAATAGGTCTAAGGCCGTAATGGAAGTAATTACTTTCAAGGTTGATGCGGTAGGCATTCCGATCTGGTTATTGCTGTCGAAAACAATTTCACCAGTTTTAGAGTTAATGACCGTCAAGGAAGCCATGCCATTTTTTAGAGACGGGTTCTTGCTAAAAGCATCAAATGCCGTTTGGACTTTTGCCTTTACTCCTTGGGCTTGTACTGTTTGCGTGTTTAGGACGCTAATAACAGCAAGGAAATAAAAAAATGAAAAAAATCTTCTCATAGGTAGCAAATATCGTAATCTACTGCACAAGTAGTACATTTAAATTGTAAAATTTCAAATGTATGATGAAGTAAATGTATTAATTGTGAGAGTTTTTATAACTTGCAGGGATTATTAAAAATTACATAATGAAATACATCGATAAGTTAGCTTCCATCCGTAAAGAGATGAAAGAAAAGGGTGTAGATGCCTATATAATTCCCTCCTCCGATCCACATATTAGCGAATACCTTCCAGAAAGATACAAGTGCATAGCTTGGACATCAGGTTTTACCGGTTCTGCTGGGACATTAGCCATTACGCAAGATTTTGCAGGCTTATGGACTGATTCACGTTATTTTGTTCAAGCCAATGAGCAATTGGCGGGAACAGGCTTTGAATTGGTTAAACTACAAGTCCAAGGCAAAGCAGAATATGCGACTTGGCTTTCTAAAACATTTAAAAAAGGCGATACTGTAGCTTTCGATGGTAATTTAGCTTCTGTTGCAGTGGCTCAAGCTGTACAAACAGAATTGGAACCTTTGGGTATACAAGTCAACGGACATTTAGACCTATTGGAAGCAATTTGGGAAAATAGACCCGAACTACCTGCTGAAAAAGCATATCTATTAGATGTAAACACGACTGGTCAGTCGACAAAAGATAAGATTTCAACAGTAAAGTCAAAACTTAAGGATAAAAGAGCGGATGTTCATTTTGTTTCTTCCTTGGATGATTTGGCATGGATCCTTAATATCCGTGGGAATGATGTTCATTGCAATCCAGTTGTATTAGGATTCTTGTTGATCCAAGAGGATAAAAACACCTTGTTTATTGGCTCAGGGAAATTGTCTTCAGCTGATATTTCCTCTTTAAAGGATTCTGGAGTTGAAGTAGCTGACTATCAAGGTGCGTTTGAGGCTGTAAAACAGTTGAAAGGAGAGCGTATTTTATTAGATCCTAAGCGTACTTGTTTTGCTATCTATGATTCTGTTCCAGAAAACATCGAAATTTTGGAAGATATGAATCCTTCAACCTCATTGAAATCTATTAAAAACAAAGTTGAGGTTGATCATACTCGTCATGCCATGATTAAGGATGGTGTTGCATTGACAAAATTCTTTAAATGGGTTGAGGAAAATGTAGCCTCAGGTGAACTCTCGGAAATTTCTATTGCCGAGAAATTACAAGCCTTGCGAGCCGCTTCAGAAGGATTTGTTGATATCTCATTTGATACCATTGCTGGCTATAAAGCTCATGGTGCTTTACCACATTATAAAGCAACAGAAAGCAGTAATTCAGTATTGAAACCTGAGGGATTATTGTTGGTGGATTCAGGTGGTCAATACCTAGATGGAACCACTGATATTACCCGTGTTATTTCATTAGGTCAAATAAAACCTGAGGAGAAAACCGATTATACCATCGTTCTTAAGGGGACTATTGAAGGCTCCCAGGCGGTATTCCCTACTGGAACCCGAGGTTATTCAATTGACGCAATAACCAGAAGGCCGATTTGGGAAACGATGCGCAATTATGGACATGGTACCGGACATGGGGTTGGATTTTTCTTGAACGTTCATGAAGGACCTCAGACCTTCAATATGGCAGCAATCGATATTCCTGTTGAGGAAGGTATGATCACCTCCATTGAACCGGGATTATATAGAGAAGGTCATTATGGAATCCGCATTGAGAATCTAGTGCTTTCGAAAAAAGTAGAGAGTAATCAATTTGGTGATTTCATGGATTTTGAGACTTTAACGGTTTGTTATATCGATACGGCTTTGGTTGATAAAAACCTACTGGATCAGAAACATATTGATTGGTTAAACCACTATAATGGTTGGGTGTTTGAAAAGTTGTCTCCGAAATTGGATGAAGGAGAAAAAGCTTGGTTGAAAGAGAAAACCAAAGCTATATAGGTTTTAGCCCTTTATTTGAACCAGGATTGATGGGATGGGAGGATGGACCAAGATCTGGGAAGGAACCAGGATGCCCTCCTCTCATCCCTTGAATCCTGGTTCAACCCCCAATCCTTATTTTTTCTTTTTTTCAATCCAGATTCTATTAAATAGAATAGGGTCTGATGCTGAAAACTCTAAGGTTAGTTCTATTGGTTTTGTGATGTTGATCTTTCCAACTGGGACATCTAAGAATTCTTCTACATACCAGTTTTGATTAGGTTCGACTGTTACTTTTCCATTGGGAGCTGCGGATACTGTAAATGTGCTTTCGATATCCTTGATGGTGATCTGGGTTGTTTTGCCGGAACCATTATGTAAGGAAGTTTCTAGGCTATATTCTCCAGGTTCTGGAAGATAAACCTTCCATTTTACTGTTTGATTTGCTTTTAGTACCAAATGATCCGGTTTAGTTCCGTCAAAGGCTTTGAATTCTAGATTTTTTGAAAGGTGGTTCTTGGCGTTTAATGAGAATCCGCCAAAGGTAGATTCAGCAACAACTTCCGTATTGAATTGAGGTTGATCCATGGTTACTTTTAAGACGGATACATAGGGATCAGGTTGCTCTTCCGGCACATGGATATGGATGATAGGACCAAACTGTTCAAATTGTACTTCTTGGGTTTTATTGCCGTTTAATACCTCAATTTTGGTTGGTTTGCTCTGCAAACCAGTTACGCGAAGGATTTTATCTAATGGCCAATTATAGACATGTAGGTACAGTTCTTTTGTTTTGTTATTGATGGTCATTTTGCCCCAGTCATGTTGGGAGAATCGGATGGGCAGACCATTGTTAAAATAAACTGCTTGCCCATATTTATTTAGCCATTGTCCCATATCCATTAATCGTTGAACGCCTTCATATGGTACAGAGCCGTCTGCGCGTGGACCGATATTCAGGGTGTATGAACCATTGAGGCTAACATTGTTGATTAAGGATTGGAATAATTGATTGGTTGACTTCCATTCATTTTCCAGGGCATTGAATCCCCATGAATGAGCGATAGTTCCGGGAGTTTCCCAAATATGGTCGGTGTAAGCGGATCCGAATTGATTGTCGCCTAAAGTTTCAAAATCAACATGTTCATTTTCGATTGGAAAACCCAGCCTTGAATTGATTAAACATTTTGGTTGTAATTCATGGATGAGGTTGGCCAGTTGGTCCAACTGTTCTTTTTTGATGATACTCTGTTGATAAGGTATCCACATATCAAACCACATCATGGCGATATCACCGTAATTTGTTAGCAATTCACGGATTTGAGGGAGAACCTTTTCTTGCCAATACTGATTGTATTGAGCATCTGTAACACGGCCTGTGACTTCTTGGTTATGGTTCCAAGCATAAGGATGTTGCCAGTCGATCCAGTGGGAATAATAGAAACATAGTTTGATATCGTGTTTTTTACAGGCTTCAGCTATTTCTTTAATGACATCTCTATTGGTTCCGCTTAGTTTAGGCAGGGAATAATCGCTGACCTTACTATCCCAAAGAGCTACTCCATCATGATGTTTCGAGGTAATGACGATATACTTCATGCCGGCTTTTTTGGCTAGGAGTACCCATTCTTCTGGATTGATTTTATCCCAATCAAATCTTTTTGCCAGTTCACCATATTCGGCTTCACCGATACGGTTTCTGTATCGAATCCATTCCGCATAATTATTCGGATGTCTTAATCTTTCGCCTTTCCAAATACCTTCAGTGGCACTGTAGAGTCCCCAATGAATGAACATACCGAAACGGTCGTCTTCCAGCCATTGGGCTCTCTTGGTTTGGGAAAAGGTACTGAAACTAATCAATGTTAGAATTAAGAAAAGAAGGAATTGCTTTGATATTGATGCCATGCTGGGTCTATTAAAATTGGGTCTATCCAAATATATGGAAAACAGCAGTTATTTTCTAATGTGAATCAGCATCAAATGACAGTTTATTTAACGCTAAAAGGATAATTTTCACTAAATTACAGTGATTATAACATGTAGATTTTAATCCCTAAACCCAAGCGAAATTTATAGATGAAAATTAAGATAAAAAGACTTTTGATATTTGGTTTGATGGCAGCTTGTCATTCCAGTTTGCTAGCCCAGGAACTTCCTTATAAGAACAAGAATCTGCCTGTAGAGAAAAGGGTGGAAGATCTTTTGGGTAGAATGACCTTAGAGGAGAAAGTTGGTCAACTTTCAAAGGTTTTGGGTTGGGAAATGTATGATAAGCATACTGGAAAAATAGGGGTAAGTCAAAAGTTTAAAGAGACCGTCAAGAATCAAAAGATTGGTTTGATGTGGGCTACGCTACGTGCAGACCCTTGGACCCAGAAGACTTTGTTGACTGGTCTAAGCCCTGAAGAGGCGGCAAAGGCAACCAACGCCATTCAAAAATTCATGTTAGATAGTACACGTTTGGGTATACCATTGTTGCTTTCTGAGGAAACTCCACATGGGCATATGGCGATTGGAGCTACCACCTTTCCAACAGCAATCGGTCAAGCCAGCACCTGGAATCGGTTTTTGATCCAAAAAATGGCAGGGGTAATAGCTGCTGAAGCTTCCGCAGTTGGAGCCCATAATGGCTATGGTCCTGTTTTGGATTTGGCAAGGGAACCAAGGTGGTCAAGGACGGAAGAGTCCTACGGTGAAGATCCTTATTTAGTTGGCAAGATGGGAGAAGCCATGGTGAGAGGGATGCAAGGCGAGCAGCTTGGGCAAGCGGGAAAGGTCTTTTCGACCTTGAAGCATTTTGTGGCTTATGGTGTTCCTGAAGGTGGTCATAATGGCGGTAGTGTTTCGGTGGGTGAGCGCGATTTGAGGATGAATTACCTATATCCTTTTGAGAAAGCGGTTAAACAAGGGGCTTGGTCTGTAATGACGGCTTATAATTCTATAGATGGGATACCTTGCTCTTCGAATTCATGGTTATTGAATGAGGTTTTGAGAAAAGAATGGGGATTTAAAGGGTTTGTAGTCTCCGATTTGTTGAGTATACAAGGCTTATCTGGGGGTCATAATACGGCTGCTAGTCCGGCGGAAGGGGCTTCGCAAGCCTTAAATGCGGGATTGGATGTAGATCTAAGTGGTTCGGGTTATGGTAAAAACCTATTGTTGGCTATCAAAGAAGGTTTGGTAAGTGAAGAGGAATTGAACCAAGCGGTAGGCAGAGTCTTGAGGACGAAGTTTCTTTTGGGGCTGTTTGAAAATCCTTTTGTATCGGAAAAAGAAGCAAAGAAGAAAGTTGCTAGCCAAGAAAATATAGAAGTGGCGAGGCAAGTTGCTCGCGAGTCTATAATATTACTGAAAAATGAGGGTCATCTTCTTCCCTTAAAGAAAGATTTAAAGCGAATAGCGGTGATCGGACCTAATGCAGATAATGTTTACAATCAATTAGGTGATTATACTGCTCCGCAGGCAGAGGGTAAGGTAAAGACAGTTTTGGCCGGGATTAAGGAGAAGTTGGGTTCAGGAACACAGGTTGATTATGTAAAGGGAGCTGCCATACGCGATACGGGGCAAACCGATATTCCTGCTGCGGTTGCTGCAGCAAAACAAGCTGATGTTGTGGTCTTGGTTGTTGGAGGGTCTAGCGCTCGCGATTTCAAGACTTCCTATCAAGCAACTGGTGCTGCGGAAGTGGAAAGCAGCAAGAAAACAATTTCTGATATGGAGAGTGGTGAAGGTTTCGATCGTGCATCATTGGATATGATGGGAGATCAGTTGAAATTGATGCAGGCTATTCAGGCAACTGGAAAGCCAGTTGTTTTGGTGGTCATTAAAGGAAGGCCGTTAAACCTAAACTGGGCGGATGAGCATATTCCTGCAATTCTTGATGCTTGGTATCCAGGACAAGAAGGAGGAACTGCGATAGCGGATGTGTTGTTTGGCGATTACAATCCAGCTGGTCGACTTCCAATTTCAGTTCCAAGGTCCATTGGCCAATTACCTGTTTATTACAATCACCAAAAACCCAAACATCATCCTTACATTGATCAAGAATCTACTCCTTTGTATAGCTTTGGTTATGGTTTGAGCTATACAGATTTTGAATACAAGGATTTGGAAATGGGGGTTTTAGAAGGGGATGAGGATGTTGTAGTGGAAGTTTCTTTTGAATTGGTCAATACGGGGAGTTTTGATGGGGAGGAAGTTCCGCAGCTATATCTAATTGATGAGGTCAGTTCAGCTGTTTCGGCAGTAAAACAATTAAGAGGATTTGACCGGGTACCATTGATGAAAGGAGAAAGCCGCAAAGTTAGTTTTACCCTTGATCAAAATGATTTGAAGTTATGGGGCGCAAATAAGGATTGGCAAGTTGAAAAAGGGAAGTTCAGGGTATTGATAGGTCCGGCTTCAGATAATATAAAGTTGAATGGAGAGTTCGAGGTTATGAACAGTAAAATAATTAAATAAGCAAAACGCCAGAATTAATTCTGGCGTTTTGCTTATTTTGGATCTAAAACAACATGTTTTACATTGACTCTATTGTAAGTGTAAGTGATATGGATCTTTCCTTTGGAATCTTGGAAGATGGTTGGATAGCTGAATTCACCTTTATCATGGTTTTCTAGTTCCAAGAACTTATTCCAATCTAGTCCATTATTGGAGAAAGCAATATTTAATTTAGCTCTTCCTTCCCACCAATCCTTTCCAGGGATATCAGGATTGTATACTATCCAAAATTGATTCTTTACTGCTATGGCATCGGTTCCTGAATTGGGATTGATCAGATTTGTTTTTTCAAGGTCTGACCAAGTTTTGCCATTATCGGTAGACCATGATGAAATAACCGAACCTTCTCTGCTGCGGCATAGAACCTGTAACTTGTTGTTTGGGTGAAGCAAAATGCTTGGCTGGATGACATTCAAGGTTGATTCATGGTTAATGGGATACTTTTTCCATGTCTTCATTTTATTATCTGCGATCTCCACATGTGCTACCCATCGGGTTTCAGTAAATTCTTCACTGGATGGAGAAACAACAGTTCCATTAGAAAGCTGTTTGGGTTTGTTTTTGATTGGACCTAGAATTCCATTTGGTAATTTTTGTGCTTTGGACCATGTCTTTCCGTTGTCTTTTGAGGTTTTAACCATTCCCCACCATTCTCTAGGGTTAGGTCCAACTTTGTAAAACAGATAGATCGTTTGATCGTTATTTTTCCTGAAAAGAACTGGGTTCCAGCAAGGATAGGTTTTGTCGGAGATTCCATCTGCCCAGATTGTTGGCTCGGACCATTTCTCTCCATCATAAGTAGAGCCCCAAATCTTAACGTCTTGGTTGCCCTCATGTGTTCCTGCAAACCAGCTTACCAACAAAGTCCCATCTTTTGCCTCTTCAATGGTTGAAGCGTGACATTGATCGAAATATTTGCCTTGTTCGAAAATAAACTCCGATTTCAATATGTTAGGTTGCGGAGATTGTCCAAATAGATTTATCTTAAAAAGAAGGAGGAAGATTACAAGGGAGGTTTTCATAGGCGTAGATTTCAATTTTGATTACAATTTCTTATCCAGTATTTAAGATAAGAAATTGTAATCAAATACTGGTTATTTCAAGCTGACTTGAATGGCTGTGGCATAATCCAGGTTCTTTGCTGAATTCTGAACGGTAAGTATATTTTCCTTTAAAGTCCATTTTGCTTTCCCATTTTGGCCAAGGATTTTCACTCCCTTTATTTTGCTGTTGGCCGGTACTTGGAAAGAAAAAGTCGCTGGAGCGCTGTATTTTTCTCCTTCAGATAAATGGAATACGTTGATGGTTTTATTGTCTTTGCTACGGGTGTAGTAATATTCATTTTCATGGTATGGAGCAACACTTCTAGTAGCATAGATTGCAGACTCATTGATCTGCACCCATTTTGCCAATTCTTTTAGGCGATCGTATGCTGCTTGGTCAAAATCACCGTTGGGTCCAGGAGCGATGTTCATCAAATAGTTTCCACCGCGAGAGATAATCTTGACAAGGGTTTCGACAATCTTTTTAGTGGGCTTATATTGATCATTTGGTACATAGGAGAATGAATTCCCCATGGTGATACAGCTTTCCCAAGGGATATCGAGTGGATGTTCAGGGACTGCCTGTTCAGGAGTCACATAATTTTCCCATTTTCCGGGAACTGTCCTGTCAACCACAATGATTCCTGGTTGGTTTTTTCTTGCCATTCCACCAATACGATCCATATCGATGTCTTGTTCCACTTTTATGCCGCGTTGCCAATCCACGGATTGGTCAATGGTACTGAATGGTCTGACCCAGCCACCGTCTAACCAAAGGATATCTACTTTACCATATTCTGAGGTCAGTTCATTGATCTGGTTATAGGTGTAGTTTTTGAAGTTGTTCCAGCGTTCTGGATATTTAGTAGGGTCGTAATTTACATTTCTATCTTTTGGTGGGAAATAAGGCCACCAATAGTGTTCTGTGTGCCAATCAGGTTTGGAGAAATATGCACCTATTTTGAACCCTTCATTTCGGAAGGAATTGAAGATTTCCTTGGTGATATTGGCTTTTGGATTATTAGAGAAAGGAGTGTTTTTGGAAGTGATTTTGTAATCGGACTCCTTAGTGTCAAACATGGCGAAGCCATCATGGTGTTTGGTCGTAAATACGACATATTTCATACCGGCAGCTTTCGCAGCATCAGCCCATTTTTGAGGATTGAAATCTACAGGATTGAAAGACTTCTGTAGGTTTTCGTAATTTTTTACATATTCGAAATAGGTTTTACCGTGTTCCGGTTTGCGTTGGGTCCAGCCTTCATCTTCAGGACAAATACTCCAACTTTCAACGATTCCCCATTGGCTATAGGTTCCCCAGTGCATAAAAAGCCCGAACTTCATGTCTTGCCATTGTTCCAAGTTTTGGAGGACCTGTGGGTCGGTTGGTTTTTGATAACCTGCGGAGACATTATGCGCTTGGCCGAAAGTCAAGGATGAAACAAGGAGGAAAGCTGCGGTAAATAATGTTGATCTCTTCATTGGTATTAAGTTTAGGGAGTTGATAAAAGAAAAGCCACGCGAAGTGGCTTTTCAAATAATAATTAGTTTGGGCATTAATTTACATCCCAGAATAATTTTGTATTTACGTTGTCTTGATCTTTGATCGCGTTGTAGTTTTCCTGGTTGTACGTGATTTCATCTTGAACCATATTCCATTTTACAGGAACTGTTTTTTGGAAATCTGAAGTTTCAACACGGAAAGCAAAAGTTGGATAGTTCAATCTTCTCACCTCCGACCAGTTTTCTACAGATTGGATAATGTTGAAGTGTAACCATTTTTGCATAGCGATCAATTGGAGGTTGTTTGTTCCCCATCCAATTTTGTTGATATAAGCTGTTGTTTGAGCAGCAGTTGGTTCGGTAGGTTTTGCTACCGTTGCATCATTACTGATGTTTCTCAAGGAAACCTGTAGTTCAATGGATTCTTTGATTGCTTTTTCAAAACTAGCTTTTGCTGCTGTCGCGTTTCCACTGTTCAATTGACTTTCAGCTTTCAAGAAATCAACTTCTGATGCCGTGATCAAGATACCAGGGAAGTTCTGGTTGCGCGAATAAGTAGATCTGTTATAGATAGCAATTTTACTCGGGTTAGCAGGTGTTCCAGCAATCTGAGAGGATTGAACAGCGCTGGTTAACGATTGATCTAGACCGATGAAGGCACCATTTGCACCAGCTCCTGGTTCAAACATAAATGGAAGCCTTGGGTCGCTATTGTTTAACATGTGGTCAATCATAACTTTTCCAGCAATATTGTTGTTCCAGCTTTCAATTGCATCTCTAAATCCTCTAGAATTCACATCTCCAGCATTGTTGAAGATATCAATTTGGATATTGTCTGCATTTGATGCCAAGACAGGGAATTTTGTTGGATTGTCCAAGATTTCATTGATCTCTTGAGTAGCTCTAGCAGAAAACTGTGAAGCTTTTCCAACGCGAGTCAACATACGTAATCTTAAGGAGTTACAGTATTTTTTCCACAAGTCTACATTTCCTGAGTTAACTAAATCTTGAGTTTTGAAAGAATTAACTACGGCAGCTGGAATGGTAAAATTGCTCAACTCCGAACTGATAGATTTTAAATCATCTAACATAGCGGTGTAGATATCTGCAGCTTTGTCAAATTTTGAGTACGATTTGGTATAATCACCACCATTTGTACTTAACATACCAGCTTGAGACCAAGGAATATCACCATGTAAATCTACTTGTTGTTGCGTAAGGTCATAGAAAAAGATCTTTGCAGTTAATAAGAAGATTTTCTTCATTGCCTTTTCATCGTCAGGGCTAGCATTATACACTTTTTCGAACTCTCTGAATTGTGCTAATCCTCTATAGTATCTTTCCCAGCGATCATTGATTGCTGCCATACCTGGCGTTAATTGATCGGTGGTGTTTGCCCAGCCAATCGTTTGTAAATAACGGTGAATGGTTGGAGAAAGGGTTACAAAGTAATTTCTATAGGTTGGAACGACTAATTCTATATAGCCAAATTGTACACCTGTATATTGTTTTTCGATAGTTGAACTCGTTACTTTAGAAGGGTTCCGATATTCAGCATCAAAGGACTCTTTTTTACAAGAGGTTATCGTTGCTAGTGATGCAGCCATTAATCCCGCTATCACTAATAATTTGTTTGTTTTCATAATTTTAGAAGCTTGCACGTAACATGAAACCATAAGTTCTAGTTGCAGGAGAAGTACCCGCATTAGTAACGTTGTTTACCCAATAAGAACCACCTGTCATTTGCTCAGGATCTAAATCTTTCATTGATCTATAAATAAAGAATAGGTTTCTTGCAAATGCAGAGATCTGAAGGTTTTTAGCTCTTAAGCTTTTTGCTACAGAAGCAGGTAATCTATAACCCAATGAAAGTTCTCTTAATTTAATGTAGTTGTTTTTCTGAACATACAAACCGTAGTTTGAGTTAGAGTATTGAGGACCTCCCCAGTTGTAGGTTTGAGCATAATAGAATGCTTGAGAAATGATATTGGTGTTTGGAGAACCGTCTGCTAAAACGCCATCCATTACCATACCGTCATGGAAAACTTTTTCACCAGCAGGGCCAGCATTTCCAGTCGTTGCAATTCCTTTACCATCTTTGATATAGTAGCTTAAACCACCGTGCTCAGCATCCATTGCTGTAAGTGTTTCTTCCAATAGACCACGAGATTTCATCCAGTTGATACCAGTTGGCATGGCATGTCCGCCCCAACGGAAGTCGATCAATGCATCTAGAGTGATGTTTTTGTAAGTAAAAGTATTGATGAAACCACCTGTTACTTTTGGCATTGCATTACCCGCTTTTACCCATTCATCTGGGTCTAATTGGTAAAGGCCATTGTCATTTACAATCTTTTTGCCGTTTGCATCATATACATACGGGTGTACCATGATGTCACCCATTGATTGGCCAACGTTAGCTACTAATCTCGCTGCAGAACCATCGTAGTCTGCTAACATTAATTGGGAAGCACCACCTGGAAGGGCTTCTACCTTATTGCGGTTGAATGCAAAGTTTAAGATTGAATTCCATTTGAAGTTATCATTTGAAATTGGGGCTCCGTTTAAAGCAAATTCGTAACCTGTGTTTCTCAATGTACCTACGTTGGCTAGGATTGAGTTAGAACCTGTTGAATAAGGAAGGGTATAGTTTAAGATCTGATCAACGATTTTACCGTTATAGTAGGTAAAGTCTAAACCTAATTTGTTATTGAACAATCTTGTTTCTAGACCAATTTCCAATTCGTGTTTGTTTTCAGGTTTAATTTTTTCATTACCGAAAGAAGAAGTCGGGATCTGGGTATACAATACTGATGCACCTGTACCTTGATTACCCAAAGTAGCTTGGGAATAACTTAAGGCACTTAAGTAGATGTCTGGGTATTTACCCACGATACCGTATGAACCTCTTAATTTAGCATAATTGAAGAATTCTGGCATTTGGAAAGCCTCATTCAAGATAATACTGGTATTTACTGAAGGGTAGTATAATACGTTGTTATCAGGGTGCATTTGTGAAATTTGCTCTCTTCTTAATGTACCTTCAACAAACCAGAAATCTTTAAAGTTAAAGTTGATGGTTCCGAATGTAGCGTCACGTAAGGAGTTCAATTTCGTAGAATTACCTCTTGAAAGGTTGTTAGACGCACTGATATCATACCAGTTTCTTACTGATAAACCACCATCGGTATTTGCTGTTAAATTAGTCGTATTCAATTTAGTAGCAGTATAACCAAGCATTGCACCTAATTTTACATCTTCGGTGATTTGTTTGCTGTATGAAGCCAATAAATCGGTGTAGTAAATATTTGCAGTAGTGTTATTCGAAGCGTAGTATCCTGATTGTCCAAAGGCAACCGGAATTTCGTTTGGCTGTTTATCATCAGTTTTTAAGTTCGTCATATCTGCAGAGAATCTACCGCGGATAGAGAAGTCTTGTGTAACTTGCCAAGTGTTGGTAAATGATCCGATAACCCTGTTAGAGTACTCATCATATTGTCTAGCTAAGTTATTCCACATGAAGTCTAAAACATCGGCTTTGTAGCCATTATGTCTAAGGTTTTCTTCAGGAGTCAAACTTTGGTTAGAACCCGTTACATATTTATAGCCTAGGCTAGTACTGTATCTGTCCAAATACCACTCTGGATTATCAAAAGTCGAGATCATACCTGTAAAGTTGTTTACAAGACGGTCTGTCAAGAATGGTCTGTTATGTGTATGTTGGTTAACATAGTTTACTACGATATCTGTGGTTAATTTATCCCAGAATTTCATAGTTGAATTGATACTAGCGATGTTTTTCTTGTTGTAAGAAGAAAGAGCGGTCATTTCATTGTCTTGTCTAGTCAACGAGAACCTGGTGTTAGCTTTATCACTTGTATGCGATAGGGCTAAGTTAAAGATGGTATTATTCGGGTTGTTGAATAATTTACCATAAGCATTTTGCGCTACATAAGGTCTAACTTTACCGTCCCAAGAAACAACAGGTTGGCCGTCGAATTTTGGACCAAAGTTAATTGTTGCTCCTAAAAGGCCTCTTTTTACACCATCAACTGCTAGATCATCACCATAGTAGAAGAACATGTCCTCACCTTGGCCTGCATCAGCATATTGAGTCGTATAACCAGGACCTCTCACATCTTGAAAGCGAGGTAGGTAAGCGATTTGGTCATGGGTATAAGTTGCATTGAAGTCGATTGCAACACCTTCTCCACCTTTACCAGATTTAGTAGTTACCATTACTACCCCATTTAATGCTTCAGAACCATATAAAGCGGCAGCAGAAGCACCTTTAAGTACAGTGATGGATTCGATATCTTCAGGGTTTAAGTCCTCTAACCCGTTACCTCTTGCTCTTTGGTCACCCCAGTAGTTAGAGTTATTGAATGTGGTTGTTCTCATAGGAACACCATCAATAATAATTAAAGGTTGTGAGTTACCGGTGATTGAGTTGACACCACGGATATTGATGTTAATACCAGAAGTAGCACCACCTGGAGCAGCAGAAATACGAACGCCTGGCGCTTTACCATACAATGCACCTGCAAAGTTAGGTGAACCAGTTTTTGTTAATTCTTTTGCTTCCACAGTACTCATGGCATAACCTAATTCCTTAGGTGCTCTTTTGATACCCATTGCAGTTACCACTACCTCATCGATGTTACCAGCATCTTCCTGCATGGTTACATTTAATGTAGAAGAAGTAACATTGACTTCTTGAGTTTGATAGCCTACACTGGTGAAGCGTAGTTTTTGGCCATTATTGGCTTCGATGGAGTAGTTACCTTCCATGTTGGATTGAGCTGCTTTGTTTGTTCCAACAACAGACACACTCACTCCTGGAAGACCTGCTCCATTAGGATCTGTTACTCTCCCCGTAACAGTTTGTTGTGCAAATAACGAAGATAAGCTGAAAAGCATAACTAAGGTTATACTGCAACATTTTGAGTAAAAATTGCTCATTTGTTGATGATTTAAGTAATTAGTCTATTAATTGTGTTTTATAGATGTTTTTGTCTGCGCTCAAGATGCAGATGCATGTTGAACCCAATAATTGTATGTTTTCTGTGTTAGAGAATTCAATTTTTGTGTTTTGTGATAATCTTTTGATACTAAACTCCAATACTGCGCTTTGAATTTTAGGCAACAGTACATCCTTAGCTTTTGCACCACGTCCAGAAATCAGCACCAATTCAGGGTTGATGATATGGATTAAGGTTGCTATGCCTTTTCCCAACATATAGCCAATTTTGTTAACCGCTTCCATGGCGAGTTGATCACCATGAATAGCCGCTGATAAGAGTTGGTCACCTGTCAGGTATTTTTGTTGTTTGAAAATCGATTGTAGCGAGGACACCTCACCGGATTTTAGAGAGTTAGTTGCTGATTCTACGGCAGCCAAAAGGGAAGCATCAACTTCCAGGCAGCCTTTTTTACCACAAGAACAAAGTTTGTTGGAGTCAGATAGAGGGATGTGACTGAACTCACCTGCAAATCCAGAATGGCCACGGTAGAGTTCGTTGTCTAGGATCATTCCTAGTCCAACCCCCCAATTGAGGTTGACCACCATGACATCTTGAATGGATTTGGCAGAGCCAAATTTGTGTTCTGCAATTGCAATTGCGGAAGAGTCATTTTCCACAAAAGTCGGCAAGTTAAATTCTTTTTGAATGTTAGTTTTCAGGTCGTAGAATGGGGAATTGCTACTATAAGAATTGTTTTTGCCTGTTTTGCTGTCAACAAATCCAGGAATGGTTACTCCTATTCCATAAATTTGATAAGCGTCGGTTTGTTGGATTGTTGTTTTAGTCAGTGCAATAATTTTTTCATAGGCATCGTCCTCTCTTAGGTCGATAACCTCGGTGTTTATTGCAGTTTTATATTGGTTTTTAAAGTCAACAACGACTACAGAAGTATAAAATTGGTCAATAGCAATGGATAGAATTAAAGGGAGGTGTTTTTCGTTGGGTACAAATTGAGCAGCACGTCTACCCCCTGTGGAAGGAGCTAGGCCGTCTTGTTCGATCAGGTTTAGTTGCAATAATTTATTTACGGCATTGGTAATATTGGGCACACTTTTCCCAATCGAAGTGCTGAGTTCTGCAATCGATTGCGGATTGGAAAAATATAACCGCTTTAGTATTGATAATTTAAGGCTATCCAAAGTTAAAATTGATTATTTAATACTTTCGTAAAGTTATGATAAAAAGGAATTAAGAAACAAATACTTTTTAAAAAAATTAATAAGTATCATCTGTTTCATTCGAAAAAAAGGAAAAGCAGGGCGGATTTATGCGTTTTTATGCGTGATTGGCTAATTAATAGTTTTTGTGTTGCATTTTTATGAGCGTTTAATTGTAACTTCGGGAGAATATAAATTATGAAACAGCGCTATTATTCATTGGATGTCTTTAGGGGAGCGACAGTTGCCTTAATGATTTTGGTTAATAACCCGGGGACTTGGTCGTATATGTTTGCACCCTTGAAGCATGCTCCATGGCATGGTTGTACCCCTACGGATTTGGTATTTCCATTTTTCCTTTTTGCGGTTGGAAATGCAATGTCATTTGTGATTCCGAGATTACAGGAAGCGGGTGATGCTGTATTTTGGAAGAAAGTGATCAAACGGACGATATTGATCTTTTTGATAGGATTAGGTTTGAATTGGTTCCCGTTTGTCCATTGGTCTGATGGAATTCTGCAATTTAGAGAATGGGTAAATAGCAGCAATCCTGAACAAGGTGTTCGGATTTTAGGAGTATTGCAGCGAATTGCCATTGCGTATTTCTTTGCCTCTATTTTGGCTTATTATTTTAAACCTAGAACCTTAATATATATTTCAGCAGCGATTTTGTTAGGATATTGGGGCTTATGTGCCTTTTTGGGGACAGGTGATCCTTATTCGTTAGAGGGTTGGTTTGGTACAGCGATAGACAAGCAGATTCTTGGGGTTGCACATATGTATAAAGGAGAAGGTGTTCCGTTTGACCCAGAGGGATTAATGAGTGCGATGCCTTCGGTCGTTCAGGTGGTATTTGGTTATTTGGCTGGAGTTTTTATCAAGAAGCATGGGCAGGTTGATTGGTTATGGACCAAGGTGCCACAGAGCAATGAACCTCACTTTAAACTATTATCGGGAATGTTTGTGACGGGATTTATCCTATTGGTCCTGGCATGGACCTGGTCGTTAGGATTTCCGATCAATAAAAAGATATGGACAAGTTCGTATGTATTATATACCACTGGCTTAGGAGTATTGACCATTGGCACCATGATCTGGTACATAGAAGTACAAGGAGTTAAGAATTGGTTGACACGATTCTTTGATGTCTTTGGTAAAAATCCACTCTTTATCTTTGTTTTAAGTGGATTGTTACCGAAGACCTTGGGTTTAATCCGTATTCCAATGGGAGTGAACGACCTTGGTGAGACTACTTTTGGTAGCCCATTGACCTGGTTCTATAAAAATGTATGTGCGCAGATACCCGGGATTCCCGAAATTGGATCTTTTGCCTATTCATTATGTTTTCTGGTTTTGATGTGGGCGATTTGTTACTGGTTAGATCAAAAGAAAATCTACATTAAAGTATAATTCTAAGTCGCTGTGCAATAGAAACATCAATAAAAGAACAATAAATTTTTTGTTTCAGAAAGAAGATGTTAACTTTGCACGCAATTAATAAAATTTTTAACGCTTTAATATTATTCACGAAATGTATTTAAGTAAAGAGTACAAAGCTGATATCTTCCAAGAATTTGCAGGAGCAGCTGAAAACACAGGTTCTGCAGAAGGACAAGTAGCTTTATTTACAAAAAGAATTGCTCACTTAACTGGGCATTTGAAATCAAACAGAAAAGATTTTAACACACAACGTTCCCTACAAAAATTAGTAGGTAAGCGTCGTTCATTATTAGCTTATTTGTACAAAAAGGATATCGAAAGATACCGTGCTATCATCAAAGCATTAGGCTTACGTGATATCATCAAATAAGCGATCTGTAAAGAGCTTTTAAAAGGGACCCTGATTATTCAGGGTCCCTTTTTTATTTTGAATTAATAAAATTACACCTTGCTTATAATGAATAGGCTGAGATTCTAAAATTTTGGCCGTTGATGACTCGGCAATGAATTTTTAATTACCTTTGTGCGATTAAAAAGGTCAATATTAATTTGGTGCATGTAAAATGACGCAAATGCATCACAAAGAAAAAACAATGAGTTATAACGAAAAGAAAGTAACAATTGAGATGGGTGGCGGACTAGCTCCCATTGAATTGTCAACTGGTAAGTTAGCTAAACAGGCTGATGGATCAGTAGTTTTGAAACAAGGAGCAACGATGTTGCTAGCGACCGTGGTGTCGTCAAAAGAACCTAAAGCTGGTGCTGATTTTCTTCCATTATCAGTAGACTACCAAGAGAAATATGCGGCTACAGGGCGTATTCCAGGAGGATTTTTACGTCGTGAGGCAAGACTTTCAGATTATGAGGTTTTGATTTCACGTTTGATCGATAGGGCTTTACGTCCATTGTTCCCAGAAACTTACCATGCTGATACACAGGTTATGGTAAGCTTAATTTCTGCAGACAAAGAAATTATGCCAGATGCATTGGCAGGATTGGCAGCATCAGCAGCGATTGCTGTTTCTGATATTCCATTCAATGGTCCAATTTCAGAGGTTCGTGTTGCGAAGATTGAAGGTGAGTTGGTGATCAACCCGACTGTTTCAGCTTTGGAGAAAGCATCTTTGGAATTTATCGTGGCGGGTTCTGCACAAGACATCGTGATGGTAGAAGGAGAAGCGAAAGAAATTTCGGAAACTGAAATGGTAGAAGCTATTGCTTTTGCACATGAAGCTATTAAAAAACAAGTTGCTGGACAGATTGAATTGGCAAATTTAGTAGGATCACAAGAAAAACGTGATTTCAACCATGAGCCTTCTAATCCAGAATTGAAAGATGCGATCTATGCAGCTACTTATGAGAAAGTTTATGAAGTTGCTAAATCAAAATCTAGCAAGCATGAACGTACAGAGAAGTTCGCAGAGATTGGTCAATCATTCTTTGAAACTATGGGTGATGAAATCGATGAGGATACAGAATTCTTGATGAAGAAGTATTACCACGATGTTCAATATGATGCAGTTCGTAATCTTGTATTAGACGAAGGAATTCGTTTAGATGGTCGTGATGTTCGTACTGTACGTCCTATTTGGACAGAGGTAGATTATTTGCCAGCTGCTCACGGATCAGCAGTATTTACACGTGGTGAAACACAATCATTGACTTCAGTGACTTTAGGTGCTAAAGATGATGAGCAAATGATTGATGGAGCTTTCTTCCATGGGTATAATAAATTCATCTTACACTATAATTTCCCAGGATTTTCAACTGGCGAGGTAAGACCAAATAGAGGTCCAGGTCGTCGTGAAGTTGGACACGGAAACTTAGCAATGCGTTCTTTGAAACAAGTTCTTCCAACAGAAGATAATCCTTATACAATCCGCGTTGTTTCTGATATCTTAGAATCAAACGGTTCTTCATCTATGGCAACTGTATGTGCTGGTACATTGGCACTAATGGATGCAGGTGTTAAGATTGCTGCTCCAGTTTCAGGAATTGCAATGGGATTGATCACTGATGAGAAAACAGGTAAATATGCAATCCTTTCGGATATCTTAGGTGATGAAGATCACTTAGGAGATATGGACTTCAAAGTTACTGGTACTGAAAAAGGTATTGTAGGATGTCAGATGGACCTTAAGATCAATGGTCTTAAATGGGAAGTGTTGACTCAGGCATTAGATCAAGCGAAAGAAGCCCGTCTACATATCTTGGGTGAAATGGCTAAGACTATTTCTGCTCCACGTGAGGACTACAAACCACACGCTCCACGTATCATCCAAATCTTAATCGATAAGGAATTTATTGGTGCTGTAATTGGACCAGGTGGTAAGATTATCCAAGAAATGCAACGTGAAACTGGCGCTACTATTTCAATTGAAGAGGTTGAGAATAAAGGTGTAGTTCAAATCTTTGCTGATAATAAAGAATCTATTGATGCAGCATTGGCAAGAATCAAAGCGATTGTTGCTAAACCAGAAATTGGTGAGATCTATGAAGGTAAAGTGAAATCAATCATGCCATTTGGTGCATTCGTTGAAATCATGCCAGGTAAAGACGGTTTATTACATATTTCTGAAATTGACTGGAAACGTCTTGAGACAATGGACGGTGTATTCAAAGAAGGCGATATGGTGACTGTAAAACTTTTGGATGTTGACAAGCAAGGAAAAATGAAGCTTTCTCGTAAAGTTTTGTTGCCTCGTCCTCCAAGAGAAGATAAGCCAAAACAAGAAAACAAGCCACAAGGCGAATAATATAGAGAAAGAGAGCGATGCGAGTTGCTCTCTTTCTTTTTTGACCTACAACCAGAGGATAAAAGACATTAGACTTGAAGCTTACAGCAAGTCTAATGTCTTTTGTTTTTTAGTCTTATGTCAAAATTCGTAAATTAATGAAATGAAAAACCTACTAAACCTAATCCTTTTATTATTTCCTTGTTTTCTGATCGGTCAGGAGTCTGATCTAAAGTTGTGGTATCAACAACCTGCAGCCAAGTGGACAGAAGCATTGCCGTTGGGTAATGGTCGTCTTGGGGCGATGGTTCATGGTCGATATGATCATGAGCTGTTCCAGATGAATGAGGAGAGTCTATGGGCCGGAAGCCAGATCAATAACAATAATCCTGAATCTGCCTCGCATTTGAAGGAAATACAAGATGCCATTTTTCAGAATCAATTTGATCTGGCTAAAGAATTGGCAACAAAATATATGGTTGGTACTCCAGCTAGGATCCGATCTTATCAACCATTGGGAGATATAAGAGTGAAATACGATTGGGGAGGTGAAAAGGTAGAAGAATATTCAAGGGTTCTCAATCTAAATGAAGGGGTCAATCAGACCTTATTTACAGTAAATTCCAATAAGATTATTCAAACTTCCTATATCCCTTCTGTTGGGGATGCTTTGTTTCTGAAATGGGAGTCAACAGCGGCGATTTCCTTTACTGTAAAGCTTGATAGAAGTCGAGATGTGAATGAATATGGGACATGGAAGAATGGAGCATATTATACTGGACAGATTCAAGATTCTGTCAAAAAGGATGCGGGACCCGCTGGATCGCATATGCAATTTGCTGCTGGGATTATGGTCAAGAGCATCGATGGTGAATATGAGGTATTCAGCGATGATACGGGGTCAGGAATTCGATTTAAAGATGTAAAAAAGCTTGAATTGGTTTATACAGGTTTGACTGATTATAAATTGGAGAAGCTTAATTTTTCTGGAAATAGAAATTTGGAGGCTGATGTAAAAAGTAGACTGGGCTTAATTTTAAATGATCGAGCTCAGGATTACTTACTCCGTCATGTAAATGATCATAGGTCGATGTTCGAAAGGGTTAAAGTTTCAATAAATTCATCTGCTGAATCAAAGTTGCCTACAGACCAAAGGTTGAAGGCTTTTTCTGAAGGGCAAGAAGACTTTGGGTTGCCAGTACTTTTTTATCAATATGGCAGATATCTTTTGATGTCTTCAAGTCGATCTCCAGGTCGCTTGCCTGCCAATTTACAGGGGATTTGGAACCAGGAATATGAGGCGCCTTGGAATTCCGATTTTCATACTAATATCAATCTGCAAATGAACTATTGGCCAGCAGAGTCTGGAGATTTAGGGGAAACAAGTGTGATATTGGCGAATTTCATGAAAGAATTACTGAAACCTGGAGAAAGGACAGCAAAGGAAATGTATGCTGCGCGAGGTTGGACGATCCACCACTTGACTGACCCATTTGGAAGAACAGGGGTGGCTGATGGCGTCTGGGGAGTCTCGCCGATGGCTGGTCCATGGATGACATTTCCGGTGTATCGTCATTTTGCTTTCAGTCAAGATAGGTCATACCTGAAGAATGTGGCTTATCCAATCCTTAAAGGGTCCTTATTGTGGGTTTTAGATTTCTTGATCAAGTCACCTGAGGGTTATTTAGTGACCAATCCTTCTCACTCTCCTGAAAATGAATTTAAGACCATGGTTGATGGCAAAGAAGTCAGGTCTCAGTTGTCTTATATGAGTACCATTGATATAGAAATCATTTTGGAGCTGTTTGATAATTTCGAAGAGGCTGCCACATTATTGAAGGAGGACAAAGAGCTGGTGGCACGGATTAAAGAAGTGAGGAAGCAATTGCCTCCAATCCGAGTAGGGAAAAATGGTGGTATTCAGGAATGGATCCATGATTATGATGAAGTTGAGCCTGGTCATAGACATATGTCGCATTTGTTAGGTTTGTATCCAGGGAATTCCATTAACCCTAATGACCCTAAATTATTTGAGGCTGCCAAGAAAACGATTGAAAACAGACTTGCCTCAGGAGGTGGTCATACTGGTTGGAGTAAAGCATGGATTGTGAACTTTTATGCTCGACTATATGATGGAGAACAAGCAAATAAACATTTAAAGGAACTGATCGGAAAAACCTGTTTGCCTAATTTGTTCAGTACGCATCCACCCTTCCAAATTGACGGGAATTTTGGTGGTGCGGCTGGCTTTGCTGAAATGCTAGTTCAATCCCAAAATGGTGAAATTCATCTTTTGCCAGCAGTGCCTTTTTCTTGGAAGTCTGGTTCGGTAGATGGGATAAAAACTAGGGGAGACAAAAAAGTTAGTTTTAAATGGGAAAATAAGAGGATTGTTTCTTTAACTGTTCAAGCAAAAGCTGCTGGAAAGATAAAGGTTCGTTTTGGGAAAGTAGTTAAGGAATTTAAATTGAAGGAAGGATTGAATATCTTGACTTTAAATTGATTTGATTATTTATGTTTAAACAGCTTATGATTTAATCCCTCATTAGAATAAATTGTTCACTCAATCTGCACTGGGTTTTACTCATTATTGATAATTTAAGTTTGCATTAACAAGTAGTTTAGGTCATCCAATAATATATGATGATTTTAAACAAAAGATTATGAAAACTAAATTTTTAATGATTTTACTGGCCTTCATTATTTTCGGGACAGGTTCATGTAAGAAGGGTGATCAGGGCGAAATCGGCCCTGAAGGAGCAAAAGGAGATAAGGGCGACAAAGGTGTTACTGGAGCAAAAGGAGCTGATGGATCTATGATTTACAGTGGTACTGCAGTTCCAGCTACGAGTTTGGGTAAGAATGGCGATTTTTATTTTAGAACGACGACGGGAGACTTATATGGGCCTAAGGCTAGCTCAGGTTGGGGAAGTCCAACAAAGTTGAAAGGTGCTGATGGGAAGAATGGGACTAATGGGAAAAATGGTTCTCAATTTCTTTCAGGGACTGCAATTCCCGCGGTAACATTGGGTGCTGTAGGCGACTTTTATTTTAACACTGCTCAAATGGTTTTATATGGACCAAAGACAAGTACTGGTTGGGGAGCTGGAACAAATTTAAAAGCCAATGTTAAGATTATGTATTCAGGTTGGAGATTAGCGGTCCGCATGGTGGATACATCATTTGACAATACAAGGGTTAGAGCTGCTCACATTTATGAACCACAATTAACCAAAGAGGTTTTAGCAAATTCTGCTATTTTGGTTTATTTAGATTATGGTCAAGGTGTTTACCCACTGCCATTTACAAGTAATGCGTTTTTTAAGATGTCGACCATTACCTTTCACCCCAAATTGAGGGAATTAGTAATTATGAGGATGGTTTATGATGGTGGCCCAACAGTTTCCATAAATGTTAACATACAATATCGGTATGTTATCATTCCGGGTAATTATTATATTGCGATGAAAAAAAGTGGGGTTGATTTGAAAGATCCTGTCGCTGTTGAAAGGGCTATCCAAGAGTTGAAAGAATAGAAAAAGGGTGTCAATTTGACACCCTTTTCTGTTTTAGTATTTTTCTTATAACATCATTACACCTGGGATTTCTCCCACTTTTTTGTAATAGTTGATTACTTCGTCGGCATTGTTTACATAGTTTTCGATTGAAATCGAAGTGTATTTTCCTCCTGATGATTTCTTCTCAGAAAACTTAGCTGAGGCATGAGTAAACAATCCTTTAACCTTTTCAGCTTGGTCAGAATCCGATTTTACGATAAACTTGAAAGTATAAATGGTCGGAAACTGTTCTACCTCAATCAATTTATCTTTAAAGTTTTTGTAAAAGTCCTGATTGTTGCTGTCGTCTTGTATGTCTTTGATGTTAATATTGTTGTTTAATTCTTCCATTTTTTCTTCTCCTTTCCCTTAAGTATCAATAAGTGTACCCAAGGCCAATATATGACAAAACGTAATATTTTGGGTTTTGTTTAATTTTCCATTGAAGTAGGTAAAGATTTCTTTTTTGTTCCAAATTTTTGATTCGGGACATCGCTCATCTGGAATTCCAAAGTTCCACCCTTTAACATGTCCTTATGGGTGATATAGGTCTTTTTGTATGGTTTTCCATTTAGAGTAATGGATTTGATATAAATATTCTTTTTAGAGTTGTTTTTGGCAATAATGCTGAATGTTTTGCCATTTGGCATAGTGATATCAGATTTATCTAGGGCTGGACTACCGAATACATATTCTCCATTTACAGGAGAAGCCGGGTATAAGCCCATCATCGACCAAACTGCCCAAGCGCTCATTTGACCTGCATCTTCATTTCCTGCATATCCATCTGGTCTTTCATGGTACATGGAGTCAATGATTGCTCTCACTTTTTCTTGGGTCTTCCATGGTTTTCCTAGATATGAATACATATAAGCGATATGATGGCTCGGTTCGTTCCCATGAGCGTATTGACCGATAAAACCACTGGCATCAGGTGATTGGTTTTCTCCAGTCATGTAGGAAGGAGCGGTGAATAAAGTGTCTAACATTTTATCAAGGCCATCCTTTTTTGGGAATAATTTTGCCAATCCTCTTACATCATGAGGAACAAAGAAGGAGTGTTGCCATGCATTTCCTTCGATATATTGGCTTTTTGAGAATTCGTGTTCTGAATAGAAAGGGTCAAATGGTTCAACGAATTTGCCGTTTTTCAATTTAGCTCGCATAAAGCCAGAATTAGGGTCGAAGAGGTGGATGTAATTCTTAGCACGTTTAGTATATTCCTCATACTCCTTTTTCTTTCCTAGTTTTTTGGCCACTAATGAAATGCAATAATCATCAAAGGCATACTCCAAAGTTGATGTCACTGATCCACCGTTTACATCTTGCGGAACATATCCATATTGAATATAATCTGGGACTTCTCTGATTTTTTGATTTGCACTTGCAAGCATTGCCTTAAATGCTTTTTCTTGATCAATGCCTGGGATATCTTTTAAGACCGCGTCGGCAAGTACAGGGACAGCATGATAACCAGTCATGGTATTGGTTTCGAAAGTGCTAAGGTCCCATACCGGGAGTAAGCCATTTTCATCATAGAAGGCCAACATGCTGTTCATCATGTCTGTGTAGCGTTCAGATTGCGTGATGGTCAGCAATGGTTTTAGTGCCCGGAAAGTATCCCAAAGAGAAAATAAAGTGTACCGTTGACCGGCATTGTTCATCTTATGGATTTCTCCTTTGTAGTTCTTGTATTCGCCATCTTTGTCGGAATAAAGAGTGGGTGACACAGCAGTGTGGTATAAAGCGGAATAAAAGATTTTTTTCAAGGTTTCATCAGTGGATTCTACCTTGATTTTTCCTAATTCTTTTTCCCATTGGTCTTCCGCATCTGATTTCACTTGGTTAAAATTCCAATTTGGAATTTCTTTTAATGCTTCAATTGCTTTTTCAGCTGAAGTAGTTGAAAGAGCAACCTTGAGGTCCACTTGTTCTGTCGGTTGGAAAATAAACTGTGCATTGACAGCGTTTATAGGACCTTGCCTTGTACTGTTGATTTGGGCAACCTGCTTTTCATTTGTCTTATTTCCATTCAATAGGTAGGAATTGAATGGTTTGTTGAAGCGGATTGCAAAATATATATGTTGTTGATTTGCCCAGCCATAAGAATATCTTTTTCCGATTGCTGTACTATCGTTTAAGATCTTGATCTCAGTTTCCATTGGTCTGTCCCAATTATAGGCATGGCCAAGGTCTAGTCTAATAGTTGGCTTGGCAATGTTGGGGAATGAATAATTATGGAGCCCAACGCGTTCGGTAGACGTTAGTTTGGCTTGGATCCCATTCTCCAATTTGACCTCATAATAACCCGGGTTTGCTTTTTCGTTGTCATGAGAGAATTTTACACGGGTGTCAAAGTCTTTTTGATTGATGGGTTGGTTTAATGGCATAATTGCAATATCAAGCCAATCTCCAATTCCTGTTCCGCTTAGGTGCATATGGCTGAATCCTGCAATTGAATCTGCGCTGATATGATAGCCACTCACCCAGTCCCAACCATTTTTTCCGTTATCAGGAGATAATTGGACCAATGAAAATGGAACTGTTGCTCCAGGATAAGTATGTCCATGTCCACCAGTTCCGATGAAAGGGTCGACATATTTTGTATATTGCTGTGCAGAGGCTTGATTACTGCTTATCATTGCCAAACCAGCAGCTGCAAAAATAATTGCAAAAGATTTATAATGTAATTTCATAAATGTCGTTATAAATAGTGTACATGAACAAATGTACGTTTTTAAACCTAATAAACCCTTTTAGCCAAATTTTTAGCATAATCTTTAGCATAAATTTGCTAAAATTTAGCCGAGTTTATATATTTGATAGATTTTGAATTGCATTTTATTAACCTAACATGAGAAAAAGAATATTAATTAGTGACATTGCAAAGAACCTTGGGGTATCCGTGACGACCGTATCATTTATTTTAAATGGGAAGGCTAAGGAAAAAAGGATCAGTGAGGGGTTGACCAAACGTGTGCTGGATTATGTAAAAAAAGTAGGATACAAACCGAACCAATTAGCACAGAGTTTGAGGACGGGTCAATCTAAGATTTTAGGTTTGATCGTTGAAGATATCTCCAATCCTTTCTTTTCTAATGTTGCAAAATATATTGAAAGGATTGCCTATGACAATGGTTATCATATTATTTACTGTAGTATGGATAATGATGAGACCAAAGCTAGGGAGTTGATCCAATTATTCTATGATAGACAGGTGGATGGATATATCATTACACCTCCTGAAGGCCTAGAAGATACTTTGTCGAATTTAATTAAGAATAATGTTCCATTGGTTCTTTTTGACCGATATATTCCGCAGTTGGAGACCCATTATGTTGTATTAGACAACTTTAATGGTGCATTTGAGGCAACTAAACACCTTTTGGAAAATCAAAATAACAGAAGAGTTGGGTTTGTTTCTTTATATTCAAATCAAACGCAGATGCGTGATCGACTTGACGGCTATATGAAGGCTATTGATGAATTCCAGCAACAGGCATTTATTAAAAAAGTGAAGATTGATGAAAATGAGGATTCTTCGATCGACCAAATTCACGAATTCATTAGCGCCAATAATCTGGATGCAGTACTATTTGCGACCAACTATTTGGCAATTGATGGTTTGAAAGCTGTTAAGAAATATAATATGAAGCTGCCTAATATGGTGGCATTTGATGATCATACCTTGTTTAAGCTATATGAGCCAGGGATTAGTGTGGTGACTCAGGATACCTCTGCAATAGCCAATGAATTGATCCATACCTTATTGAACGAGATCAAGGGGAAAAATAAGGAATTACAGAAGATTGTAATTCCTAGTGAATTGTTAGTTCGAGGTTCTTCCGTTATTTCTGAGGAGACGCTGGAACAAACTTCATTGAAATAGAATTGACACAGTGCCTTGTGTTTTTGGAGGTGAATCCTTCGCCTTCAAAAACATGGCCTAAGTGGGCACCACAAGCAGCACACAGAATCTCGGTCCTTCTGCCATCTGCATCAGTTTCTCTTTTTACAGCTCCAGGGATTTCATCATCGAAACTAGGCCAGCCACAATGGGACTCAAACTTGTCTTCCGAATGGTATAATGGAGCATCACATCGCTTACAAACATAAGTTCCCTTTTCTTTGTTATTTAGAAGTTGACCAGTAAATGGCCTTTCGGTTCCTTTATTAAGGATTACGTATTGTTCTTCGGGAGTTAATTCGTTGTATTTTTTGTTTTGGTCCATGGTTACAGCAGTATTGTTTGATTGCGAATGAGCACAACCAGATAAAACAATTAAAATTAATATGCAATATATTGCTTTCATAAGGAAGCTAATTTACTAAAAAAAGATTATTGAAATATCAATTGAATGTTAATTTGTACCGACATAGAGCTATATAAAGCAATCTATTTAGAATGATTATAAATTGATAAATTACGTCATCAAATTGTCAGGGATTGCTTAATAAGTTATACTTTTGTGCATTGTTTTGTACGGTATTGTGTACATGTACTGAAGAGTCAACAATTAATTATTACACATAAAATAGTATAAAGTGCTAAATATGAGAAATATCTCATCCGTTTTGGGAAGACTTGCGAAGTCAATATCAATCAGTTTGGTATTGTTATTTGCCGTTACTACTACCACGCAGGCGCAGGATGCTGCGAATGGTGCAGCGCTATTCAAGTCGAATGCGTGTAATTCATGTCACGCAGTAGGTAAGAAATTGACTGGTCCAGATTTGGCTGGCTTGTCAGAGCGTCGAGAAGAAGCATGGATTGTGAAATGGATCCACAACCCGCAAGGGATGATTGATTCAGGCGATCCACAAGCTCTTGAATTGAAATCTCAGTTTGCTACGACGATGGCTCCTTATGCTAACCTTTCAGAAGGTGATATTAAGGATATCCTTGCGTACTTGAAAGCAGAAGAGGTAAAGTTAGCTGAGAAAAAGGCTGCTGGTCCGGCTGCTGGAGGTGCAGGTGCTGCAAGTTCAGATGCGAACACCATGATGATTATCGGTTTGGTCGCTTTGTTTGTGGTTGCTGTAGCGGTGATTTTTGCCTTGAACAGGGTAACAAAAACTTTAGAACGCGTTATTGCTAACAATCAGGCGTCAATTGCTGAAGCTCAAGCGAAAAGCGAAGAAGAAGGAGAGAGCGGTTCTGTAAAATTTGCAAAAGCATTTTTAAAGAACAAGAAGTTAGTGTTCTTCGTAGTATTGATGGTAGTAGGTTTATTAGGCGTGGCAGGATGGAAGACCATGTGGAATGTTGGTGTTCACCAAGGGTACAAGCCTGTGCAGCCGATTAAATTCTCTCACCAAATTCACGCTGGTGTAAATCAGATCGAGTGTCAATACTGTCACGGTGGAGCATTTAAATCTAAAAACGCTTCAATTCCATCAGCAAACGTATGTATGAACTGTCACAATACAGTAACAGGTTCAGATCATTACGACGGTAACATTTCGCCAGAAATTGCGAAATTATATCGTGCAGTTGATTGGGATCCTGAAGCTAGAACTTATGGTACAAACACAAGACCTATCGAATGGGTTAGGATTCATAACTTACCAGACTTTGCTTATTTCAACCACTCACAACACGTTGTTGTCGCAGGAGTTGAGTGTCAAACTTGTCACGGTCCTATCCAAGATATGGAAGAAGTTTACCAATATTCACCACTGACCATGAAATGGTGTATTGACTGTCACAAAGAGACTTCTGTAAACACAGATAATGCTTACTATGATCAATTGATCGAGGCTCACGACAAGTTGAAGAAAGGTGAGAAAATGACAGCTGCTATGATCGGTGGATTAGAGTGTGGAAAGTGTCATTATTAATAAATTAATTTAGAATAACGGAATCTTATATATAGCTTAAATGGAAAGCAATAAAAAATATTGGAAAGGTTTAGAGGAATTGAATCAAACTCCTGCTTTTGTTGAAGGAAGCAAGAGTGAGTTTGCTGAGCCTATTCCCGTAGAAGATGTGTTAAATGAAGCTGGTTTAAGTACCAAGACACCTCGTCGTGACTTTTTGAAAGCTTTAGGTTTTGGTTTAGGGGCTGTGACATTGGCAGCTTGTAACCGTACGCCAATTCACAAGGCGGTACCTTATGTAATCAAACCTGAAGAAGTAACTCCAGGTGTACCAAACTTCTACGCTTCTTCCTTCAATGGTCAGAGTGTAATCGTTAGAACGAGGGAAGGAAGACCAATTTCATTGGAGGCAAATCCAAATGCTGTTGGTTTAAATCAAGGAACAGATGCTTCAACATCTGCATCAGTTCTTGATTTATATGATATGTCCAAATTGCAAAATCCTCAAATTGGGGGTAAAGATGTAGATTGGGCGAAATTAGACCAAGCAGTTGTTGATGCTTTAAACAAAGCGCAAGCAGCAGGAAAACAAATTACTATTGTATCAAATACAATCAACAGTCCTTCTTCTTTAGCGGCTATCGCTGCATTCGCTGCTAAATATCCTGCAACTCAACACGTTCAAGTTGATGCTGTTTCTTATAGTGGTATCATTGAAGCTAATAGAGCTTCATTTGGTAAAGCAGTCGTTCCTTCTTACCATTTCGATAAAGCTCAGGTTGTTGTTTCTGTAGCAGCTGACTTTTTAGGAACTTGGTTAGCAGGAGAAGAACACACACAAGATTATATTAAAAACCGTGACTATAAATCGTTGAAAGGCGGTAAAATGTCACGTCATATTCAATTTGAATCAGGATTATCAATGACTGGTTCAAATGCAGACGTTCGTATTGCGATCAAACCTTCAGAAGAAGGAGCGGTATTAATTAGTTTGTACAATGCTATCACTGGTCAATCAGTTGCTGGCGGTACAAACAATGCAAAAGCAAAAACAGCGATTGCTCTAGCTGCAAAAGAATTGGTGAATGCGAAAGGTTCATCAGTAGTTGTGGCAGGATCGAATGATACCAATGTACAAGCTTTGGCAAATGCGATCAATACAGCATTAGGTGCTTATGGTTCTATCATTGACCTAGATAATTTCTCAAAACAACATCAAGGATCTGATTCAGCATTCCAAACTTTCTTGACAGCTGCTAAAGCTGGTCAAGTAGGTGTAGCTATTTTCTGGAACTCAAACCCAGTTTATGACTATTATAAAATTGATGATGTAAAAGCTGCAATTTCTAAAATTGGTTATACTGTTTCATTAGGTGATCGCGCTGATGAAACTTCGTCAGAATTGAAAGCTATAGCCACAAATAATACATTTTTAGAATCTTGGGGTGATGCTTCTTCAAAAGAGGGATTATTTACCATCGTTCAACCAACAATTAACCCTGTATTTAACACTCGTCAAGCGGAACAAAGTTTGATAAACTGGGCAGGTGTTAACAAACCAATCCATGATTTCGTAAAAGAAAATTGGGAAACCAATATCTTAGCTGGAACTGGAAAAGTTTGGAAAGATGTACTTCAACAAGGTTTTGTTTATAAAGGATCAAATACAGGTTCTTCCTACTCAGCTAACGTAGATGTTAATGCAATTGCAACTGCGATTACAAATGATGCTAAGCGTGTTGCTGGTGGTGTTGAATTAAAGATTTATGAATCTCCAAATATTAGAGACGGACGTTGGGCAAACAATGCTTATTTGCAAGAATTGCCTGATCCAGTATCTAAAGTAACTTGGGATAACTTTGCAGCTATCAACCCAGCAGATGCTGAGGAATTAGGTGTTAAAGAAACAGGAAAAGTTACTGTCGAGGCGAATGGTTACAAAGTAGACCTTCCAGTATTGTTACAACCAGGTCAAGCAAGAGGAACTGTTTCAGTTGCGATTGGTTATGGTCGTACGAAAGTTGGTAAGGCTGGAAATAATGTCGGTGTAAATGCCTATCCTTTTGCTAGTCTAGTAAATGGAACAATTCAATTTGCTGCAAAAGCTACTATTTCAAAAGCTTCTGGCATTTATGAGTTGGCTCAAACACAAACTCACCACACTATTGAGGGTCGTAACATTATCCGTGAGACTACCTTTGCTAATTACTTAAAAGATCCTAATTCTGAGTCTGGACGTTTCTCTGATTCGCACCAAACTTATGATTTATGGAATAAATTTGAGCAACCTGGTCACCGTTGGGTGATGGCAATCGATTTGAATGCTTGTACAGGTTGTGGATCTTGTATCGTAGCATGTAACGTTGAAAACAACGTTCCAGTTGTAGGGCGTGACGAGGTTCGCCGTCGTCGTGAAATGCACTGGTTGCGTATCGACCGTTACTATACATTGAATACAGGTGAAGGTAAATTAACAAAAGAGAAAGAAATTGCTAAAGCAGCAGGTTATGACTATGAGGATGTATCTGTAGTTTATCAACCAATGTTATGTCAGCACTGTGAACACGCTCCATGTGAGACTGTATGTCCGGTGTTAGCAACAGTTCACTCTTCAGAGGGTCTTAACCACATGGCTTATAACCGTTGTTTCGGAACACGTTACTGTGCGAACAACTGTCCATATAAAGTGCGTCGTTTCAACTGGTTCAATTACTGGAATGATTCTCGTTTTGATAATTATTTGAACAACGAGTTTACACAATTAGTATTGAATCCAGATGTAACTACACGTTCACGCGGGGTTATGGAGAAATGTTCAATGTGTATCCAACGTATCCAAGCAGGTAAGTTGAAAGCTAAAGTTGAGAACCGTAAAGTGAAAGACGGGGACATCAAAATGGCTTGTCAAGCAGCATGTTCGGCAAATGCAATCATCTTTGGTGATGCAAACGATCCAGAGTCAGAAGTTTCAAAAGCATTGCGTAACGAACGCGTTTATTATGTGCTTGAAGAAATCAACGTACAACCAAATATTGGTTATATGACGAAGGTAAGAAACACATTTGAAGCATAATTTATTCTAGACTGAAATAAAATAACTATGTCATCGCATAACGAATCAATATTAAGAGAACCATTAATCACCGGCAAGGATATCACCTATGCAAAGATTACAGATGATATCTTACTTCCGGTTGAAAATAAACCAAACAAAGCGTGGTGGATCGGTTTTACCGTAGCTGCACTAGGCGCTATGTTATGGGTTGTAAGTGTTGGATATACGTTTTGGACGGGTATCGGCGCTTGGGGATTAAACAAAACAGTAGGTTGGGCATGGGATATTACCGACTTCGTATGGTGGGTAGGTATTGGTCACGCCGGTACTTTGATTTCCGCTGTATTATTAATATTCCGTCAGAACTGGCGTAACTCCATTAACAGATCGGCTGAGGCGATGACAATCTTTGCCGTTATCTGTGCTGCTACATACGTAGTAGCTCACATGGGTCGTCCTTGGTTAGCATACTGGATTTTCCCTTTACCAAATCAATTTGGATCATTGTGGGTTAACTTCAACTCACCATTAGTATGGGACGCATTCGCGATCTCTACATATTTCACCGTATCATTAGTGTTCTGGTATTGTGGTCTTTTACCAGATATCGCGTCAGTTCGTGACCGTGCTTCTGGTATCAAGAAAAGAGTTTATTCAATTTTATCATTTGGATGGAATGGCTCTGTTAAAACTTGGCAACGTTTTGAAATCGTTTCTTTGATTTTAGCTGGTATCTCTACTCCATTAGTACTTTCGGTACACACTATCGTATCCATGGACTTTGCTACTTCAGTGATTCCTGGATGGCACACGACTATCTTCCCTCCATATTTCGTTGCAGGGGCGATTTTCTCAGGCTTCGCGATGGTACAAACCTTATTGTTGATCTTACGTAAAGTAATGAATTTTGAGGATTACATTACTATGTTCCATATTGAAGCCATGAACAAAATTATCATGACTACTGGTTCAATCGTAGGTATCGCATATTTAACTGAGTTATTCATTGCATGGTACTCAGGGTCAGAATACGAAATGTATGCATTTGCTAACCGTATCGCTGGACCTTACGCTTGGGCTTACTGGGCGATGATGACATGTAACGTGATTTCTCCTCAGTTGTTCTGGTTCAAGAAGATTCGTACAAGTATTCCTATTTCATGGATTCTGTCTATCGTTGTGAACATCGGTATGTGGTTTGAGCGTTTCGTAATTATCGTTACATCATTACACCGTGACTATTTACCATCTTCTTGGGCGATGTTCTACCCAACTTGGGTTGACGTTGGTATCTTTGTTGGATCTATCGGATTATTCTTTACTTTATTCTTATTATTCCTGCGTTTCTTACCAGGTATTGCGATTGCAGAGGTTAAGTTGTTGTTGAAAAGCTCAAGCTTACAGCATAAAACTAAACTTGTACAAGAAGGTGCATTCCCTGAAGAGCAAGTTGAATACTTCAGAGACTCTATGGATAAATACGATACAGTTACAGAAGCGGACATTAAGGCATTACATCAAAAATAATAGCAATGAGCAATACAAAATATATACTAGGTAGTTTTGCTGATCCTGATGATATGATGCATGGGATTGACAAGTTGCAAGCAAACAATATTAGCATTTACGATTGTTTTACTCCAATGCCTATCCACGGGATTGAGGCAAAGTTAGGGGTGAGACCTTCAAGATTACCCATTGCAGCATTTATTTTCGGTGCTTTGGGAACAGTTTTAGGATTCAGTCTTTTGTTTTACACCATGTCTTATGATTGGCCGATGAATATTGGTGGTAAACCATCGATGCCATTGCCAAACTTTGTTCCGGTAACATTTGAGGTGACAATTTTATTATGTGCCTTGGGTATGGTTGCGACATTCTTTTTCCGTAACCATTTATTTCCAGGACGTGCACCACGTGTGATGGACTTGAGAGCTACGGATGATCGTTTTATTATTGCTGTAGATGCAAAAGAAAATACTGACCATGCGTTGATCGATGGCTTATTGAAAGAAGCAGGAGCAGTAGAAGTTAAGTACAATGAAAGAAAATATGTTAGTTATGAATAAAAAGAATTTTCTTGGAACTGTATGTGTTGCTGTCGCTTTAACAGCAGTTGTTTCTTCGTGTGGAGATGGCACCACTCGCAGTGCAGGATGGGAATTCTCACGTAATATGTATGATCCGATTGCTTTCAATCCAGATCAGCCAAACAAGAATTTTAAAAATAATAGTACAGCTCAAACTCCTCCTCAAGGTTCTAATCCGATTGGATTTGATCGCTTTGATTATGGAAACTCAGTTGAAGAATATGAGCGTGCAGGATTGGAATTAAAGAATCCTCTTGTTGTCAATCCAGCACATCTAAAAGAAGGAGAAGCTTTATACTTGACATACTGTGCAGTTTGTCATGGTAATGATGGAGCAGGGGATGGTCCTATTACAAAAGATAGAGAAGTTGATGATTCTAGAGGAAAAAGAGCTCTAGAGAATTTCCCTCCTCCACCATCATACCACCAATCAGCAGGAACTCCTTCTTCTAGAGGAGGTCAGATGTCTGAATTGTCAGATGGAAAGATTTACCATACAATTACTTATGGATATAACGCGATGGGTTCACACGCTTCGCAATTATCTCCTGAGGAGCGTTGGAAAGTGGTAATGTATGTTCACGAATTGCAAAAAAAATAAATTAACATCGATATTATAAATGGGAACTCACAATCATCATCACGATTATAATTTCAGCGAGCAATTTAAATTCGCAGGTATCGCTAAGGTCCTGAGTTTAGTTGCTATCGTTGTAGGGATAGCCGCAATTGCAATTGGCTTACTATCAAGTGACCATATAATGGTTGAGCGTACATATGCCAATTTATTATTGATGGGATATTATTTTACTTGTGTTTGTGCAGCAGGAGCATTTTTCGTTGCCTTACAATTAGTAACTCAATCAGCATGGTCTGCAGGTTTAATCCGTATTCCTCAGGCAATGGCGAGTGTACTTCCAATCGCTTCCGTGATTTTATTAATCATAGTAGCTTTAGGATTGAATACACACAATTTATACCACCACTGGCATGCAGATGGCTTGACAGATCCAAGTAGCCCTAACTATGATAGCTTAGTTGCTGGTAAGTCTGCTTTCTTAAATGTACCAGGATTCTTAATCCGTCAGATTATTTTCATGGGAAGTTATAGCATCTTTGCTTTTATTCTTGCGAAATTATCTTACAATGAGGATTTAGCAGGTGGATTGAATTCATACAAAAAGAGCTTTAAGTTATCCGCAATATTTTTAGTAATCTTCGGATTTACTACCCCAATTTGGTCATTTGACACCATCATGTCTTTAGAGGCACACTGGTTCTCTACCATGTTTGGATGGTACAACTTCGCAGGAATGTGGGTTAGCGGATTAGCTGCAATTACAGTTATCTTAATTTTGATTAAGAAAGCTGGTTATATGAACTGGGTTAATGAAAACCACCTACATGATTTAGGTAAATTAATGTTTGGTTTCTCAATTTTCTGGACTTATGTATGGTTTGCTCAATTTATGTTGATCTACTATTCAAACATTCCAGAAGAAACTGTTTATTTCTATAAACGTTGGGAACCAGAATACAAGCCTTGGTTTTGGATAAATATTGTTATTAACTTTGTGGCTCCATTATTACTATTGGTTGACCGTGATGCAAAACGTAAGCAAAATATGATGTTATTCATATCTATCGTATTGTTGTTAGGTCACTGGTTAGACTACTATATCATGGTAATGCCTGGTACAGTTGATTCACACCGTGGTTTTGGTTTCATTGAAATCGGTACTGCAATAGGATTTGTTGGAATCTTTACTTTCTTAGTTCTTTCGAAATTGAGCAAACATGCTCTAGCACCGAAGAACCACCCATTCTTGGATGAAAGTTTACACCACCAAATTTAATAGAGATTAAGTTGAAATAACGTTCAAACGTGTTATAAGAGATGAAGTTTAAATTACATAACAGATTTAAGTCCTTATTTGGAGGCTTATTAGCTATTAACCTATTGTTTGCTGCTCCTGCCATGGCTTCCATACAGGAACAAGCAGCTGATACAGCTAAGGTTGAGCAAGCGGCAACAGCTGCAGTTACTGCAGACTCGGCTGCTGCACCAGCTGATAGTGCAGCTGCGGCACCTGCTGCAACAGATTCAGCTAGCGTTTCAGCATCTAGTACTTCTAGCAGCACCGTAACTCCTGCTGCTTCAACAACCAAAGAAGAGAAGAAAATTGATCCTCAGGTTTACAAAAACTTGACTTATTATATTTTACTTTTCTTGGTTTTATGTACTGTGGTTGCAGTTATCGGAAAGGTACAGTCAATCTATGTATTGACTAAGAAAGTAAATGGAAAATACAATCCTTTAGCAAATAATACGCTACAAGCAGCTTTATTATTTGTTTTCTTGATTGGATTTTTAGGATTTGTTTATTACGGATATGCAGTTTGGGGAAGCTGGTCATGGAGACCTGCCGCAACTGAGCACGGTAAGGATATTGATAGGATGTTTATCATCACTACGGTAATCATTACCATCGTATTAGTATTGGTTCATATTTTATTATTGACCTTTACTTTTATCTACAGAATGCGTGCTAAACGTAAAGCATATTTCTATCCGCACAATGATGCTATTGAAAGATTATGGACAATTGTACCAGCAGTAGTTTTAACTATCTTGGTATTGTTCGGTTTCTTTACATGGAGATCAATTACCAATATTCCTGAAGATCTAAAGAAATCTGCCTTACAGATTGAGGTATTAGGTGAGCAGTTCATGTGGACCGTTCGTTACCCAGGTGCGGATGGTGAATTCGGAAAGCGTAACTACAAATTGACTACTCCTCTGAATTCCTACGGTATTGATTATAATGATAAAACTGCATGGGACGACGTTAAAGGTGATGAAATTGTAATCCCTGTTAACAAACCAGTTCGTTTCCACATTATGTCAAAAGATATTATTCACTCTTTCTATATTCCTGATTTCCGTGTTCAGATCAACGCAGTACCAGGAATGACTAACTACTTCCAGTTTACACCGACCATCACTACTGATGAGATGCGTGATAAGATGAATGATCCACAATACAACTTCGTTATGTTATGTGCGAAGATCTGTGGAGAATCTCACTACAACATGCAAAAGAATGTAAGAGTGGTTACCGAAGCTGAGTACAAAGAGTGGTTAAGCAAACAAGCTAAATTCTTCACTGAAGACCTTCAAAAAGAGTTCGCTCAAGCAGAAGGAGAAACTACGGAGAAGAATGACCGTATCGCGGCTTCAATAAATTAAATATAACAGAGAATTTAAATAGAATATGTCAACTACAGTTATATCGCACGACGCAGCTCATCACGGATCACATGATCATCATCATGAGACCTTTTTGACGAAGTATATCTTCAGTCAAGATCATAAGATGATTGCTAAGCAATTCTTGATCACTGGTATTATAATGGCGGTTTTCGCTATGATCCTGTCGATTTTATTCCGTATTCAATTAGCATGGCCTGATCATGAGTTTCCAATTCTTGAGGTTTTCTTAGGAAAATGGGCAGAAGGTGGTCGTATTAGACCCGACTTCTTCCTATCCTTGGTAACTATTCACGGTACCATGATGGTATTCTTTGTACTTACAGCAGGTTTATCAGGTACGTTCAGTAACTTATTAATCCCTTATCAATTAGGAGCTAGAGATATGGCTTCTCCATTGATGAACATGTTATCATACTGGTTTTTCTTTACAGCTTGTGTGATCATGGTTGCTTCTTTCTTTATCGAAAGTGGTCCTGCATCAGCTGGATGGACAATTTATCCTCCACTATCTGCAGTACCTAAAGCTATCGCAGGTTCTGGATTGGGTATGACCCTATGGTTAATTTCCATGGCTTTATTTATCGCATCACAAGTATTAGGGGGTGTTAACTACATCTCTACAGTATTGAACATGCGTACTAAAGGAATGGAATTGTGGAAAATGCCTCTAACTATTTGGGCATTCTTCTTAACAGCTATCGTAGGTTTGTTATCTTTCCCAGTTTTAGTTTCTGCAGTAGTATTATTATTCTTTGATCGTTCAGTAGGTACTTCATTCTACTTATCAGACTTAGTTGTTCAAGGTACTATCCTTCCTAACGAAGGTGGTTCCCCAATTTTGTTCCAACACTTGTTCTGGTTCTTAGGACACCCTGAGGTATATATCGTAGTAATGCCTGCATTAGGTTTGACTTCTGAGGTTATTTCTACAAACTCTCGTAAACCAATCTTTGGTTACCACGCGATGGTTTATTCATTAGTTGGTATCACCGTATTATCTTTCATCGTTTGGGGTCACCACATGTTCGTAACAGGTATGAGTCCATTCTTGGGAGGTGTATTTATGATTACCACATTGATTATTGCTGTACCTTCAGCCGTTAAGGCCTTTAACTATATTGCTACTCTTTGGAGAGGTAACATTCGTTTCACTCCTGCTATGATGTTTGCAATTGGTATGGTTTCTTTCTTCGTGTCTGGTGGTTTAACAGGATTGTACCTAGGTAATGCTGCATTAGATATCAACTTGCATGATACATACTTCGTAGTAGCTCACTTCCACTTGGTAATGGGTTCTGCGTCAATCTTTGGTATGTTGTCAGGAGTTTATCATTGGTATCCTAAAATGTTCGGACGTATGATGGACGAGCGTCTGGGTTACTTCCACTTCTGGTTGACATTTATTGGTGCTTACTTGGTATTCTTCCCAATGCACTTTATGGGTATTGATGGAGTTCCTCGTCGTTACTACGCTTTTACAGAGTTTCCATTTATGGAAAAATGGGTATCAGTTAACTTGTTGATCACTTGGGCTGCTATTGTTTCAGCTGTTGGACAAGTTGCTTTCTTGTGGAACTTCTTCGCATCAATTTGGTGTGGAAAACGTGCTCCGCAAAACCCTTGGGATTCGAATACTTTGGAGTGGACTACTCCAGTAGAACATATTCACGGAAACTGGCCAGGAGAAATCCCTACAGTATACCGTTGGCCTTACGATTACAGTAAACCAGGTCATGACCTAGATTTCATTCCTCAAAGTACTCCACTTTCTCAAACAATGAGTTCAAACTTGTTGCATGATTGGGAAGGAAATGAAGAAGGAATTGAAGCTCAAAAGGTTTACAATCGTGAGCATAACAGAGAAGAAGAAGGGTAGGTTCATACCTACCTCTCTTTATACTTTTTAATGTAAAAGGAGAGATCTATGTATCCAGCAGCTGAAAAGCGTTTTATACGGATAAATAAGATCACGATTTTCGTTCTTTTCTTAGTAATAACAGCAGGAGGGGTCGTGCGGAGTACAGGTTCAGGAATGGGCTGTCCGGATTGGCCAAAATGTTTTAACAGGATTATTCCTCCTACAGATGTGTCTCAATTGCCCGAAGGCTTTGAGCAACATTATGTAGAAGGTCGCATCAAGAAGAATGAACGCTTCGCCAAAATGATTGAAGCGTTTGGATATTCGCACTTAGCAGATCAAATTCGTCACGATGAAACAATCCATGAGCATGAAGAATTCAATGCTGTAAAAACTTGGACTGAATATATTAATCGTCTGACTGGAGTTTTAGCCGGTTTCAGTATGCTGTTTACAGCAATATATTCTTTTACTTATTGGAAAAAGAAAAAAGCCATAGTCATATGGAGCGTTCTTAATCTTATTGTCGTTGTTATACAAGCCTGGTTAGGGTCGATTGTTGTTTCAACAAATCTTACCCCTTGGGTCATTACCATCCACATGTTGTTGGCTTTAGTAATTGTTTGTATTGCCATACAGACTTATTACTGGGCTATTAAATTGCGAGATACATCATTCATGAAGAATACCAATAAAGGATTCACTTGGATTACCTTAATCTCCTTAGCAATTCTAGTTATACAAGTGGTATTTGGTACTGATGTTAGGGAGATAATCGATCATCTTAATCAACAGGGGATACAACGAAGCGAATGGATTGATTCTATTGGGTTACCTTATATAACCCATAGATTCCTAGCATATGTGACTTTAGCCTTGAGTGTATTTTTATACTTCATGATAAGATCTTCTGAATTGATCAATACACTTCAATTCAAGTATGCTAAGATTTCATTGGTTTTAGTTTGCATTCAAATGTTGTCAGGGATAATATTGGCTAGGTTTCATGTTCCCGCAGTGGCACAAACAGTGCATTTGGTAATTGCAAGTTTATTGGTCGGTTCACAATATTATTTATTGTTGATCCTTAACAAACCTGAGAAAGCATTATCAACAACGGTTTAGGGATTTATTTTGGTTATGAAGGAATTTATTTCAGATTTTAACAAACTTGTCAAGCTGAGGCTTACGCTAACAGTTGTGTTCTCTGCCTCCATTTCATTTTTGATTGGAGCTACACAGCAAGGTGATATCATCTGGTTTAATTGGGCGTTGTTGACCATTGGAGGTTTTTTGGTTACCGGTGCAGCAAATGGGTTTAACGAGATTATCGAAAGAGATCTTGATAAATTAATGAAGCGTACTGAAGATAGACCATTACCTGCAGGAAGGATGACTACTGGACAAGCTCTAATATTGAGTGTGTTCATGGGAATAGCTGGGACTTTGATCCTGGTGGAATTGAATTTTATTGCAGGTTTACTATCTGTATTTTCAATTTTCCTTTATGCTTTTGTCTATACACCATTAAAGCAAAAATCACCAATAGCTGTTTGGGTTGGAGCAATTCCAGGCGCATTGCCACCACTGATCGGATATTACGCTGCATTTAAATCTGCAGGATTTGGATTAGCTTACGCCGAGGTTAGTGAACAGGCGATCGTAATTACACCGCTGGTGTTATTCACTATTCAGTTCTTCTGGCAATTCCCCCATTTTTGGGCGATCGCTTGGGTATCTGATGATGATTATAAAAGAGCAGGTTTCAGATTGCTACCTACGACGAGAAAGGATAAATTATCAGCATGGTTCATTTTTGTTTCATGTCTGCTAATGATTCCAATTGGTTTTCTTCCCATGTATTTTGGAATTGGCGGATGGGTATTTACCATTCTTTCCTTAATAGGAGGATTACTTTTCACCTGGTATGGGTTTCAACACCTACAAAAGATGGAGGTCAGTACGGCAAAAAAGATTATGTTTACCTCTTTTGCTTATTTGCCCTTAACTCAATTAGTGTTGTTGTTTGACTTTATACCTTTTAAATAAAAAATGGATTTACAATTATCGATGGATAAGCAAGAGTTGATGAATGAAGAACTACTAAAATCAAGAAAAGCTAAGAAGTTTAATCTTTGGCTTGGAATGATCGGGATGTTCATGATGTTTGCTGCTTTGACAAGTGGATTTATAGTTTATACCGCTAGTGGTGTAGATAAGGGGATCAAAACCATCTTACCTTATGCATTTATCTATAGTACCGCAGTAATTGTATTAAGTAGTATTAGCATGCACTTAGCTTATAAAGCGGTAAAAGCTAATCAAATATCAAAACAAAAGACATTTTTACTGATTACTATAGTATTAGGTATTGTGTTCTTTTGGCTACAAGTTGAAGCTTGGTCTGTGTTGTTTCACAGAGGGATCACCTTTGTAAACTCTAATGCTTCACAATCGTTCATTTACGTATTTACAGGCTTACACTTGGCCCACATCATAGCCGGAGTATTGGTGTTGGTTAGATGTTATATTGGAGCAACTCGCAAGATTGCTTTAGATAACAATATCTTCCGGATGGAACTTGCCTCGATATTCTGGCATTTTCTAGATCTATTATGGATTTATATTTATGTTTTCTTACTTTTGAATCAATAACAGTAAACAATGAGTACAACAGTATCGCAATTGGATAAGGTAAAACAAGGACCTTGGAGCGGAGGTAAATCACCTTGGAACTTAGAGTATGGAAAGATCATGATGTGGTTTTTCCTAGTATCAGATGCATTTACATTCTCTGCATTCTTGATTTATTATGGTGCTCAAAAATTTGCGCAACCTAGCTGGATCGATGCGGATAAGGTATTCCAATCTATTCCAGGTATCGCAGATTCAGGTCAGCCTTTGGTTTTCGTGGGTATCATGACCTTTATTTTGATCATGTCGTCAGTTACTATGGTACTTGCCGTGGAAGCAGGACATCGAAATTCAAAGCAAGAGGTTGTCAAATGGATGTTATGGACTATTTTAGGTGGTCTTATGTTCATCGGCTGTCAGGCTTTAGAGTGGAGCCACTTACATCACATGGGCTTCTGGTTCGGTCAAAATCCAGCAACTGGATTAACGGATGATAATGCCATTGTGAATGCTCTCCAACCTTATTTCACCAAGGACATTTCTTACACAGCTGCATTGCAGTTCTCTAATCTATTCTTTACCATTACAGGTTTCCACGGATTCCACGTATCAATCGGTATATTGTTGAACATAATTGTGTTGAGCATGACCCTAAACAATACGTTTGAAAGAAGAGGAACTTACCTAATGATTGAAAAAGTAGGTTTATACTGGCACTTTGTGGATTTAGTTTGGGTATTCGTATTTACCTTCTTCTACCTAGTATAATTTTTTGTAAGAATTATTTTAAAATTCATTGAACATGACTAATCACGAACATATATCAGAGCACGATGCGCATGCGCATGGCGAAGGAATGGATAAAAAACGTATCTGGAGTGTATTCTTTGTTCTATTAGCTTTAACAGCATTAGAATTCTTAATCGCTTTAGGTTTTGTACACCACTGGGGAATCTTACAAAAAGGTATGCTAGTTAATACAATCTATATTGCATTGACATTAGTAAAAGCATATTATATTATTGCATTCTTCATGCACTTAAAGTTTGAGAAATCTAGCTTTATTGTAACTTGTGCAGTAGTATTTTTCTTTATTATCTATTTCATTATTTTAATGTTGGTTGAAGGTGGTTATTTAAACACTGTAATGACTCATCAACCTACATTCCCACATCAATAAGCATATAAGTAATGAGTAAAACTACTCGTTCAAAAAATATATCAAAATTAATAATCCTGGCACTTGTTCTTTTTGTGCCAGGTTTTTTATATATACTGGTCAATAAAATGGGCTCCAACGAGTACATTAAGCTACCAGTGTTTGGCGAAAAAAAGCTTTCTGGTGAAATGCGCCGTGTGATGGGAAGAGAGATCCCAGACACCATATTCCACCAATTAAGTCCGGTTGAGTTCGTGAATTACGACAATAAACCGGTAAAATTCCTAGGTACTGATACGGCCGTGTCAGTTGTCCATTTATTTTATACAAGAGATCAAGGTCTATCCAAGCAGTTGGTTCATGATATGAGCACTATTGCGGCTAGATTCAAATCAAATCCTAAGGTAGAGCTCTATTCTATTTCAGTTGATCCGCAAGATTCAGCAACGGATTTAGAGAAATATATCGAGCCTTACAAGAAGGACAAGAATCCACATTGGTTTGTCGTGAATAAACCCAGTGTTGATATCTTCGAATTTGCAAGGTCTTCCATGTTAATTGAAGCCATGCCTGTACCTGAGGATAGCACAAAATTTATTATCAGCAATCAATTTGTATTAATCGACTCTGAAAAAAGAATCAGAGGGTTCTACGATATCAGCCTTCGTTCTGAATTAGATCGTCTCGAAGATGAAATCAAAGTACAGTTGGTAGAAGAGGTTAGAAATAATCCATTAAAAGTAGAGAGAAAGTAATATGGGAATGACTGAAGAAGAAAAGAAGTATAAAGGTATAATTTGGACATTGTCCGTAATTATTCCTTTAGCGGTTGCTGCCTTATTTGGCATTAACCTTCAAAAGATGGGTTATGATGTGGAACCATTAAGTTTTCTACCTCCAATTTATGCAACGATCAACGGATTGACAGCAGTATGCTTGGTAATTGCTGTTGCAGCTATCAAGAGAGGGAATGTTAAGATGCACGAAAACTTAATCAAGTTGTGCATGGTATTCTCTTCCTTATTTTTGTTGATGTATGTAGCTTACCACATGACCTCCACTTCGACCAGTTATGGTGGTGAGGGAGCGATTAAATATGTGTATTTTTTCATTCTTGTGACACATATCATATTATCGATCGTCATTATCCCATTCGTATTATTTACTTTTGTTAGAGGTATTGCTGGTGCCTATGAGCGTCATAAAAAGCTTGCTCGCATCACTTATCCTATGTGGCTGTATGTCGCAGTAACAGGAGTAATTGTATACCTTATGATTTCTCCTTATTACACTCATTAATAGATTGAGATATGAAGAAAGTTTGGATTTATCAGGCAGATCGTTTTTTTACCCAACCCGAGCATGAGCTTGCTCAAGCAAAGTTAGATTCTTTTATCCAGGAATGGACTGCTCATGGTAGTCAATTAGCAGGGAAGGCAGAAATCATCAATAACCTTTTTATTGTTTTGACAGTTGATGAAGAAATTGCTCAAGTAACGGGCTGTTCGATTGATAAATCAGTAAGAATTTTGAAAGAATTAGAGGAAGAACTGAACATTGGATTGTTCAACAGAACCTTGATCAGCTACCGCGATAGTGAAAACAATATTCAATTGGTGTCTAGGGATGTCTTTGAAGCTTTATGCAAAGAAGGCGAAGTAAATGCGGATACCATTGTCTTCAACAATTTGGTTCAAACCGAAGAAGAATTGAAAAGCAATTGGGAGGTTCCAATGAAAAGCAGTTGGCATGCCACTGTTTTTAGATAAATCCCATTACAAAGAAATATCAAGGGCTATGCAATCTGCGTAGCCCTTTTGTTTTTATAACTGTTATTTCGATTATTTTTTGTCGATACTAAGTTTTCCAGGACCCATGATAGCGAATGCGATATAAACGATCATGAACTCAATCGCGTGGGATGCTCCAGATAGACCATCACCTTTGGCAAGATGATTCAAGGTCGCTACCAGCATAGTCAAGGCCAAAACAATCGCTGCCGGTCTAGTCCATAAGCCTAAAATTAACAACAAAGACCCTAGGGACTCTGCCAAACCTGCTGAAAACCCAAAAATTGTAGGCATAAAGTCAATCCCTAAGTTTCCCATTGATTTACCAATAGCGGTCCATTTTTCTGGTCCACCCATTAATTTTTGTAGGCCGTGAAAGGCAATCATGGTCAATCCGAATCCTATGCGAATTATTAATAGACCTAAATCTGTTCTTGAATTTTTCATATTGAATAATAAGTGTCTGTAACTGAAACGAAGATACATATTTTCAGAAATAGCCTCCATTAACATAGATCAAGAAGATAAACTTTCAGAAATATGGAATTATTTTTTTGTATTCTTCATGAAAATCACCATAGGAATAGCAGAATACTTCAATTTGCCTTATCTTTGTTCTCTGAGCTGAAAACAGCTCGATATTAATCATTAATTGCAATCAAATTGGATATATTCAGTAAACAACGTTATACCATTACATCTGCATTGCCATATGCCAATGGTCCACTTCACATAGGCCACCTTGCAGGGGCTTACATTCCAGGAGATATTTTCGTACGATTCTTAAGATTAAACAACAAAGACGTTGTTTATGTTTGTGGATCTGACGAGCATGGCGCTGCAATCACGATTAAAGCAAAGAAGGAGGGCGTAACTCCTCAACAAATCATCGATCAATATAACCAACAGATCAAAGATAGCTTTGAACAGTTTGGTATCGCTTTCAATATCTATCACCGTACTTCTGAACCTATCCATCATCAACTATCCCAAGAATTCTTCTTGAATCTTTATGAAAAGGGAGAGTTTATCGAAAGGTTTTCAGAACAATATTATGATGAAGAATACCATCAGTTTTTAGCAGACCGTTATATTGTAGGGACCTGTCCGCATTGTGGAAACGAAGGTGCCTATGGTGACCAATGTGAAAAATGTGGTACTTCGCTTAACCCTACAGATCTGATAAATCCTAAATCAACCCTGAGTGGAAAAGCACCAGTATTAAAAGAAACCAAACATTGGTATCTGCCATTGGATAAATACCAACCTTGGCTAGAGAAATGGTTGATTGAAGGCAAGAAGAACGAATTAAAATCAAATGTATTCGGACAATGTCAATCTTGGTTAAAATCAGGATTACAGCCTCGCTCAATGACCCGAGATTTGGATTGGGGAGTCGATGTTCCGCTTGACGAAGCTGAAGGCAAAAAATTATATGTCTGGTTGGATGCTCCAATTGGATATATCTCTGCTACCAAACAATGGGCAATCGATGAAGGAAAAGACTGGGAGAAATATTGGAAACAACAAGCCAATCCAGAAGATAACTCTACCTTGATCCATTTCATTGGAAAAGACAATATCGTTTTCCACTGTATTATTTTCCCAGCAATCTTACATGCTCATGGCGATTATATCCTGCCTGAGAATGTTCCTGCTAATGAGTTCCTGAACCTAGAAGGCGATAAACTATCTACTTCAAGAAACCATGCTGTATGGTTGCATGAATACTTAGAAGAGTTCCCAGGAAAACAAGATGAATTGAGATATATGTTGACCTCAATCCTACCTGAAACTTCAGATTCTGAATTTACCTGGAAAGATTTCCAAGCTCGGGTAAACAATGAGTTGGTAGCTATCTATGGTAACTTCGTCAACAGGGTGATGGTACTATCCCACAAATACTTTGAAGGAAAGGTATTGCTGGGTTCGCCATTGACAGATTCTGATCAGGCTGTTTTAAATGAATTGGCTACCTATCCAGAACTAATAAAACAATCATTATCCCAATACAGATTCCGCGAAGCATTAGCTCAATTTATGAATGCTGCCCGTTTAGGAAATAAATATTTGGCTGATGAAGAACCTTGGAAAGTAATCAAACAAGACGAAGAACGCGTAAAAACCGTATTATTCGTTGCCAGTCAAATCGTTGCTAATCTTGCTTTATTAGGTCAGCCTTTCCTACCTTTCACCTCTACGAAAGTCTTTGAAATGTTGAACCTTGCTGCCAAGAATTGGGATGAAGCTGGAAAATCCGATTTATTGGAATCGGGACATCAATTAGGTGAAACCCAATTATTGTTCGATAAGATTACCGATGAGCAAGTGGAATTCCAACTGAATAAATTAGCGAACGCTAAAGCCAGCAATGCACTAGCGGCTCCAAAAGCAGAACAAAAAGCGAATATCAACTTCGATGAATTCATGAAAATGGATATCCGCGTTGGTCGTATCTTGACTGCTGAGAAAGTCGCTAAAACTAAAAAGCTTTTGAAATTAACCATCGATACAGGGATTGATAAGCGTACTGTCGTTTCTGGAATCGCGGAATACTTCACTCCTGAAGAGATCGTAGGCAAGCAAGTATCCATCTTGGTCAATCTTGAACCTAGAGAAATTAAAGGAATCCAATCTCAAGGGATGATCTTAATGGCTGAGGATGCAGATGGTCGTTTGGATTTTGTAAGACCTAATACCGATATCTCCGCTGGAAGTATCGTAAGATAATAGAGATCCTTAAGGATTAAAGAAAAAGGCTGGCCACATGACCAGCCTTTTTCTGTTATAATGATTTAGCTTCTTCTTTTTTCATTCCAGTGCCTGTGATGAGGATCAGCAATACAAACAAAACAAAGGAAGGTACTACCCAACCTAATTCATATTGAAAGAAAGGGATATGATTCAAGGTTGCAATCGTATTTTCGCTCAATAAGTTAAAGTGCTTAGCCAATGATAAGCAGGCAATAACGGTGGAACCGATTAATGCAGCTACATAAGGCTTCTTGTTCTTCACAAAGCTGCCAAAGAAAACCGTATATAAAACCAGCGTAATTACAATGGGGTAAACAAAAGTAAGGATTGGATAAGCAAAGGTGATAATATTATCTACGCCGGTAATGGAAAGCACACAAGATGCAATACAACATACCGTCACCAATAGTTTATAACTCAATTTTCCTTTGGTCAAGGAAGAAAAGAATGTTCCTACAGCAGAGGTTAATGCAATGGCAGTCGTCAAACAGGCCAAGGCGATACTGATGGCAATGGCGATGGTTCCAAATGGTCCCATGATAGCTCTCGAAATACGGATCAATAATTCCGATCTTTTAATGGCCAGATCTTCGATACCAGAGGTAGCCCCTAAATAGATCAATCCTCCGTAAATGATGAAAAGGCAAGAAGCCGCCAATATACCGGCCGCAATAACCACTTGATTTTTCGATTTTACGCTATTGTATCCTTTCGTTTTAGATGCCGTAATGATAATCCCCGCAAAAATTACCGAAGCCAATACATCCAATGTTTGGTAGCCATCCACAAAACCTAAAGTAAAGGATTGTGCTGTATCCAAGGAAGATTCACTGAAATCACCCATAGGAGAGAACAGCCCCATGGCAATTAAGCTCAACAATAAGACTAATAAAAGCGGGGTCAAAAGATTCCCGATAATGTCCACTACTTTTGAAGGTGCTATGGTCAATAACCAAGTTACAGCAAAAAAACCGATCGAAGTCCAAAGGGGATCCGCAGTCGGAAAGGAAGGCAATATCCCAACTTCAAAGGTTGTCGCAGCAGTCCTCGGTATGGCAATCATTGGCCCTATACAGAGCATAATGATGGTTCCTAAGACAGGAGAAAGAAATTTGTTGATCCGAGTGCCTAGATCTTCAAAAGAATCGCCCGAATTGACAACGGAAAGTATTCCGAAAAAGGGCAGTAATATTCCCGTAAGACCAAAAGCTAAGATCGTGATCCAAACATGGTCTCCAATTTGTATTCCAATATAAGGGGGGAGTAATAAGTTTCCAGCTCCGAAGAACATGGCAAATAAGGCAAAACCTATCGTGATTATGTCTCTAGTTTTCTTCAAAATGATTAGGTATAAAAAATTTCAAGTAATTGTTTGGCTTCTTTGACATCATGTACCCGCAATATTTGGGCACCACGTTCTAGAAGCAAGGTGTTTAGTGCGATAGTTCCAGGTAATACTTGGTCAGGGGTAGATTTTATTTTTTTATAGAGCATGGATTTTCTGGAAATACCACCCAGGAGGGGCAATCCAAAATAATGAAGCTCATTGATGCGCATCAGAAGTTCATAATTCTGTTCAATGGTCTTTGCAAAACCGTATCCAGGATCTAGGATGATATCTTTCACTCCTAATGCCCTGAGCTTTGCAATGCTATTGCCCAGACTTACTGCTACATCATTCACGACATCATCATAATCTGTCATTTGTTGCATCGTTGCTGGGGTTCCCCGCATGTGCATCAAAATATAAGGTACTTGAAGCCTAGCAACTGTATTAAACATTTCCGCATCCAAACTCCCACCTGAAATATCGTTGATGATATGTACCCCAGCCTTTACACAGGCTTCGGCGACATCAGCACGAAAAGTATCGATGGATAGAATAGCTTTAGGAAAATGTTTATGTATGGCTTCAATAATTGGTATAGCGCGATCTAATTCTTCTTGATGACTTATTTCTTTTGCTCCAGGTCGGCTTGAGTAAGCGCCGATATCAATGATATCCGCCCCTTCAGCAATTAGTTTCTCCGTATGCTCCAATGCCAGGTCTAAGGATTGATGCTGCCCAGCATCATAAAATGAATCTGGTGTCAGATTGAGAATCCCCATGATCCTTGGGACTTCAAAAGTCATGAGTTGATTGCCAAGGCGAATGCTCTGACAAGGAACGGGCTGAAAAACTGACATTTACGTAAGATTAATAAAAAAATAAGGCTGCAAATTCTCATTTGCAGCCCCCAAAATAAGTCTTTTGTGTCTACTTTACAACTAGAACTCCATCTGCAACCAAAGAAATATCTTTTCTTGGCTGATTAATTTTAGCAATTTCTTCTTTGCTCTTGCCCATATCCTCAGCATAATGCTTTTGCCACTCTACCGTGGTTTCTTTCACTTTTGCCTTACCTTCCAATACCACTGTCTTACCAATGATATCTTGAGGGACGAAATAAGCATAGTCTGTAAAACGTACCATGATTGGCTCCTTGCCTTCTTCAGTTTTCAAGGTCAAGAAACATCCTTTTTTAGTACATACCTGAACCACCTCGCCCTGAACTTTTCCAGTAAAGGATTCTGTTCCAGCTAGGTTCTTTTCAAGTTGTTTAACAGTGATAGCACCTTTTTTATCTATTTTCTTACCATAGCTTACTCCAGCTTTTGCCGGTTGGATGGCAGTTTGTGCGTGGCTAAATGCAATGAATGCAACCGCACAGATCAGTAAAGAGATAATCTTTTTCATATTTATTTTCTAATAAATTCAAATTTTCCACTCGGATCCAATTTCATGATCGTCGATGCCGTGCCATTTGATGGATCCTGTTGACCAAATTTAACAACATAATCCACTCCATTTACAATCTCATCAGAGACTTCCACGAAATTCCTTGCTGAGGCTTCGCCACTGATGTTTGCCGATGTAGAAACGATAGGTTTTCTGAACCTTTGTAACAACTGTTCACAAAATGGATGATTCACCACACGGATCCCAATACTGCCATCTTCAGCAACCACATTGGCAGCCAAGTTCTTCGCATTGGAATAGATAATGGTCAATGGCTTATCCGTTGCTTCCAATAGTTCATAAGCAACTTCAGGAACCTCGCTTACATAGCTCTGCAGCTGATTGTCATTGCCTAAAAGGATGATCATGCTCTTGCCTTTATCTCTTCCTTTCAATGCAAATATCTTTTCCACCGCTTCTGGATTTGTAGCATCACAACCTATTCCCCAAATGGTATCCGTGGGATACAAGATCAATCCACCAGACTTCAGGGTCTCTAAAGCCTGATTCAAATCCTCTTTATCTATATAGGGTCTTTGCATCAGCGTGTTATACCGCTACATTATGGTCACGAAGCGCATCATTTAATGATGTCTTCTTGTCGGTAGATTCTTTTCTTTGTCCGATGATCAAAGCACAAGGTACTTGATATTCTCCTGCTGGGAATTTCTTGGTATAAGAACCTGGAATAACTACTGAACGTGCAGGAACAAATCCTTTATATTCTACCGGCTCCGGACCTGAAACATCAATAATCTTGGTCGAGGCAGTCAATACCACGTTGGCACCTAATACCGCTTCTTCCTCCACACGAACACCCTCAACTACAATAGCTCTTGAACCAACGAATACGTTGTCTTCAATAATTACTGGCGCTGCTTGAACAGGTTCCAAAACACCACCGATACCAACACCACCGCTTAAGTGAACATTTTTACCGATCTGTGCACAAGAACCTACTGTAGCCCAAGTATCAACCATGGTACCCTCACCAACATAAGCACCGATATTGACATAAGAAGGCATCATGATAACACCTTTGGATAAGAAAGCTCCATAACGAGCCGACGCACCAGGCACCACACGAACACCTAACTCCTTGTAATTTGTCTTCAATTTCATTTTGTCATGGTAGACAAAAGGATCATTCTTGATCACCTCCATATTACGGATAGGGAAATAAAGAATTACAGCTTTTTTAATCCAATCATTAACATACCAAGACTCGCCAACTGGTTCAGCAACACGTAATTCGCCTTTGTCTAAATGTTGGATTACGAATTCAATCGCCTCGTAGTATTCTTTGTACTCTAATAACTGTCTGTTCTCCCAAGCTTCTTCTATTAATTTTTGAAGGGTTGTATTATCTACCATAATATTCTTAAAAGTAATTTTAAATTATTAACAAATATGGAGATTTTTAATGATATGTAAGTTACAGAAGGGGCAAAATTAAGAAGATATGACTATTTTTGTAGGATGGCAGAGGCATCAGACAAATTGCGGATTGATAAATACTTATGGGCAATTCGTATATTCAAAACCAGGAGTTTGGCAACAGAAGCTTGCAAAGCAGGGAAAGTTAAACTCAATGGCCAGAATGTAAAACCATCAGCAATCGTAAAAGTTGGGGAAACCTATAGCATTCAGAAAGGGATTGAACGCAAGGTCCTTAAAGTGACTGGATTGCTGGAACGGAGGTCTGACGCCAAAACGGCTGTACAATTCTATGAAGATCACACACCTGTAGAAGAAACCTATGCTTTCAAATCGTCTTTCCATGCTCCTGTCCTGAAAAGAGATCGTGGAACAGGTCGACCTACTAAAAAAGACCGAAGGGAAATTGATGATTTGAAAAGTGATTGGTGGGAAGAAGATGATGATAAGTAAACTTGAATTAAAGAAAGTATTCTATTCCTTTATTTATTTTTTGGCACTGGTAGCATCCTCTTCCTTTGCCCAAGCTGCTGTGGATATCAGTCCCAAAGACTCAGTTGAAAGAGAACTCCAAAAAGTCCTAGGCAGGAAGATTGAGTTTGAAAAGGAAAAATTGATGAAGATCTTCGAAATCAAGCAACACCTTAAATTCAGCCAATCCCCTACAGATCGATACAACTTACAGGAGAAATTATATAATGAGTTCAAGACCTATCAGATCGATTCGGCTATCTATTATGTCAATGAAAACAAAAAGTTAGCCCAGCTATTGAATGATAACCTTAAAAAGAATGAGGTCGATATCCAATTGGCGGGTTTATACTCCTCGGCTGGTCGCTTTATCGAATCCAATGAAATCCTAAAGGGAATACCAAGACAAAGCTTATCCAGTGAACAGGAAGCTGATTATTACCGCGCTTTTTCCGATTTCTATTCCCATTATGGACAAAGTACCAATCACTATAATTATTTCAGCCTAAGTGAAGTCTATCGCGATTCCTTACTCCATGTACTGCCTTCAGATTCTAGAGAACATCGCTTAAGCTCTGCAACTAGGGCATTGTTTGGGAATAATTTCGATAAGGCGGAATCAGAATTATTGCAATTATTAAGTGAATACAAAGAACCACATCATGAACGAGCGGTAATCGCTTACCTCTTGGGTTTACTCTATAAAAACAAAGATGACCAGGAAAAGCAGATCTATTATTTAAGCTTGTCAGCCATTACCGATGTAAAAAACACGGTCAAGGACAATGCCTCCATGCAAAGTCTAGCCTTAGTCTATTTCGAAAGAAATGAAATCGATAAAGCCTATCAATTTATTCAAGAGGCCATGGAAGATGCCCTTTTCTGTAATGTCAGGTTTAGGACGATAGAAAACTCATCCTTTTATCCGATTATCAACTCTGCATTCCAGGAAAAAGAAGAGGCCAATAAAAACCAACTCAAAAACTTCCTGTATACCATTTCCCTCATGTCTATCCTGCTTTTGGTCGCCTTAATCATTCTGTTTATGCAGATGAAGCGCTTGAAGAAAACCAGAAAGGACCTGAAAAACCTAAATGATGAACTGCAAGGGCTGAATGCTCAGTTGTTAAAAGTCAATCAAGATCTACAGGAGTCAAATCATATTAAGGAGGAATACATGGCGCAGTTTTTTGAGTTATGTTCTGCTTATATTGATAAATTAGATAATACCCGTAAAGGTATCTTAAAGAAAATCTCCAATAAGCAATTTGATGAATTGAGTAAGGAACTGAAATCCCAAGATTTTATCAAGACCGAACTGGACGATCTTTATCACAATTTCGATGTGATCTTTCTGAACCTTTATCCAACCTTTATCCAAGAATTCAACAAGCTCCTGAAACCTGAAGAACAGTTGACCTTGAAGCATGATGAATTGCTGAATTCTGAACTCCGTATTTTTGCTTTGATCCGTCTCGGAATTTCTGATTCGACCAAGATTGCTCGCTTCCTTCGCTACTCCTTACGTACCGTTTACAACTACCGAGTGAAGGTCCGTAACAAAGTTTTAGGAACCAAAGAAGACTTCGATGAGCAAATTAAGGAGATTGGTAACCTAAAATATTAGCAAAACCCTTTACTTTTTTTCTTTTTAAAAGCGCCTAATGACCTGTAAAACAATGTTTATTGGTTTACTTCGGTTACTTTTTTGTTTTGACCTGCCTCAAAAGCTAAATAAACATTAGCACCCTGCTTAACTTTGGATTGGGAAGTTTAGGAATACCCTAAATTATTATATTAATCTAATAACTGATTATAAGACGTATGAAACTTTTTACTAAAGTTAGTATCGGTCTTTTCCTTTTTATGATATCCGTTTTTTCAAATTTTGCATTTGCGCAAAATGGAATTCGAGTTTCTGGAAAGGTTATAGACGAAGCCAACAATGAGCCAATTATTGGGGCTACCATCACTGTTATCGGAGGTTCTACATCGACCTCTTCAGATAACTCTGGACTATTTACACTCGAGAATGTTCCAGCTAATTCAAAACTTCGAGTTTCTTATCTAGGCTATAAAAGCCAAGAAGTAATTGCACAAACAGACATGACCATTACCTTGAGCCCGGAAACAAATACGCTCGAAGATGTGGTTGTTATCGGTTATGGTGCAGTTAAAAGAAAAGATGTAACTGCCGCTATTTCCTCTGTATCCTTGGAAGACCTGGACGAAAGACCAATTGTCAATGCCAACCAAGCGATTCAAGGTAAAGCCGCAGGGGTAACGGTTTCTCAACCTTCTGGTGCTCCAGGCGGTGGAACCTCGATCCGTATCCGTGGTACAACTTCTTTCAACGGTAGTAATGACCCACTTTATGTAGTTGATGGGGTGACTGTTGACAATATCAACTTCCTATCGCCAAATGATATCGCCGATATGCAAATCTTAAAAGATGCATCCTCAGCCTCTATCTATGGTTCTAGAGCTGCAAACGGGGTTATCTTAATTACTACAAAACAAGGTCGTGTAGGTAATCCTAAGATTACTGTAAATGCATTAGCTACTCAAAATAGAGTGACCAACTCGATTACCCCATTGAATACCGCTCAATACAAGGAACTGATGGACGAGATCGGAATCGTGAAATTGCCTGATGGATTGACCGACCAAACAGATTGGTTTGATGAAACCTTCAGCGATGGATTGACCCAAGATTATCAACTTTCTATATCAGATGGTTCCGATAGAATCAAATACTTCCTTTCGGGAGGCTATGTAAATGACAAAGGGATTGTGCATTCTACTTTCTACAAACGTTACAACTTCAGAGGTAACATCGAAAACAAAGTAAGAGATTGGTTAACCGTAAATGCGAACTTCTCTTATGCCGACTATAATGGAAATGGAATGGTTGAAGGTACGGGGTCTAATAGAGGGGGTGTAGTCTTGTCTGCAATCAATACACCGACATTTGCTCCAATCATGGATCCATTCAATCCGAAACAATTCTACAATAACTTCTATGGTTTGAACGTAACTTCTCCATTGGAGAACTTAGCGACTACTGGAAATAACCGCAACCGTGAAAACAGATTAATCGGATCGGGTTCGGCAACCGTACATATCACTCCAGGATTGAACTTCAAAACTTTGTTCGCTTTGGATAGAAGAAATGCTTTCTCTTCTACTTTCTTAGACCCATTGTCTACCTCTTGGGGTAGAAACCAATTTGGTGAGGCAACGGATTCTAGAAATATGAACACCGTTATTACGTTTGATAATACCTTGACCTATAACAAAAGCTTTGATAAACACAATTTCGAAGCCATGGCTGGTACGGCTTGGTTAAGCTCAAACTATACCAACAGTTATATCCTTGGTTCACACTTTAGAAATGACTTGATCGAAACCCTAAATGTGGCCAATAAAATTTCTTGGACAGGTACTGGATCTTCTGCATCTGATTGGGCAATGATGTCTTATTTCGGACGTATTTCCTATAACTATGACGGAAAATACTTAGTAACTGCCAATTTAAGATCTGACGGTTCCTCTAAATTACACCCGAGCAAGAGATGGTCGATGTTCCCATCGGTTTCTGCAGCTTGGCGTTTATCCTCTGAGGAATTCTTGAGCGATGTGCCATGGATGAACGATTTGAAACTACGTGGTGGTTGGGGACAAACTGGTAACCAATCTGGAATTGGTGACTATGCTTACCTTCAACGCTATAATATTATCCGTTCCCCTTGGTTTGAAGAAGGTAAAACCAATGATTTAGCTTCTGTTACACCTGAAAACCTGAGAACAATCGACTTAGGTTGGGAAAGAACAACCCAAACTGGTGTAGGTTTAGACTTTACGGGTTTCAACAATAGATTGACCGTAAACTTGGACTACTACTACAAGAATACGACCGATATGTTGATGTGGGTAGATCTTCCAGGTAGTGGTAATATCTCCCAAATCCAAAGAAACGAAGGTGAGATGACCAACCGTGGTTTCGAAGCCAACATCAATGCCGATATCCTAAAATCTGAGGGTTTAACCTGGTCTTCAGGCTTTAATATCTCTTTCAATAGAAATAAATTCACCAAGTTGGTATTGAAACCTGTTTATTTCGATGCTAGAACCACAGATTATGTCAATGAAACCGTAGTAAGAAACGAAGCAGGTAGACCTGTAGGTGGTTTCTTCGGTTATATCAGTGAAGGTGTAAATCCTGAAACTGGAGATATGATCTATTCCGACATCAATGGTGATGGCAAAGTGACGGTCAACGATAAAACTTATATCGGCGATCCGAACCCTAACTTCACTTTCGGTTTTACCAATAACCTCTCTTACAAAGGATTCAACTTGAACGTCTTTATCCAAGGTACTCAAGGAAATGATATCTACAACGTTTCCAGAATGGAAATGGAAGGTATGTACGACGGAAAAAACCAATCCACCCGTGTTCTTCAACGTTGGAGAGTTCCTGGTCAAGTAACAGAAGTGCCTCGTGCAGGGTATGACATGAAAAACTCCTCTTATTTCGTGGAAGATGGAAGTTATATCCGCTTGAAAAACATTTCCCTATCCTACAACATCAAAGCTCCAGCTTTGTCAAAAATCGGAATTAACAAATTGGCTCCGTTTGTCTCAGCCACTAACTTAATTACTTTGACAAAATATACAGGCTTGGATCCAGAGGTTAACCAATGGGGGAATTCAGGTAGGGTACAAGGTTTAGATTGGGGTACCTATCCTCAAACTAGATCATTCGTGTTTGGATTAAATATGGAGTTCTAAGATTATGATGATGAGAACAATGAAATTTAATATAATGAAGAAGATGCTGATCGCTGTACTGAGTACGATCGCCATCTCAAGCTGCTCTCTTGATAAAGATCCTCTTAGTCAATATTCTGATGTGACTGAAGGGGTAAATGAAGAAGGAAAAAAAGTAGTCTTTAAAGACAAAGCTGCGGTAGACAACTACATGCAAGGCTTATATAATATCATGCGTGATAGACAAGAACACTGGTACTTAGACCAAATGTTAATCGCTGAATCGCATTCCGATAATGCTTATGCTGGAACGACCGGTGCCGAAGTAGTACCTTATGAGAATAACGGTATCGAAGGGTCAAACTCCGTTGTTCAGCGTGACTGGATTCGTTACCTGGAAGATGTTGCCAAACTGAATATCCTAATCGTTAATGTGGATTCTGTTGCCGACAATTCCCTATCTTCTGCATTGCGTAAGCAATATAAAGCTGAAGCTAGAATTCAAAGAGCCTTAATTTTCTTTGATATGGTTCGTCTTTGGGGTGATATCCCTTTGGTAACCAAAGTAGGTAAAGACATTACCGCTGAAAATATCGAAGAGGTATACGACGATTATTTCCCAAGCCAAACTCCTGAAAAAGAGGTTTATGAATTCTTGGCAAAAGATGTAGAAGAAGCCTTAGTCGATGCGCCTTCGAATACAGCTGCAAACAAAACTAAATTCTCAAAATCTGTTGCCAAAGCATTATTGGCAAAGATCTATGCAGAAAAACCAATCCGTAACTACGCGAAGGTCATTCAGTATGTAGATGATTTAGCAGCAGATGGATTTGCGCTAGATGCAGATTATAAAAACTTGTTTGGGGTTCAAGATGGAAATGCAGAGCCCTTGATCAGAAACAGCAAAGAGACTATTCTAGAGACTCAATTTTTTGCTGGTAATGGTAACTGGGTAACCTGGATGTTCGGACGTGACCTTTCAAACTACAATAGCAATTTTACATGGGCAAAATGGATCACTCCTTCAAGGGATTTAATAAGTGCATTCACCCGCGAAGGAGATGAGATCCGCTACACCGAATCCATCGTGTATTATGAAGCTGGTTGGAGCAATTACTATCCAGCAAGCAACTACCCATTTATGTATAAAACACGTTCTGCATTCAGTAACATCATCAAAATCCGTTATGCGGACCTGTTATTATTGAAGGCTGAAGCATTGATTAATGGCGATAGCCCAAATCTAACTGCAGCAGCAGCAATTATTGACCAAATTCGCCAACGCGTTAAACTTCCAAAATTGACTAATGCCGTTAAAGGAAGTAAGGATGCCATGTTAAATGCCCTATTGAATGAAAGAAGATTAGAATTGGCTTTCGAAGGTCAACGTTGGTATGACCTTGTACGCCTGAATAAAGTAGAATCTGTCATGAATGCTGTCTTTGCAAAGGATTCTGGAAGAAAAGCCCAAGTGTATCCATTTACAGAAAATTCATACCGTTTGCCAATTCCGCAATCGATTATTGACGAAAACCCGAAAATCAAGCAAAACCTAGGATATTAATACTGAAACTATGAATAATTTAAAGAAATATATATTTGTTGCTAGCCTTTTCTCCTCGATTTTTACTGCTTGTGGTAATGATAATATCGGCGGCGGAGGCGGAGAACCTGCACCAGTGGACCCTACTTCTGGAGATGTCCTGATCTATACCACAACAGGCTCGCTTAGCCATGATTTCAAGAAGTCTTTTGTGGACTTTAGCAAGACCAGTAATATGGGAACTAAGACCATTAAGATCGATGAAAACAAAAAATTCCAAACCATGGATGGATTTGGATCGGCTATCACCGGTTCTGCGGCCTTCAACTTGTTGAAAATGGCTCCAGAAGACCGTACGAAATTCTTAAAAGAAACATTCTCTCCAACAGAAGGAATGGGTCAAAGTTATATCCGTATCGCAATCGGCTGTTCTGATTTCTCCTTGGATGAATATACCTTGGCCGATGAACCCGGAATCGAAAACTTCGCGCTTCAATCGGAAGAATTGGAATATGTTATCCCGGTTTTGAAAGAGATTATCGCTATCAATCCTGAGATCAAGATCATGGGTTCACCGTGGACTCCTCCAAAATGGATGAAAGTAAACAACTTGACCGAGTTGAAACCTTATGATTCTTGGACTGGCGGTCACTTGAACCCGAAATACTACCAAGATTATGCGACTTATTTTGTGAAGTGGATCCAAGCAATGAATGGGCATGGCATAAAAATTTACTCCATCACGACGCAAAATGAGCCTTTAAACGATAAGAACTCTGCTTCATTGGTGATGTTTTGGAATGAGCAACAAGCATTTGTGAAAAATGCGCTTGGTCCACAAATGAAAGCAGCTGGCCTAACGACCAAAATCTACGCATTCGATCATAACTATAATTATGATAATATGCCGGAACAACAGGATTACCCAATCAAGATCTTTGAAGATCCTGCTGCTGCGGCTTATTTCGCTGGTTCTGCTTACCATAATTATGGTGGTGATAAGGCTGAATTATTGGATATCCATGCCAAAGCGCCTAATAAGGATTTAATCTTTACCGAAACTTCCATCGGAACTTGGAATGATGGCCATGCATTGGGTAAAAGATTGTTGGAAGATATGCGTGAAGTGGCATTAGGTACAGTAAACAACTGGAGTAAAGGCGTAATCGTTTGGAACTTGATGTTGGATTCTGAAAGAGGTCCTAACCGTGAAGGTGGATGTCAAACCTGTTATGGTGCAGTGGATATCAGCAAAGCGGATTACAAAACCATTCGTAAGAACTCACATTACTATATCATCGGGCACATGTCTGCTGTAGTAAAACCAGGAGCAGTACGTATTGGGTCAGAAGGATATTCTGATGCTGGATTATCTTATTCCGCATTTAAAAATACAGATGGCACCTATGCTTTTGTAATTGCAAACTCAAATGGGAGCAATTCTAGAATTGTTATTGAGGATGGGAAAAATCATTTCAGCTATGATGTTCCTGCAGGTTCTGTTGTTTCTTATTCTTGGAAAAAATGAAAAAATTAATCAATTATTTAGCCTTTTCTCTTCTATTGAGCTTGATGTTCTCTTGTAAAGAAGATGAATTAATCGTGCCTTATGGCGCTGGGGAACCTGCCATTGAAATAGTTAAGAGTCCAACTGCTTCTTTGTTTGGCGACAGCTTACAATATACCGTGAATGTTTCGGACAAAAGTGTAGCCCTGTCTACCTTAAAAGTACAATTGTTGTTCAGTGATGAAGTGGTGTCTGAACAAACTATCCGTACAAAAGAAGCCGGATCTTATTCTGGAAAATTATATGTTCCTTTCCTTAAAAATATTCCCAATGGATCGGCATTGTTGAAGTTCACCCTTCAAAATGTGCAGATGGTGAGTAAAACCGAAGAAAAGGTCGTGACTATTGCGAGACCTGATTTTCCTTACCTGGATTTGGTAGCGGAAGGTAAAACTTATCGTATGAGCAAGGTAGGTCCTAACCAATATGAAGTTTCAGATGAGTTCAAGATGAAAGCTCCAGCTTATATCGAAGCACCAAAAGTTGGTGAATTTGGAAACAAAATCCAATTCGGTTGGGAAAACAAGGGAATCCAACAAGGTGTCAATACACCAATCCCATTTTCAAATGCCTTTGATGGTGTATACAAGATCAGCTTCAATACACTGACTTATGCAGCCGCACCTTTCGTTCGTTATGCGATCAATGATACCGATATGGAAATGGTAGAAGATGAAATCTTCTCCTTGGATTTGACGGTCAACAAAGATGAAGAATTGACTTTCGAAGGTATGCCAGCTGGATGGTGGGTAGATAAAGATTATATCCGTCAAGACGGTGACAAATACTACTTCAACGCGATGTCTGGAAAATACCGCTTCATCGCCGATCTAGGTAAGAAGTATATCAAGGTGGAAGCCATGAACGGAAACGATCTAGCGCGATTGAATGCGGATGGTACCGGAGCAATCTGGATTATTGGTGAGGGAGTCGGTAAACCAAGTGTTGCTGACAATCAAGTAGGCTGGGATCCAGGAAAGGCAATTTGTGTGACACCAATGGGTGATAAGAAATATCAGGTTACCCTTGTTGGCGGACAATCCATCAATACCGATAATATCAACTTCAAATTCTTCCATGAAAAAGGTTGGAATGGTGAATTCAAGAATACTGACTTGACTACCACGAGTGACCTGATCTTGGTTGGGGATGGAAAAAATGGCCGTGACCCAGGAAACTTAGGTCTTCAGGCTGGTAAAAAACTGGAAGTAGGCGCAACTTACGTATTCGTAGTTGACCTTTCTGAAGGGAATAATAAAGCAAAACTTACTGTGACTAAGCAATAAGACTAACTAACAGTTTAGATTGATTAGGGGTGGATGAAGGCGTTTCCACCCCTTTTGTTTTTGTAGGTATTAATTACGTTCTTTGTTTAAAACTGAATCTAATTATGAAAAATAGTGTAACCTACGTATTAATCTTAATGTGTGTTATGATGAATTTAACGCCTTCTTCTGCACAGAGCAATTCAAAACCGAAGTATGTTTTAGCCATTCATGGAGGTGCAGGTACTATACTAAAAAAGAATATGACGGACTCCTTGGAGAAAGCATATATCGCTAAACTAACGGAATCCCTTCAGGCTGGATACGATCAGATCAAACAAGGAAAATCAAGCTTGGACGCTATTGAAGCTGCAATCCATGTCATGGAAGATTCCCCACTTTTCAATGCTGGTAAAGGTGCAGTTTTTACGAATCAAGGGAAAAATGAACTTGATGCTGCCATTATGGATGGTTCTAACCTCAAAGCCGGCGCTGTCGCCGGAGTTACCAATATCAAAAACCCTATCAGCGCAGCGCGAGCGGTCATGGACAAATCCGAACATGTTATGATGATCGGTAAAGGGGCGGAGGAATTTGCTCAAAATAACGGCATCCAAATCGTTGATCCCTCTTATTTCTGGACCAAACAACGTTGGGAAGGTCTGCAGAGAGCTTTAGAAAGAGATAAAGATCGTGCGGAACTGGACCATGACGATAAAAAAGCATTCTTGCCGCCATATAAAGATGAAAAATTCGGAACCGTAGGCTGTGTTGCATTGGATAAACAAGGCAACCTTGCTGCTGGTACTTCTACTGGGGGAATGACCAATAAGAAATTCGGTAGGGTAGGTGATGCACCTATCATTGGTGCAGGTACTTATGCAAATAATGCTACTGTGGCAATCTCCTGTACGGGATGGGGAGAGTTCTTTATCCGTTCGGTAGCGGCATTTAATGTTTCGGCAAAAATGCAATATGCTAAAATGGGTGTTGCCAAAGCTTCTCAGGAAGTAATCGACGAAATCGGGAAATTAGGTGGCGATGGTGGAATGATTGCCATCGATAAAAATGGTGAAGTTGCTATGCCATTCAATACCGAAGGGATGTACCGTGGAACGGTTACTGCAGACGGGAAAATTACGGTGGAAATCTATAAATAGAGAATTTATTATACCATTACTCGGGAATGGTATAATAATTCAAATACCTCACGATGCTATTAGCTCTTCTATTGATATAGTTAGAAGGTCTTCTAGCATCCCACTTTTGTGGGCTCGGCAATATGGCAATGATCAATGCTGCTTCTTTCTTGGTCAAGCTCTTAGCCGATTTATGGAAGTAATATTGTGCTGCGGCCTCTGCCCCATAAACGCCTTGTCCCGTTTCAATCACATTGAGATACACTTCCAAGATCCTTTTCTTGCTCCAAAAAACTTCAATCAAAACCGTGAAGTAGGTCTCTAAGCCTTTACGGAACCAGGAACGACCTGGCCATAAGAATACGTTTTTAGCAGTCTGCTGACTGATGGTACTGCCGCCCCTTAATCTTTTTCCCTCTTTGTTTTTTTCAAAAGCCTCCTTGATCGCTTCCGTATCAAAGCCATTGTGGGTCATAAAATGAGCATCTTCACCCGCTAAGGCTGCGCGCTTCAGGTTGTTCGAGATATCTTCATAATCCAACCATTTGCGTTCCAGTTTCCATTCCTTACCATCCGCCTTGCGCTCAAAACCTCGCTGTAACATCAAATAAGTGATCGGTGGATTAGTAAAACGTAGGGCAATGACCCAAAGTATGGTCAAAACGAAAAATGCAATCACTCCCCTAATTACCCAAGGAAGGACCTTGGTTTTCAGTGTGCTCCCGAAGGATGATTTGGTTTGCTTTTTCCTGTTCTTTGTGGTAGAACGTTTGATTGCCATTACTTTGAAATTTAATGCAAACATAAGATGTATTTTTTAATTTTTATGTCATTTCCCAAATGCTTTTTGCTTGTAGGCATTGTTTTGCAAATCGCCACAATTCTGCTATTTTTACATCTTATACAAAAAAAGAATAACCTTGGCAAAAGCAAAGAAACAAACCCCTTTAATGCAGCAATATAATACCATTAAGGCCAAATACCCAGGTGCCTTATTGCTGTTTAGAGTTGGGGATTTTTACGAGACGTTTGGAGAAGATGCTGTTAAAGCAGCCAAGATTTTAGGAATCGTATTGACAAAAAGAGGAAATGGCTCGGAATCTGAAACCGCTTTGGCTGGTTTTCCGCACCATTCCCTAGAGACCTACCTACCGAAATTGGTGCGCGCAGGACAAAGGGTTGCTATATGTGATCAGCTGGAAGATCCTAAACAAACCAAGACCATCGTGAAAAGAGGGGTAACGGAACTTGTTACACCTGGAGTTTCATACAATGAAAATATCGTTCAACAGAAATCCAATAACTACCTCGCCTCTATCTTCATGGATAAGCAGGTTGTGGGCGTTTCTTTTTTGGATATCTCCACCGGGGAATTCCTCGTTGCCCAAGGTTCTGTTGGTTATATCGACAAGCTTTTACAGGGCTTTAAGCCTACTGAAATCATTCTTCCAAAAAAACAGTATAAGGAGTTCGTGGAACAATTTGGTTCCAATTACTATACCTATACCTTGGATGAATGGCCATATACCGGTGACTATGCCACCGAAAATCTCCTCAAGCATTTTGAGGTCAATTCCATGAAAGGGTTTGGTATTGATCGTATGCCTACCGGAATTATTGCAGCTGGGGTTGCCTTGCATTACCTCAATGAAACCGAACATCGCAATCTGCAGCATATTTCCAATATCTCCAGGATCGAAGAAGACCGTTATATGTGGTTGGACCGTTTTACCATCCGCAACTTGGAACTGATCAGTTCAACCAATGAAAACGCCATTACCCTTTCGGATGTTCTCGATGAAACTTCTTCTCCTATGGGAGCACGATTGCTGAAAAGATGGATCGTCATGCCTTTGAAGGATGAGAAATCCATTAATGAAAGATTGCAGGTCGTTCAGGATTTTTATAAGAACAGAAGCCTAAGGGATCAATTAATCCAAGAGGTCAAGCAAGTGGGCGATTTGGAAAGACTAATTTCTAAGATTGGCCTTCAAAAAGCAAATCCGCGTGAAATCATCCAATTAAAACGAGCGCTTTATGCCGTTGAAAAACTAAAAGAGCTTTGCCAAGAACAGGAATCTGAGTCATTAAAGGTCATTGCAGAACAGCTCAATCCCTGTCTGATTATCCGGGATAAAATTGAACAGACCATTCAAGCTGAACCTCCAGTAGCCTTGAACAAGGGAAATGTTATCGCCGATCAGGTCGACCCTGATCTGGATAAACTGAGAAAGGTTGCCTTTGGCGGTAAAGATTACCTGATAGAGATCCAAAGAAGGGAGTCTGAAGCGACCGGGATTCCATCGCTAAAGATAGCTTTCAACAATGTATTTGGCTATTACCTAGAAGTTACCAATACCCATAAAGATAAAGTGCCTTCGGGTTGGATCCGTAAACAGACCTTGGTGAATGCGGAACGCTATATTACCGAAGAGCTGAAGGAGTATGAGGAACAGATTTTAGGTGCTGAAGAGAAAATCCAAGCCATTGAAAACCGCATTTATGCTGAGTTAATGCTCGCGATTTCGGAATATATAAAACCGATACAATTAAATGCCCAATTGCTTGCCAAGCTGGATGTGCTGTTGAATTTTGCCGTTATTGCAGAGAAGAATTTCTATGTAAGACCTGAGGTCAATGCTGGAAAGAACATCGATATCAAAGGGGGTAGACACCCTGTTATTGAAAAGAATCTCCCGATAGGTCAAGACTATATTACCAATGATACCTTTTTGGATCAAGAGGGGCAGCAGATCATTATCATTACAGGACCAAACATGGCCGGTAAATCTGCTTTGCTGAGACAGACAGGGCTCATCGTCCTGATGGCTCAAATTGGTTCCTTTGTGCCTGCCAAGGAAGCGTCCATTGGGATCGTAGATAAGATATTTACACGTGTTGGGGCTTCGGATAACCTCAGCTCTGGAGAATCTACCTTTATGGTAGAAATGAATGAGACAGCGAGTATTATGAACAACTTGTCTGATCGTAGTTTGATTCTCTTAGATGAAATTGGACGTGGTACCAGTACTTATGATGGTATCTCCATCGCATGGGCGATTGCGGAATACCTGCACAACCACCCTTCCTGTCGAGCAAAGACCCTATTTGCAACGCATTACCATGAATTGAACGAATTGAGCACGTCCATGTCGCGGATCAAGAATTTTAACGTGAGTGTAAAAGAAGTCAACAATAAAGTGATTTTCTTAAGGAAGTTGGTGCCCGGTGGTTCTGAGCACAGTTTCGGTATACATGTGGCTAAGTTGGCTGGTATGCCGCCCAAGCTTATCGGTCGCGCTGGCGAGATCCTGAAACGTCTGGAACAGGAACGTACCGGCGGGGAGAAGATCAAGGATAGTATGCGAAAGATCCAAAAACAGGCTTATCAATTGCAGATGTTTGCCATTGATGATCCCGTACTGGAAAAGATCCGTGATATGCTGAATAATTTGGATGTGAATACACTTACTCCGGTGGAAGCATTGATGAAGCTAGATGAAATCCAACGCTTATTGAAGAACTAAAAAAATGCTGGTAGGATTAATACCTGCCAGCATCATATATATCATAGGAGATGTCATTTGGATCATAACCTAATCTAGGGTCGACCCGAATAATCATCGTCCCTCGGAACGATTCACCGGCATATAAAGTCCCTATGGGAGCCTCATTGTAAAAAGGTGCCCCATTATGTCCAACCAATGAAAATTCTAAATAGAAATCACCATCCTGACCGTGGTAATAATCGATATTGGAAAGATTTGTAACCGCATACTCGACGCGGTAAGCATCTGGACTTACTTTATAGACATCAAACACATCTACAGCAAAGTCCTCTGGATAAAAATATGATCCCCCAATATATTCCTTAGAACAGGATGAAAATAGTCCAATGACCATGATCAAGGCTACGATTTTAAGTAATTTTGCTTTCATATGCTTGTCTGTCTTTAGGGAAATAGACTACTTGGAAACCATTTAGATTAATCCGTGCACGTAAATATTTTTTCAAATGCTATTTATTAGCTCAAAAACAAGCATTTAGAATTACCTTTGTGTTATGGGAAATATCTTCCAATTCAAGCAATTTTCAGTTAATCAAGAACACTGTGCCATGCGGATCAATACCGATGGGGTACTATTAGGGGCCTTCGCAGAGCAAGAACAAGCGGATGCCATTCTTGATATAGGGACAGGAACGGGGGTAATTGCACTGATGCTGGCTCAAAAATATCCGCAAGCCCAAATTTGGGCGGTGGAAATCGATAAATTAGCTTCCCAAAGAGCAGCGGAGAACTTTCAAGCTTCGCCCTTCCAAGATCGACTTAGCATTGTACATTCGGATATTTTCCATTGGAAAACGGATCTTGAGTTTGATCTGATTGTTTCCAATCCACCTTTCTACATTAATTCGCTCCATAATCCTGACCAAAGAAAAAAAGTCGCCAAGCATACGGATGTAGAATTCTTTAAGGGGATGTTCCATTTTGCAGCAAGCAGACTTAGCAGTATGGGGAAGCTACAGATTGTGGTTCCCATAGAGTTATTGGATTTTATGGTCGCTGAAGCAAAAGAAAATCAGCTTTTTCTGAAGAATCAGATCAATATGCAATCCTTTGTGGATTCAGAGCCTTTTCGCTGTATCCTGAGTTTCCAAAGAGAGGCAACCAATCATGAACAACAGACCTTTGTGATCTACCAAGAAAGATCCCAATATTCGGAGGCCTATAAACAGATCTTGCAACCTTATTTTTTAGCTTTTTAACATGAAAATCGGACTTCTTTCGGATACCCACGGATACTTGGATGATGCTATTCTAAAGCATTTTGAAAATTGTGATGAGATATGGCATATTGGCGATTTTGGCTCTATGGAGGTCATCGAGAAACTGGAAGCATGTAAACCCCTAAGGGGCGTATATGGAAATATCGATGATAAAGATATCCGCTTGAAATTTCCGGAGCACCTCAGGTTCCATTGCGAACAGGTCGATGTTTGGATGACCCATATTGGTGGTTATCCGGGGAAATATAGCCCTTTGGTCAAGCCAGAAATCTTGAACAATCCCCCAAAGCTATTTATTACAGGACATTCCCATATCCTAAAAGTGCAGTTTGATCCGAAGCTGCAGTTGCTCCACCTCAATCCAGGAGCAGCCGGCAAACAAGGTTGGCATCAGATGAGGACCGCAATGCGTTTTGAAATTAATGGAGATAAAATTGAAAATCTAGAAGTGATTGAATTAGGGAGTCGAGCCTTATAGACTATCCCTAACTTCAATTAAAAAGCTCTTTAATCCCTCCAAAGACTCAATGATCCTTTGGTTTTCCCTGGCTTCGTTCTTGTTGCTTCTTAAGAATTCGCGTGCCCCTTGTAAGGTATACCCCTTATCTTTGACTAAATTGAAGATAATCTTGAGGTTCGCAATATCATTCTGAGTGAATAGACGATTTCCTTTTTTGTTTTTCTTAGGCTGAAGAATGTCGAATTCACGCTCATAAAAACGGATTTGAGATGCATTTACACCGAACATTTCAGTGACTTCACCCATGGTATAATACAGCTTGTTTATTTCTCGTTCTTTGTACGGCATGAACATTTAATTTTAGTGTATTAACAAATATACAATCTAAGTTTGAAAATCAAAAAAACCATGATTGATATAAAGTTAAAGCCGATTTCGTAATTTTAAACTTTAGATGAAAGGTAAAGTAATTGTAAGTAAGTTTTGGACCAAGTTCTTTTCCATGGGAAAAGCACAGGCGATTACCATATTTCCATTTATCTTCCTCAAATACTCCTCCGATCGCGATAATAGGATCCTGATCAACCATGAACGCATCCATATATTGCAAGCCATTGAGTTGCTTATTATCCCTTTTTATGTGCTCTATCTATTGGAATTCAGTCTTCGACTGATCCAATACCGCAATTTTACTAGGGCATACCTGAATATTTCTTTTGAACGGGAAGCTTATGAAAATGAGCATAACTTGAAATACCTCAAATCTCGGAAGCTATTTAGCTTTTGGAAATATGTAACAAGATAACCGGAGATAGGGAAGTCGGGGCATTAACCTTATGCCCCAAAATATCCTAATAACGTTTTTGATTCCTTGTTCCTATAGGACTACCACTGATCAGTTCGAAACGGAGACACTGGCAATCCATTGGAATTAAACAGATTCGGCATAGCGATTTCTGTAAATCCAAAACGTACCGCTACTGGGTTTCTGACCTCTGCGGATTCAACGATCAGTTTATCCCCTTTAATCTTTCCTTTAGCCGGTTTGAATTGCTGATCGGCTCCGGCAATGAATAGGTCTGTAATCTCACCTTTGGAGGTCAATTTTCCTTCTAGGTTGCTAAAGCTGATCTCAATGCTATTGCCTTTGATTTCCTGTGATTTATAGATCGGTGATTTATAATCTTTCAAGGGTTTATGGTAAACTTCTGCAAGTGCCAGATCCGCCAATCGCTTAGCTACAGCTTTTTTCTGGATAGGATGGATGTCCTTGATATTGTCGACAAGGTCAGTAATCACGACCATGCCGGTGTTGGGTAGTTCAGTTGCGGTCTTGACTTGTTGTTCACGTAGGTAAGCTGCCAAGGGTTCTTTGTTGTTGTATTGGAAAGGGGCAATCTGCACGAAGTAAAATGGGAAATCATCATTCCATGCTGATCTCCATGAACTGATCATGGTTTTCATCAGTTTATCATATCCATCCCATGTTCCCACATTGCTCTCACCTTGATACCAGAAAGCAGCACTGATATTATAGCCTGCAAATGGATGGATCATGGCATTCCAAAGGACACCGCTGTTATGCGGGCGCCAATCATTTGCACCTTGGGCTTTGGCACGCTGCAAGAGGAAGGGGTCGTTCTCAATTAAGTAACTTGGGGTCCAGACCTCAGCGGCTGTTCCACCCCAACTCGAATTGATAACGCCGATAGGGACATTCTCCTGCGCATTGATCTCCTTTGCAATAAAATAGCCAATGGCTGAAAAAGGCTTTAAGGATTCCGCGCTAAGGGTCGCCCATTGATTGGAAATCTGGTCTTGAGGAGTCAAAGCGCCATTCCTGCTGATATGCAATAGCCTGATGTTTGGGTTATTGGCATTTGGCATTTCATCAATGATCTCTTTTAGGTTCTGTGCTGCCCCCCATTCCATATTAGACTGTCCTGAACACAAGAATACATCGCCTAATAGAATATCTTTCAAGGTGATGCTCTCTTGGTTGGCCATGATCTTTATTTCATAAGGACCACCGTCCTTTCCTTCCGGTAAGGTTGTTTTCCATTGTCCATCACCGTTAGTCTTTGCTTTTATGGTATCTTGAAACCAGGTACCAACAATCTTGATTTCAGAGCTGGCAGGTGCCAATCCCCAAAAATTGATATCGGTGCCACGCTGCAATACCATGTGGTCAGAAAAGAAATTAGGGATTCGGAGTTGCGCTATTACATTTTGCTGGAAGGCAAATACTGCCAATAGGGAAAGCAAAAAGAGTCTTTTTAAGTTCATGTGATTTTTTTAGGTTTATGGATACCTAAATTTAACAAAAAAAATCTAAAACTATTTTTCAATCTAGCCTAGCTAAACAAGTAATTAGCGAAAAAATGTTGGTGTTTTTGGATTTGGCTCCGACCTTATTCGAGGCATATTCGGAAAATTCCAAACGGGTTGCGCTTTTTCTGACTGACTTCTCGAATATGTCTCGAATGAATCTCGAACAAGACCTGAATGAGCGAGGCCTGTGTTGAGGATGAGAATGGGGATAAAAAAAAGCGAGCCCCAAAGAGCTCGCTTTCCAATATGTTTAGAGTATCTCTACTTTACCATTTTAAGGAAAGTAGATACCTTTTCTTTTAATTGTCTTCTGTCGACGATGAAGTCTAGGAATCCATGTTCCAAAACGAATTCAGAGGTCTGGAATCCTTTAGGAAGGTCTTTCTTGATGGTTTCTTTGATGACACGTGGTCCAGCGAAACCGATCAAAGCTCCTGGTTCAGCAATATTGATATCACCTAACATCGCGTAAGAAGCTGTTACCCCACCGGTGGTTGGGTCAGTCAATAAACAGATGTAAGGTAATTTAGCTTGAGCCAATAAGGCTAATTTTGCGGATGTCTTAGCCATTTGCATCAGAGAGAATGCTGCTTCCATCATACGGGCACCACCAGATTTAGAGATCAACATAAACGGTAATTTATGTTCGATACAATAATCGATGGACCTAGAGATTTTCTCTCCAACTACAGAGCCCATTGAACCTCCGATAAAGGAGAAATCCATACAAGCGATAACAAGATCTTGACCGTTCACTTTACCAACGGCAGATCTCAAGGCATCGTTCAAGCCAGTTTTAGCTTGACTATCCAATAATCTGTCCTTGTAAGGTTTGGTGTCCACAAAGTTTAGGGGGTCACCAGCTTTCAGGTTCGGAAATAATTCGGTGAATTCGTTGTTATCGAATAATACGGAGAAATAGGCAGTTGAACCAATGCGGATGTGGTAATCACAGTAATGGCAAACATACTTGTTTTCAACTTGTTCCACATTCAAAAGAGGTTTTTTACAGTTAGGACATTTGTTCCACATCCCATCAGGTGCCTCTTTCTTGTTTTCTGTTGCAGTATGTATACCTGCTTTATTTCTTTTAAACCAACTCATAGACTCATGTTAATTCGGTTTACAAATAAACGAAAAATATCTAATATGTGTATTTAGAAAACGAAATGATGGAAATTAAGGAGAGTTTAGGCCAATAAAAAATGGGTAAGCTCCCTCTATCGCACCGCTCAACCAAATACCCTTGCTTTGTTCCCAACCTGGGGGAGTCAATGGGAGCTGGTCGTAGAGGACTTACCCACGGCAAAATTAACAAAAAATTAATCTTTTCGAAAAGAAAATCGCATTTAGGACGTATTCGGCTGAGGTTCAACCTGAAAATTACATTCTGTCCTTCTGATATTCGCCCTTCAGGGCGAAATATCCAAAGACCCCAAGCCCAATTGAGATGATCGGCGTGAGGATAAACAGAATAATAATTCCAAAAACGACGTCTTCTTGCTTTCCGGAAATAATTTTTGGCAAGCCAAATTTGGCGATGCAGAAATATGCCGCAAGTAGCGCTAATGCAATCCAAAGGATCCCTAATATTTTTTTAATGCTCTCCATGTCAATTCAAATCTTTTGCAACCATGTTTTTGTTGATGTATAGCGCGCCTATCACAAAACAGACCGCCGAAATAATGATAGGGTACCATAATCCCTCCAAATAAAAGGTCGGATCTGCAGCTGTTTTGGCATTCGTGGCCAAGTATGTGGAAACTGCCGGTAATAATCCGCCGAAGATCCCATTCCCGATGTGATAGGGAAGGGACATGGAGGTGTACCTGATTTTTACTGGGAAGATTTCCACCAAGAAAGCAGCAATAGGGCCGTAAACCAAAGTGATATAAATGATTTGTATAAAGATTAAAGCAATCAGTTTAACATAATTTGAGCCCGATAAAAAGACAGCAGTCTTGCTTGTGGCATTTACCGTATCGGTGTTTTCTACACTATGCGACCCATCGTTGTAATAGCGTGTGATGGATTTGATCTCATGCTCGTTATCGGCGCTCACCGGAATGATGGTTTCTGTTCGTTTGTCGACCAATTCCTGTTTGTTTTCGCTGTTGCTAATCTGGTACATGGCTTGGTAAATCGGCCTGTAGGTCAGCACCGCCAGCAACATGCCCGTGAGCATGACCCATTTACGGCCTACCTTGTCGGAGAGCCGACCAAAGACCACAAAAAAAGGCGTTCCAAAAAGTAAAGCTATGCCTAGAATGATATCGGCTTGGTCGGAATCGAGGAACATGACCGTTTTCATAAAGCTCATGGAGTAGAACTGGCCAGTGTACCAAACAACACCCTGACCCATCGCGGCCCCAAATAAAGCCAATAGGACGAACTTTAGATTGTATTTATTTCCAAAGCTTTCTTTCAGCGGATTTGTGGAGGTCTTCCCTTCTGCTTTTGCTTTCTTGAATTCTGGGGATTCATCCATGTTCTTTCGAATCAGGTAAGATACATAGACCATTAAAATAGAAAGCAAGAAAGGGACACGCCAGCCCCAATGGTCGAATTGGGCTTCGGTAAGAAAAAGTTTAGTCAGTAAGATGACCACAAGCGAAATGAATAGCCCGAAAGTGGCCGTCGTTTGTATCCAAGAGGTCCAATAACCCCGTTCTCCATTTGGAGCATGTTCGGCTACATAGGTTGCCGCTCCGCCGTATTCACCCCCTAAGGCAAGACCTTGGAGCAACCTCAAGATTAAGACGATCAAGGGAGCAAGGAAACCAATGCTCTCATAGCTGGGGATACAACCGATCAGGAAGGTCGCTCCACCCATCAGCATCAGGGTGACCATGAAGGTGTACTTTCTACCGATGAGGTCGCCCAGTCTTCCAAAGAAAAGTGCTCCGAATGGACGGACCACAAAGCCTGCGGCAAAGGTGGCCAAGGTAGATAGAAAGGCTGCAGTCGGATTGTCTGAAGGAAAGAATTTGGTGGAAATAACAATGGAAAGACTTCCGAAAATAAAGAAGTCATACCATTCGATCAGCGTTCCTAATGAGGAGGCACCGATCACTTTCCAAATTCCTTTTTTACTTGCTTGTTCTTGCATAAAAGAAGTTTAGGTTTAAGGTAGTTTATATCGTTTTCCGGGTAAGGTCTGAATGATACCATTCATTTCCATTTCCAGGAGAATCATAGCTAGTTTGCTCTGCGGAAATTCGCAGTATGCGGCAATATCATCTATATGAGATTCTTTGCAGTCTTTAAGATAGTCAAAAACTCGTTGTTCTTGTTTAGTTAATTCAAAAATTAATGGGAGCTGCACATTTTTTTTGCTCTTGCTCTCGGGTTCATCCCATTGCATCAGATGCAAAAGGTCCTTGGCGTTTCGGATGAGGTGTGCCTTGTGGGAACGGATGAGTTCATTACAACCTGCCGAATAATAGAGGTCTATCGAGCCAGGAAAGGCACATACATCGCGGTTGTAACTATTGGCGATATCCGCGGTGATCAATGCACCGCCCTTATTTGCCGCCTCAACAACGACCGTGACATCAGACAAACCCGCCACTATACGGTTCCGCATCGGGAAGTGCGTCTTTTCAGCGGTGGTGCCCGAAGGGTATTCGCTTAAGAGACAACCATGCTGGCTGATCTCTTCGGCTATTTCCCGATGTTCAAAAGGATAGATTCGATCAAGACCATGTGCCAGAACTGCTGCGGTCTCTAGACCTTCTTGCATGGCCGACCGATGTGCCATAATATCGATGCCATAAGCCAAACCACTTACCACCAATACGCCTAATTCTTTGAGGTCATGGACCAAATCCTCGGTTAACCTTCTGCCGTAAGTGGTCGCATTTCTGGTGCCGACGATACTGATGGTTCTAGGAACATTCAAGTTGCATATTCCTTTTTGGAACAGGATCAATGGGGCATCTTCGCAATGTCTGAGCCGGGCAGGATAATTATCGTCTTCAAACCACAGGAGTGCAATGTCGTTGTCTTCAATAAATCGGAATTCTTCTTCAGCTTCTTTCAGGTAGGATTTGGAGATCAGCTGTTCGATAGTGGCTTTTTGTAAGCCGGGAATCAAGCTAAGTTCTTTTTGGGGGCATTTGAATATTTCTTCCAAGCTTCCACAGTAGGCGAGTAACAAACGGCTTGTTTTCGGGCCTATACCTTTGATCTTGGTCAAGGCAATTTTTTCTATTGCATTCATTTTGGTTAGCTTAGAATTAAAGATAGGGATTTGATACACCTTATGCAATATCTATAAAGTATAATTGATTACCTTTGTTGAAAAAGAAATACCATGGAAATGCAAGAGCCTTTTGATATCGAAGTTGGAGACGTAACCTATTCCGTTTTTCCGGATGAGAAGGATACCTATACAGTTTTTAAGGATGGGAAAGAATATGTGCAGATCATAAAAGATACCGAAACAACTTGGTTGAAACTGAATCCAGAGACTGGTTTGCCCTTGTTTGGGATGGATGAGGAAATTAATTTAATCGGGGCTGAGATCAATAAGAACGTGGAGGAGAAGTAGGGGTTGTTGAAGGGCAATATCTTAGCTTCAATGTGAGCAATAGACATAATATCAAGTATTCAATAGGTCATATGGATAAGAAAATCTTTACAATTGAACTGCCCGAAAAGGAAACTAAGCTATTCAAGCAACTTCTTAAGAAACTAAATGGAAAAATTGTTTCTCAAAGCAGTAAGCCTAGCCATGAGACCCTAGAAGCCATGAAGGAATTGGAGGATGGAAAATGGGTAAGTTTTTCAAGTGTTTCTGAGCTTTTTAAAAGAATGGTTTGAACGAGCTAAAATCCTGCTATTAGAACTTGTCCAAACTGGTACGCATTCCGATCTGTTTGATTAAAAAAGATAAGTAACGTTATAAAAAAAGCAACCTCATACGGGTTGCTTTTTTTATCGATTAAATGTCTAATCCACTAATGCTAATTTTCAATTTGTTTTTTACAAATTCTAAGTAAAAGTAAACCAATAAATTACATAGGGATATACATTACATACTTGGTATCAAAGAAATCTTCTTTGAAATAAGATGATATGGGATGCAATTCAGCTTTTACTCTGGCTTCTTTGATCTCTTCTTTCAAATCTCCACCTTTCAGGTAAAGGATGCCATTGGGAATACCGTTTTTATCTTGTCTTTCGATTTTGTTTCTCACCCAAGGGATAAAGTCACCTAAACGTGTTACTGCTCTGGAAACTACGAAATCGTATTTATAGTCCAATTGCTCAGCACGGATATGGTCGGCTTCGACATTCTTGAGGCCTAAGCCTTCCGCTACTTCACGAACGACCTTTATTTTTTTGCCGATGGAGTCCACTAGGTGGAATTTAACCTCTGGAAATAGGATCGCTAATGGAATTCCTGGGAAACCACCGCCTGTACCAACGTCAAGAACTCTGGTGTTAGGTGCAAATTCACCTACAAACTTTCCTATAGCCAGGGAATGTAGCACATGTTTCAGGTACAAGCTTTCGATATCTTTTCTGGAGATCACGTTGATCTGGTCATTCCATAGGGGATAGAGTTCTTCCAGTTTGGCAAATTGCTCTTTCTGGGTTTCCGTTAATTTCGGGAAGTAATTATAGATAATGTCGACAGTAGGGTTCACGATGTAATAAATTAAGGGTTTTTATTTCCAAGAGACCTGCTTTTTGGAGCGATTGAACAATCCATTGAAACAGATGTAAAAATAATAATATAGATCTAAGATCGGCAACCAGATTAAGAGGTCGCTGACCGCAAGTTTTTTGTAGATTGGGTTAAAGATCAAGAGTTGGCAGATCAATCGGATCAGATAGGCCGCCAAGGCAATATACCAATAGGATGGTTCATTTGCGACACAAACGATAATCATGATATAAAACAACAGAGCGCTGATCAGTTGCGTTCCTAGCATGCGTTTATGTTTGCCTCTATAGAGAGTAGATGCTCCCGAATGCCTTGCTTTTTGTTTGTAATAGGTTTTCCAGGTCCTTTTAGGGTCTGAATAAACGAAGGCATCGGGATGGATATTGATCTCTACATTGTGTTTGTCTGCATTTGCATTCACAAAAAGGTCATCGTCACCAGATTTGATATGCATATGCTCGGTAAATCCTTTATTCTTAAAAAACAGCTCCTTTGTATAAGCTAGATTTCTCCCTACGCCCATATAGGCATTTCCTTTTAAGGCATAGGACAAATAGCTCATAGCGGTATGGCTTGTTTCAAAGCGGATCAGTCGATTCAGAAAGCCTGGGAATTTGAAGTATGGTGAGTAGCCTAGCACAATCTCCTTGTTTTCTTGGAAGGACCCAACCATTTCTCGCAACCAATTGTTGCTATTGGGTTGGCAGTCGGCATCCGTCATCAGCAAATAAGGATATTGGGCTCCCTTGATCCCCATGGTAAGGGCGAATTTCTTGCTGTGTTTTAATTGGATATGTTCCTTGATCTCGACGATTTTAAGATGGGCATATCGCTCTGCAAATTCCTTTAAAACCCATTTGGTGTCATCTTCTGAGCAGTCATTGACTACAATGACTTCAAAGTTTTGATAATCTTGCTCTAATATAGCGGGAAGATAAGTCTTTAGATTTTCTTGTTCGTTATGTGCGCAGATAATAATAGAGACTTGCTTATCGGCTGCATTTTCTTGCTTGGGTTTGACCTTGTAGAAAGCCAGTTTTCCATATACAAACAAAATATAGTTGAGCTGGATAATCAACAAAAGCGCCAAGACTCCATAAGGAATAAGCGATAGATCGAGGTCGATATAGAATATTATACCCATAAAATTAGGTTCAAAGATACAGGTTATCGCCCAAATTTCTGTTAATTGTTAAGAAATGCGAATTAAAGGGCTGATATGCGATTCGCTAAGAATTTTATAGTATTTTTGCGGTCGATTAAGGATTACTATGAATTTTACGCTTCAAGCACAAGATAAATTTTCAAAAGCAAGGGCCGGGGAGATTGAAACTGCTCACGGAAAAATACAGACACCTATTTTTATGCCAGTTGGTACTGCCGGAACGGTCAAAGCGGTACACCAACATGAATTGGTAAATGATATTCAAGCACAGATCATCTTAGGGAATACCTATCACCTGTACCTAAGACCAGGATTGGATGTGTTGAATAAAGCTGGTGGTCTACATAAATTTATCAATTGGGACCGTCCGATCTTAACCGATTCGGGAGGTTATCAAGTTTACTCCTTGACTGAGGTCAGAAAGATCAAGGAAGAGGGTGTAACATTCAGGTCGCATATCGACGGTTCTAAACATTTGTTTACGCCGGAGAACGTGATGGATACGCAGCGTATCATTGGGGCCGATATTATTATGGCATTTGATGAGTGTACTCCATATCCTTGCGATTACCGCTATGCAAGAAGGTCTATGGAAATGACACACCGTTGGTTGAAACGCTGTTGTGATCGTTTTGATAGCACCGATCCATTATATGGATACGATCAGACCTTGTTCCCGATCGTCCAAGGATCAGTTTATAAAGACCTACGTGAGAAATCGGCAGAGACCATTGCTTCTTTCAATAGAGAGGGAAATGCAATTGGAGGCCTTTCTGTAGGAGAGCCGGCTGAGGAGATGTATGCAATGACGGAAGTCGTGACCAATATCTTGCCGCATGATAAACCAAGGTATCTGATGGGCGTAGGTACGCCAGTGAACCTTTTGGAAAATATTGCATTGGGTATCGATATGTTCGACTGTGTGATGCCGACTAGGAATGCGAGAAATGGAATGCTCTTTACCCAAAATGGTATCATCAATATCAAGAATGAGAAATGGAAGGATGATTTCAGTCCTATCGAGGCGGAATCAGACTTGTTGGTGGACCAGATCCATACGAAAGCTTATTTGAGGCATTTAATCCGATCGCAAGAAATTTTAGGGGCACAAATCGCTTCATTACATAATTTACATTTTTATCTTTGGTTAGTAAATCAAGCTAGAGAAAAGATCATAGATGGAACGTTTTATGATTGGAAAAATAAAATGGTTCCTGTATTAGGTCAAAGACTATAATTCGAGAGAAAGCGCATGTTTAGGATCATCGATCGATATATCATGAAAAAGTACTTGTCTACTTTTGTTTTCACAGTGGCGATCTTCTGTGTCGTGATTGTGATATTTGATATTTCGGAGAAGATTGATGATTTCAATAAATATGGGGCCACCATGACGCAGGTATTCTTTGAATACTATGCTTTGGGGAGCTTGCCTTTCTTTATCAATATGCTTACCCCGCTGTTCAACTTTATTGCCGTAATCTTCTTTACCTCTAAGATGGCCGATCAAACAGAGATCGTGCCGATCCTAAGTGGTGGGATGAGCTTTAATAGGTTGCTGAGGCCATATATGATCTGTGCGGCCTTGATATTTGGGATGACTTTGCTGTCCAATGTTTACATTATTCCTTTCACCAATAAGGTAAAGGTGAATTTTGAAAACGTCTATGTGAAGCCGAACAAGGTCAGTACCACTTCTTCTTCCATCCACATGCAGGTGGATTCGAATACCTATGTGTATATGGGTTCCTTTGATACGAAATCCAAAGTGGGCTATAACTTTAGTTTGGAGAAGTTTGATGGGGACAAGATGCTGGAGAAGTTGATGGCAGAACGTGTGACTTGGGATTCGGTAGCTGGGAAGTGGAGCTTGCATACCTATACCACGAGGGAAATCAAAGGGTTGAAGGAAGAGATGCTGAGCGGAGAGAAAAAGGACACGACCTTGGATATGCGTCCGCAGGATTTTGAATCTTATGAGGATGTGTTTACCACGATGGACCAGCATGAATTGAATGAGCGTATCAGCAAGGAGGAAGTTCGAGGAACCGGGATGATGAACGAATTGCTGCTCGAAAAGTATAAGAGAATAATTAATCCATTTTCGGCATTTATCTTGACCTTGATTGGGGTTTCCCTTTCGTCGAAGAAAGTCCGTGGTGGTATTGGCTTGAGTTTAGGTTTAGGAATCGGCTTGAGCTGTATATATATCGTGCTTGAACGATTTTCAAGTATGTTCTCCATCAAAGGAGGGCTGGATCCTCTGATCTCGGTATTGATCCCCAATGTCATTTTCTTGATATTGAGTTTTTATCTGTTGAAGAAGGCTCCTAAATAAGCATCACAAACCATGTCACAGTTAACCATTAACCGCAATACACTGATATTGCACTTTACCGTATTAATTTGGGGTTTTACAGGTGTTCTGGGCGAATTGATTACCGTCTCGGCCCTGCATTTGGTATGGTATCGGGTGTTGATTGCTGCGGTTTCCTTGGTGCTGTATTATATTTTTACCAAGAGGACCCTGTTGGTTCCTAAAGATCAGCTCTTGCAGTATTTAGGCGTGGGAATGATCGTGGGTTTGCATTGGGTGTTATTTTTCCATGCCATCAAGGTCTCAACCGTATCGGTTACTTTGGTTACCCTTTCTTCTGTGACCTTGTTTACTGCTATTTTGGAACCCATTATTAACCGAAAACGGATTTCCATAGCGGATGTGATTGTTGGTCTGGTGATTATCCTCGGGATCTACCTGATCTTTAAATTTGAATTCAAATACTTCTGGGGGATTGTTTATGGCTTGTCCTGTGCTTTCTGCGCTAGTATTTTTTCCATATTGAATGCTAGAATGGTCAAGAAGGGTAGCCCGACAACGATTACCTTGTACGAGATGGTCGGTGCTTGGATTGGCGTTTCTTTCGTGATGTTTTTTACCGGGGATTTTGATGAACAGATGGTCCTCAGTCAATCTGATTTGTTATATCTCCTGCTATTGGGTGTTGTCTGTACGGCAATAGCCTATGTGCTTGGTGTAGCTGTAATGCGAGAGCTATCTGCATTTACAGTTGCATTGACGACAAACATGGAACCGGTTTATGGTATTATCTTAGCCTTGCTCATATTTGGGCAAAAAGAAGCGATGAGTACGGGATTCTATTTCGGGGCTGTTATAGTCTTGGCCGCTGTATTTGTCTATCCTTATCTGAAGACAAAAATCAAGATTTAATCCACTGTTGATTTAAGCTTTACAATAAAGTTACATTTGGTTGCTTATGCACACGTTTGCATGAATTTGCGCAATCGTTTTCGTTATGGGTTATTCCTTTAATCTTTTCAATAAACTTTTACCTTCCTGCATCTAAGTTGTGATAGTGCCTACGGCTTATTACTAAATTTTATTTAATAGATTAATTATGATAAAGAGATTTTCAAGTCCATTTTTTCCATTGAAAAGATCTCAATTAGTTGCAGGAGCCATTATTTTAGGTTTAAGTCTAACTAGTGGATATGCGGCTGCCCATGATCTGAGTAAGGATAAAAAGGAAATCCATGCATTTCAACAAGAAGTCAAAGGGAAGGTGACTTCAGGTGGGGTTGTTTTGCCAGGAGTTACAGTATCCGTAAAGGAAGATCCGAGCAGATCGACCTCTACCACTGCCGAAGGAGAATTTAGTATCACGGCCGAGATTGGTCAGACCTTAGTGTTTTCTGCCTTGGGTCATGAGAAAAAAGAAGTGGCGGTTACGGGTGCTACCCTGAATGTGGAGCTAAGTGCGAGTGAGGAGAATATTGATGAGGTGGTGGTTACAGGTTACTCTACCCAGAAAAAGGGTGAAATCAGTGCTTCTATCGTTTCTTTGGATCAAAAGAAACTGAAGGACAGCAAATCGCCGAATGTATCCAACCTTTTGCAAGGTAAAGTAGCTGGTGTTGATGTAGTGGGTACAGGTAGACCTGGACAACAGGCGAATGTGAAGATCAGGGGTAGGAGTTCCCTTTCTTCTGGTACTAATCCTTTATGGGTAGTTGACGGGGTAATCACTCACGGTGTTGCGAATATCAACCCCAATGATATTGAGACCATTTCGGTTTTGAAAGATGCTGCAGCGACCACGCAATATGGTTCCAGAGGTACCAATGGGGTTATCGTGGTGACCACGAAAAGAGCTTTGCGCGAAGGTGAAGGTACCTTTTCGGTCAACCTTTCATCCGGTGTGAGCAAATTCAACTTTGGGAACTTTGAGCTAATGAATTCTCAAGAGCTGTGGGATTACTACCAAACTTTCCCTAACCAGAAGGATATTGATCCGAATGTAACCAATGATGTTTTGAACAACGATTATAATTGGATCAAGAACGGTACCCAAACGGCTCCAGTAAATGATTTCTCTGCAAATTACATGGGTAAAACTGAAAAGACCTCTGTTTTCGCAAGTGCCAATTACTATGGTGAAAAAGGATCCTTGAAAGGTTATGATTTCGAAAGAATGACCGGCCGTTTCAATGTTGAGCATAAATTGACGGATCGATTGACATTCAAGCCGAAATTGAATGCAGCTTACACGACCTACCTTGATAAACAACATTCATTATATAATATGATGTTTTATCTGCCTTGGGATAATCCATATAATGCAGATGGAACTATCAAAAACCCGCAAGATGCTGATGCTAATGTGCTTTGGTTAGGACGTGACCATACAAACTACTTGTATGACTTGCAATATAACTATGGTAAGGGACAGACCTTTGACATGCAGGGTAATTTTGATTTCTCGTATAGGATTTCTGATCGATTCACCTTCGAATCCATGAATAACCTGACCTATTATAATCAGACCACCATGAGTTATGCAGACCCTAACTCGAATGCTGGTCGAAATGATAAAGGAACAATCTATCAATTTTCAGATAAACGTATTACCAGGTTCTTTAACCAGATGTTGAAGTACAATGAAACATTTGGCAAGCATTCCGTATCTGGTTTTGCGGCCTACGAATACTCGGATTATGTGTATTCTAGTTTAAATGCCAAAGGTAAAGGTATTGCCCCAGGGTCTCAGATCCTAGGAAATGCAGCCAGCGTTCTTGATTTTGGTGGTACGAAAAATGATTATTCTTTCCAATCCGGGATCTTGCAGGGTACCTACGGCTATGATAACCGTTATAACTTGATGGCGTCCTTCCGTGTGGATGGATCCTCAAGGTTTGGACAGAACCAGCAATATGGTGCATTCTATTCCGTAAGTGGTGCCTGGAATATCAACAATGAAGCGTTTTTTAATGTTCCTGCCATCAATTTATTGCGTTTGAAAGCGTCTTATGGTGGAGTTGGAAACGTGCCGATCGATTATTATTCTTCATTTGCGACCTATGGGTTAAATGCGCAATACAATGGCGAACCTGCAGCGATCCAGAAGAACTTCCAGAATGCTAATGTGAGCTGGGAGAAATCTTATGATGCCAATCTAGGTCTAGAATTGGGAATGTTCAATAGATTGAACCTTTCAGTAGATTTATATAATAAGAACACCAGCGGATTGCTTTACTATGTGGAGTTCCCTTCAACTGCTGGATGGGATGGGTATTGGTTGAATATCGGTGGATTGAGGAACCGTGGGGTGGAAGTTGCCTTGAGTGGTTCGGTGTTCAGTCCTGAAAACCCATTCCAATGGGATTTAGGTGTGAATATCGCCCATAACAATAATAAAATTACCTCCTTGAAAGATGGTCAGGATATTCCTAAAGGAAATATGCGTTTCTCCGAAGGTCATGATGTTGACTCTTGGTACATGCGTAAATGGGCGGGTGTGAACCCTGAAAACGGGGATCCACTTTGGGAAACCATTGACGAAGAAACCGGAGAGGTTTCGACCACTTCAAATTATAACGATGCAGCTTTGCAGTTTGTTGGAGCAGCAACGCCTAAATTCCAAGGTGGTTTTAATTCTGCCATAAACTACAAAGGGTTTAATTTGAATGCTAGTTTTGCTTATCAAAATGGCGGTGTAACCTATAATGCTGCAAGAGAATTGTTTGATTCAGATGGTGCTTATGCCTCTTATAATCAAATGATCTTGATGGATGGCTGGTCAAGATGGTCGGCAGATAACCCAAATGCTACGCATCCAAGGGCGGAATACAACAATACCAGTCTTTCAAACAAAACCTCTTCCAGGTACTTGGAGAGCACGAACTTCTTGAGATTGAGGAACGTGACTTTAGGCTATACCTTCTCGGAGAACCTAGTGAGCAAATTGAAATTAAAAGGATTGAACGTTTATCTATCAGGAGATAACCTATGGACTTCGACCAAATTCTCAGGTCTGGATCCAGAGGCTGCCATCTTAGGTAATGATAATTCGGCAGATAAAGCCGCAGGTGGTGATGCTACCTCGCAATATCCTGCACCGAAGCGTTTGATTTTTGGGCTTAACCTAACATTTTAAAAGAAAGAAAGATGAAGAAATTATTCATATTAAGTGGGGTCGTTGGTCTGTTGATGACATCTTGTTCTTTGGATAAGGAGCCTTATGATTCAATGACCAATGAATCGATCGAAAACACTGAAGGTGCTATCCAAGCTTTACATTTAGGGAATTACCATACCCTAAAAGGTTGGGTCGAAAACTGGCACCGAGTAACAGAATATCCGGGGGATAATGTGTCCTTGAGTGGAACGACTACCGATAACCTGTTCTATAATTATAACTACAAAAGAGTAGTCAATAACGCAAGGGTAAATAGCTATTGGGAAAACTCTTACCGCGTAATTGCAGGAACCAATTTATTGCTGCAGAAACTGAAAGAGGGTGAAAGTGACGAAGTTGATCAAATGATCGCGGAGAATCTATACCTGAGAAGCTTGATGTACTTTTATTTGGCAAATGTATTTGGAAAACCATATACGCAAGATCCTCAGTCCTTGGCCGTTCCAATTAAATTATCTGATGATCCATTCGAAATCCTTCCTCGTAATACCGTGAAGGAAGTCTATGATCAATTGGAAAAAGATCTATTGAAGGCTGAAGGTATGTTCAATACCTACAAGAGCAATGTGTATGGTAATGTATATGCCGCTCAGGCCTTGTTGGCTAGGGTTTACCTTTTCAAAGGAGATAACCAAAAGGCTATCCAATATGCCAATAAGGTCATTGAATCGGGTAAGTTTTCTTTGTTGGCGGGATCTGATTACAATAAACTAACCGTTTCTACCCCAGAGGAAAATAGAGAGAATATATTCGCTATCAAATTCGTGAAGGATATTGACTATCCAGATGATGGTTGGAGTACGATTGGTTCCATGTATGCCAATATCCAAGGTTCAGGATGGGGTGAAATGTATGCTTCCAGGAGCTATTTGGAGGAAGTCAGAAAATATCCAGAAGATGTGCGCTATAGGATGATCCAGCCAGTGGTTGAAAAGGCAAACGAACTGCATGCGTATTATGTAACGGATGATTATAAATATGCGAGCGTGCAAGTGACTCAAGCGGGTACAGATTATTCCTATACTGAAGCTGGAGCTAAAAAGAACTTGATCAAAGAGTCAAATGGAGCAGGTGCTTACCAATATTACATACAAATCGCAGGCAAGAAGAGAACGGTATTGATCGATAGAAAGTTAGCGAACCGTAATGGCTATTTGAAATACTATGTAATGAAATGTTCTGGCCAAGAAGGGCAAGCGCATTTATGGTCACCGATTATTTCAAGGTTAGCCGAAGTGTATCTAATCCGTGCAGAAGCAAGTGCTAAGGTAGGAGATATTACTTCAGCATTGAAGGATGTGAACATGATCAGACAAAGAGCGGGGATTCCTACAGCAGGACTTTGGACAGCTGCCAATTTAAATGGAAAGACCGCTTTAGATGTCGTTCTTGAGGAAAGAAAATTGGAGCTTGCTTGGGAAGGACACAGAAAGTTTGATGTATTCAGAAATGGCAAACTAATGGACAGGAAATATCCAGGAACCCACACCTCGGGAACTAGTCCTATTTTGACCATCGACTCCAAGAGCAATCAAGCTATCGAATTTATTCCAGAGCAACAGATTGTGCTATCGAATGGGGTCTTGAAACAGAATCCATAGAACTCAGAACAGCTATCAGAAGAGCTGCCTATTTTAGGCAGCTCTTCCTGTTTTGCCACTAGAATGATTAAAGTTTTGAGACTTTATTTGTCATACTAAAAAAAACTTTAGAGAATTATGATATTTATATCGGTCTGGCCTCTCGAGTTGCTTTTGCTTTCAAAGATTGTTTTCTTGCTTAAAATGAACAGTGTAACAATTTGCTTGCAATCATCAGTTACTAAGATTTCGAATGTGTTAAAAAACTCTATGAATCAACTGTTTAAAGAGTTTTATCTAATTAATCAAGTTAAAATTTCCTCCTGGAATTATTTAAGTTTTAGGAATAAATTTTCTATCTTTCAGCATAATTTGACGAAGTCAGATGTCTTTGTAGAGAATATAATCTAAGTAGTAAGACTTAGTGGAAATTACACAAAGATTCTTAATAACATTTCTAACTGTTAATTTTCAAAACTAATTTTAGGCCATCCCTTTCCGGGACGGCCTATTTTTTTTGGAAATATTTTCCCTCAAAAGTGATAAAAGAAATCAAGGAGCAGCCGATTCGAAAAGACCGAAGTCCATAATTTGCCCATAAAGCTGTCATTTTCTGATTTCTCACGCAAGATGTGCGATTTATCCGTAACTTTGTACCTTTACAAGATACCTGAAAACGTTGCCGTGAGGTAACGAATAGAAAGAAATATGGCAAATATCGTAGCAATTGTAGGGAGACCCAATGTTGGTAAATCAACCTTATATAACCGTTTGACCGAGAGCAGAAAGGCTATTGTCGATGATTACAGCGGGGTTACCCGTGACAGACACTATGGACAAGCGGAATGGATCGGAAAGAAATTCACCGTGATCGACACTGGTGGTTTTGTACATGGTTCAGATGATGTTTTTGAAGCAGCCATCCGTGAGCAAGTTTTGATTGCCATCGATGAGGCATCCGTTATTTTATTTGTGGTGGATGTCACTACAGGAGTAACCGATTTGGATGATGAGATTGCAAACATGTTGCGTCGCAGCAAAAAACCAGTTTATGTCGTTGCCAATAAAGTGGATAGCGCCAAACAAACCCATGATTCAGCTGAGTTTTATTCCTTTGGTCTTGGCGAGATCTTCAATATCTCTTCCATGACTGGTTCTGGAACTGGAGAGCTTCTTGACCAAGTTGTCTCTAATTTTGAGAACGAAGAGGAAGATGATACCGAATTGCCAAAGTTTACCATTGTAGGACGTCCTAACGTTGGTAAATCATCATTAACGAATGCCCTATTAGGGAAAGAGAGAAATATAGTTACCCCAATTGCAGGTACCACCCGTGATTCCATCCGTATTCATTACAATCAATTTGGCCATGAGTTCCTGATGGTTGATACTGCAGGCTTGAGAAGAAAATCCAAAGTCAATGAGGATATCGAATTCTACTCGGTAATGCGTACCATCAAGGCCTTAGAGGATTCTGATGTTGTCATCTTGATGATTGATGCCAAAGATGGCATTGAAGCACAGGATATCAATATCTTCCACTTGGCTGAGAAGAACAAAAAAGGAATCGTTATTCTGGTAAACAAATGGGATACCATTGAAAAAGACCATAAAACAGCCAAAGAATTCGAGCAAGCTATTAAGAACAAGATTGCTCCGTTCACTGATGTTCCAATCCTATTTACTTCTGTAACAGAGAAACAACGTATCTTCAAGACCGTGGAAACGGCGATGGAGGTTTATAACAATAAAACCAAAAAGATCCCTACTTCCAAGTTGAATGATGTGATGTTGGAAATTATCGAGAGATATCCACCTCCAGCAACGAAGGGTAAATTCATCAAGATTAAATACGTGACGCAATTACCAGGTAGATCGCCAATGTTTGCTTTCTTCTGTAATCTGCCTCAATATATCAAAGATCCGTACAAGCGTTTCATCGAAAACAAATTACGTGAGAACTTTGACTTTTCAGGAGTGCCAATCCAGATATTCTTTAGACAAAAATAATTAGTTTCAACTGTCGTATGGAGCATAATTTAGTATTATACAATACCCTTACCCGTAAGAAAGAGAAGTTTGTACCCATCCATCCTAACCTTGTTGGGATGTATGTTTGTGGACCCACTGTGTACAGTGATGTGCATTTAGGGAACTGTAGGACTTTTGTTTCCTTTGACTTGATTTTCCGCTACTTGTTGCACCTGGGATATAAAGTACGTTATGTGCGTAATATCACAGATGCTGGGCACTTAGAGGGAGACAATGATGAGGGGGATGATAAATTTGCGAAAAAAGCGAAGCTGGAACAATTGGAACCCATGGAGATCGTACAGAAATATACCATTGGATTCCATGATGTACTGCGTCTATTCAATACCCTTCCTCCAAGCATAGAACCAACGGCTACCGGACATATTTCCGAGCAGATCGAAATGGTACAAGAGATCATTAAGAACGGTTTTGCCTACGAGGTGAATGGTACGGTCTATTTCGACGTAGAGAAATACGTCAAAGAATATAACTACACCATCTTGACCAATAGAAACCTAGAAGATCTATTGAACAACACCCGCGAATTGGGTGGTCAGGATGAAAAGCGCGGCAGACTTGATTTCGCCTTATGGATCAAGGCTAAACCTGAGCATATCATGCGCTGGCCTTCTCCTTGGGGAGTAGGATTCCCGGGATGGCATATCGAATGTTCAGCGATGAGCAGGAAGTATTTGGGGGATCAATTCGATATCCACGGTGGTGGAATGGACTTGGCAGCAACCCACCATACCAACGAGATTGCGCAATCTGAAGCATGTAACCATACCACACCGGCAAAATATTGGATGCATACCAATATGCTGACCGTGAATGGAACCCGTATGTCCAAATCAGCAGGTAATGGTTTCCTACCGGGAGAACTTTTCACTGGTAACCATCCGCTATTGAATAGGGGCTATTCGCCTATGGCGGTACGTTTCTTTATGCTGCAGGCCCATTACAGAAGTACATTGGATTTCTCCAATGATGCTTTGGATGCTGCAGACAAAGGATATAAACGTCTAATGGCTGCCATTGGCCTATTGGAAAAAGTTGTGCCTTCAAAATCTTCTAATTTCGGTGACTTAGCTGAAATCAAGAAACGCAGCTATGCTGCCATGGATGATGATTTCAACAGCCCGGTTCTAATCGCTGAGTTATTTGAAGTAGTTCGTATCATCAATTCGATCTACGATGGTAAACTGACGATTACCGAAGCAGACCTGAATGAATTGAAGACCTATATGCAAGAATTTGTATTCGACATCCTAGGGCTTAAAGATGATCAGATCGGCGAAGGTGACAATATGGATGATTTGATGCAGATCATCATCAATATGCGCAATGAAGCTAAGAAAAACAAGGATTTCGTGACCTCAGATCGTATCCGCGAACAATTGAATTCCGTAGGTATCCAACTGAAAGATAGTAAGGATGGAACACTTTGGAATAAGATTTGATTAGTAAGGTAAATTTTACAGTAATGATTAATAAAAAAGGCTTAACTCTTTTAGCCGTAACGCTAATTTCTTTTTCGAGTTTTGCCCAACTACCTGAAAAGGTAGGGGGGCTTCTTTCGGTTGATAGAACAGCAGCGAATCTTTCAAAAACGGAAAGTCCTTATACCGGACTTAAATATATCATTGACAAGGAATCTACTTTCCTTGTGCCTTCACCAGTCAATGCAGCTAACTATTTAGATAACAGACCCAATCTTCCAGATCGTCTTTCTTGGAACCCCAACTTTGTCCTCGTATCAAGGAGTTTAGACTGGGGAGTAACTTCAGGACCTATTGAATTCCAAAAGATGGGTTCTATTAAGCGTTTCGGACAGTACCTTACAGTTTGGCACCGCGATAGAAAAGGAAACTGGAGAGCTCATCTACGTGCCGAAGTGGAAAACTACGGTAAGAAGAAGGCCAGCCCTTTGGAATACTACGAACCCGATGATAAGGCATACTTAAAACATCGCTCCGTAAAACGCCTTGAACAGCGTGAGGAAGTCGTTCTTCAAACAGACGAGCTCTTCTCTACCATTCTAAAGGCAGATACCAAAACAGGCTATAAAGAGTTCTTGGCTGATGATGCCCGTTTCTACTTCCCTTGGCAGAATGAAATCGAAGGAAGGGACAATGTGTTGGCATTCCTGAAGAAAGAAAGAATTGAGATCGATACAGATCCTACAGAGGTAGGCCGTGCTTATAGCGGTGAATTCGCTTACACTTCCGGCACAGCTACCGTTGGATTAAAAGACAAGGTCGTTAAATTCAGTTATATCCGTATTTGGCAATTAACTGGAGAGTTCCAATGGAAAGTGATCTTAGAAATGATGTTCGAAAGATAACAGGACAGAATTATATAAAAGAAAACCCCGATCATTTGATCGGGGTTTTCTTTTATCGTTTATTTCTTTTTTAATCTTCTTTAGAGGAAGCCAGGTTTTCATTTGCTGGCGTGTTCCACATCTGCAATTCCTCACAAGTAGCAAACTCGCTGTTCACATGAACGAAGGTATTCTTCGTCTTCTTCTCAAACCATTCACTCAATGCCCTGCGGGTTTTATCCTCTTGTGCAGCTTCTTGAATCTTTGCAAAATCCTGCTCTAAGCTTGCCTTGTGCGGCGGAATCCTGGTTTTCAAGTAAGTGAACTTATATCCAGACTTACCTGTTCTAGGATCTTGGAATGGGAATGGTTTAGAGATTTGACCTTCCGTTAAGGTATCGATGGCCAAGAACACCTCTTTTTCCAACATATCCACGGGAATCAAGGTAGAACGGGATGCTGATTGTTGGTTTACCACCATACCACCATTGAATTTAGTCTCTTTATTATCCGAATATCTCGTTGCTGCGGTACTGAAAGGTAGTTTGCCATCCTTTACATTTGTATAGATCGAGTCAATTTTACCTTTTATCCTATCCATACTCGCCGTAGTCGGTTTGGTGGTCACTAGGATATGCCTTGCATTCACCTCCTCACCACGACGCTCTAAAACCTGTAGGAAGTGGAATCCATATTCTGTTTCAAAGACAGGCGAAATCTCACCTTCTTTCAATCTAAAAGCCATTGCCGAAAACTCTTTTACGTAGTTTTCACGCGGAGCGAAACCTAACTCACCACCTTGCACGGCCGATCCTGGGTCTTCTGAATAGAAACGAGCAACTGTACCGAAATCTGTTCCGTCCATGATTTGCTTGCGGTATCCCTCAGCTTTTTCCCTAAATACATTCTTCTCTTCTTTGGTCAATTCCGGATAAATGACGATTTCTCCAATCTCAACCTCCGTATTGAATGCCGGAAGACTATCTTGATCTAAGCCTTCAAAATATTTCTTAACTTCTTGAGGCGTTACAGAAACTTTACTTACAATGGTGTTTTGGAACTTTTTAGCTTTCATCTGTTCCGTAACAGTAGGTCGCATTTCTTCCTTGTATTGCAATAAGGAGCGTTTTAAGAATGCCTCTAAACGTTCTTTTCCTTTTGCTCTATAGGTCATTTCGCGGATACGACCATTCAACTCATCGTCGATTTCGGATTCTGATACTTCGATGGAATCGATTTCGGCTTGTTGAGCTAAAATTTTACTCAATATTAATTGTTGAAGGGCGGTACATTTGAAATCATCACTTGGTGTTCCACCGTTGGCTAGGTACTGAGAATATTGCATGTCAACATCTGATTGCAAAATAATTCCGGATCCCACAGTCGCCACCACGCGGTCAATCAGTTTTTCTTGTGCATTAGCCTGAAATGTACAAGCTAATAAAAGTAATATAAGGAAACTTGAAAAGTTTTTCATGCTGTCTGTTGTCACAGTAAATCTAAAGTTCAATCGCAAAATTATTAAATATTATGCCTTTTTTCTACTTTTATATAGTAATAATTGTAATAACACCTAGCCTAAGCTAAGATATTCGGGCTAAAATACTTAAACGGCTTTAAACTTAAGGCGATTTAACCATATTTAACAGATGAACGCACGACTGCTATTTTTACTCTTCCTATTCATGAATGTCACATTAACCCAGGCTCAGGATACCCAGATCCCACTTTATGTCGGTACCTATACTTCTCCGAATGGGAGCAAGGGCATTTACGAATTCATTTTTAACACAAAAACAGGAGATGCAACTTTAGTTCAGGAAACCAGTACAGCCAACCCCTCATTTTTAGATAGGACTGGAAATTTCCTTTTGGCAGCCAATGAAATGACCGATGGTAGCCAATCCCTTTCTTCCTTTTCTCTTGGGAAGGATGGCTTGACTTTCCAGAACAAATTAGCAACCGGAGGTTCAGCACCCTGCCATGTGGTCATTGCTAAAGATGGCCAATATGCCGTAGTTTCCAATTATTTGGGTGGTGCACTGGATCTATTTCAGCTTTCTCCAAAAGGAGAGATCCTATCCAAGGACGATACCAAACTGTATAAAGGGAAAAGTGTAGATAAAGCACGTCAAGAGGCCTCCCATATCCATTCTGCTTTTTTTGGTCCCGATAATCTATTGTATGTATCCGATTTAGGTGGCGATAAGATTTATATCCTCGATATACAGAAAGCCGAGAACGGCAAATTCCAATTTGTTGAAAAAGGGAAACTTAATGTCAATCTGGGCGGGGGACCGAGGCATATCGCTTTTCATCCCAATGGCAAAGTCCTGTATTCCCTGATGGAAATGACCGGTGATATTGAGGTTTTCAAAAAGAAGGATGGAGTTTGGGATTCCTATCAAATTATTTCTATCCGTAAGCCTGAGTTCGAAGGTAAAAGTGGTGCAGCGGATGTCAAGATATCCTCGGATGCTAAATTCCTGTATGCTACCGATAGGATTGATGCCAATACCATTACGACCTTTTCGGTTAGCAAGAATGGAAAACTCAGAAGAAAAGAAGTGAATTCAGTACAGGGGAAAGGACCTCGCAACTTCAATTTCAGTCCAGATGAGCGTTTTGTCTTGGTTGGCAACCAGCTGACCGACGAAATTGTCGTTTTCAATAGAGATAAAAAATCGGGTAAATTAACAGACTCCGGAAAAAGGATTAAGGCTTCCAAACCCGTTTGTATCCTTTTTTAATTAATCTGTGGCATCATCGGTATGCGCTATGTTATCTGGCGCATTCTGATCTGCTTTTTTAGGGTCACTTTCCAAACAGTGGGTTTCCTTATTGTACATCCCTTTCAGCTCATCTATGACGGTTCCTTTCCACAGCGGAATGCCAATGAAATAGGCCGCCTTCCCGATCATGTGCGCTGCAATAGGCGCAGTCAGCAGTAAAAAGAAGATGATAGCAATGGATTTAGTGGTCACTGAGACATCTTCCGGGAACATGATGGCCGCACAGATCAATAATAAACCAACCCCTAGCGTAGAGGCCTTAACCGTAACAGAAAGGCGCAGATAGAAATCCGGCATCCTCAATACCCCAATGGAGGCAAAGAGGATAGACAGCGCACCTACCGTGCTCAGTATAGCGAGAATAATATCAATCATCTTGTTGTTTTTCTATATAGTAAGAGAATGCAATGGTACCTAGGAAGGCGATCAGCGCCAAGATAATGGCTACATCCAGCAAGACTTCCTGTTCTTGTCGGATACTGTACACCGTAATGATCCCAATACCAATGGTAATGATGAGGTCCAAGGCCATAACCCTATCCACAACGGATGGTCCTTTGAACAAACGGATAAACACCAATAGCACCGAAATGGTCAAGATTGGTAATATGACAAAATCAAAGTAGGTTTCTAAACTCATCGTAATATCTCCAATAATTTCCGTTCAACCCCTGTTTTTAATGTCCTGATAAATTGTTCCTCGTCCTTGAGGTACATCACATGGATGTAAATCGCTTTCTTGTCATCGCTGATATCAATAATCAGTGTACCCGGAGTCAGCGAGATGAAAGTTGCCAATATATTGATCTCAAAATCGGTCGTGGTATTGACTGGATACCGCACGATGCCCGGTTTAAAGAAGTACTTCGGTGTAATCACATCATAAGCTACCTGTACATTCGCTTTGATCAACTCAAAAAGAAAGAAAAAGAAGAAACTGATGATCTTAGGTACCCGATAGAAATAACGCTGATCAGTTTCATTCCTGTTCATGATCCATAGCACCCCGAACCCCAGCAGATAACCGAAGATAAAGTTAGAATAGTACAGTGAACCCGTTAGAGCTACCCAAATAAAAGACAGGAGCAGGTTCATTAAAAAAAACTTGATCATTGTTCAAAAGCTTTATCGCCCAAAACGGTACGGATGTAAGGGCTTGTGTCCAACAATTCGTTCGTAATTCTATCCACCACCGTGATGATGTTCTCCGCATTGAATCCTATGTACAGGGTCACTGAACAGAGGATCAGGATCGGTCCCACCAACAGTATTTTCTTAAACAAAGGCTGATCATGGAATTTATCTTCTACAACCACTCCATTCGGTACATCTTTCCAGAAAACATCTGCCCACATCTTGGCTATCACGTACATGGTCACCAAACTTCCGATGATCAATGCTGCAATAAAGAAGTATTGCTTATCCACAAATGCTTCTTGGAAAAGGTAAATCTTTGGCCAAAATCCTGAAAGTGGAGGTATGCCGACCAAGGAAAACAGGACCAAAGCGATCATCAACGATATCAACGGATAATCTTTGTATAAGCCACCCAGTTTTTTCATGTCCATGCTGCCACGAACCAAACGGATATAGCCCGCAATCAAGAACATATTGGTCTTGACCATGATGTCGTGGATCAGGTAGAACACAGTTCCCATTAGGGCGATCTTGGTAAACATGGCTATACCACCTAGCATAAACCCAATATGGCAGACGATCAGATAAGAAAACATCCTTCTGATATTGGTCTTGATCAATGCGCCAAATGCTCCCGTCAATACTGTCAAAACAGCCAGAACCATAAAGAGGTTTCTGGTAAAATCATCTGGTATAAAGATTAGGCTGAATACCCTTAATATAGCGTAGATACCTAATTTAGTCAATAAACCACCAAAAGTCGCCGCAACGGCAGAGGGTGGAGTATGGTAAGAGGAAGGTAACCAATAGTACAAGGGGAATACCGCCGATTTGATTCCAAATCCTAATATAAAGAAGATAGATGTAATGCCAACCAGCGCTTTATTATCAAAATCCCTGATTTTTAGGGAAAGGTCCGCCATGTTCAATGAACCTGTGATACCATACAGGATCCCAATTCCTGTCAGGAAAAAGGTAGAAGCCAAAATATTCATGGCCATGTATTTCACTGCACCTTCCAGTTGCGCTTTTCTACCGCCCAAGGTCATCAAGACAAAGGAAGAGATAATGACTACCTCAAACCAAACATAGAGGTTAAAGATATCACCGGTCAAAAAGGCCCCATTCAATCCCATCAAAAGGAAATGGAAGATAGGGAAATAGCCATACAGCATCCTTTGCCTACTTAATCCAACGGATGAAAAGATGGAAACGGCAAAACCAGCTATGGAGGTCAGCAAGACCATGGTGGTACTCAACATATCCGCTACAAACACGATTCCAAAGGGAGGTTCCCAATTGGAGGCATTCATGTGCAGGGATCCCTCGGAATAGACCTTAGCAAATAAACGAATGGCAATCAGCAAGCCTATAAACGCACCACCAACGCTTAAAAAACGCTGTGAAACAGTCTTTCGCCAAGCAATCAGTTGTATGATTGCCGTAAAAAGATGTATGAATACAGGGGCTAAAATATGGTTGTCGATCATATATCTTCTTCTTCCGGCGTGTTTAAATCATCTAAATCATCTGTGTCCACTAAAGCATAAACACGTTTTAACAATACAATGGCAAAGGCTGTCAATGCGAAGCTGATGACAATTGCCGTCAAAATCAAGGCTTGCGGAATAGGGTCTGCATAGGCATCTTGGAAAACATTATGCTGTGAATCAATCACCGGAGGCTTCCCTTTGGTAATCGAACCTAAAAGAAAGATCAAAATGTTTGTTCCATTTCCCAAGAGCATTATCCCCAACAAGAGCTTGACCATGCTCCTCCGAAGGATCAAATAAACCCCGGCAGCATATAAAAAACCTAAAACGAGTACTAACAGTAATTCCATCTATTAATCCTTTGTCAGTGAAATAGTGAATAAAATAGTTAATACAACTCCTATCACGACTAGGTAAACCCCTAGGTCAAAAAACAAAGCCGATCCGATCATCCCGATAACCGGAATCTTTTCCTCCCACCACAAACCAGTCATGGGTGGCAATCCAAAAAAGGTAGGCATCACCACGGCAACCGCCGATATACCCAATCCTATCGGAATCAGGGACAAGGGTTTCCTTCCCAATATCTTCATGGTGGCTTCCGTACCATTTGCAAAGCTGTGCAATACGAAGGCAATGGAAGCTACTAAGCCCCCAACAAATCCTCCTCCAGGGTAATAATGCCCCCTTAACAACAGAAAGAAAGAGAATAATAGTAAGATGGGTAACAGGTATCTGGTAGCTGTCTGTAATATTATACTGCGCATGTTCTTATTCCTTTTCTGATGATTTTAATCTCAATTTCAATAAACTGTACACTCCTAATGCGGCAATCCCCAGTACCACGGTTTCAAACATGGTGTCAATTCCTCGGAAATCTGCCAAGATCAGGTTGACTACATTCTTTCCCTTTGCCAAGATATAGGCGTTTTCACCATAAAAATCACTGGTTTCCGTTTTTATCGGTTCATAAAGCACCTTTAAGGCAATGATAGAAAGGATGGCGCCAAAGCCTAGGGCAACGATGCTATCACGGTATCTTTCTCTTTTCGAAGCTAGGTTCAAGAAACTCGGTAATTTATACAGGACCAATACAAAAAGTACGGTACTCAAGGTATCAATGGTAAACTGGGTCATCGCCAAATCTGGTGCACTGTAAAATACATACATCACACAGATACAATAGCCGATGACACTCATCGCCACCACCGAGGTCAGTCGGGAAGGGGTGGAGATCACAATGACCAAAGCACCCAAAAGAATGATCACCACCGCCACCTCATAGATAGTCAATGGAGTAAGGTTGTCAAAGTCAATCTGGATGGGACCACTTTGCCAAAGTTTGTATATCAATAAAGCTTCCGCAAATAAGATGATCTTCATGTGGTATGACCTTAAATAGCCATTATGGAAGAAATTGCTGAACCAATCGGCAAAGCGTACGATGTCATTGGCATAGCCTGTAATGATCCGTTGCGGAGAAATCCTGTCTAGGCTTTCCACCCGTTTTACTTTTGTCTCGCTTGGTTTATTGATGAAATATACAAAGGTACCAGCCCCTAGGGTGGCCAAGCTTAAGATCAATACGGTATTGAATCCATGCCAGATCGCCAAATGCATTTCCGTATCTCCGCCAAAGATGGAATTAGCGGTTTGATAACTCAAGAAGTTTCCAGCCATTCCGGGGATCAATCCGAAAATTAAACCCAAACAGGCCAAGATCAAAGGCGGGATCCACATGGACTTATAGGGCAGGTGCAATTTCTCATACGTGGATGGAAGCTCACCGAAGAAGGGTTTGATTCCGGCCATAAACCCTGCTGCTACTAAGCAGACGTTGGTGGCAACGGCTAATATCGTCAATATCAGTATCCAGTTTTCCTTGGCATGTAAGGTCGCTTCATAGATCAGGTCCTTACCGATAAAACCAAAGGTCGATGGAAGGCCTGCACTGCTCAAAGCAGCTAATCCAGCAGCAAGTGCAACCGGTCCCAATACTTTCTTCAAACCGGAAAGTTTCGTGATATCCCTTGTGCCCGTTTCATGATCGATGATTCCCGTAACAAGAAACAAGGTAGCTTTATACAGGGCATGCACCAAGATAAATACACTGGCGGCTATAACAGCCTCTTTCGTGCCGACGCCTAATAAAAACACCAGCATACCTAAGGCTGAAATGGTGGTATATGCCAAAATGGATTTCAAATCTATCCGGAAAAGCGAATGGATAGCGGAATATAACATGGTAAATCCACCTACACCCATCAAGGTATAGCTCCATAATTCCGTTCCGCTCAGCACCGGGAAAAACCTAGCTAAAAGATAAATCCCTGCTTTTACCATCGTGGCAGAATGCAGGTATGCTGAAACCGGCGTAGGGGCCTTCATGGCTCCGGGCAACCAAAAATGGAATGGAAACTGTGCCGACTTGGTAAATGCTCCAATAAAAATCAGGAATAGGATCAATGGATATTGGGGATGGTTCAAAATGACATCCCGATATTCTATTAGTTCTGAAATCCTGAAGGTTCCTGCTACATTTCCAATCAACACGAGTCCGGCAAGGAGGAAGAATCCGCCCATCCCGGTAATGGTCAGCGCCGTCATGGCACTTTTTCGGGAGGCCTCTTGGTCATTGTTGAATCCGATCAGGAAAAATGAACTGATACTGGTCAATTCCCAAAAGATAAATAGCAAAAAGATATTATCAGAAAGGACCAAACCCAGCATAGCCGACATAAAAAGATAGAGATATCCAAAAAATCGGTCATAATAGGGGTGCCCTTTGAGGTAAGTTCGAGCATAAAAGAAGATTCCGCAGCCAATTCCGGTAATCAACAAGCAAAACAAAAGGGATAAACCATCTAACCTGAGGTTGAAGTCGACCCCTAGGGATGGAACCCAGCTGATTTCTTGGAAAAAATTTGATCCCGCAGCGATTTTCGGGATATATCCCATATAATAAATAAATAAGGCTGTTGGAATGAGCGGAATGAGGATACTCCAGGATGATTTAAGTCTTTTGCCAAATGGAATGAGCAAAATCGAAGAAATCAAACCTAGAAGTATTGTAAATAACATGGGCGCTCTCTTAAAGAATTAATGGGATTCGGCTAAAAATAATAAAAAACAGGCATTTTTCTCGCTATAATTAAGAGAAAACATGATGAAATTCAAAAATAATTCCATTAAGCCAATTCCTCTAAAATCAACAGGAATATTTATGTCCCTCTATAAAAACATATACTTTCAATAAAAATCGCCTTTTCTTATTAAATTTAGATAATCAACTTTTAATCATTATGAATTTAAAATCTATTTCAGTGCTCTCCACTTTACTGGCTCTGCTATTGTTTTCGCAGCAATTAATTGCACAGCAAAGTTATGTTAAGCCCAAACTTACAAACAGCAAATCTTGGTCTTTGGTTTTGATCCCAGATCCCCAGACCTATGTCAAATACGACCGCAATGTGGGAATATTAAACCTGATGACCTCTTGGGTCCGAGAGAATGCCGATTCCTTAAATACTCAATTCGTGCTATGCACAGGAGATTTGGTGGAACAGAATGATCTTTTGAACCCTGATACCAAGGCTGCCAACCAAAATAGCAAACAGCAATGGACCAATACCAGTGAGGCATTCCGTAAATTAGATAACCGCGTGCCCTATGTTTTAGCCACTGGAAATCACGATTATGGCCATGTCAGCGCAGAGTATAGAGCAACCCAATACGACAAGTATTTCTCCCCAGAACAAAATGGTTTCAATGCCAAGGCTTTGCGAGAGATCGGCCCAAGCTTGAACGGCAACTCATCGGCTGTAAATGCTGTCTATGAGTTTGAAACTCCGCATCCTAGGAAACTATTGGTGATGGTCCTTGAATTTGCACCAAGAAACGAAGTGCTGGCTTGGGCAAAGAAAACCTTGGATCAACAGAAATATGAAAACTATGATGTCATCTTGTTGACCCATACTTATTTGGACAGCAAAAGCAACCACATCCAAAAAGAAGGGTACAAAATCGAAGATGCGAACTATGGAGCTGCTGTCTTTGAAAAACTGGTGAAGCCTTCCAAAAATATCCGAATGGTCTTCTCTGGCCATATTGGTGATCCAGATAATTTCGATGGGCACATAGGGTTCAGACAGGACAAGAACGCTGCCGGTAAAACCGTAAGCCAGATGACCTTCAATGCCCAGGCGATGGGTGGGGGATGGTTCGGTAATGGTGGCGATGGCTGGTTGAGGTATCTGGAATTCCTTCCGGATGGCAAGACCGTAAAAGTGAAAACCTTTTCGCCGCTTTTTGCAATCTCTCCAGCGACACAGAACCTAGCTTACAAGACTGAAAAAAATCAAGAATTTGAATTTTCACTGGAAGATTGATTCGAATTTCCTGACCACTTGGCTTCGGGTCTTGCTTTGACCTCATTCGAGACATATTCGGAAAATTCGGAATGTGTCTCGAATGAGGTTAAAATATAAACCAGGATTTTTCTAAAAAATTAGCCAGAACATTTTTCTAAATCAAGACCCCCAAAATGGACATAAAAAAATGGAGCTTCCTGTATGAGAAAGCTCCATTTTTTTATGGAATTCTTATTCGTAAATCTTGGAGATTATTTCTTCATTTCTTTAGCTCCTTCGATAATCGCTTCCACGACGTTAGGATCTTGAAGGGTTGAGGTATCGCCTAGATTGCTTAATTCGCCTTCAGCAACCTTACGCAGGATTCTGCGCATGATTTTTCCAGATCTTGTTTTAGGAAGGTCTGTTACGAATTGGATAATATCTGGTTTTGCAATCGCTCCGATGATACGGGTTACGGTTTGCAAGATATCTTGTCTTGTTTTTTCGGCATCGATATGGTGATTGGCAATCACGTAAGCGTAGATTCCTTGCCCCTTAACTGGGTGCGGATAACCTACGATCGCTGACTCAACCACATCGGAGTGCATATTGATGGCATTTTCAACCTCAGCCGTTCCGATACGGTGTCCGGATACGTTCAATACATCATCCACACGACCGGTAATACGGTAGTATCCTTCAGGGCTGCGGTAACATCCGTCGCCAGTGAAGTACATATCTTGGTAGGTAGAGAAATAAGTTTGTCTACAACGTTCATGGTCGCCCCAAGTCGTACGCAACATACCTGGCCAAGGGAACTTGATACATAAGTTGCCCGATACATCATTTCCTTGGATTTCTTCTCCGTTTTCATCCATTAAGCATGGCTGAACACCAGGAAGTGGTAACATCGCATAGCCTGGGATTTCTTTTGTAATCCCTGCAATCGGTGTAATTAAGTGTCCACCGTTTTCAGTTTGCCACCAAGTATCCACGATTGGGCATTTACCATGTCCAACTTTATCATGATACCAGTTCCAAGCTTCCTCATTGATTGGCTCACCAACGGTTCCTAAAACTCGAAGGGAAGAAAGATCTTTTCCTTCAAGGAAGTCATCGCCAAATGCCATCAAAGAACGGATAGCTGTTGGAGCGGTGTACAAGATATTGACTTTATATTTATCGACGATATCCCAGAATCGACTTGCATCTGGGTAGGTCGGGATTCCTTCAAACATCAATGAAGTTGCGCCTTGCGATAGCGGTCCATAAACGATATAACTATGGCCGGTAATCCAACCGATGTCTGCTGTACAGAAGAAAACTTCTCCCGGTTGGTATTGGAAGGTATTTGCAAAGGTATAGCCGGTGTAGACCATATATCCAGCTGTGCTATGCACCACACCCTTGGGTTTGCCGGTAGAACCAGATGTATAAAGGATGAACAATGTATCTTCAGCGTCCATCTCTTCAGCAGGACATGCTGGGTTTCCTTGGGTCTCTACTTTCTTGATCTCATCTTCCCACCATACGTCACGGCCTTTGATCATGGAAACAGGGGTACGGGTACGGGTTAATACGATTACCTTTTCTACGGTATCACATTGCATCAATGCATCATCCACGATAGATTTCAGTTCCAATATTTTTTGGCCACGGAAACCACCGTCGGAGGTAATGACCAATTTACATTCTGCATCATTGATACGGTCAGCGATAGATCGAGCAGAGAATCCACCGAATACCACATTGTGGATTGCACCGATACGCGCACATGCCAATACAGCAATGACCAATTCAGGTACCATCGGTAAATAGATACATACCCGGTCGCCTTTGCGGATATTGTTGTTCTTCAGAACATTCGCAAACTGCTCAACTTTTTGTAATAATTGTTTATAGGTCAGGATACGGTGTGCCTCATTGGGATCGTTAGGTTCCCAGATAATGGCAGGTTGATCTCCTAATTTATAGATATGACGATCTAAACAGTTTTCTGTAATATTAAGTTTTGCACCCTCAAACCAATTGATGTCTGGATCTCTAAAGTTCCAGTTCAATACATTGTTCCATTTTCTTTTCCAAAAGAAATGGTCTGCCACATCACTCCAAAACGCTTCGGGTTCTTCTACACTCCTTTTGTAAGCTTCTTGATACTCCTCAAAAGATTTAAGCTGAAAATTCATCTTTTTTTTAAAAATTATAGGTCTACATTATCTTTACATCAGGAAAATTATTTATTTCGGTCAATTAGTTATTGAATGCGGAAAAAACAAGAACCTGTTTAGCTAATTTAATTTTTTTTCGATTGAAATACTAATTTTTGTAGGCTAGGAACAAATATTGAGAGCAATTGTTAGGTTACCATGACAAGCGTTTTGAAAAGGATATACTACTTTTTGGTTCATACGAATCTACTGATTGCCTTGGCAGCGGTGGCCCAATGTGCCTTGACCTATTATATCCTTCAATTCCCTGTCAACAATGATATCCTGATCATTGAAGGCGCTACCACCTTGCTGCTTTATAACCTGAGCTTGTATCTGTCCTTACCAAAAGATCCTAGTAAATCGCCATTTCAGCGTACTCGATGGATTGGAAAGAATATGTGGCTTTTTTGGTTGTTGAGTGGGCTGTCAGGTTTGGTCACGGTTTGGACATTGTTACATGTCCATATCTTGACTTTGTTTTTTCTGGGCTTTATTGGCGTGATGAGTTTGGCTTATGCCGTCCCATTGCTCAAGGTAAATGACAGATGGGTAGGGATGAGGCAGATTCCTGGACTTAAGGTTTTTTATATTGCCTTAGTCTGGTCTTTAAGTAGTGTGGGACTTCCCGTGGTCGAGCTATTCGCCAATGGAGAACAAATTGATTGGTATGCTGCCAACTATTTAGGTCTAGTAAAAATAGTGTTCTTGGTACTCTGTACCTTGCCTTTTGATATCAGGGATTTTGAGCAGGATAGCCTATACAACCTGAAAACGGTGCCGATCTTATTGGGTAAAGAAAGAGCGATTAATTTATCCTATGGAATAGGGATATTTCACCTGATCCTGATTCTGCTTTCTCCAAATACTTGGGGTGTGAAAATAGCTTTATTGATTACGACCATCCTGATCCTGGTCATGTTCAGGTTTATTATCTTTTCAAAAGAAAAGCACTATCACCATGTCTATCTCTTGGACTTGGCTTTAGTGCTTCAATGGTTCTTTGTATGGCTATTGATACTCGTAAGCAATAACCTTATCGGCTAATACATCAGAGAGCTTATAGTAACTTTCGAAGGTCCAACCGGCAACATGTGGGCTCAATAAGACATTGTCCCTTTTGATCAGGTCCTCATACCAAGCTTCCTCTGCCAAGGCTGGAAATTTTTCAACAGGCAACACATCAAATGCTGCCGCAATAATCTTCCCTTCATCCAATTTCTTCAATACTGCAGGGATTTTCACGATTCCACCACGAGCACCCATCAAAAAGAAGATCGGTTTCCTGAAATGGAACAGATATTCATCATCCACCATGCCTCGAGTTTCACGGGTCAATGGAATATGGAAACTCAGTACATCGGCTCTTCGCACCACTTCTTCCATGGAGACCTCCGTGGCATATAAATCGGAAAAGCCGGTTTTATACTTATCATAAGCGATGACTTTTACATCAAATCCAGATAATTTCTTGGCCATGGCTTGACCATTATGACCATATCCGATTAGTGCTACGGTTTTCCCCTTCAGCTCATGGCCTCGGTTTTCTTCCCTTTTCCATTCGCCCGATCGAACTTCTCTATCTCCACGGTTGAGGTTGTTCATCAGGCTCAAAAGCATACCGATCATGTGCTCGCCTACAGCATCGCGATTCCCTTCATTGGCAGGAATCAATTTGATGCCCTTACTGCTAGCATAAGCTTCATCAATATTGTCCATGCCGGCTCCAGCTCTGCCGATCATCTTGAGGTTGGGATTGAGATCTATGAATTCCTTGTCCACTTGGAATTTGGAGCGTATGATCAGGCCATCATAATCAACAATGGCTTTTTCAGCATCCGCTCTGCTGAAGTCGGGTTGGTAGGAATAGGCAATTGCAGCGCGACCTAATTTCTGCAATAGAACTTCGTGTATATCGTCTACTATTAAAATATTCATAAGAATGCATTATTTCATGAAATCTTCCTTGAACAGCTTGATCAAAGACTTTTGATTCATGCTGTCGGGCATGATTTTCATCAGGTTATTTCGGATTGAAATTAAGAATTTATTCTCCCATTGAGCAACATCACCGATCAATTTTGAAGTATCTGTGATATACTTGGTCCTCGCCAGTCTTCTTTTTTCAAAAGCAAGGAATGCTTGCTCCACGGACTGCTCTTTCTGTAGCTCATTATGCAGTACGGCTACATCTTCCATGGCTTGGCAGGCTCCTTGGCCCATATTTGGGGTACAGGCATGTGCGGCATCACCAATGATCAAGATATTACCAAAAGCAAAATTCTTTATGGGTTGGATATCGATGATATCGGACCAGATCAAATCAGCATCCAAGGTTTTGTCCAGCACTTCCTGAATGGGCTGATGGTAGTTTCCAAATTGGCGCTTCAGGTCCTCTACTTTGTAATCTCTGAAGACGGGGTTTTGTTGTGGCCCATTGATGCAGGCATACCAATAGATCCGTTGGTTAACGAGAGGGGTTAAGCCAAATCGGCCTTTGTTTCCCCAAGTTTCCGAACCTCTTTTCAGTTGGAGATCTGAGTTGTCAATGGTAGCACGCCAACAGCTATAGCCGGCATATCGTGGTTTGGATGCAGGGAGTAGTTTTTGGCGCAATGGAGATTTTACACCATCGGCAATGATGAGGTATTTAGTTCGATGGGAACTTCCATCCTCAAATTGGATCTCCACATGATCTGACTTTTGAAGCAAATTGCAAGCTTTTTTGCCAAGGGCAATGGATTCTTGTTTTACTTTGGATAAAAGGTAGAGATGTAGGTCTGCGCGATGTATGGCAAAATTCTTTTGCTCGTATTTATCGGATAATTTAGTGGTGTTTGGGTTGACCAGTATATTCCCTTTTTGATCTAAGATAGCAAAGGAGTCTAGGTAATAACCGATCTTTTCGACTTCTTCGCGAATGCCTATATATTCCAGGGCTTGCATGGCATTGGCAGCCAAACCAAATCCGGCTCCAATGCCTTTGATTGCTTGGGCTTGTTCAAAAAGGGTGAATTCACGGTTAAGGTTTTGGAGGGCTATTGCTGCGGTCAAACCGGCAACTCCGGCCCCAATAATGGTAAATTCACTTTGTACTTCCATGTCAGAGACTTTTTGAGATTTCGTTTGTCAGGATTTCAAAATCTTGAACGGATAGGCGTTCTGCCCTCAATTCATAGAGCGGGTTATCGCTCATTCTATCTTTTGGGACTACTGCTGAGAGTGCATTCCTAAGGGTTTTTCGCCTTTGGTTGAAACCAGCTTTCACTACGCGCCAGAATAATTTCTCATCACAGTCCAAGGTTTCACGATTGTTTCTGACCATGCGCATTACCCCGGAAAGTACCTTTGGCGGTGGATTGAATGCGCCCGCTTTTACCGTGAAAAGATAAGAAACATCATAGTAAGCTTGCAGAAACACACTTAAGATTCCATATTCCTTGTTTCCAGGTTTGGCAACGCAACGTTCCGCAACTTCCTTTTGGAACATACCCACCATTTCGACCACACGGTTTCTTTCTTCCAAGACCTTAAATAAGATTTGGGAAGAAATATTGTAGGGAAAGTTCCCGATAACGGCCATCTTTTCGCCGAAATACTGGCTGAAGTCTAAGTTCAGGAAATCGCCATGGATCAGGCGATTGCCGAGTTCAGGGTATTTGTCTGCTAAGTATTCAATGGATTCATCATCCACATCGATCAGGAAAGTCTCGTAAGCCTCGTTTTGCAACAAGAAATCGGAGAGTACGCCCATTCCAGGTCCAACTTCCAAGACCTGCTTAAAGCCAAGAGAAGGAGTTAATGCATCAACAATTCGTTGTGCGGCATTTTTATCGTTAAGGAAATGCTGACCTAAATGTTTTTTTGCGCGTACTGAATCCATAGGAATTATTTGCCACAAAGATAGTGTTTTTTAAGCGAGCAGGATTTGAATTATATGTTCCATTTGCATGTTAATGCCAATAGAACCTTAATGTTTATGATTTTTTGCTATTTTTGACTATATCTAATAGCATTGAAGATGAGTGAGAAACTAAAAATAGGCATTTCAGTAGGAGATATTAACGGAATCGGTTTAGAGGTAATTATTAAATCCTTGATGGATAACCGTGTTATGGATTTCTTTACGCCCATAGTTTATGGCAATACCAAAGTTGCCTCATTCCATCGAAAGGCCATTGGAGTGAATGACTTCAGTTTCAATGTGATCAATTCAGCGGATCAGGCGAACCCAAAACGTCCTAATATGATCAACTGTTGGCAGGAGGATGTGAAGATCAGTTTAGGTGAGCAAAATGAAATTGGCGGAAAGTATGCCTTTGTTTCATTGCAAAAGGCTACTGAAGATCTGAAAGCAGGTCTGATTGATGCCTTGGTCACTGCACCGATAAACAAACATAATATCCAGCAAGAAGGCTTTAATTTTCCGGGACATACCGAATACCTACAGAATGCATTTGAAGCCAAGGATGTGTTGATGTTTATGGTGAGCGATGATCTTCGAGTAGGGGTTGTAACCGGACATATCCCTGTGAAGGAAGTGGCCGCTTCGATTACAGAAGACAGCATCTTGCACAAATTAAGGATGATGAATGAGAGCCTGAAGAAGGATTTTTGGATTCAAAAACCAAAGATTGCTGTATTAGGCCTGAACCCGCATGCCGGTGATGATGGGCTGATCGGTACTGAAGATCGGGATATCATCAAGCCAGCCATTGAGAAAGCAAATGAAGAAGATATCTTCTGTTTTGGGCCATTCCCTGCAGATGGTTTCTTTGCTGCTGATGCCTATACCAAGTTTGATGCGGTCCTTGCGATGTACCATGACCAAGGATTGATTCCATTCAAACATATTGCTGCCCGTAACGGCATCAATTTCACGGCAGGTCTTCCAGTTGTCCGTACCTCTCCCGATCATGGAACCGGATACGACATCGCTGGAAAAAATCTGGCCTCGCATGCATCATTTTTAGAAGCGATTTTTGAAGCTGTACATATAGTTAATAGACGTAGAGAACAAGAGGTTCTGACTGAAAATCCATTAGCATTCCGTAGACTATCGAAAGATCGTGACTAAGTAAAGCCTGGATTTTATAAAGGCTGCCATCTGTTGTCTATAAATTTCATTACTTTTGCACTTTGTTGCTATGAGTGAGAATTTAAGTCATCCCATTTTTTCCATAATAAGAGAATTAGCCCATCAGGAGGGTGTTTCCTGTTTTGTTATCGGCGGTTATGTCCGCGATAGAATCATGGGCCGTCCATTTAAGGATGATATTGACATCCTTGTCTTGGGAAGCGGGATTGATTTTGCCAATAAATTAGGTGAAAAACTACATACGAAAGTTGCTGTCTATAAATCTTTTGGAACAGCGATGTTGGTTTATGAAGGCCTACAGGTTGAATTTGTGGGTGCTAGAAAGGAATCTTACCGAAAAGATTCCAGAAAGCCGATCGTAGAGGACGGTACCTTGGAAGATGACCAGAATCGACGTGATTTCACCATCAATGCCATGGCTTTTTCGTTGAATGAAGCGAATTATGGCGAGCTCATCGATCCATTCCAAGGGCTTAACGATATCCAAAATAGGCTGATAAAAACTCCATTGTCTCCGGATATCACTTTTTCAGATGATCCATTGAGAATGATGCGCGCCATCCGTTTTGCTACCCAGTTAAACTTCAGGATCGATTCAACCGCGCTGAATGCCATCAGTGAAAATGCTGACCGGATTCAGATTATCTCTAAAGAACGTATTACTGACGAACTCAATAAAATTATCCTTGCTGAAAAACCTTCTATCGGTTTCAAGTATTTATTTGATACCGGCCTTTTGGAGAGGATATTCCCAGCTATGTATCAATTGTACGGCGTGGAATACGTAGATGGTAAGGGCCATAAGGATAACTTTTACCATACGCTTGAGGTTTTGGACAATGTAGCCGAGATGTCTAATGATCTTTGGCTTCGTTGGGCTGCAATCATGCATGATATTGCCAAGCCGGCTACCAAGCGATTTGATAAAAAGGTAGGATGGACTTTCCATGGACATGAGGACCGTGGTGCGAAGATGGTGCCTAAATTGTTTGCTGATCTGAAGCTTCCTTTGAATGAAAAGATGAAGTTTGTGCAAAAATTGGTGATGCTCCACCTGAGACCGATCGTTTTGGCTAAGGATATCGTGACGGATTCAGCGGTCCGCAGATTATTGTTTGAAGCGGCAGATGATATCGATGATCTGATGTTGTTGTGCCATGCGGACGTCACCACCAAAAATGAATATAAAAAGAGGAAGTACCGGGACAATTTTGAACTCGTCAAACAAAAACTGAAAGATGTTGAAGAGCGAGATCACCTAAGAAACTGGCAACCTCCTGTGGATGGTGATGATATCATGAAAACCTTTGGTATCGGGCCTGGAAAACATGTTGGCATTATCAAGAAAGCGATTCGCGAAGCGATTTTGGAAGGCGAAATTCCAAACTCTAGGCAAGAAGCACTATCCTTGATGATAGAAAAAGGGAAGACCTTGGGACTAACCAAAGTTTGAACAGATTGATTTTTTAAAAAAATATGTAATTTTAAAGCTTGAAATAGAGCTTATCCAAATTAATACATTTTACGAATATGGCGATTTATAGATTTAGAGTAACTTTTGAAGACTACGAAGATGTTTACAGAGAGATTGACATGCCTTCAAAAAGTACTTTCTTAGATTTACACACACAGATTCAAAAAAGTACTGGCTACGACCAAGAGCGTTCCTCTTCGTTTTATGTGAGCAATGACCAATGGAAAAAAGGTACTGAGATTGCTTACTTACCAAACGAAAGGAAGAAAGCAGCTGGCGTTTTGATCGTGGAGGATGTTCGTTTGAGTAAATTTATTGATGATCCTCATCAAAAGTTTTACTACACGTATAACTTTGACCGTCCTTATGATTTTCATGTGGAATTGATCAAGATATTGAAAGAGGAAGAGGGTAAAGAATATCCGGCCTTGTTCAAGAAAATCGGTGAAGCCCCAAGAAACTTGACGGCTGCAAATTTCCCTGTTACGGCGGATGATGAAGATGATGATGAATTTGTACCAGAAGATGCTGAAGAATATGGCGTAGATGAGGAGGATGACTATGATATGTTTGATGATGAGGAAGGTGAGGAGTCGGAAGGTGAATCGAACAAGTCTAATGAGGAAGATTATTAATATCGATCAACAATAAGATTTTGAATAGATGATAGAGCTTCTATCATCTATTTTTTTTATGCTATAAATAGAGAAAAAGGATGTCCACTGAATTGAATAGGCAAAAAACATTGATAGTTGTCGTTGGACCTACCGCGGTAGGGAAAACTGCACTGGCAATCCAATTGGCCAATCATTTTAAAACATCCATTATTTCTGCCGATTCCAGGCAGTTTTACCATGAAATGAGCATAGGGACTGCCAAGCCCAATGCGGAAGAGTTAGCACAGGCAAGCCATTATTTTATTAATTCTCATTCCATTGCTGAGGAGTATACGGCTGGGGATTTTGAGCGGGAGGCTTTGGTCCGCTTAGCAGTTCTATTCAAGAGTACCGATGTGGTAATTGCGGTTGGTGGTTCTGGACTTTTTGTTAGAGCATTGACCGAGGGTTTGGACGATCTTCCCAAAGCGGGTGAGGAAATCCGGGAAAAGCTGAATGAATGGTTTCGGTTGGAAGGATTGGAGCCCTTGAAACAAAAGCTCAAGGAGATCGATCCAACATACTATGAAAAGGCAGATATTGATAATCCGCAACGTGTAATCCGTGCAATAGAGGTTTTTGAGGCTTCTGGAAAACCGATCTCTTATTTCTTGAACATGCAGAAGACGGAAAGACCTTTTCAGGTGATTACGATTGGCCTAAATACCGATCGAGAATGGTTATATAATCGAATTAACCAAAGGGTGGATCTGATGATGGAGGCTGGTTTATTGGAGGAAGTTAAATCTTTATTGCCTTTCAGGAATAAACCTGCACTCTTGACCGTAGGTTATGCTGAAATCTTTGAGTATTTGGATGGGAAGATCAGTTTGGAGGACGCAGTTTCGCAGATCAAGCAGAATTCCAGAAGGTATGCAAAGAGGCAGATCACTTGGTTTAAGAAATATGGTAATACCGTCTGGTTTGAACCCCAAGCTAAAGACGAGATTTTCGCCTACCTAGATCAAACCCTTAAAAACAACGATTAGAAATTCTAAAAAATAAAAATAACCCCGCTAGTCAATGTCAATAAGTTGATGTTTTTTATGCGGAGGTTCATCCGAAGCATCTCGGAGAAATGCGGATCTTCAAATTCAACGACGGCCTTTATTGAATTGACGAACAGTTCTTCAATCGAAGATTGAAGATGACAAAGTCTCTAGGAGGAGAGCCGTACAGATTCTTCACTAATCGTTCAGAATTGGAAATGAATTCAGTAGGGATTTTCAGAAAAATATTTCACCCCCGCTGGGGGTTGCCTATCCTGGCAAACAACCATCCTTCCGCAGGAAGCACTTTAGCCCCCGGCTCATTTCCTTGGCGGAGAGATGGATAGAATGCCGATGACTTGCGCAATGAGATTTCTAAAATAATTGAACCTGTCTAGGGTTCTCTCTTGTTAGAATTATGCATAGTTAGTGAGTCAAGGAACATTCATCCTTCCGCAGGAAGCCCTTTAGCCCACGGCTCATTTCCTTGGCGGAGAGGTGGATAGAATGCCGTCGACTTGTGCGATGGGATTGCTAAAATAATTAAACCCCTCTAGGGTTCTTTTCTTGCTAGGATTCTAAATTGTTAGTGAGTCAAGGAACATTCATTCTTCCGCAGGAAGCACTTTAGCCTCCGGCTCATTTCCAGTGGCGGAAAAATGGATAGAATGCCGATGCCCTGTGCGATGGGATTGGCCTTGGAATGCTTTCAATAGATCATCCCATTAAAAGGGATGGTCTCTTGAAAGATATTCCCGACAACAAGGCATTCTATCCATGTGTGGGAGACCGTGCGAAAAGCCACCTTAAATGGGCCGAAGGTTTTTGGTTACTTTTGGGCTCCAAAAGTAACAATAGGATTGGTGTCCTTGAGCTCCTTCGTAGGTTTGGTACTTTTGGGCTTAAAAATAAAAATAGCCCCAATAGGGCTATTTCCAATAACAGTGTATTCTTTCTAAGAGTTAGATGAATTAGTCATTCGGTAAATATTCATTGATATATTTGATATCATCTTCTTGAAGACCTTTCTCCGTATCAGTGATGGTCCATAGGATATCCTGAAGTTTGCCGGTTATTGCATTATAGTTTTGATCTACCTGATTATTCTTAAAATATTGCTCAATATTGATTTTCTTATTCTTCAATCTATTGATTAAATCATGTAAGCTTGAGGAATTTGAAATAACGGCGAAATCGTATTTCTCAGTTTCTGAAGAAGCATATTTACTTTCATTTCCGCAATACATGTGTAGATCCAGATAAATAGTCTTGTTTGCTGGGATATCGATGCTTACCTTTTTCAATAGTACACCATTTTGATAGTCACCAGTTCTCGATTTAATGATAAGTCCAGCGGGTAATTCTAATTTTTTAGTGCTTGAGGTGCTGTTTTTCAATTTGATTCCCAACCTTACGAAATAACCACTTCCACGCGAGAAATCAGGTGAAAGATCTGCTGCAACTTCAGCTTTAAGATTAGATGCTCTTTTGGCAACCATAGCTTTCTTAGCGCTAGCTCTGGCAGTTGTGTTATAGTCACCTTCATATCCGGTGATTTCACCTTGCAGTTCTATGCCTTCGGGAAGGCTATATTTCTGACCAGTTGGCTCTCCATCAGTATTTCCAAGTCCTGGGATCTTACCTGGTAGGTCTTCAACGATTTCGATTTCATCGTCCTTGTCGTCTTTGCCGCACGAACTGATTGCAAATGCTAATACCAAGGATAATAATACGACAAATGGAATGCGGATTTTCTTTTTCATGTTTTTTACAGGATTGATTTTTTGTGTTGATTCAAAGGTATTGCTTAATAAAAAAGGGGTAAATACCTGTATTCGGGTAATTCTACTTACTGTTTTTGTTACGAAAACCATTTCGCTATTCGCGCAATCGATTGATAGGTTAGGGGCTTTTTGAAATGACTATCTTAGATTCATATAAATCTAAAACAGAAAATGATTTTTAGGAAAGAGTACCTATTGATGATGGTCGGATTGCTTGCCAATTCGATTGGTTTTGCGCAGTCTAGAATGGAAAAGTCTTTTAATGAGGGCTGGAAATTCTATAAGGCAAATAACTCCACTTTCTTCACTGATTTCGAAAACGGCCAAAAATATTTTGAGAACCAAGGACAATGGACCAAACTGGAAGTATGGGAAGATATAACCTTGCCACATACTTACAATAAGGACGATATGCAAAAGGATCGGAACTTCTTTGAAGGGAAAGCTGTCTATCAGAAAACATTCCGTCCTGCTGAAACCGATAAGGAGAGAAGGACCTTTTTGAAGTTTGAAGGCGTTGGTGCCGTGGCGCAGTTGTTTGTCAACGGAAATTATATTGGAGAACATAAAGGTGGCTATTCGATGTTTGTCTTTGAAATCAGTAATTCCATTGAATATGGAAAGGACAATAGCATTACGGTAATTGCAGACAATAAATCGAGAAAGGATATTATCCCGATCAACCATTTCCTTTTTCCTGTATATGGTGGTATTTATAGACCTGTGCACCTGATTACGACCAACAAAACCAATTTTGTGGTTACGGATCAAGCTGCTCCTGGGATTTTCATCAGGCAGAAAAATGTATCGAGCAAATCTGCGGATATTCAGGTTGAGGCAAAATTAGAAACTAAGGAAAAGACCATCCAAGAGGTGGAATTGAGCATAGAGATCAAGGATGATCAGGGCAAAACGGTTGAAACGCAGAAATACCCAGTTAAGATTTCGCCGCAAGGGGTGACCTATGTGAATGAAACGATCAAAATGAAATCCCCGCATCTATGGGATGGAATCAGGGATCCTTATCTATATTCTTTAACGGCAAAGATTACCGCCAATGGCAAAGAGCTTGATGCCGTAAAACAGCCATTGGGCATCCGTCACATCGAAATGATCGCTAATAAGGGCGTGTTTCTAAATGGTAAGAAATATCCAATGTATGGAGTGACCAGGCATCAGGACCGAGAAGGATTTGGCTCGGCATTGAGCTTTGAACAGCATAAGGAGGATATGATGCTGATCAAGGAAATGGGAGCGACGACCATTCGATTGGCCCATTATCAGCAGTCGCCGCAGATGTATGCTCTGGCAGATTCGATAGGCTTCTTGACCTGGGCGGAAATACCTTTTGTGAATAGGGTTTCCTACTATGAGAATGATAACGCCAAGCAGCAAATGGTCGAATTGGTAAAGCAAAACTTTAACCATCCATCCATCTATATCTGGGGAGTGCATAATGAAGTCTATTCCAAGACTGCCGATGAACAGGTGCCAGTATTGTCGAGAGAATTGAATGACATCGCTAAAACATTGGACCCTGATCGCTATACGGTTGCCGTTACGGGATACAATGTGATTGATAGGCAGGAAAATTTAAGTACCGATGTGCAGGGTATCAACCATTATTTTGGTTGGTATGGAGGCAAGATCGAGGATTTGGGACCTTGGGCACAGAAAGTGCAGAAGGATTTTCCTGAATACAAGATTATCCTTTCGGAATATGGTGCTGATGGGAATATCGATATTGGCAAGGAAGAGGTCGAGGCGCCCAAGGATGTGATTTCGGGGAAAGCATTCCCTGAGAATTACCAGACTGAGACGCATATTCAGCAATGGGCGGCTATTGAAAAGAACCCAATCATCTTGGCTTCTTATCTATGGAACAGTTTTGAGTTTGCTGTGCCTGCTTGGAACCGTGGTGGTGTGAATGCACGAAACCTAAAAGGGCTGATTACCTTTGATCGTAAAAGGAAAAAGGATTCCTTCTATTGGTATAAAGCCAATTGGAACCCTGAACCTATGATCTATCTGGCAAATCGCAGGGATAGTGTCCGCACGCATAAAAACAGTAAGATCCAATTGTTCTCTAACCTTCCTAAAGTCCAACTGATTGTCAATGGTAAAGAATACCAAGCAAAACAAGGAGTAAACTCGAAGCATTGGGTCGTTGATAATGTGGAATTGAAACAAGGGGAAAATAAGATACAGGCGAAAGGGAATAGTGGCAGCGAAGTGTTGACTGATGAAATGACCTGGACCCTACAATAATTAAAACCTATGAAAAGCATACTTAAAACGATATGTGTTGCAGCCTTAGCCTTGGTATTTAGCCAAGACTCTTATGGGCAATGGACTGGTCCGAAAGTGAAACCGACTGCGAAAACGGAAGTGAAATATGGCTCATTGACACCTGAGCACCGTACGGATGCCAATATGGAGGCTTTCCGTAATTATGGCCTTGGGCAATTTATCCATTGGGGCTTATATGCCATTCCGGGGAATGAATGGGAAGGGGTGAGTGCCAGAAAAGGAGCTGCTGCTTCAGAATGGATCAGGACCTGGTCTGGACCTACTGCGCCGAAGAACTGGAAAGAAACCTACGATAACCTTTATAAAAAGTTTGATCCGAAGGATTTTGATGCCAAGCAATGGGCTAAGCAAGCTAAGGATATGGGTGCAAAGTACATGATCTTTACTACCAAGCATCATGATGGTTTTGCCCTTTGGCCAACCAAGTATTCTGGCTACAATATCACTAAATCACCGTATAAGAAGGATATCGTAAAGGAGGTTGTGGATGCCTATACTGCTGAAGGGATTGATGTCTATCTGTATTTCTCCATTTTGGAATGGAACAATCCAGACTATCTTTCTAAAGAACCAAAGACGGAGGACGAAAAGAAGAAGTACGATCGTTTCTTGCAGTATACAAAAAATCAATTGTTGGAACTATTGGCTAACTACCCGCAGATCAAAGGATTTTGGTTTGATGGTACTTGGGATCAATCTTGGGTGAAGGCTTATGATTTTACCTATAATCTGGAAAAGGAATTGCGGACGAAGCATCCCGGTTTGATTATCGGTTCGAGGTTTAGGAACGATGAACATGGCAAAAGGCATTTTGATAGCAATGGGAAGATCCTTGGTGATTATGAGCAAGGTTGGGAAAGGAAATTGCCGCAGGAATATGAATGGCTAGATGGAAATGATTGGGATGCAGTAATGACGATCCCTCCTAATGGCTGGGGTTATATGAAAGACTGGTCGGGGATCTATACGAAAACTACGGATGACCTTCTGGACATGTTGATGCATACAGTCTCGCTGAATGGTAATTTTGTGTTGAATTTTGGTCCTGACGGCCAAGGTTTGATGCATCCCGAGGAGGATAAGATTGCAAAAGAACTGGGGGAGTGGATGAAGGTGAATTCGGAGGCAGTTTACGGAGTGAGACATGCAGATCTTCCAAAAACAAAATTGGGCTACCTGACGCAGAAGGATAAAAATCTATATTTAACGGTGTTCAACAGGCCAGTAAACAATATTGCCAGGATTGCTATTCCTAAAAAAGCTACGGAAGTTCCTGTAGAAGCGGTACTGCTTTCAAATGGGCAAAAATTACAAGTGAAACATTCTGATATTGGTCTTGATTTGGATAAAAACACCTACTATGATGTGATTATTCCTGCTGATTTCAAAGCAGAACGAGCATTTGTGATTAAAATGACAATGGGAGCTCCAGCAACGAAGTCAGAGAAGCTGATGGATGCCAAGATGTAAACTGAAGGATTAATTTCTCTCTTGGACGCTGGCTTCGAGGTCACTGAGCTTTTTCTTAGGTTTCTTGACGGTATCGTCTTGACCGGCAAGCTTGTTCCAGATTTTTCTAGATTCCTTGGTCAATAATGGGGAAATAATAGAAAGGATCAATACATAGACCACTACAAAGGATTGTATTACGGGAAGGAGCTTGCCTGCTTTACCAATATTGGCCATGATAATAGAGAATTCCCCTCTTGCCGATAGAGTAAAGCCAATATCCACTGAATTCTTTGGTTTCAGTCCGGAGAAGCGGCTTGCAAAATAACCGGAAGCTACATTGCCTACCACCGTAATTGCTGCGGCAAAGGTTGCCCAGCCAACAGCTCCACCGAGGCTGTACATGTCTATAGAGAGGCCAAAGCTAAAGAAGAACATGGCGCCAAAGAAATCCTTGAATGGCAAGACTATTCCTTCGATTTTCTTCAGGTATTTGGAGTCTGCAAAGACCAATCCTGCCATCAGTGCTCCAATGGCTTCAGCCACATGGATGGTTTCTGAGAAGCCAGCAATGACAAACAGTAAGCTGAAAATAATCAGGATAAACAGTTCTGAGGATTTCTCCTGAAGGAGCTTGTCGATGAATGGAACGAGCTTCCTTCCAAGGATCAGGAAGGATAGGATGAAGCCTAGCGCCAATAGGGAAGTCCCTGCTACGGTCCAGAATGAACCGCCTCCAGTAAGGATTAAGCCCGATAAGAAAGAAATATGCATGGCGATAAACAGGTCATCAAACATGATCATCCCCATGATTACTTCGGTTTCAGGGTTGGCAGTACGTTTCAGGTCGGTCAATACCTTGGCAACAATTGCGGTGGACGAACTGGTCATGATACCACACAAGACCATCATTTCTTTGAATGGGAGGTTCATCATCCATCCCACCAATAGCCCAGAGAAAAAGTTAAGCACGACGTAGATACTTCCTCCTGCTACGATTGATTTCCCCGATTTGATAAGCCTACCGACTGAAAACTCAAGCCCTAAATAGAATAAAAGGAAAAGCACTCCCAGCCGTCCCATAAAGTCGATGAACGGTTTGCTTTCGGTAAAGGTCAGGAAAGACCATACCGAGTCGACAGTAGAGGTTAATCCCTCGTTGTTGACACTGGCTAAGAAATCTGCTATGAATTTGGGATAAGATTGATTGCCCAGTACCATACCAATCACGATAAAAAAGGGGATCACTGAAAATTTTAGTCTATTGGCAAGTAGGCCAACTGAAGCTACTAATAGTACTGCGATTCCAATTTCTATGATGAGGTTACTGTGCATGTTATTCTTATAGTAATATTTCCTTTAAAAGTTTGATGTTTTTCTGCTTTCCGGCGATTACCAGGGTGGTTCCCGGCGTAATAACGTAGTCGGGGCCTGGATTAATAATGGTTTCCTCTTCGCGGATAGCAGCGATAATGGAAGCTCCGGTACGCTGTCTGACCTCCAATTGACCGATACTCTTGTTGACTCCGTCGTTAGACTCGCCAACCTTGTACCATTCAATGCGTAGGTCGTCCAATGCCACCTCGATGGTTTCCAATGCCTTGGGCTTATAGGAAAGCCCTCCTAAGATTCCGGCAACCTGACGAGACTCCTCATCCGACAATGTCATCACACAGTGGGTTTCGTTATCATCATCCTCATGGCGGTATAACTCTCTGCGTCCGTCATCATGGATGACAACCACCATATTGTCTCCAGCATCAGTTTCAATTTGGTATTTCTTACCGATACCAATTAGGTCACTTTCTCTAACTATCGACATGATTTCCTTTTATTTAATTAAAAATTAGAAAAATTATTTTTCGTTATCCTCAAATATATCGATTCTGAATGGATTATTCGGCATTTACGATCTTATAACTGCCATCCGGCTTCTGTTCTGGCCGCCCCACCGCGATATTTTTTGAATGGTAAAATAAGAATACCCAGCCTTCTGGAGCACCTGCAGCCCAGTATTTTGCGCGTAGGTCCCTGGCTTTCCTGCCGTCAAAGTCATACTTGGCAATAAAGCTTCGGAAGATTTCCTCGGGTTCTGGTAATTCATCTCCTCCAAAGAAAAAATGTTCACCCTCGGTTTCTACATGGAATACCTGGTGGAACTCGCTGTGTCCTCCTGAAAGCTCATAGCGGATCTCTGGAGTCAATTGTCCATCTCCATTCACAAATAAAATATTGCCACTTCTCTGCAATACATCAAATACCTCAGTGCGATAGGAAGGGGATTCATAGCTGTAGGCTGCTTCCCATTCTTGTTCTTGGATGACATATTCCGCATTTGGAAAAGCTAAGCGCTTTACGCCATCTTTGATGTCCACCATGCCGCTTGCATGATCTTTATGCAGATGGGACATGAGAACATAACGTACGTCATCGATAGAGAAACCTAGTTTTTTGATGTTTTCATGGATGACCAATTCGTTGTTTTCATTGCGCAGCCCAAGACCAGTATCCAGGACGATAAGGCCATCTTTGGTTTCAATTAGAAAAGGGTGTACATGAATGAACAGCGATCCGGGTCTATCTTTTGGATCATCTTTTTTTGGGTCGAAGGGGATAAATTGCTTGCTTATATCTACAGAGTAGGAACCTTCAAATAGTGAATGCGCTCGAGCCATTTGTATTTGTTTGTTATCTTGACAGTTATGTGTGCATATCATTTTACATCGAGGTCCTCATTAGGTAAGTCCCCTGATATAATGTATCTTTACACGTTTATTATAAGGCAAAGATATGCAAAAAAGGTGGGTGCTGAAACCTAAAAAGAACGTAGAGCAGGCGAAGAAGCTACAACAGGAGCTGGGTGTAAACCATATAATTGCAGAACTTTTAATAAACCGTGAGGTCGAAACCTTCGACCAAGCGAAAGACTTTTTCCGCCCTTCTCTTGACCATCTTCACGATCCTTTTCTGATGAAAGACATGGACCGAGCAATCGACCGGATTGAACGTGCCATCGGCAATAAAGAAAAGATTTTGATCTATGGTGACTACGATGTCGATGGAACCACCGCCGTATCTGTTGTCTACAGTTTTTTCCGTGACTTCCATACGGGATTGGAGTTCTATATTCCGGATCGCTATGCGGAAGGCTATGGGATTTCCAATAAGGGGATCGATTATGCAAAGGAGAATGGTTTCTCCCTGATCATTGCCTTGGACTGTGGTATCAAAGCAGTCGATAAAATTGAATATGCAAATGCCAAAGGAATCGATTTCATCATCGGTGACCACCACCTGCCGGGCGATATCCTTCCTAATGCCGTTGCGGTATTGGATCCTAAGCGTGTAGACTGTCCTTATCCTTACAAGGAATTGTCAGGCTGTGGAATCGGATTCAAGATCATTCAAGCTTTTATCAAGCAAAACAAAATGTCAATGGATTTGGCATATCAATATCTGGATTTAGTGGCGGTTAGCATTGCTTCGGATATTGTACCCATTACTGGTGAGAACAGGATATTGACACACTTTGGATTGAAAAAGCTGAACAGCAACCCGTGTTGTGGACTTCAGGCTTTGATCAATCTTTCTACCCATAAATCTGGTCATTTTACGGTTAATGATATTGTCTTTCAGATTGGTCCACGAATCAATGCGGCCGGTAGGATAGACCATGCAAAAGATGCTGTGAAATTATTGATTGCAAAGACTTTGCCTGAAGCGAGAGTGTTCTCTGCCAGTGTAGATGATCAGAATAAAGCCCGTAAGGACTTTGATCTGAAGATTACGAAAGAAGCATTGGATTTGTTGGATAACAATGTGCATCTGCAGACCAGAAAAACCACCGTTCTCTATAAGGAGGATTGGCATAAAGGGGTGATCGGGATCGTCGCATCTCGATTGACCGAAAGATATTATAGACCTACCATTATCTTGACCAATACCAATGGGCATATCGCAGGATCTGCCAGATCGGTGCTCGGATTCGACCTATATGAAGCATTGAGCGAATGTAGCGACCTATTGGATCAGTATGGGGGTCATAAATACGCAGCAGGATTAACCATGCCTACAGACAATATTGGTCTTTTTCAACAACGTTTTGAAGAAGTCGTGAGCAAAAGCATCAAACCTGAGATGCTGCAGCAGGAGGTTTCTATTGAAAAGGAAATCAGGCTGTCAGAGATTGATCCTAAGTTTTATAGGATCTTGAGTCAATTCCAACCTTTTGGTCCGCAGAATGAAGCTCCAACTTTTCTTTGCAAAGGCGTGACGATGGGTAACAATGCCAATGTCGTTGGCAGTACACATTTAAAGTTTTCCGTAAAACAGGAGGATTCCGCTATATTTGAGTGTATAGGCTTTGGTTTAGGCGAATTTGCCGAGCTGATCAATTCGGGGAAACCCTTTGATATATGCTTCAGTATTGAGGAAAACTCTTGGCGTGGCAAGAAGAATTTGCAACTAAATGTAAAGGCAATTCGATTTTAAAAAATATATTTGCAAATAAGGGTTTATTCACATGATTCTAAGAGCAGAACATTTAATCAAAAAATATAAACAACGAACAGTAGTAAACGATGTATCCTTCCATGTTGAACAGGGGGAAATCGTAGGTCTTTTAGGTCCTAACGGTGCCGGAAAGACAACTTCCTTTTATATGATCGTTGGATTGATTAAACCTAATGATGGACATGTCTACTTAGATGACTTGGAAATAACGCAAGACCCAATGTACAAGCGTGCGCAGCGTGGTATTGGTTATCTTGCTCAGGAAGCTTCAGTTTTTAGGAAGCTATCTGTTGAAAACAACATCCTAGCCGTATTGGAAATCCATTATCCCAACAAAGAAGAGCGCAAGGCTAAACTGGAAGAGTTATTGACTGAGTTCAGTTTGCACCGCGTCCGCAAGAATCGTGGTGACCTCTTGTCGGGTGGTGAGCGTAGAAGAACGGAGATTGCCAGAGCATTGGCCGCAAACCCTAACTTTATTCTCTTGGATGAGCCTTTTGCAGGTGTTGACCCTATCGCTGTAGAAGAAATCCAAACTATCGTAGCCAAATTGAAAACCAGAAATATCGGAATCCTGATCACTGACCACAATGTTCAAGAAACTCTTTCCATTACGGATAGAGCTTACCTGTTGACGGAAGGGAAGATCATGCTGACCGGTACTCCAGAAGAAATTGCCGACAATGAACTTGCACGTAAGTTCTATTTGGGTAGACATTTCGAATTAAGACGTAAAAAATTCTAAAAAAATATAGCAGAAAATAAACCTATGGCTTTATTGAATTCTCTTTTTACTTGGATAATGAAAAAGCGGATGCATCAGATTGATCTATTCATGAAGTATCCTCACGATGTTCAAGATGAATGGTTTCAAAGCCTCGTTTCTGCTGCTGAAGCAACTGAATGGGGAAAGAAATATGGCTATAACAGCATTTTTACCCCTGATGAATTCAAAGAACGTGTCCCAATCCAAGATTATGATGATATCAAGGGATATGTAGACCGCATGATCAAAGGTGAACAGAATATCCTTTGGCCATCCGATATCAAATGGTTCGCGAAATCCTCGGGGACTACTTCAGACCGCAGTAAATTTATTCCAGTCAGTATCGAAGCGTTGGAAGAATGCCATTACCAAGGTGGTAAGGACATGCTCTCCATCTATTGCCATAATAAGCCTGAAAACAAAGTATTCACTGGTAAATCCGTTGTAATTGGGGGATCTTCGCAGATCAATAATTTCAGTCCCGATTCTTATTATGGGGATCTGTCTTCCATCCTTATCCGCAATCTCCCTTTCTGGGCTGAGTTTAAACGGACACCTAACATTGAGGTTACTTTAAATCCCAATTTCGAGGAAAAGATCGAGCAGATTGCTCAGATTACCATCAAGGAAAACGTAACGAGCTTGGCTGGTGTTCCGACTTGGAACATGGTCATGGCAAACCGTATCCTTGAGATCACTGGAAAGGATAACCTATTGGAAGTATGGCCTAATCTTGAATTCTATAGCCATGGTGGCGTTAGTTTCAAGCCTTACAGAGAGCAGTTCAAGAAATTGATCCCTTCCGATAACATGTATTATCTGGAGAACTATAATGCTTCCGAAGGCTATTTCGGGCTTCAAGACCGTTCTGATTCTGAGGATCTTCTGTTGATGCTGGACTATGGAATCTATTATGAATTCCTTCCAATGGACCAGATCAATGAAGAACACCCTAAGACCTTATGTCTGCATGAGGTTGAATTGGGCAAAAACTACGCGTTGATCATTTCCACCAATGCGGGACTTTGGCGTTATAAGATTGGGGATACCATCCGTTTTACTTCCTTGTCTCCTTATCGATTCCAGATATCGGGGCGAACAAAGCAATATATCAATACCTTTGGGGAAGAGGTAATCGTGGACAATGCGGACCAAGCATTGCAGGTTGCTTGTAAGGCTACAGGAGCTACCATCCAAGATTATACAGCTGGTCCGGTGTATTTCAACGATAAGACCGCTGGTGCACATGAGTGGATCATCGAATTTGAACAAGAGCCAGATGATTTCCAAAGATTTGGCGAAATCCTAGACGCCACCCTTCGTGAGATTAACTCCGATTACGACGCTAAACGTTATAAAAATATGGCTTTATCTTTCCCGATCATTCACAATGCGGCGAAGGGAAGTTTTTATACCTGGATGAAAAGTAGGGGGAAATTAGGAGGACAGAACAAAGTTCCTCGATTGGCTAATAGCAGGGAATACCTGGAACCACTATTGAAGTTAATCCAAGCATCTTAATTTTTTTTATTTCTAGCCCAAAAGGCAGCTAGGTAGATGTGGGTAATATGCAATATGTTATTCGGAGCAGCTATTGATTAGGGACGGATTGCAGTTTTGTACAGGTAGATAAAAAAACCTAGGATAAATTTCCATACTCCAACTGTCGGAGTGGCTTGAGCATTAAAATCAGTCGATTGTCTTTCCATTTTTAGGATTACTTAGTTAAACCTTTAATTATATGCCTTTTATTTTTAGCAAATCAAGCCTTTTTATTTTAGCAGCCTGTCCGAAAACAGAAATAAAAATTATCTTTTGCACTTACAATTCTTGGTTAGAAATCCTTTTCAAAGATTTGCTAAAAAGCATTGAGCCTATTCCAAATACTGTACCGAGAAAGAAATCAAGTAATAAACAATAAATCTCCGCATTTTAGGGTATGATCTGTATAGCAAACACTATACAGTTATGAATAGGAAAACATACATATTTCATTATAGCTAAAATGCTAAATTCTTAAGAAATCAACAGGAGTCTCTCGCATTTGTGGAGATTGGACGATTATAAATCCATTATTCATTTATGCTTTTGTTTTTTTTACCTAAATTGCACAGCAATAAATATTCTTTTTGATATGAGTGCCATAGATAATTTCACTATTCAAGTTGAGCCTACCCAACAATCAAGAATTTCTCAAGTAGACTTCGATCATTTAGTTTTTGGAAAAATAATGTCTGACCACATGCTGGTTGCCAATTATGACAACGGGCAATGGGAAGATGTTAAGATTGTGCCTTATGGGAACCTGAGTGTAAGCCCTTCCATGTCTGCCTTACATTATGGACAGGCTATCTTTGAAGGAATTAAAGGTTATAAATTCCAAGATGGCACCGTGAGCATCTTTCGCCCTGATAAAAACTGGGAAAGATTCAATAAATCTGCAAAAAGACTTGAAATGCCTGAAGTTCCTCAGGAAATCTTCTTGGATGGCTTAAAAAAACTATTGGATGTAGACCGTAACTGGATTCCTTCCAAAGAAGGCACCGCACTTTATATCCGTCCTTTTATGTTCGGTACTGAGGCTGCTCTAGGTGTCCACCCTTCTAAATCTTATCAATTCATTATCATCACCTGTCCGGTTGGTGCTTATTACAGCAAACCAATCAGCTTGAAAGTAGAAACACATTATACTCGTGCTGCTGAAGGTGGTGTTGGATTCTCTAAAAATGCAGGTAACTATGCCTTGTCACTTTATCCTACTCAGTTGGCCAACAACGAAGGGTATGACCAAATCATGTGGACAGATGCATTGGAACACAAATACATTGAAGAAGCTGGAACAGCTAACTTGATCTTCCGCATTGGTGATACCATAATCACACCACATGGAGACACTATCTTACATGGTGTTACTAGACGTACCATTATGGAGCTTGCTGAGAAGTGGGGCTACAAAGCAGAACAGAGAAAAGTATCTGTAAAAGAACTGATCGATGGAATCGAAGCAGGAGATGTAACAGAAGCCTTTGCTGCTGGTACTGCTGCAACCATTACCCATATCGATAGAATCGGATTCAATGGTCAAGACTACACACTACCGCCTGTTGAAGGACGTGAATTCTCTAACAAGGTGTTGGCTTATCTAAATGATTTGAGATACGGAAAAATCGATGATCCATTTGGTTGGAACTATATCGTTAAGTAATTAAGAACTTATCAATATCCACATAAAAGACCGTCCCTGAGGCGGTCTTTTTTATGCCTTTAACCTTCATTTTTCGCGCTCAATGCTCTTCGCGCAGTATCTTCTATATTTCTTTTTTCCTAATTAATATTCAGCTCTTTTTAGAGATAAAAAGATAGTTAATATTGCAGTTCTTGTTAAAAGAGTTAATCCTGATAAAATTATTTTACCTAAAAGAGCTACTTGATGATAATCGGCAATTAATAAAAACTACTTGTTAACTGTTGCTGTTTAATTATTTCATAAAATTATTATCTCAATCGTTTTCGTAATTAACACAATCGTTTGTGTTAATTGATTGTTCGTGGAATTTTAAATTATTCCCTACCATTATTCCTGAAATAGCCATATAAGTCTAAAAACTATTTACCGAAAATGAAATGAGAAGAAAACATTACTTTAACAAAGTGAGGTTATCAAAAGCGTTTATTCATTTTGCTTTAATATCCCCCTCGCTGCTCTTCGCTTCCACAACCTATGGAACTGAAGGGAAACCAATACTAGCGTCCAATTACGCGACCAATTTTAAGATCAATCCTCTCCAAACGGAAATTACCGGAACAGTAAAAGATTTGGATGGCAATCCACTAGCAGGAGTGACCGTAGCGGTAAAGAATGAAGGGCAAAGCACTTCTACAGGAACAGACGGTAAGTTTACCATTTCAGTGGCAAGCAGTTCTTCCATCCTGACCTTTTCTTATATCGGTTTTCAACCGAAGGAAGTGGCTGCTTCTGCTGCGAACAGCGTTATCCTTTCTCCTTCTGAAGATGCGCTTGATGAGATCGTGGTGGTCGGCTATGGTAACCAGAAAAAGACCAACTTGACCAGTGCGGTATCCCAAGTAGATGCCAAGGTGCTCCAAAACAGACCTTCGCCAACCATTACCAATATGTTGCAAGGTGCAGCCCCTGGTTTGGTCGTAACAAGGAACTCGGGTAGACCCGGAGCTCAGGGCCTGAATATCTCCGTCCGCGGTGAAACCTCAGCGAATGGTTCCGTAGGTCCTTTGATCGTTATCGATGGAGTGATCAGTTCGGAGGAAACCTTTGTTGCGTTGAACCCAAATGATGTAGAAAACATCAGTATCCTGAAGGATGGGGGTGCCACCGCCATCTATGGTGCTCAATCAGCGGGAGGGGTGATCTTGGTAACGACCAAAAAAGGAACATCCGGAGTCGGTAGGATTTCGGTGTCCAGCAATTTGGGTATCCAAAGACCTGGCTCTATGCCTGATCGACTTTCCTTGATCGACGAGATGAACTATGTAAACCTCGCCCGTAAAAATGCCGGTATTGCAGCAGAATACTCCGAGGAAGATTTAGGATACGCCGTAAACGGCCCTACCTTCGTGCTAGGTTCCAATGGTCAATGGCGGACATACAATCAACAAAATATCCTAGATCAAGTCATTCAAAAGAAATACAATATCTACAATAACAATATCCAGTTTTCTGGAGGTAGTGAAAAGATAACTTACATGGCATCATTGGGTAACATGACCCAAAACGGGATGTTCAAAGTAGGTGATGATAGGTTCGCAAGGATCAATGCCAGGGCCAATATCTCGGCGCAGGTAAACGACTATTTGAAATTAGATATTGGTAATGCCTTTATCAATCAAAAAACCGATAACCCACAAGATGGTGGTTACTCTATCGATGGCGGGGGTAACTCCATCCTTAGGCAGTTCTATTCCTCTCGGATGAGATTCCCGATCTATAATGAAGATGGTACCTACTACAAAAGTGGAACTTCATCAGCCTTCGGTTATGCCATGATGAAAGACGGTGGTTTCAATGATGACCTTAAAAGAACATATTTCAACAATGTCACCGCTACGATCAACAATTTTGTGAAGGGATTGGAGATTAAATTAATGTACAGCCGTGAAAGCATCGATCTTCAGAACAGAAACTTCAGAAGAACGGTAGATTATTATTCTGGGCCAACACCAAACACAAAATCTCAATTGAATAATCCTAATAATTATTCAATTACCAATTACAAGACCTTAAAACAAAATGTTCAGGCGGTAGTTGACTATGATTTAACGGTAGCTGAGAACCATAATTTCCATTTAATGGGCGGTTATCAGTTCTATGACCATGAATACCAGTATGTCTCGGCATCTTCTAAAAATCTTTATGTTAATGATAATCCGAGTTTGAACTTCACCTCAGACCCATTGAATAAATCGCACAGCCAATACGGCGAACGAGAAAAAATGCAGTCTTACTTCGGTCGTTTCAATTACAACTACAAAGAAAAATACCTGTTCGAAGCGACTATCCGTAGCGATGAAAGTTCTAGGCTGTCCCCGAATGTACGGGTGAAAGTCTTCCCTTCATTCTCTGCAGGTTGGAACGTGGCAAAAGAAGAATGGTTCCAAGGCGCTACAGCTTATATCAACGAGCTGAAACCTAGGGTTTCTTGGGGTAAGGTAGGTTCCAAAGTCGGTATTGGTTTCTATGATTACATCGCCCTATTGGGAACAGGTTCCAATGTGCTCTTGAATGATATCAAACAAACTTATATCTCACAAGGAGCTCTTCCAGCTAGGGATCTTTCTTGGGAAACCATTGAAACCAGGAACCTAGGTCTAGATTTCAGTCTATTGGATCGCAAGCTTTTTGGATCTTTTGATTACTTCCAGAAGTTCAACAACAATATGTTGGTTAGTATCAGCATGCCAGCAACGATTGGGATAAACATTCCAAAATCCAACCAAGGACAATTAAAGACTTGGGGTTGGGAAGCAAGCATAGGCTACCGTGATAAAGTTGGAGATGATTTTAATTATAACATCGGTGTAAGTTTAGCTGACAATAAAAACAAATTAATACGCTATGGCGGTGCAAACAACATCGTTTATTCCGGAACAAACAAGTTAGTGGAAGGCTACGCCATGAATTCAATCTGGGCCTACAAAACTGATGGTTACTTCCAAAATGAAGGAGAATTGGAAAATGCGCCAAGCTACGAGCGATTTGTCAATAAAACCGGAGTACCGGGAATCGGTGATGTCAAGTACTTGGACATTGACAATGATGGCATTATTACACCAGGTGAAAACATCGTCGGAAACACAGGGGACTTGGTTTATTTAGGTGATACAAATCCGCGCTACCAATATGGAATCAATGCCTATTTAGGATATAAACATTTCGATTTCTCATTCTTTATCCAAGGTATCGGCAAGCGTTTCTTGAAACCTAGTAATGAGTTGATCCAGCCGCAGTTGTATTCCTACTACCTACCTATGGATTTCCAGATGGATTATTGGACCGAGGACAATAGAAATGCAGCCTTCCCTAGACCTTACCTAGAAGGAAGCCATAACTTCCAAAATTCAGATAAATGGTACTTGAGCGGTGCTTATGCCCGATTAAAGAATGTACAGTTAGGATATACCTTGAGCAAAGACCAAGTTGCGAAACTTCCTTTCAACAGGATTAGACTCTATGTATCTGCTGAAGATATCCTGACCATTTCAAAATTAGGCGTATTTAAGGGAGCAATTGACCCTGAGATCAGACCTGAGGACAATAAGGTTTCTCCTTATCCATTCGCAACTACAGTTTCCTTTGGTTTGAATATCAACTTATAAAATTGACATCATGAAAAAGAGATTTATATATTTAATGATAGGTTCCCTGATCTTCTCAGGGTTAAGTTCTTGCGAAGTCAATGAGGTTCCGGAGACTTCCATGAACGACGTCAATTACTGGAATACAGTAAACGACTTAAAAATGGCTGCCAACTATTTCTATACCACCTTGCCTGGCCTAAGCTCCGGGGATGTGGCAGAGGATGTCTGGTCAAGCTATGGTTATTCCAATAGTGGCGATGCAACACGTATCAGCGACGGTTCTAGGGCGACCCCTGCAACAAGTGGGGACTATAATTATTATTCCATTTTCCAAGCGAATAAGCTGATTGAAAATGCACCCCTTGTCTTAGAAAAAGGAGCTACGGAGAAAGAAGTAAACTGGTATGTAGGAGAGGCGCATTTCTTCCGTGCGATGTATTACTACCAAATGTTCATCCGCTTCGGTGGTGTTCCTATGATCACCAAGACCCTGAAAGTAGATGATCCTGAAGTTTTCGCTCCGCGTGCTTCGCGCGCAGAAATCCTAGATCTGATCTTGAAAGATCTGGATATCGCTGCCCAATACTTAAAGGGACATGATGAGCTAATCGCAGCAAAAGAATATGGTCGCATTTCAAAAACAGCTGCTCTGTCCTTTAAGGCTAGAGTCGCATTATTTGAAGGAACGAGAGAGAAATTCCATAAATATGGCGATGCCAAGAAACACCTGACCATCGCAAGGGATGCTGCCAAAGAAGTAATGGATTCTAAACAATATGCTTTGTTCTCGCAAGCCAAAACAGGAGCGAATGGACAAAGAACCGATGAAGCCTATTATAATCTGTTCCAAATGGCAGGAGAGGGCAGCGCCAACAAAGAAAATGTCATTGTAAGGCAGTATGGTGTAAACCGTGAAAACAGTGTCACCAGTACCCCTGTTCAGCGTTATTATGAAGGTAGTAACGCGGTGCCAACCCAGAATTTTGTAGACAATTATTTGATGGCGGATGGTTTGCCTATAAGTAAATCAAAATTGTACATGGAACCAACCAAGGATATGAAATATAATGCTTATTTCGACAAAAAGGATCCTCGCATGAGTTTCACGCTATTCAAAACGGGTGACGAATTTATCGCCAGCAGCGACTATACCATTCCTAACCCAAGGATGCACCGAAGTGGTTACGGAGTCCGCAAATATGCCAACAAGGAATATTGGGCCCTTCAGGCCTCCTATATTGACAAACCGGTCTTGAGATATGCTGAGGTCCTTCTGATCTATGCAGAGGCAAGCTATGAGCTCAACGAAAGCATCTCCGATGCTGACCTGGACCAAACCATCAATCTTTTGAGAGCACGCCTTCCTCAGGTGAATATCGGGACAGCAGAAGCTCCAAATTTTGTGGATATGCCAAAGCTCAGCAATGATTTTGTGAACAGCAATGGCCTCAATATGCGCGAAGAAATCCGCCGGGAGCGTTCCGTGGAATTGGCTTTCGAAGGATTAGCATACTGGGATATGATCCGTTGGAAAACCGCTGAAGTAGAAATGAAGAAACCTTTGATCGGAAGCTATCTATTCACCGAATTCCTGACCACAACTGGAGAAAAATGGGCAAGTGATACCCCGGTTGACAGCAAAGGGCATATTATTTTACAGGAAGCCAACCTGCGCAAATTTGACCCTGAAAAAGATTATTTATGGCCTATTCCAACTAATGAAATAGCTATAAACAATAAGATTGAACAAAACCCCAAATGGTAAAATTGTAATAAGGACGAAAGGCTACCCGAGGGTAGCCTTTTCGTTTAATCTTCATATCCAAACCTCTTCAGGTAGTTTTTCTTGCTTCTCCAATCCGGAAGAACTTTCACGAACAGTTCCAAGAAGACCTTTCCGCCAATAAACTCCTCAATATCCTGGCGGGCATAGGTTCCGACTTTCTTGATCATGGCTCCAGCTTTTCCGATGATGATGTTTTTCTGCGAATCACGCTCTACAATGATTTCTGCTGCAATGCGGGTGATATGGGCTTCTTCCTTGAATGAAGTCACCACCACTTCCGTACTATAAGGGATTTCCTTGTCATATAATTTGAATACCTTCTCACGGATAATTTCGGAAACAAAGAAACGCATGCTCTTATCGGTCAATTCATCCTTTTCATAATATGGAGGGTGAACCGGTAATTTACTTTTGATGTAAGCCATTACAGCTTCCACATTATAACCCAACAAAGCTGAGATAGGGAATACTGTATCTGGATTGATCTTTTCTTCCCAGAAAGCAATCTTCGCTTTCACCTCTTCCTCGGATGACTTGTCGACTTTATTGATGATGACCGCAACTGGAGAACTAGTATTCCTTAATTTTTCCAATACATCGTTTTCATCGTATTTTTCATGGATGTCTGTAACAAATAAAATAACGTCAGCATCGATCAAGGAACTCATCACAAAGTTCATCATCGACTCTTGAAGGTCATAATTCGGTTTAATTACTCCGGGAGTATCAGAAAAAACAATCTGATAATCTTCATCGTTAACTATTCCGATGATACGATGTCTAGTTGTCTGAGCCTTAGGGGTTATGATGGACATCTTTTCACCCACTAGGGCATTCATCAAGGTCGATTTACCCGCATTAGGCTTACCGATGATACTCACGAATCCTGCTTTATGTGACATTATTTGCTTTTTTATTTGTTTTACAAAGAAACAAATAATATCTTTGTGCTCCAATTCGGAGATAGTATAATCTACTTTTAACAAATACCAACGTAGATTTCTAGAAAATATATTGCGGGGTGGAGCAGTTGGTAGCTCGTCGGGCTCATAACCCGAAGGTCATCAGTTCGAGTCTGGTCCCCGCTACTAAAAACAAAAAAGGATTGTGCGCGAGGCACAATCCAAAAGACATTCTAAAATACATTGCGGGGTGGAGCAGTTGGTAGCTCGTCGGGCTCATAACCCGAAGGTCATCAGTTCGAGTCTGGTCCCCGCTACTACTAAGGTTTCAATCGAAAGATTGGAACCTTTTGTTTTTTTAAGACATAAGACAATAGACACAAGAACTTTCTAGTGTCTAAATATATGATGACCGAGCGGAGTCGAGGTCCACTTACAATATTGATCAAGATTTTAGCGATCTGATCGTCCAGGTCCGTAGGGGCTTATTGCATAAGCCCGCCCGCTGTATTCCAGTCGTACCCATCATCCATATCGTGGTAAGATCCATCTCAAAACAAAGCCATTAAAAATTTATCGTCTTTACGAACAGTTCCGTAATCCTTGATTGCGGATGACAGTACTGTAGTTACATTCCCATATAGATTCTTCACTCATCGTTCAGAATTAGAATTATCTCAAGGGATCTAACAATCCCCCTAAAAAAACTCCTCACAAAAAAAGGAGCTGTTTTTACAGCCCCTTCTAAAAAATATGGAAATACACTTGTATGTTTTGAAAACCTAGCAATATTCAATCAAAATATCTGAAACTGCTCCCGTCTATTATCTTATGTCTAAAATGCTGTAGCATAGACCGCTTCTTTACTTTCCAGCACTGAAGTGCCCATCAGGTACTCATCGACCTTTCTAGCGCATTCTCTGCCTTCGGAAATAGCCCAAACAACCAAAGATTGTCCTCTTCGCATATCGCCTGCCACAAAAACCTTGTCTACATTGGTCTTGTATTCCGTTTCTGTAGCATCTACATTCCCTCTGTCGGTAGTTTTTACGCCCAGTTGGGTCAATAGACCTTCATGTTGCGGATGTAAGAAACCCATCGCTAAAGTCACCAACTCACAAGGGATTTCACGTACCGAGCCTTCCACCTCCTTAAAGGATAGTGGTCTGCCACTAGGATCCAATTCCCATTCTAGGTCTACGATCAATGCGGCTCTCAGGTTTCCATCGGCATCACCTAAAAACTCTTTGGTGCTGATGCTCCAATGGCGTTGACAACCTTCTTCATGTGAAGTCGTCGTTTTTAACAACATCGGATAACTTGGCCAAGGCATAGCTTCCGTTCGCGCGGTCGGAGGTGTTGGCATCAATTCAAATTGGGTCACCGATTTGGCACCGTGTCTATTGGATGTGCCGACACAGTCTGATCCTGTATCACCACCGCCTATTACCAGTACATTTTTATCTCTTGCATGAATCTCCTCCACTTCAATTGGAGAACTTCCTACGCGCTTGTTCTGTTGCTTTAGGAATTCCATTGCATAATGGACTCCTTTTAGCTCCCTGCCGGGAATATTCAAGTTCCTTGGAATGGTTGACCCTCCAGCTAATACAATGGCATCATAGGCCTCCAATTCACTTGCCGGAACATTGTTTCCAACTTCAGCATTGGTCCTGAATTCTACGCCAGATTGCTCCATGATCTCGACACGACGGTCGATCACTGATTTGTCCAATTTGAAATCTGGAATCCCATATCGCAATAGACCACCAATTTTATCATCTCTTTCGTACACGACTACATCATGCCCAGCTTTGTTCAACTGTGCGGCTGCGGCTAGGCCAGAAGGTCCTGAGCCTACCACTGCAACGCGTTTTCCCGTCTTCAGGTAGCTCTTGCTCGGTTTTACATATCCTTTTTTGTAGGCAATTTCGATGATGTGTTTCTCAATCTCCTCAATGGCGACTGGGTTTTTGTTGATTCCCAATACACATGCCGATTCGCATGGTGCCGGGCAGATCCTGCCCGTGAATTCCGGAAAATTGTTGGTAGAGGAAAGGATTTGGTAAGCCTCCTCCCAATTGCCATCATAAACGGCATCATTGAATTCTGGGATCACGTTCCCTAGCGGACAGCCTGAATGGCAGAATGGTATTCCGCAGTTCATGCAGCGTGCCGCTTGTTTATTTAATTGCTCATCGGTAAATGAATGAACAAACTCTTGATAATTCTGTTTTCTGCTTTCCACAGCATCTTTCTGAGGAAGCGCTCTTTCAAATTCTAAAAATCCTGTTGGTTTTCCCATGATGATGTTCCTCCTTGATTATGCTGTTACTAATTTCTTGTTCACCACATTCTTGTACTCTCTTGGGTACACTTTGATGAAACGGTTCCTTTCCGTTGCCCAATTGTCCAAGATAAAGCTTGCGCGCTCGCTCTTGGTTAGGTGGATATGGCGTTTCAATAAGGCTATGATGGCAGTTTCATCTTCCGTTTCCAGTGGATCCAAGTCGACCATTTCCTTATTGCAATTCTCTTTGAAAGTGCCTGCAAGGTCATAGATCCATGCAATACCACCGCTCATACCTGCAGCAAAGTTTCTTCCGGTCTCTCCTAGGATCAAGGCTCTACCACCGGTCATGTATTCACAGCCGTGATCTCCTACACCTTCTACAACGGCGGTCGCTCCTGAATTTCTTACGGCGAAACGCTCTCCGGCTTTTCCATTGATGAATAGATGGCCTGAGGTTGCGCCATAAAGCGCCACGTTGCCGATGATAATGTTCTCTTGCGGCACTAAATTGCTTTCCTTTGCTGGATAGATTGCCAATTGCGCCCCTGATAGTCCTTTTCCTACATAGTCATTGGCTTCACCTTCCAGTTCAAAGGAGATTCCCTTGGTATTGAATGCTCCGAAAGACTGTCCTGCAGAACCCTCGAACTTAAAGTTGATCGTATTGTCAGGTAGCCCTTCTGAACCATAGATCTTCGAAATCTCATTGGATAATAAAGTTCCGATGGTACGGTCCGTATTTTTTACCTTAAAGGTTCCAAACACTGGCGTTTTGGTTTCCAAGGCCAATTTAGATTGGTTCAGTAAGCCCCAATCCAAGATCATGCTCATGCCATGGTCTTGCTCTTCGGTATTGTACAAAGTTTCTCCATTTGCATTTGGAGCCACATGTAAAATGCCCGAGAAGTTGATCTTGTTGACTTTCCAATGGGCTAGGTTTTCTCTTTTCTTCAAGAATTGAGCTTTACCTACCATTTCATTGATGGATTTAAATCCTAATTCTGCCATGATCTCGCGCATCTCTTCTGCCAAGAAACGGAATAGGTTCACGACATCATCTGGTTTACCGGTAAATAGCTTTCTCAATTCTGGGTCTTGGGTAGCTACGCCAACCGGACAGGTGTTCAGATGGCATTTGCGCATCATGATACAGCCGCCGGCAACTAAAGCTGCCGTTGCAACTCCCCATTCTTCAGCACCCAATAAGGTGGCGATGACCAAATCTCGACCTGTCTTCATCTGTCCATCTGCTTGCAATACCACACGACTACGAAGCTTGTTCAGAACAAGAGTCTGATGGGCTTCTGCCAATCCCAGTTCCCAAGGTAAGCCAGCATGTTTGATGGAGCTGATTGGAGAGGCTCCAGTTCCGCCATCATAGCCTGCAATCAGGATCACATCGGCATGTGCCTTGGCGACCCCTGCTGCAATGGTTCCAACCCCTGCTTTTGATACCAACTTCACATTGATACGCGCTTGTCTATTGGCATTCTTTAGATCGAATATCAATTGCGCCAAATCCTCAATGGAATAGATATCATGGTGTGGAGGAGGGGATATCAAACCTACTCCGGGAGTAGAATGTCGCACCTTAGCGATCCAATCGTCTACTTTATGTCCCGGTAGTTGTCCACCTTCTCCTGGTTTAGCGCCTTGCGCCATTTTAATCTGTAGTTCATCCGCTTGGGTCAGGTAATTGGAGGTTACCCCAAAGCGTGCTGAAGCTACTTGCTTGATTGCCGATCGCATGGAATCGCCATTCGGTAATTTTTGGTAGCGCATTTCATCTTCACCCCCTTCACCGGTATTGGACTTTCCGCCGATGCGGTTCATCGCAATCGCCAACGTGCTATGGGCTTCATGCGAAATCGATCCGAAGGACATCGCCCCAGTGGCAAATCGTTTCATGATTTCACTCGCTGGTTCCACCTGATCGATGGAAATCGGACTTCTATGTTTTGCAAAATCTAACAATCCCCTCAAGGTGAACATACGTTCCTTTTGGTTATTGATCAATGTTGCATATTTCTTGTAGGTTGCAAAATCATCTGTCCTACAGGCCTGTTGCAATAGATGTACGGTCTGTGGATTCCATAAGTGGCCTTCACCTCTTCTTTTCCATTGGTAGAGACCGCCTTCAGGCAATAGCGTAGGAGCTGAACGGCTGTTTTCAAACCCGCGCCAATGTTTAGCTAAGGCTTCTTTAGCGATATCATCTAGATTCAAGCCGCCAATTCTGGAAACGGCACCACAGAAATAACGGTCCACAACTTGGCTGTCTATACCGAGCACCTCAAAGATCTGGGCGCCATGGTAAGATTGCAAGGTTGAGATACCCATCTTCGAGAAGATCTTCAACAAACCATTGCATACCGCTTTTACATAATTCTTTTTCAGGTCATCCCAAGTCAGGTCGGTTTCCAAATGCCCGATCTCTTTCATGGTCCGGATGCTCGCCAATGCCATGTAAGGGTTGATGGCGGTCGCTCCGAATGCCAATAGACAAGCAAAATGGTGAACTTCCCAAGCGTCTCCTGCTTCCACGACCAAACCTACAGCGCCACGGTTGCCCGTTTTGATCAGGTGGTGGTGTACAGCGGAAACTGCCAATAAAGAAGGGATGGCACAGTGCTGGGAGTCGATGGCACGGTCGGATAGAATGATTACCTCAAAGCCATCACGAACGGCGTCGTCTGCATAACGGCATAGTCTTTCAAGACCAGCTTCTAAAGAACCTTCCTTTCCATCAGCTCGGAAATAACTTTGGATGGTTTTTGCTTGGAATACACCTGTATCGATGGAACGCAATTTCTCCAGTTCACTTGAGGTCAAGATCGGATGTTCCAAGGTTACACAATGGCAGAATTTCTTGTCTTCCACCAAAATATTGCCTGAGTTTCCGATAAAGGTTGCCAAACTCATCACCAAACGTTCACGGATCGGATCGATTGGGGGATTGGTTACTTGGGCAAAGAATTGCTTGAAGTAACTGGAGATATGTTGTGGCTGGTCAGAAAGGACTGCCAATGGCACGTCTGTCCCCATGGAACCGATCGGCTCATAGCCCGTCAAGGCCATTGGGGTCAAAATCGTTTCGATATCCTCCCTAGAGTAGCCAAATGATAATTGATATTTGAATACGGATTCCTTGGACAGGTAGGTAAAGGTTACCCTTGGTTCTGCCAATTCTTCCAATTTGATTTTATAATTGTTGATCCATTCGCCATAAGGTTGTTGGCGGATCAGTTCGCCTTTTACTTCTTCATCTGAACGGATCTTTCCAGCTTCCATATCTACCACGAAGATCTTTCCGGGTTGCTGTCTTCCTTTTTTGATGATCAATGCTTCATCGATAGGCAATGCACCGGCTTCTGAAGCAACTACCACGCGATCATCTGAAGTGACTGCATAGCGCAATGGACGCAAACCGTTGCGGTCTAGGGTAGCACCGATGATTTTTCCATCGGTAAAACATAAAGCAGCTGGACCATCCCATGGCTCCATCAAAGTAGCATGGTATTCATAGAAAGCCTTTTTCAATGGGTCCATTTGTTCATTGCCGTCCCACGCTTCTGGTACCAACATCAACATTACATGCGGTAAGCTGCGGCCGCTATGGAGCAAGAGCTCCACCACATTGTCCAGACATGCAGAATCCGATTGTCCGCGGTCTACCACCGGTAGTAGGATTTCCATCTCCTCTTCCGTAAAGAAAGGCGATGAATAGGCCCTTACCCCTGCGTAAAACCAGTTTAAGTTTCCGGTCAAGGTGTTGATCTCCCCATTGTGCGCGATCATGCGGAAGGGTTGAGCCAAAGACCAAGAAGGGAAAGTATTGGTAGAGAACCTAGAGTGAACCAAGCCGAATGCGGATACCACCCGTGGATCTCTAAGATCTTTAAAATATGATCCTACTTGATAAGTAGTTAATTGTCCTTTATAAATTATGGTTTTGCAAGATAGAGAAGCGATGTAGAGTGGAAGGGGGTACTCTTGGTGATTTTTGATTTTTTGGATGATTAAGCGTCTTAAGACAAATAATTTCCGTTCAAAATCTTCGGTGTTGGCAACACCTGCCGGCCTAGAGATAAAGAACTGGACGATTTCTGGTTCTGCACCTAAGGCGGTCGGTCCGATGCCTTCTCGATTTACGGGTACGGCTCGGAACCCTAATAATTCCATGCCCCTTTCGTTTGCAGCCTCGGCAATGACTTGACGGCAAATGCGGTTCATCTCTTCCTCCTTCGGAAGAAACAACATGCCTACGCCGTAATATCCTGGTTCTTGAAGCTGGATGCCCAACTCAATACATTCTTCCCATAGAAATTCATGTGGTAACTGGATCATGATCCCGGCGCCATCGCCCGACTCTGGATCGCAACCACAAGCTCCACGGTGTTCCATGTTCTCTAACATGGTAAGTGCATCTTTAACCTGTTGATGTGACTTCTGACCCTTGATGTGGGCTACAAATCCAACACCACAGGCATCGTGCTCAAACGCTGGGTTGTAAAGTCCTTCTTGCTGCATTGTAATATGATAATTAGATAAAATAACAAACGAGTTTGCTAATATATGAATAAAAACATAAAATATTTGCAATAATGATAAAAATTAATCAAAAACGTTGAGGTTAATATAAATTTAATGCTGTTTGGTAATTGAAATTGTATTTGTTTCGCTATTTGCTTATAAAAATGGAATATCATTCGTTACATTTGCTATTTGAACTAATAAATTATGTTGATCAAAGAAATTGAAATTTATAGGTTGAGTATTCCCATGGAACTCTTTGTCATCGCAACGGGGGTTATGGAGTTTGCTCAGAACACTTTCGTAAAGGTCATCTCCGATGAAGGCTTATACGGAGTGGGGGAATGTTCTGCCTTTCCGATGATTGTTGGGGAAACGCAAAATACCTGTATCGCAGTGGCACAGGATTTTGCTAAGATCTGGATCGGTAAAGACCCTTTGGCCATTGAAGAGAGATTGGCCGAACTGCATCTGTACATTGCCAAGAATGCCACTATTAAATCTGCCTTTGATATGGCCCTTTATGATCTTGCCGCTAAAAAAGCAGGGGTACCACTTTATCAATTCTTAGGGGGTAAACCAAGGGAGATCGTAACGGATATTACCATTGGTATCGCAAGTCCTGAAGAAATGGCTACCAAAGCCAAGGACCTGCATGATCATGGTGCCGTTGCCTTGAAAGTGAAACTGGGTAAGAAACCTCAGGATGATATTGCCCGTATTAAAGCTATCCGACAAGCAGTTGGCTTTGATATCCCAATTAGAATTGATGCTAATCAGGGCTGGAGCTATGAAGAGGCCTTGGAAGCATTAAAAGGCCTTGAAGCCTTGAAAATCCAGTTCTGCGAACAGCCCATGCGTACGTATAACGACCATTTGTTGCCGCAATTAAGATCTGAAACCATCGTTCCGATCATGGCAGATGAGTCTGTTTATGACCATCATGATGCTGAACGCCTTTGCAGGACGGACAGTTGCGACTATATCAATATTAAATTCTCAAAATCCTCTGGAATTGCAGAGTCCTTAAAGATCCAAGCAGTTGCTCAAGAATTTGGTATCCCTTGTATGATCGGGGGCATGTTGGAAAGTCGATTGGCACTTGCCGCTAAAACGCATTTTGCATACGCTGCGCCCAATGTTAAATTCTTTGACCTGGATACCTGCATGGTAGGTCACCTAGAAGATCCGGTTATCGGCGGTATTCAGTACGATGGCTATTCCATCAAGATTACGGAGGGGCCTGGGATTGCGGCCGACATTGATCCTGCATTTTTAGAGCAATGTGAAAAATGGACTGTTTCCTAAAATAAAATCGATATGCTAAATAATGACTCTTGGAACCTAGGGACGAACGAGATCATCATCTTGTTTATCCTAATAGTGATTGTCGTTTTTTTCTTTTGGCTTTTTTCAAAGCTGTTAAAAAGAAAGTAAGCAGCAATATTTACGAAAACAAAACAACTCCGAAATCCATGGATTCGGAGTTGTTTTGTTTTATAGAGTTTTCAGCCCAATAGAGTGCTTCCTAAGTAGCAATTTCCATCCAAAATTTCTATCCTTCTTTTAGGGGTTTCATTCGAGACTCATTCGAGACTCATTCGGAAAAGCTTCAAAAATCAGAGCAGCATATAAGTAGAAGATTTTTGGCCATTTTGCGAATTTTCCGAATATGTCTCGAATAAGGTAAAAGTGTATTGCCCTAATGCTCTCTAATTTATTTTCCGATCCGTGAATTCCAATGTTTCAGGTGCGATTTGGAGTCGATAACAAAAGAAAAGCGCTATCGAGGTTTCCGACATTCTCGAGCTCGGTTTTTCAGCTTCCAGCCTACATAAAGAGCATTTTTTAACATTTGTTAAAAAACAGGCTTTTTAAGGGGAATAACTGCTTTTTTTAGGTCCTTTTAGATGGATATTATATTGACTATTGCTCAAATTTCTTTGTTTGCAGGAGATTTGGGGCGATTAGCAAGCCTTGCGCTCAGTAATTCTTGAATAAATCAGTACCTTTGTGGACATTTATTTGAATATAAGATTATGAGTACACAAAGAGGTCCTATTTCTCAATTTATTGAGAAAAACTATCTTCACTTCAATGCCGCTTCCTTAGTTGATGCCGCAAAAGGTTATGAAACCCACCTAGCAGAAGGTGGTAAAATGTTGGTTTCATTAGCAGGTGCGATGAGTACTGCTGAACTTGGAATTTCATTGGCCGAAATGATCCGTCAGGATAAAGTGGCTATCATTTCCTGTACTGGTGCAAACCTGGAAGAGGACGTGATGAACTTGGTAGCGCACTCACACTATAAACGTGTCCCTAACTACCGTGATCTTACTCCTCAAGACGAATGGGATCTGTTAGAAAACCATTACAACCGCGTAACGGATACTTGTATCCCTGAAGAAGAGGCGTTCAGAAGATTGCAAGTTCACCTTGAAAAAGTATGGAAAGATGCAGAAGCTGCTGGCGAACGCTACTTCCCACATGAATTCTTATACAAAGTGGTTTTATCTGGCGTATTGGAGCAACACTATGAAATTGATCCTAAGAACTCTTGGATTTTGGCTGCTGCAGAAAAAAATATTCCTATCATCGTACCGGGATGGGAAGACTCTACAACTGGTAATATCTTCGCTTCATACGTGATCAAAGGCGAATTGAAAGCACATACTGTGAAAACAGGTATCGAATACATGATCTATTTGACAGAATGGTACCGTGCTAACTCAGGTGGCAAAGGGGTAGGTTTCTTCCAAATCGGTGGTGGTATCGCTGGTGACTTCCCAATCTGTGTGGTTCCAATGATGTACCAAGATCTAGAATGGCATGATGTTCCTTTCTGGTCATACTTCTGCCAAATTTCGGATTCAACTACTTCTTACGGTTCTTATTCAGGTGCTGTGCCAAATGAGAAAATCACTTGGGGTAAATTGGATGTAGAATCACCTAAGTTTATCGTAGAATCTGATGCTACTATCGTGGCACCATTGATTTTTGCTTGGGTATTAGGTCAATAAGAATATAACAACGGCGGAAGGAATCATAGTGGACAAGAACCTTACAACAGATAATCCAATTGCGATTCAGGCTTTGATGTCTGAAACGGTATTTGCTATCCCTGGTTCGGTAATGCCCATCGTAGAGACCCAAACCGTTGGATCCCAACATACAACTCTTCAGCAAGGGCATTTTGATGCCTCTGCTGAAGAGTTTGTTTATCAAGGGGACAAGTCGACTGGGATATTGTTTATCCTGCGTTATCCAGACTACCCTTACTTCTCGCCACAGGCAGAAGAAGCTTTCCTAAAAACCATCGGCGCCCTACAATTGAATGCAGGTAACGTTGCGGTGGTCAATTTGGCAAATCCACACAATCCAAATGAGTGGAAGCAGATCATGCAGTTTTTCCAACCCAAGAAAATAACGCTTCTTGGCGTGGAACCTACCTCATTGAAACTCCCAGAGATCGGCCATAACTCCTATATGCGAGGAAAGATCGCGACAGTGTTCAATACCTTTAGTTTTGAAGAGATGTTTGCCGATGTCCAGAAAAAGAAATTGTTCTGGAATGAGTTCAAGACCTTTATTCAATCCTAATTTTCTGATTTTATCTTCCTTCTTTTCTTGATTGCTTAAATAGAATGCTATTTTTGGAGCTTAATCATTGAGCTATGGAATTGGTATTTGCTACAAACAACGCACATAAACTAGAAGAATTACAACAGATGGTCGGAGATAAATTTGTCTTGAAGTCTCTGGCTGACATAGGCTGTGATGATGATATTCCGGAGACTGGGGTTACTTTCCAAGAGAATGCCAAGCAAAAAACCGATTACCTATTCCAAAAATATAGCATTGATTGTTTTGGGGATGACTCAGGTCTGGAAATAGATGCCTTGAATGGTGAGCCGGGGGTGTATTCTGCACGTTATTCTGGATCTAGGGATATGGAAAAGAACATTGACCTGGTTTTGGAAAAGTTGCAAGGTCAAGAAGATCGCAAGGCCAGGTTCAAGACGGTTATTTCCCTATTCTTACAAGGCGAGCAGTATTTTTTTGAAGGAACTGTGGAGGGAAGGATCATTGCTGGCAGGACCGGAACGGCAGGATTTGGCTATGATCCGATCTTTATTCCGGATGGCTATGATCAGACTTTTGCGGAAATGAGCTTGGAGGAAAAAAATAAAATCAGCCATCGCTCGAAGGCTGTATCCAAATTGGTTGAATTTCTGAATTCCCAACAGTAGGTTTGAATTTACGAAATTTGACGAATTCAGGCAATGTTAATAATTTAGGTTTTCTTTTTAGTTAACATTGGGTTAACAGAAACTTGCATAATATCTCCTTTTTGCTGGATAAATATCGTTTTGTTAACGAATTCAATTAACTAATAAGTAATAGTTAACAATTTTCTCATTATTTAGTTACTTAATCTTTTTGTTGTGTTAATGTTTCCTTAAATGTACGGGGGTACTTTTACGCCAAATATTAACCCACATTTCAATGAGATTAATTAAAGCTCCAAAGCTGTATTTAGCGGCTTTTTTGCTTGCAGGATTTCAAATCCCAAGCTCCCATAGTATGGCTGAGGTTTTATCCATTGTCCAGGACCAACAGGTCTTTACGGGCAAAGTCATGGATGAATCTGCTCGCCCTATCCAAGGTGCCACTGTTAAGAATTTAAACGCAGGAATTTCTACCCAAACGGATGAAAATGGTCAATTCAGTTTAAGGGTTTCCAAAGGAGAGTCTATCCAGATCAGTTCGATCGGCTATGACAGCAAAATCTTTGTCATCGATGAACAGACTAGTTTTACCTTGAATTCCAATTCATCCAATCTGGAGGAGCTGGTAGTCATTGGTTATGGTTCCCAGAAAAAAGTCAACCTTTCAGGGGCCGTAGATTATGTCAGTGGTAAGGAACTCGAGAGCCGCCCCATTGCCAATGTGTCCCAAGGTTTGCAGGGTTTAGTGCCTAACTTGAATGTGCAGTTCAACTCTGGTGCTCCAGGTGAAGCCGCCAAGATCAATATTCGTGGTATCACTTCGATCAATGGCGGTGATCCTTTGATCTTACTCGATAACGTGCCTATCAGTTCCGCAGAATTGAACAGGATCTCCCCACAGGATATCGAATCCATGTCGGTGATCAAAGATGCGTCTGCCGCTGCTATTTACGGGGCAAGAGCCTCCTTCGGGGTAATCCTGATTACCTCCAAATCCGGTAAAGGTGCCCTTAAAATCAATTACAGCAATAACTTTACATGGAATACCCCAACGGTAATCCCAGATAAGATTACCGACCCTTATGTGTTCTCCCGTTTATTGGAAACTTCCACGGATAATACACCTTGGGATAACGTGAACTTCTCTGAGCAATACTATCAATATGCGAAGGAAAGATCGGATAACCCAAGCATCGCTGATGTAAGGATCGATCCAAGTAATCCAAAACAATGGGAGTATATGGGTAATAGGGATTGGACCCGTTATTTTCTTTCCGACTGGAACAATACCCATAACCATGATTTATCGATTTCTGGATCGAGTGATAAAGTCAATTACTATATCAGTACCGGATATAATCGTCAAAATTCTCCGATCAAAATCGCGGAGGACTATTTTGATCGATACAGTATCAGGTCCAAGGTGAATTATAAGCTGAACGATTACCTTTCAGTAGGTAATAATACCGTAATTGGTTTGAACGAAAGGGTAAATCCATCCCTGTATGATTCCCCAAGTTCTATGGCGGAAATTTACCATGTGTTTCCAACCAGTACCTTGAAAAATCCTGATGGAAGTTGGGCATATTCCGATGAACAACGTAATACTGGTGCAGGCCGAATTGCGGCTAAAATGGTCGACGGGGGACAGATGAGGACAAAACGTAATGATCTGCAGTCTACCTTCAATGCTGAATTAAGATTGTTTGAAAACAAGTTTAAGATCAATGCAGACTATACCTTCCAAAGAAATTCAAGGAACTTAAACAGGTATACGACCAGATATAAGATTGGATATGGTCCAGGAGATATCCGTGAGGAAGGGATTTCTTCAGCCTATCGTGAAGCGGGATTTTCTTACTATAATGTCTATAATATTTTTGGGACCTATAGCCAGACCTTTGATAAGCATCAGGTAACAGCGGTCCTAGGTTTCAACCAAGAGGATTATCGATTGGAAAACATTGTTGCTGAGCGGCAAGGTTTGATCTCTGATCTATTCCCAACCGTGGCATTGGCGACCGGTACTGCTCAAGTAGGCGAGGGGATCGACAAGTATGCCTTGCGCGGAGCATTCTATCGCTTGAACTATATCTATGATGATAAGTATATCATCGAATTGAATGGCCGTTATGATGGTTCATCCAGATTTCCAAAGGCTAGCCGATTTGGTTTTTTTCCATCGGGTTCAGTGGCTTGGTTGATCAACAAGGAAAACTTCCTGTCGGATGTCAACTGGTTAAGCCAATTGAAAGTTAGGGGTTCTTATGGTGAATTAGGTAACCAAGCGGTGTCAAACTTTGGTTATATCCCGACCATGGAACCTTATGAATCTCCATATTTAATTGGAGGTAAAGTGAATCCATCGATTAAAGCTCCAGGCTTGGTATCTAACCATTATACTTGGGAAAAAGTGAAAACCTACAACTTAGGTTTGGACTTTGGCTTTATGCAGAATAAGTTTAATGGTTCATTCGATATCTACCGTAGAAATACAATCGGTATGTTGACCTTTGGAAAGGAACTTCCTAAAGTCTTGGGAGTAAAGGAACCGAATGAAAATGCTGCTGACCTGGCAACCAACGGATGGGAATTGACCTTGTCATATAATGATTCCAAAGATGTTTCAGGATCGATCCTGAACTTTGGGGCTACTTTTGTGCTTTCGGACTCCCGCGCTAAGATTACCAAATTTGATAACCCGAACAATAGGATTACCCAATTCTATAAGGGTATGGAACTGGGCGAGATCTGGGGATTGGAAAGTGATGGTTTCTTTAAAAACCAAGAAGAGATCAATAAGCTTGATCAAACCTCGATCATTCCATGGGGAGCCTTATCCATTGTACCGGGATGGCCGAAATTTGTAGATCAAGACGGGAATGGTAAAATTGAAAAAGGATATGTCTTGGGCGATACCAAGGACTTGAAAATTATTGGCAATTCTACTCCGCGTTACAATTTTGGTCTGAACTTGAATGCTAGCTGGAAAGGTTTTGATGTGCGCGCGTTTTTACAAGGGATTGGCAAGCGAGATTATTATCCACTGGATTACCTATACTGGGGTGTTTACCAACAACCTTATGGTAATATCTATTCCCACCTTCTGGATTTCTATCGTCCTAACAATGATTCAGATGCTGACCGTGCTAAACATTCTGCTGCTTATTTAGCCTTGGGCTTGGCCGATCAGAATTTGGATGCCAAATATCCAGTACTGCAATCTTGGTTAGCGGATTTGAACTTAGGAACTCGTGTGGATGAGGCCCAAGGTGCTGCCATTCCTCAGACCAGGTATTTATTGAATGCGGCTTATTTGCGATTCAAGAACCTAACCATAGGTTATACCATCCCAAGTCATTTATTACAGAAAGCCAGAGTTAAGAACCTTAGAGTCTATGTGAGTGCAGAAAACCTGATGGAATGGTCTGCCGTGAAGCGATATTTTGATCCTGAGGTCTTGAACATTAACACCTATACAGATCCAACCGTAGCAAGAAAGAGAGAGGGTAATGGAGCGATGTATCCATTCCAACGCAGTTTCTCTGCTGGTCTACAATTAACTTTTTAAAATAATGAAACGATATATCAAATTAAGTTTATTGACTGCCTCCTTGCTAACGTTTGCAGGGTGTAATGACAGTTACCTCGATCAATTGCCTGAAACGATGGTTCAAAAGGAGAACTTCTTCAAGACCGAATCCGATCTGGACATGTATGCCTTGAACCTTTACGATTTCTTGGACAATGGTTTTTACGAACAAGACGCGACAACAGATAACGCAAGTACCACCGGAAATAAGGAAATCAAAAACATCTTGTTGGGTACAGCTTCTGAATCCAACATTACAGAAGGTTGGAACTGGCAGAAGCTACGGGATATCAACTTTATGTTGGAAAACCTATCGAAAGCAAACATCTCTGAAGCAAAACTGAAGCATTATGAAGGTTTAGCTCGATATTTCAGGGCTAGGTTCTATGTGAGTAAAGTTCAGCGCTTTTCGGATGTTCCTTGGATAGATAAGGTGGTTAAAGTTGAAGATGAGGCTGTTTTATTTGGCAAAAGAGATCCAAGGGAACTGGTGGTTGGAAAAATAATGGAAGACTTTAAGTTCGCTTTTGAGAATGTTGAAACGACCAAGATTCCAGGAAAAGTAAACAAATGGGTAATTGGCCAGGAATATAGCCGCTTTGCCCTGTTTGAAGGTACTTACAGGAAATACCATAAATACCTAGGTTTGGATAAGACTGCCGCTAATTTCTTGACTATTGCCTATCAGACTGCTGAAAGCATCATGAACAATGGGGGTTATGCTATCCACAATACCGGCAAGGTAGAATCGGATTATGCTTCATTGTACAATAACGCCAATCTGGAAAACAATAGTGAGGTTATCCTTGGTAGATTTTATGCCAACAACGTCATCAATCGTTCGGATTGGCCTGGGATGTTTGGAAATTATGAATATTATCCACTTCGGGATGTGGTACAGAGTTATCTGATGAAGGATGGTTCGATCTATACCAACAAGCCCGGTTATGAAAAGTTTTCCTTTGTGGAAGAGTTTAAGGATAGAGATCCTAGGTTGGCCCAAACCTATGCTGCACCAGGTTGGAATCTAGTATATGTGAGTACCTATTCACAGGGACCAGGTTTATATGTACAGCAATTGAGCAAGAACTTTTCAGGTTACCACCAGATCAAAGGTTTCTTAAATACCAGTGTTCAAGAAGAGAGATACAATGTAGATATCCCACTTTACCGCTATGCGGAAGTTTTGTTGACCTTTGCAGAGGCTAAGGCCGAATTGGGGATCTTGAACAATCAAGGAGATTTAGATAAATCTGTAAACCTATTGCGTAAAAGAGCAGGTATGCCGGATATGACCCTGAACCCAGTATTGGATCCTAAAATGGCCAATGATTTCAAAGAGACGGCTGGACCTAACCAAAGTTTGATCCTGGAAATCAGGAGAGAGCGTAGGGTGGAATTGGCTTTTGAAGGATTCCGTTTTAATGATTTAATGCGTTGGAAAGCAGGTAAACTATTGGAAAGAAAACCACAGGGGATCTATTTCAAAGGTTTGGGAAATCATGACGTTACGGGTGACGGTATTGCTGACATCAAATTGATCCCGAGCAATGAGTCCTTGCCGGAGGTAAGAGAAAAGAACAGTTTAGGCGTGACCTTAAGATATTATAAGGTCGGAAGAATTGGGCAAGATGTATCTGTGTTTTTAAGTGAAGGAAATTCTGGATATATTGATGTGGTCGATAAAGTCGGTACTTTTGAAGATCCTAAATATTACTATAGACCAATTCCTAAAAACGATAGGGATATCAATCCGAGTCTTGAACAAATCTTTGGATGGTAATTGAATAAATTAAACACTATGAAAAAAATCAGTTTAATCCTTGCTTGCCTATGTAGTTTCAGCTTACTTTTTGGGCAAGCTCCGAAAACTAAAAAAGCAATCGTTATCATCGTAGATGGTATTCCTGCTGATGTGAAGGAAAAGGTTAGCACGCCTTTTATTGATGCAGTAAGTCAAATTGGAGGTTATACCCGTGCGACCATGGGTGGAGAAAAGGCGGGATATTCCCAGACTCCAACCATTTCTGCGGTTTGTTATACCAGTATGATCACTGGAACTTGGGGAAACAAGCACAATGTTTGGGATAATAGCTTGGAAGATCCAAACTATAACTATTGGACTTTGTTCAGGTTTCTGAAGCATGATCAAAAAGACAGGAAGATCGGGATTTATTCTACTTGGTTAGATAATAGGACAAAATTGATCGGAGAGGGCTTGCCACAGACCGAACAATTGAAGTTTGATTACCATTATGATGGATATGAATTGGATACAGCACGTTTTCCGCATGATAAACAGTCAAAGTATATTAATAATATTGATGAGGAGGTGGTGAAGGAAGCTAGTCAGAGCATCAGAAAAGATGCACCTGATTTCAGTTGGGTCTATCTTCAGTATACTGATGATATTGGACACCACTTTGGGGATAGTCCTGAAATGGAAAAGGCAGTACAGATTGCGGACCGTCAGGTTGGCGATTTATTTGCTGCCGTGCAATATAGGGAGCAGTATTTTAATGAAGATTGGATGTTTGTCGTGATCACCGATCATGGTAGGGATGTAGCAACGGGTGAAAGCCACGGTGGGCAGACTGACCGGGAGAGAGGAATATGGATTGCAACCAACAAGAAGGGCTTGAACAAGCATTTTTATGCGCATACTCCTGAGATCGTCGATATTTTACCTTCGATGGCTAGACATTTAGGGGTAAACATTTCAAAAGAGCAGCAATATGAATTAGATGGCGTGCCGTTTGTTGGTGAAGTTTCTATTGCGCATCCAAAGGCTATGCTGAAAGATGATAGTTTGGTTCTGAGCTGGACCAGTCTGCAAAGAAATGATAAAGTGAAGATTTTGGTGTCAGGAACGAATAACTTCAAACAGCAAGGCGTAAAGGGAAATGATAAGTATATTGATTTAGGGGATTATGAGCAAAGCTCAGGGGCAGTGAAAGTCAAACTGCCAAAGGAATTGAAAGACAGCAAAATGCTAAAGGTGGTATTTGAAGGTAAAGACAATACTTTGAACCGTTGGATCGTGAGATAATAAACTATAGGATTTATTAAAAATAAGAAAGAGGCTGCATGACGCAGCCTCTTCTTCATTACAATTAACTTAATATTTATTATTTACTTACCCCAGGGTTCGTGATTGTTTCACCTAGTGGAATTGGGAATATATAACGCTCATCCGTAGGCTGTATCAAACGGCCTGCACCTACAGAATTGATCGGCATATTCCTGCGTTGTAAGTCCGGAACACGAAGACCTTCGCCTAAGAACTCAATTCTACGTTCTAATAAGATAGCATCTACCAAAGCCGCTTTATTTGCAAAAGTAGGGAAGGTGTAAGCCGCATCGGAACGATTGCGAACCGCTTTCAATAAAGCCAAGGCTCTAGTTTGGGAACCAGCTTCTGCTTCAGCTTCTGCCAAGTTCAAAAGAACCTCCGAATATCTGATTACCGGAATCCAATCCAAATATGGAGAAGCAGCCGAGAACTTTGTTAAGATATTCAAACCACCTTTGGATGATTTTCCTGTTAAATCTTTCTTGCGGGCATCGGTTGTTGGCCAAGCTGGATTCGAAAAGATACCTCCTTCTGCTAATGAATACTCAATATTTCCTTCATTGTAATAATAACCCAATTGGTTTTGCGTACCAGGGGCATTATTGGCTTCAAAAGGGAAACTTAAGATACGTTCGTTGATTTTGAAATTCGAGAATACATCGGTAATGGCAGGAGCCAATTGATGCGGAACCCCTGAGCTAGCCCTGAATGGCTCTGTAGCACTTACGATTTTATTAGCTTCTGTAATAACCTTTGCATAATCTTTCATGGCTAATAAGACACGGGTTTTGAATGCAATGATCGTGTTTTTATGCGCACGTGTGCTCTGATCATCTTGAGAAGCATAGGTAGCAGGTACTGCTGCTTCCGCTTCATTCAAATCTTTTAGGATTTGGGCATAGATGTCTTTGACAGGGCTTGCTGTTAAATCGTTGTTTTCCGAGTTTCTTTCTGCCAATAAACGCAGAGGAATTCCTCTAGAAGCACCGTTATCCGCTGCATAAGGCTTAGCAAATAACTGCACCAAGGAATAATAAGTCAGCGCACGGATAAACTTAACTTCTGCAATCAATTGGGTTTTCTTATTGGCTTCTAGGATATCGGTGCCGACAGGCTCGATATCAGTCAAAAAGATATTGATGCGGTTAATGGTTAAATAACCTCTTACCCAAAAGTCAGAAACATAACTATCTGTTTCATCATTGGAGAATTGGTAAGTTGAATAGCCCGTAACGTTGTTAGTCCTTTCATTGACAAATTCTTCCGAACGGATATCGTTATAGATTAAGTAGCGGCCACCATAAAATTGGCCGTTCTTGATCGATGAATATATACCTACTACTTGGGATTCGATACGGTCAGCGCTAGAGAAAACGAATTCACTAGGGATCGATAGTTCAGGGGATAGTTCCAAAAAGTCCTTTTTACAAGAGACGGTACTGAACAACAGTGGCGTTAGAACTAATAGCCCTGCTAATTTATTTTTGATTTTAAATCTTCTCATGACACAATTAATTAAAAGCCTAGATTAATACCGAAAGTGAATGTACGTCCATTAGGCATAGAGTTACGCTCTACCCCTGAGTTTAGGTTTCCATTACCATTGGAAGAGATTTCAGGGTCAACACCAGTGTATTTGGTGATCAAGAAAGCGTTGTTTACTGCTGCATAGATCCTTAAGCTTGAAATACCAGAGTTTCCAAAAACGCTTCCTGGAAGACGGTATCCTAATGATGCGGTCTGTAACCTGATGAAGTCACCTTTTTCAATGTTCGATCCGATTGCGAATGCAGAACCATTTGAAATATTGTCTCCATAGATAGCTCTTGGAATATCCGTGTTTTTATTCGTTGGTGTCCAAGCATTCAACATGTCTACAGAGTTATTCCAGATACGTTGGTCTCTTAAACCAGCTCTAGAACCGTTGTAGATATAGTTACCGCCAGAGAAGGTGAAGTTAAGGGTAGCATCAAAGCTTTTGTATTGGAAACTGTTGTTGAAACCACCGAAGTAAGTAGGTAAGGTATTACCTGATGCCACGGCTTGGCCTGCTACAGAGTTTGCTTTTTCGCCATTCATATAGGTGTAATTGTAATTTCCTTCTGTGTCAGGCGCATTGTGTAAGTATTGTACTTGCTCTCCTTTTAAATTGACAAAGATTCTTCTACCGTTTTCAGGGTTGATTCCAACTGTAGGCACGGCATAGATCTGTGCTGCTGATTTTCCAACCTCGGTGATACTTGTTGTTTCAAGACCTGAAGTTGTTGCAATCAATGGTCTGCCTTGGTTATCCAAAGCTGTTACCTCGTTTTTATTGGTGGAGATGTTTAATGAAGTTGTCCATTTGAAATTCTCTTTTTCAACTGCTCTCACGTTCAAGGCAAACTCAAATCCTCTGTTGTACATCGAACCGATGTTCATCAAGATGCTGTTGCCCGGGATACCCTTTGAAGGTGTTTGCGGAACGGCTAGAATCAATCCATTGTGGTTTTTGTTGTAGTAGTTAGCTTCTAAGGAAACTCTATTGTTCCAAAATCCTAAGTCTAAACCAATGTTTGTTTGGTCTGCAGTTTCCCAAGTCAGTTCTTTATTTCCGGTTTGCGAGAATACCATACCACCCACACTTCCATAGATTGCTGGGTCATAGGTGTCAAAAGAACCATAAAGATTGGAAAGGGAACTGTTACCTACTCGGCCCCAGCTTCCTCTTAATCTGAAATTAGAGAATACATTGCTTAAAGAACTTGATTTAAAGAATTCTTCTTCAGAAACAGTCCATCCAACGGATGCACCACCGAAGTTACCCCATTTTTTACCTGGTGCTAATGATGATAGACCGTCACGTCTGAAGTTAGCCGTGAAGAAGTACTTGTTAGCATAGTTATAGTTCAATGAAGCAAAATAAGAATCAAGGTTGAGTTCGCCAATTCCATTGCCACCAGCATCGTTGGTTAGGTAGTTACCTTGGAATTGATCGAAGAAACCATCAGTTAGGTCGTAGCGAACTGCACCCCAGTTCTCAGTACGAGTACTTTGTGCCTCATGACCTCCCAATACGGTAAGATTATGGTTTCCAAAAGCTTTATTGTAGACCAAAGCGTTGAAAAGTAACCAGTTGTTGTTTTTTGCTTGGTTGTTGTAAGCATATCCATTGAAGCTATAACCATCACCATTGATTGGGTTCCAGAATTGCTGGTTGGTGGTATTTCTTAAATCCCAGTTGAAATTGTTGTTTAAGGTTAGTCCATCCAATAATTTCACTTCAGCACTCACATTTGCAAAGAAGCGGCTAGTTTCTGAAGAGTTTTTATCCAAATCTCTAATAGGTAGAGGGTTAGGATAGTTAGGTGCTAATACATTGGCTCCTTTTCCGATCGAACTACCTGAAACGTTGTAATCACCATTAGGAAGGAAGGCTGGAACGTTTGGAGCTTGTACCATGGCGATACGGCCAAGGCCCGAAGTGTTGAAGGCAGCACCTTCGACAGAACCCGAGTTTGGCGATCTATTGTCGCTATTGGTGAATGTTAAGTTCGTTCCTAATTTGATCCAGTCATTAAGTCTGTGTTCAAGGTTGGCTCTTACGCCCTTACGTTTGAAGGTGTTGTTGAATAAAATACCATCTTGATCAGATAGGTTACCTGAGAAGAAGTATTTGGTTTTTTCTGTACCACCATTTACACTTAAGTTGTGGTTGTGCGAGAATCCATCTCTATATACATAGTCATACCAGCGAGTATCTATTGGATTGCCATTTTCGTCTAAAGTTGGGAAGAAACCACCGCCTACTGGAAAAGATGCTACAGGCAGTTTAGGGTTAAGTTCCCTAGCATTTGCGATTGCACCATTTTTATGGGCAATATATTGTGCAGCGTTCATGATTTCAGGAAGACGTACCGCTTTGGAAGTACCAAACCAACCATCATAAGCAACCTTAGCCGCTCCTGTTTTACCTTTTTTGGTCGTAATGATCAATACACCAGATGCACCACGTGATCCGTAAATAGCTGTTGAAGCAGCATCTTTCAAGATGTCAATGGATTCAATGTCCTCTGGGTTGATATCTCCTAAAGGGTTGTTTGCTGAAGAGTTTTCAGAAACATCACCTGTAGAAATGGGAATACCATCCACAACGACCAATGGGAAGGAGTTTAAGGAAAGTGAACTTAAACCGCGAACACGTACCACTGGAGGGTTATTCAATACCCCTGAAGGCTGAACGATGTTCACCCCGGTAGCCTGTCCGGTAAGACCTTGTGTAAAACTTTGCAAAGGTCTATTGGCTACGGTTTCACCACCTACTTTAGCGGAAGATCCTGTAAAGTCTTTTCTTGATTGAACCAAGTAACCAGTTACTACGACCTCATCCAAGGTTTGGTCATCTGAGCCCAATTCTACATTGATTACCGCTCTGTTTCCAATGGCGACTTGGAACGTTTGGTATCCGATGTAAGTAAAGGAAAGGGAACCGTTGTTGTCGGGAACTGCGATGGAATATGTACCATCCCCGCTGGTTTGAGTTGCCACGGATGACCCTACAACTCGAACGGACACTCCAGAGATCGGAGCGCCATCTGAAGCAGACGTTACCTTACCGGTAACCTGCCGATTTTGTGCATAGGAACTGCCAATAAGCAGCACGCACAGCACAAGCATGCTAAGTAATCTTTGTTTCATGTGTTTGTTTAGTTAATATTAGTTAGTAAATGATGCCAAGTAGACCATAACTTACTGGTTTGCAAAGAAACTCTAGAATTTTCTCCGCAGGATGAAGATGTTTATTTATTCCAACTAAACAAACGTGTGCATTCAAGAAAATAAAGCAAAAATTAGAAAAGTTTCAGTTTTTATTAATAAATAATTAAAAGGACTCAATGTATGTTAATAATATAAATTGATGTGTTTTAAAATTTACCATCAAATATGTATTTGGGTTAATTTTAATGAATTAAAGAAATAAATTAAATCGACTAGATTAATTTTGTAATTAATGCAATAGTTTCCTAAAAAAATATTTAGAATAAAGCTCAATTTTCCATTATTTAATAAAAGAGGGTCTCAATTGTAACAATGAGGTTGATAAATGGGCTGGCTTTTTGGAATTGTTAAAAATATTGCAACGGGTTTGCTGATAAGAGGGAAGGTTTTTGGATAATTTGCCTTTTAATATTTCAGGAGCTGCATAAAATGTCTAAAGAAAATCGTGCAAAAAAAGAGCTGCCTACTGGCAACTTCTTTCAATTATATTATTTGGTTTTAATAGTGTCAGGCTTTGACTTTAAAGTAGAATCTGGCATAACTTTCAAGGTGCTATCTGGCTTCGATTTCAAGGTGCTATCGGGTACTGCTGTCGGTTTGTTTTGAGGCTTTTCCGCAGGTTTTGTTTCCTTAGTTGGAGGCAAAGGTTTCTTGTCCGGATTTGACTCAGGAGCAATAGTTTCAGTTCCCTCAACCTTTTCCTCCGGGTCGGTAGTGCTTTGTCCCTTAGTACTGCCATTTTCTTCTGGATTGCCCTTTTGATCGGAAATAGGTGCCGCTTTGGTCCTCTTGCGGTTCAACATATCCTCTACTGATTTCGGTCGGTCCTCCGGCTTCCAGAGGAATCCAGGTAGGACTTCAATCTCTTGAGTTACCAATTTAAATGGATAGACTTTTTGGTCAACTTTCCGGATGGATACATAATCAATTACTTTCTTGCCCTCCATCTTGACCTTAATACGGCTACTTCGGTCATGGAACATCTCCGTAATCGTATTGGTTTTGTCATTGGTGCTAAAGACCAAGTTTTCCGCATTCCCATCAACGAATAGCCGGTCAATATTATTATTGGCAAAGAAGGCTGTGATTTTTCTACCTTTCAGTTGATTGAATTTCAGGGTGTCTAATACTGCATTCACCATAAAGGCATTGTCCTTCAATAGGGCATTGTCCATCTTGTTGTTCTTGATCTGCATATAGATGGTGTCTGCGTTGATCTGTGACCCTTCAGACCAGATCATCGGCGAACCCATAAATCGGAACATGGAATCCACCATGCCATAGTATACAGAGTCTGCTACTGCTTGTAGGTCTGATTTGAATACCCTCACATTGTAATAGGCTTTTACGATCCGGGTTCTCGCCGTATCAGCATATATTTCAGTGGAGTCTTTCAGTAAAGTGTCGGCAGTTTGGGCAGATTGCAGGGCTTTCCGCATCAAACTATCTTGTTCCTGTCCGGTAGGCATTACGGCATTCCTTCTCAATACGCTATCAGCCTTGGTCGTAGCTTGGATGGTTGCTGAATCCACAGGTTTTGGTTTCGCCGCGGGCCTGCTTGCTGCTTTTTTTGCCGTTGGTTTTAGGGTGGCGGCTTCTTTTCTAGCAGGTCCGACTTGCGTCAATTCTTTGGCCCCTACTTCTTCTACTACGGAAGAATCACCGGTTTCAAAAAGATCAACTTGATCGATGTCGCCATAATCCACTTCAGTTGTGTCCTCCAACTGACCACCATTTCTATCGAGCTTAAGATCTAAAGGCCTATAGTCTCTAACAAAAATAACTTTGGAAAAGAGGGTGTCCGCCGTCATATAGGCGGTATCTATTTTGCTGTTCTGCCGAACCGGTGGAGGAGCTATACTGTCAGTTTCAACTGGTTTTATAGCAGCATTCTTTAATTCTGCCTGTTTTTCTTTTTCAGCTTCCTCTAATTTCTCGCGTTCCTTTTCCTCAGCCTTTTCAAGTCTTCTTAATTCTCTTCTGGATAGGTTTTCCCGATTGACAGTATCAACTTGTACTGAATCTTGGGAATTATCCGTAGAATCTGTCCTGACCACGTATTTGATCAAAGGCTTATTGGTCATCAGGATCGACTGGTCGCTTTCTAGGTATTTTCCGTATTCGCCACTGGCATAGAACTTATCTAAGGTATCCACAAACAATACATTTCGGAAAGCCTCACCTAAGCCTGTATTACGATCATAGAACAAACTGTCACCTTTTAAAAAGCGGCTTCCTTCTGTATAAAGATTGTTCTTGTTGAATTTTGCAACCCCAAAAGCAGTATTGTAGGTTCCTTTTTCCGTGTAAAGTTTCTCCCCTTTTCTGCCATTAATGGTAGTAGGGCCAAAGAAAAAGGCATCCCTGTACATGGTATTGTACTGCATGGAATCCGTATATATGATAGTGCTTTCATTTCTTACAACGACTTTGTTGTTGAAATAAGCATCCTTGGTGTTTTCGAAATAATAAGCCCTTTGGGAAGTTATTGTGTCGCCTTGGCCTACGATTCTACCGCCACCGGTATAAGTTCCCTGTTGGCTCCTTAAGTTGTACGTCAGATAGTTTGTGGTCAGCGTGCTCTGATCATCGACCATCTTTACGTTTTTAGTCAACACCGCATGTTGAGAAGAAGCATCATAATGAAGATGCGTACCTTGGATTACAGTTCCCGAAGGTTGGGTAATGACGATATTACCATGGGCTTCAAAGAACTCATTGCCAATGTCATCCTTATAAAGGTCTCCGCTATCTGCAGCTAAGGTTGAACCCTTATGCTCGTAGACAGCGTTGTAACTTCTTAATATTTTCTGATTGATAAATCTACTGCTGGATGAAGATACCAAGCGCATAGGTGCATTGTCCGTGCCTGCGTTCACGGGTGTAAACTCGTCCTGTGCATAGGTAGACAGGCATATCATGCTTATTAATAGTACTAATAGGTATCTCACAAGCGCAAAAATATAGAATTAATTAGCAAAAAATTGTTAAACAATAAATTTTAATGCCTCTAACACAAGATTATTTATAATCTGTAATTTTGGACTATGTCAGTTTCAGAAAGATTAAAACAGTTTATCAGTGAAAAGGAACTCCTTGACCAAGAAGATAAGGTTCTCTTGGCCGTGAGTGGCGGAAAGGATTCCATGTTGATGGCTAGATTGTTTCATGATTTGGAGATTAACTGCATCATCGCCCATTGTAATTTCCAACTCCGAGCTGATGAGTCTGATAAAGATGAGGCCTTGGTTGTTGAATATGCTGAGGAATTAGGGTTTCCAGTGTTTGTAAAGCGATTTAAAACGGAAGATTATGCAGCGCAGCATAAAGTATCCATCCAAATGGCTGCCCGTGAAATGCGATATGAATGGTTTGAAGAACTGCGAACCGAACAAGCCTGCCAACACATTGCCATTGCCCAACATGCCAATGATCATTTGGAAACCATGTTGTTTAATCTGACTAGATCAACCGGTATTCAAGGGCTGTTAGGGATTCAAGCTAAGCGTGGGGTAATAGTTCGACCCATCTTGTTTCTTTCTGCCAATGAGGTAGCGGAGGAGGTGCAGAGACTGAAGGTGCCGTATAGAGATGACCAGTCTAACTTCTCGACTAAATATGCCAGAAATAAAATAAGATTGGAAATCATTCCGAAGTTTAAGGAGATCCAGCCCGACTTTGAATCCATCCTAGAGCAGAATATTAAACACTTTGAGGAAAGCCAGCGCTTTATACAGAATCAGGTAGAAGGTATCCGAAATTCGCTGTTTCAAAAAGAAGGGAAACAAATAAAGATCAAAGTTGTGGCCTTGCAAGACTATGCCAGCGATCACTTTCTGATTTTTGAACTATTTAAACCCTACCACTTCCAGAGAAATGTAATTGAGGACCTAATCACCGTTCTGGTTAGGGGGATGGGGCAGATCTTTGAATCCGCTAGCCATGAGCTCTTATTGGACCGTGATGACTTAATTCTCAGACAGAAGATGGATGAAAGACCATCTGAAATTACTATCGAAAACCTATCAGCAAAAGTAAACTACAAAAGCAAGGACTTTTATATCCTCGAAGCCCAGGGAAAGGAAATAGTGCGTGAGGAAAGCCAAGTCCAAGTAGATGCGGATCTAATCAAGTTCCCCTTGTTACTGAGGTCTTGGCAGCTTGGAGATACCTTTAAACCATTGGGAATGGAGGGGTCTAAGAAGCTGAGTGATTATTTCATCCAGAAAAAACTGAACCGTTTCCAAAAAGAGGAAGTCCCTATTTTGGTCAATGCCGATGGGCAATTGATTTGGGTAGTTGGCATGCGCTTAGATAATCGCTTTAAAGTGACAGAAAATACAAAGAAAGTACTTACTTTAGTATACAAATAGCAAATATGGAAGAAGAACAAATCTTATTTCAAGAAAAACAATATCTAGGAAGGGATTGGACTTGGATTAGCGTGCGATTGATCTTAGCATTGTTTTGCTTTGTTGCCTATTATATTAATTGGGAACACGTTGTCTCTCAACAGCTGTTCTTTATTGTAGGTGTGGGAATCTTGATCGTTTCCATCATCATGCTCTATATGGTCAGTTACCGGACCACAGTTACCAAAACACATATTATTTTAAGCGGTCTTTGGACAACCAGTTTGGTTAAGATTGATCTCAATTCAATTAAAAAGATTGAAAAGGATAGATATTCAACCTTCTTTTTTAACAACCCTGTTTATAACCTGCACAAGAATGGAAAAATCAGGTTCTATTCAGGTGGGAAGGAGGCTTTATGGCTTACCGATAATGATGGTTTGGTCTATGTGATTGGTTCACAGCACCCTGCTCAGCTTCTTCAGGCTGTTTTAAAAGCTAAATCTGAAAAGTAAAAAAATGTTAACTGAGATTTACTTGACAATCTCCTAAACTTTCATTTCGATTATTTGTTAAATTTGATGAAAAGCATTTAAAAATGACATTTATATATTTCCTTATATCAGCAGTTATATTTTACTACCTATTTAAAATTGGTGTGCGTCTTCTGATGCCTTTCTTTATGAAGAAGGTGGCAGAGAAAATCATGAATGGCGCTCAAGGACAATATGCTAATCAAGGCCCTAATCAACAGAACTATAACGATCCATTTTCGCAGTTTAAGCAACAGCAACGCCCAGATGGGAAAGTTCGTGTGGAATATACTCCTCCAAAAGAAAACAGTTCCAGAAAAGGTACTGAAACTGCAGGTGAGTTTATTGACTTTGAAGAGGTAAAATAAAGCATAGCCCACCGAAAAAGCATATCTTTGCATTGCTATGTGGCTAAAACATCTATCCGTTTTAAATTTTAAGAACTATACTGAATCTTCATTAGATTTTCTACCAGAAACTAATGCCTTTACAGGGCAGAATGGTTCCGGTAAGACCAATCTATTGGATGCCATCCATTACCTTTCACTTTGCAAATCCTACTTTAATCCGATTGACTCCCAGCATATCAAAAAGGGAGAAGATTGGTTTATGGTCCAAGGGCAATTTGATAAGGAAACCGTCTTGGATGCTGTTTCATGTAGTATCAAAAGAAATCAGAAGAAGCAATTCAAGAAGAATAAAAAAGAATACGGCCGTTTAGCCGATCATATCGGGCAATTTCCTTTGGTCATGATTTCTCCGAATGATAGCTTTATTATCATGGATGGGAGTGAGGAGCGCCGGAAATTTGTCGACAATGTAATCTCCCAAACCGATAATCAATACTTAGATATCCTGATTACCTACAACAGGATTCTCTTGAACCGGAATATCATCCTGAAGAACATCCGTGAGACCGGAGTCTTTGACAAAGGGCTATTGGAAGTTCTGAATCTTCAGCTTGTGGAAGCGGGGGAAAGGATATTTTCCCGAAGACAGAAGTTCATGGAAGAGTTCCTGCCGGAGTTCCGTCGTTATTACCAATTTCTTTCTGATGATGTCGAACAGGTGGACTTAGTTTATGAATCCCAACTCCAAGAACAGGATTTCCTGGATTTACTCAATAAACAGCTTGAAAAGGATAGAGCGCTCGAACGCACGACAGTAGGTATCCATAAAGACGATCTGCAATTCACCATACATGAAGGGATGCCATTGAAGAAGTTTGGCTCCCAAGGACAGCAGAAATCTTTCTTGATCGCTCTTAAGTTAGCTCAATATGCTTTTCTAAAGAACAGGAAGCAATATAAGCCGCTTTTGTTATTGGACGATATCTTCGATAAGCTAGATGATCAAAGGACTAAAAAACTAATGCAATTGGTGTCTGAAGATGAATTTGGACAGATCTTCCTGACCGATACCGACTCAGCTAGAATTAGGAAAATATTTCAAGAAATAGGAAAGCCAATTCGTATCTTTGACATACAAGGAGGTCAGATCAATGGCGAAGTATAATGATGATGCATTTAGGAGAAGTGATGATGTAACCATCAAACAAGCAGTGGAGAAATTATTGGATGTATATCGTCTCAGACGTAAATTCGATGAAACCTCAATTGTTACCGCCTGGCCTGAGCTTATTGGAAGTGCAATTGCCAACCGAACCCAACAAATCTATATTAGAGATAAGAAATTGTTTGTACGCGTAGAATCAGCGGTCATCAAGAATGAACTGGCCATGATGCGCAGACAGATTATCGGACGTGTCAATGAATACGTTGGTAAGGTGGTCATCGAAGAGTTTGTTATTCTTTAAGGCTTTTTATTCTTTATCTATAATATGAAATATTACCTGTCAGCATTGACAGGCTTTATTATCTGGGGAACCTTTGCCTTGGTCTTGAAGCCTCTCAGTGACTATGGAGCCCTCGATATATTAATACACCGCGTTTTATTTGCCTCAGTCTGCATCCTATTGGCCTGTTTTATATTTCGTAGAAAACAGACATTAGCTAGCATTCAATACTTAAAAACCAGCAGTTCCACAGAAAGAAAACAACTCCTTGTCAATGTTTTGGCAAGCGCAGTCCTATTGGGGATGAACTGGTTCCTATTCATTTATGTGATGAATGCAGTCAGTGTCAATGCGACCTCGCTAGCTTACCTGATTTGCCCCATCCTGACCACCGTATTGGCAAGTATCTTCCTAAAAGAACGACTCAACAAAGGGCAGTGGTTTGCCGTTGGTCTGAGTATCCTGAGTTGCATCTTATTAGCCTATGGGCATTTTATCGACCTTTTCTATAGCTTTATTATCGCGCTTTCCTATGCTGGCTATCTCGTCCTTCAAAAGAATAAATTCAAACTCGATAAATTCTTTACCCTCACCATCCATATCTTGGTGAGCACCATTTTGCTATTGCCCATCCTCGCTGTTGTAGACAATTCCGCTCCAAAGACGGATGAGTTTTATACCTACATCCTTATTATAGCCATTGGATACACCATTATTCCACTATTTTTGAACATCTATGCCCTCAAAGGGCTAGACTCATCTGTAGTGGGTATTTTATTGTACCTCAATCCCATTATCAGCTTCTTTCTTGCGGTGTTATATTACAAGGAATCCATCAATACTGCTCAAATCATTGCCTTTGGGATGATCTTTATTGCTGTAGTCATTTTTAATATTGCTTATATTTATGAAAGGAGACGTCAAACTCAACTTAAAGCATAAGGAAAATGAAATTCAAGCAACAGTTATTACAGATGTTCGAACTCTCTGATGAGCAAGCAGATTTAATTATCTCCAGGTTCGTCCCAGAAGAGCTCTCCAAGAATGAATTGTTTCTGGAAGCTGGTAAAGCCTGTAAAAAGCTGAGTTTTATCGAAGAGGGAATATGTCGGGTTTTCAAATGGACAGATAGCAAGGAAGTAACCCAATGGATAGGAGGAGAGGGGTATTTCATCACCGATTTAGCTTCTTTCTTTTTTGATAATCCATCCAACTGGTCCATTGAGGCATTGACTCCAACAAAGTTATGGACCCTTCATAAATCCGATTACCTCGATATCCAACAGTCCATCCCCAATTGGAATGTAATCGAAAAGCGATTCATTGCTAAATGTTTCATGCAAATCGAACATCGGGTATTCGATTTCATAGCTCTATCTGCCGAAGAACGCTATCAGAAGTATTTTGAACAGAATAAGCAGCTCTTCAATCAGGTTCCCTTACAATACATTGCTTCGGTATTGGGCATGAGTCCAGAAACCCTAAGCCGGATCCGCAATAAATTATCTTCTTGATAAATGTCAAGTGCATCTTTCTGTCACTAGCCTAACTTTGAGGTATGAAAGAACAGATTGAATCACAGATTATTATAAATGCACCTGCAGAAGCTGTATGGGCCGTATTATCCGACTTCCAAGCTTATCCAGAATGGAGTCCAAGTATCGCTGAATTTTATGGAACCCCGCAAGTAGGAAAGAAGACCCAAGTCTTGCTTACCCAACCTGGAGGCACCAGCATGAAGATGAATCCGGTCTTCTTAAAGATAGATGCCAACCAAGAACTGCGTTGGAAAGGAAAGTTGCTGATCAATGGAATATTTGATGGCGAGCATTATTTTATCCTGAATAGGATTTCAAACAATCAAACCCAGCTTATCCAAGGGGAAATATTCATGGGCATATTGGTGCCATTCTTCAAGAAAATGATCCATGGCAATACTAAGAAAGGTTTTCAGCTGTTCAATGCAGCAATCAAAGAGAGGGTAGAATCTAGACTATAGGTATTGCTCTAGATCGCCTTTTCCTTCACGGATGATTTCAAAGTCACCAGAGGTCACATCAACTACGGTCGAAGGGACATTGTCGCCATATCCACCGTCGATCACTAAATCTACTTTTTCCTCAAATTTCTCATAGATCAATTCCGGATCAGTAGAATATTCGATGATTTCATCATCGTCATGGATGGAAGTCGTGACGATAGGGTTGCCTAATTCCTTGACAATATCACGCACGATGTTGTTATCAGGAACACGGATACCTACCGTTTTCTTCTTCGAGCTCAATAGTTTTGGGACTTGCGAACTCGCATTGAAGATAAAAGTAAACGGACCAGGCAATGCTTTTTTCAATACCCTGAACACGGTGGTGTCAAAGGGTTTGGTATATTGTGAAATATCCGTCAGGTCGTAGCAAATAAAGGAAAGGTTAGCCTTGTCCGGTTTCAGTCCGCGGATGGAACAGACGCGCTCTATGGCCTTCTGGTTTGTAATGTCGCAACCAATACCATATACCGTATCTGTTGGATAGATAATCACGCCTCCCTTTCTTAATATCTCCACAGCCTCTTCAATAGCCTTTGGATTCGGATTGTCATTGTAGATTTTTAGTAACATGGATTAGTTTATTAAATTGTTTCAATATTACTGAATAAACAAAAACCGTCAAAATAATGTTTGTTTTGACGGTTTTTAATATTATTTAGTTTTTAAAACTCTGCGTTATTCGGTGTCCTTGGGAAAGGAATTACATCACGGATATTGGTCATTCCAGTGGTAAATAATACCAACCTTTCAAATCCAACTCCAAATCCAGAGTGCGGAACCGAACCAAAACGGCGCGTATCCAAGAACCACTCCATCTCTTCCGTAGGAATTCCAACTTCACCCATTCTGGTGATCAGTTTTTCCAAGTTTTCTTCACGTTGTGAACCGCCAACCATTTCACCGATTCCCGGGAACAGGATGTCCATAGCGCGAACAGTTTGTCTACCGTTAGCATCTATAGGATTCTGTTTCATGTAGAAAGATTTGATCTCCCTTGGGTAATCAGTCAGGATAACAGGCTTTTTGAAATGCTTCTCAACCAAGAAACGTTCATGCTCTGACTGCAGGTCGGCACCCCAACTTTCAATCAGGTATTTGAATTGTTTCTTCTGGTTAGGCTTGCTTCTCAATAAGATATCGATCGCTTCCGTGTAAGTCACGCGTTCAAAATCATTGTTGATGACGAAGTTTAATTTCTCAATCAAGTTCAATTCAGAACGCTCGTTCTGTGGTTTAGATTTCTCCTCTTCCAATAAACGGTTGTTCAAGAATTCAATTTCTTCCGGACATTGCTCCAAAGCATAACGGATAACATATTTCAATAGATCTTCAGCAAGATCCATATTGTCTTCCAATTCATAGAATGCCATCTCAGGCTCGATCATCCAGAATTCAGCTAAGTGACGAGTCGTATTGGAATTTTCAGCTCTAAAGGTAGGGCCGAAGGTATAGATATTTCCAAATGCCAATGCTGCCAACTCACCTTCCAACTGACCGGAAACCGTTAGGTTAGTGGATTTACCAAAGAAATCTTCTTTAAAATCTACCTCACCATTTTCAGTACGTGGAATATTGTCCAGGTCCAAAGTCGTCACACGGAACATTTCTCCAGCACCTTCAGCATCTGATCCAGTAATGATCGGTGTATGCATATATACGAAATCGCGTTCTTGGAAGAACTTGTTCACAGCAAATGCCAAGGCATTACGAACTTTGAAGATCGCGTTGAAAGTACCAGTACGGAATCGCAAATGTGCAATCTCACGAAGGAATTCCAAACTATGCTTCTTAGGTTGCAAAGGGAATTTTTCAGGATCCGAGTCACCGATGATCGATACATCCGTTGCTTTGATCTCTACTTTCTGTCCTTTACCCAACGATTCTACCAAATTTCCTTTTACACGCACAGCCGCACCCGTAGTAATCCTTTTTAAGATTGCATCCGAAGTGTTTTCAAAATCAATGACCGCTTGAATATTATTGATTGAAGACCCGTCATTGATAGCTATAAATTGATTGTTACGGAAGGTACGAACCCATCCTTTAACAATAACTTCTCTTCCGAAATCCTCTGATTTTAATAATTCTTTAATTCGTGTATGTTCCATTTTGTAGAAAAAATATTTTAATGGTCGCTTTATAGGCTTACAAAAATAGCCAAATAATTGATTTATGGTCTATTTTACCCAGCCTTTTTCAATAACTTCTTTTGCATGGTAGGTCAAGATCGATGTCGCTCCAGCTCTCTTGAAACTCATTAGGGTTTCCAAGATCACCTGCTCGCTCAACCATCCGTTTGCGATTGCTGCTTTCAACATCGCATATTCCCCAGACACATTGTATGCCGCAATAGGTAGATCGAAATTATCGCTCAATAACTTGATGACGTCCAAATAAGGCAATCCTGGCTTTACCATCAAGAAATCAGCACCCTCTTGGGTATCCAACTGTGCTTCGATCAAAGCCTCTTTGCTGTTTGCAGGGTTCATCTGGTAGGTTTTTTTATCACCTTTTTTAGGAGCTGAACCTAATGCATCACGGAATGGACCATAGTATGCCGATGCATACTTCGCTGTATAGGACATCAAGGAAACATTGCTGAATCCATTTTCGTCCAATATATTACGTAGGTAACCAATTCTGCCATCCATCATATCCGATGGAGCGATGATATCAGCACCTGATTCCGCATGTGCCAATGCCATTTTACCCAATACCTCTAAGGTTTCATCATTCAGGATTTCGCCATTTTCAACGATCCCATCATGCCCATCAGAACTATAAGGGTCCATAGCTACGTCTGTAACAACGCAAGCCTCAGGGAAGTTTTTCTTAACCGCCTCAATAGCTTTTAAGTACAGGGTTCCTTTTCTATAGCTTTCTGTTGCGTATTTGTCTTTTAGGGACTCTTCCACAGCTGGGAATAAATCAAAGGCCTTCAAGCCCAAATTCATACAGCTTTCTACCTCGCGCAATAAATTATCGATCGAGTAACGGTAGATACCAGGCATGGAGGATACTTCAACTTTTTGGTTGTCTCCATCTACAATAAACAATGGGAAAATCAAGTTTGCAGCAAACAAATGGTTCTCTTGAACCATATCGCGGATCACTGCTGATTTTCTGTTTCTTCTAGGACGGTGTAACATGTTTTTGTTTTTTTATGTAAGAGCAAAGGGGGATAATTCCCCCTTCGCTATATTTTTTCTAATAATCTAATCCGAATACAGCTTCCGCCAATCCGATTTCGTCTGGCGTGTATGGTAGCGTATATTTCAAACCTAATGCCTCAATAGCCTTAGCTGTAGAATAACCGATACAGATAATCTTCTGATCAGGGTCAGCTAAGTTCTCGCGGAAATAAGCTTCCACATTGCTCGGGCTGGTGAAGATCAATACCTGCGCATTGCTCTTGTCCACTTCCTCCTCGATTACCGTTTCATAGATCGGCATATCGATGATCTTAGTGTTTTCGGTCAACGCTTTTTGGATGGTTTGCAAAGAACCTTCTGCACGTGGGATCAATACCGTTTGACCATCCACCAATTTAGCAAACTCCTGTGCGATGCCTTCCGTATCAATTCCTAGGTTATCACCTGAAAAATCTGCAATACGGTTGAATTTACGCAAAGTATCTTCAGATCCTCTTCCTAGAACACCAATCTTTGTTTTTTTCAAGATCCATGGGTCTAATTTGAAGAAATGCTCAATGGCATTTTTTGAATTGAAGAAAATCCAATCCGCTCTCTTTAGGATAAAGGAGTCCAATTTATTGATAGTCGGGAAAATGCGGATCAATGATCTTGCATCAACCGCGATATCATGTTTCTTTAAGAAGCGAGCTAAATACGAGTTTTCAGCAAGATCTCTGGTAATAAACACCGAAGAAGGTAGTTTTCTATCCTTTTGATATTTGGAAAAAATCTTCTCTGCCATTCCTTCTGTGCTGTCAGACTCCAAGAATACACGGTCAGGAAAATCCTCGTTGGTATCAGCAATGGAGGTCCAAGATTGGAATACACCATCTTTTTTACGGCAATAGCTACCAAGAGGAGCATGACAGCCTGCATCAAACAGGTTCAATACTTTACGCTCTACTGAAATGGCTTCAGCCACTTCTTTATCGTTGATCTGTTGTAAGATGTCGAACAATTCTTGGTCACTTTCGCGGATCTGTATCGCCAATACCCCTTGTGCAGGTGCAGGGACAACCTCTACTGGTGCGATCTCCTCCAAATGGAAGTCGGAAAGCTCCATATTGATCCTGGAAATTCCAGCTTTGGCCAATACGATAGCATCATATTTTTCATCACGAAGTTTCTGAACACGGGTCTGAAGATTTCCACGAAGGTCTTCAAACTCCAGGTCAGGACGCAAGGAAAGGAGTTGAGCTTTTCTTCTGTTAGAAGAAGTTCCAACAGTGGCATTGTGCTTCAAGGAAAGACGCTTGGTGATATCCACACAATCTTTGTGGACGATCAATAATTCCGAAGGGTCTTCACGCTCTGAAACCGCTGCAATGATCAATCCCGGAGGATTGACCGTCGGTAAATCTTTGTGGGAGTGAACGGCAAGATCAATTTGCCCAGACAATAATTCTTCTTCCAATTCTTTCGTGAAGAATCCTTTTCCTTCAAGTTTGTCTAGTCTTAAATGCTGAACAATATCCCCTTGGGTTTTGATGATTTTTAATTCAGCTTCTATTGATATCTCGGCTAATCGGTCCTTTACAAAGTTTGCTTGCCATAGTGCCAATTCACTTCCTCGGGTACCGATAATTAGTTTTCTGTTCACGTTCAAAGATTTACAAATGAATAATCCGGAGGCAAATTTAAGGAAATAGCCTCTTAATTCTGATGATTTAATGTCAGAATCAGATAATTTTAAGAAAATTTATTATTAATTACTTTCTGATTCGGCAGATTTAACCAAGATCTCTTTCGCCATCACCATCGGAACTTTGATATATTTCTTTTCCATATAGTTGATGACCTTGTTCAACACTTCGCGTGCTTGTGGGTCCAATTGCTCAACTTCATTGGCAAAGACTTCCGACAGCGCCATTGCTTTGATTTCCTTGATTTTCTCAGGAACTTCTTTCATGGCAACCTCAACACGACGTTGTTTCAAAATCGGTAAGAATTCTTTGATGTTTTGCTCAATGATCTTTTCCGCATTATCCAATTCCGCATAACGCTCTTGAATGTTCTTCTCCGCAATCTGCTGCAAACTGCTCACTTCGATGTAGTGGATTTGGTGTTTTGCAATCACAGCTGCATCAATATCATTTGGAATAGCTAAGTCAACAATTACCTTTTTATCCTCTTCACCATTCAATAGAGATTCGTATAGATCTTCATGGATAATGGCTTCAGGTGCACCGGTACAAGTTATCATCATATCAAATCCCTTTTTGTAATTTTTCAATTCGCTCAAAGGATAAACAGGTGCCTGTAACTCTTCCGCTAATGCCTGCGCATTGGCAACTGTTCTGTTGAAGATAGTGAAATTGCTGTACTTATGTTTTTTAAGGTATTTTGCTAAATTTTGGTTGGTCTCCCCAGATCCAATCACCAAGATCCTAGGGTTATCCTTTAATTTTACTTCACGAAGCTTACGGTAAGCTAGAGATACTACCGAAATAGGGTTGCGTGAAATATTGGTGTAGGTGTATACTTCTTTTGCCGTTTTAACAAGACGGTCCATCATCAGCCTCAAGAAATCCCCCGTAAATCCTGCCGCTTTACAACGGTCGTATGCACGACGGATCTGTGCTAAGATTTCTTTCTCCCCAACGACCAAGCTCTCCATCGAACATGAAGTGCGGAATAGATGGTTCAAGGCATCAAGACCTGAATATCTGTTTACCTGTCCCAAATAACATTGCATACGCTCCGCTGGAACACAGAAATTCATGCTGTCTAAAAACTGCACTACAAAATCATCGTTTAACTCATGCGCACCATAGAACACAAATTCCACCCGGTTACAAGTACCGATGTAGAATATCTCAGGAATATCTAAATTGTTTTTTAGGTTAATAAGGCGACTATCCAATTCTTCATTGCATATCACCAGATTCCCCAAATCTTTTAGATCGACATGTTTATGGGTAAACGCTATAACTTTTAAATTCTTCAAAGCCTAATTATTTCTCCAATAATTTTGTACTGCAAATGTAGATTAAAACCACGTTGCTATTGTCAAGAATGTGTCAATACAGTGAATTTAGAACGATTATAAATAGTGTTAAAAATATGTTAATGGATTGAAGCACAGTGTTATAGGTTTGTTAAAGCGCTAATATTGTGATAACAATCATATCTTGCGTTGATAATAAATGACATAAATTACAGTTTAGACTTAACGATTATCGATAAATTATTGGTTTTTTCCGCCTTTAATCCGTTTAAATCCCAAAATTTACTTTCCTAAATCCCATCAAATGCTCATCTTTGGACTATATTTTGAATCATGAGAAGTTTAAACAAACCTTTGGCATTAATAGGATTTTTTGTGGTGTTTTTTTCTGCAATTTTCTGCCCATTCCTCAAAGTTCCCCTTCAGGCAAACTGGAACCTTTACCAAGTTGATACCGCCTTGTTCATGATCACGAACGGTTTGCTTGGCCTCAGTGTCCTGCTTTTCTTTATGCGTAAATTAAGCGCATTCCGAATCTCCGCCTGGGTGCTGATCGGCTGGATTATCCTGTCCTTTATATTGGTGTTCTTCCAAATCAACAATTACCTCGGTTTCAAATTAATCGATGGCCTGCTTTCTAAAACCCTAAATATCAAATGGGGTTGGGGATTATTGTTGTTAGGTGCATTGTTGATTCTTTTTTCCGTAGGAAGCAATAAACATAAGACACTAGACATAAGACAACAGACATAAGAATTTTCTTGCGCCTAACTGAATGTTGTTTATTTGGTAAGATTTATAATAGATCTTGAACGGATAATAGATTCTGGGTGAAAAGGGATAGAACCCCTAGCGGGGGTGAAATATTTGTAGATAATCGAATCTTCAAACGGATAACCCACAGAGTGGGTGAAATATTTTTCTGAAAGACCTTTAAAAAAATAGTTCGTTCGCTGTGCTCACGATGACAAAATCCTCTTAAAAAAATAGAAATAGATTCTTCGCTTTTCTCTGAATCCCTCTTAGTACATTCCAATTCTGAACGAATAGTGAAGAATCTGTACGGTTCTCTTACTCTAGAAGTTGTCATCCTTTACCGAAGGTAAAGGAACTGTACGTTGAAATAATCCTTATCCTTTTTACCATTAAACCTGCATTTTTCCGAGATTCTTCCTTCGTACTAATGCACGTTTGCTAAATCTGTGTTTCTAGGTATTTAGACCTATATTTCCTCTCCAGAAGAATATTTTTTATCCGCCATACATCCCCAGCGGGGATGAATTATTTTAGCATGGATGGTAAACAATAAAGGGATAATGCAAAAACGATGTTCGATTAATCGAACATCGTTTTTGCGCGTCTTCCAGGCTAACGTGCCATGTCTGCTAAAATAATGGAACCCCTAAAGGGGTTGTATCTCTAAAATTAACAAAAATTTGCCTTCCACTTGCCGGTCATCACATTCCAATAAATTTAGCTCAAATTCTTCCTTCGTCAGATGACAGCAGGAACATGGAAAAATAAAATGTTTATTTTTGATCTTGGTCTATCCTCCCATCCCGTACCCTGAGCGGCGTCGAAGGGCATCCTGGTTCAAAACGCAATTCATCCCTTCAACGACCTAGGGTTAAGAATTAATCCTTTAATGCTCTGGGGTCTCCAGTCTTATCTCTACCCCGGTCTATGCGAAATAAAATGTTGCTTCAATTTATCTAGACCAATATTTTCTTCCACTTTGTCCAATTCATAAACCCAGGCTTTGTCTGGTAAGACCTCCAGGTTTTCTTTGGAATTGATTAGGTCTAGAGGCTTCACCTTAATGGTTTTTTCGATCGGAGGGAAGGCATTGTGTTGCCTTCTTGAGGTCCGCAAGATCTGGAACTCCAAATTTGGCCATTTGTTGATGGCAGAAATATTTCCGGTATAGATCTGATTGTATTCCCGAGCAGGGACGATATTGGCAAAGATCCCTGTGCGTTTGTTTCCGGATGAGTCAGATACAGTAACCAACAATTCAAAGGAAGTTTCATTAACGATAAAGAACTTCACCAATCCTTCTTTCTGTTCACCGGTCAGGGCCAAGAAAATGCCCTTTTCTAGAAACTTGCCTGTTTGCACCACATTCGTTGGTTCCTCGTCCTCTTCCATGCGCATGTTGCCATGCACCAGCGTGATCTTGTCTTCCATCACTGGAATCTCGAATCCTGTGTCATCGGTAACCCCAACTAGGCCATTACTCAAAAATGCAGTGATATGTCCCTCAATGGGTTCATCTACAAACCTTACTAAATCTCCTATTTTAAATTTCATCGTAAACTCTCAATAATATTAACAAAATTATGAATATCCCTTAAATCATTGTAAAGGTGTATTCCTATCCTAATCCCTGTTCCACGGGGAAAACATTTCACGCCCATGTTCATCAGGTTCGGATAAAGTTCTTGTGGGATCTGGACATTGATCAACGAAGAACGCACTTTACGCTCTGCGATGTATGGCAGGATCAGATCCCTTTCCAATAGCAGTCGATACGCTTCATCCGTTAATTCTTTGATATGCTGCTGGATATTTTCCAGCCCTTGTGCTTTCAAGAACTTTAGACTGCTTTGCAAGGTGCCTTGGCTTAAGGTATCCTGATGGCCCGGCTCAAAAAAGGTGTCCAAGATGCTCTTGTGCTTCCACATGGCTACTTTCGGCAATGGAACCTCAGCTTTCAAGTCTTCCAGCATCAGTTTGAAGCTGTCGCTGATCAGCAAAAAACCATTTCCAAAACCAGATAAAAGCCATTTATAACCTGAAGCCCCTAAGGCATCAATGCCTGACTCTGGAAAATTAAAGGGACATGTCCCTAAAAATTGGGTGCCATCAGCAATGATCCAAAGGTTTGGATGGGCGGCTTTTATGCGCTTGATAAAATCCAAGTCGATCATCAGACCTGATATATATTGCACTATGCTCAAGATCAGAACATCAGGCTTGTTTTTTTCTATTGCTTTCTGCAGGTCTTCTTCAACTTGTGCCGATACAGCAACTGAAGTATAATTTAGCTTTCTGTTGACTATGGGATATTGAAGGGATGGATATTCATCCTCCAGTACCAAATAGGTCAGGTCCTTTGGTAGCAAGTCTACCAGGCTGGAGAAACCAAATGAGAAATTCGGTGTCAAGAAAGTGTTTTCGGTTTTCGTCGCGAAAAAATCAGCGACGGTTTCCCGTACTCCATTGATAAATTCCGGTTGTTCATCCCTTAGATTGGAGTTGATATCAAAGAATTCCTGTTCCCAGGTCTTTCTCCAATCCAAGGTAACCTTCGGCAACAAACCATTGCCAGGAGTGTTTAAGTAAATAACATCATTTGGAAGGTTAAAGTGTTCCTTCAAAGTCATAAGGCAAAATTTCTTGTTCGTTTAGAATGGATAAATATTCTTGCTGACTGATCATTTCTGCCCCCATTTTACGCAAATGATCGGAGGGGATCTGACAATCGATTAATTCAAGTCCAAAATTTTTGGCTAAGTGGTATAGCGCAACCTTTGAAGCGTTGGAGACCATGGAGAACATACTCTCGCCACAGAAAACATTGCCTATCTTTATACCATAAAGTCCACCCACTAAATCATCCTCTTGCCAAACTTCTATGCTATGCGCATATCCTTCCTCATGCAACTGTAGATAGGCTTCCTGCATATCTGAAATGATCCAGGTTCCATCTTGGTCCTTTCTAGGGATATTGGCACAGCCCTCAATGACAGCTTTAAAATCCCTGTCAAAGCTGACCTGAAATTTGTTTGACTTTAAGACCTGTTTCAAGCTTTTGGAAACCTTCAGTTCCGAAGGCCGTAAAACAAATCTTTCTAATGGCGCATACCATAAGATTGGGCTGTCCTCATTGTACCATGGGAAGATGCCGTTTTCATAGGCCAGCATCAACCTATCTGTACACAGGTCGCCGCCAATTGCCAAAAGGCCGTCTTCGTCGGCTAGTGAAGGGTGGGGGAAAACCAATCTGTTTTCATCCAATACGTATGGCATGCTATGCTGTTTGGCCTATTCAGGCTGTCTTGGTTCCTTGCTGATCTCATCAAAGATCTTGTCCATATGCTCAACATATTCGTTGGTATCATCTAAGAAGAATTCCAACTGCGGAACGATGCGGGCTTGATTCTTAATACGTGCCCCTAGTTTATAGCGGATTTCGTTGGTTTTAGATTTGATGCTGTCCATGTCTGCTTTGGCAGTTTTGGTGTTCAAGAAGCTCAAATAAACCCTAGCAATGGCTAAGTCAGGAGTGACGCGTACCCTGGTAACGGTAATAAAAGCACCGGGAGCCCAAGAGTTGCCCTCACGTTGAAACATTTCTGCAAGGTCTTGTTGTATTACTCCAGCAAATCGTTGTTGTCTTTTACTTTCTGTTCCCATCTTGTGATTTGATTGAGGAAAGCTGCATTGCATTTCCTATTACAAATATAGGGCTTTTCTATGAACTAATATATTGCAGGGTGGAAGCTTTGCTTGGTTGATAAGCAAATTCTCTTCGTTACTTTTGGAGCCCAAAAGTAACCAAAATCGACGAAGGAGCTCAGGGATACCAATTCCCTTCGTTACTTTTGGAGCCCAAAAGTAACCAAAAACCTTCGGCCCATTTAAGGTGGCTTTTCGCACAATCATCCGCACATGGATAGAATGCCTTGTTGTCGGGAATATCTTTCAATAGATCATCCCTTTTAATGGGATGATCTATTGAAAGCATTCCAAGGCCAATCCCATCGCACGGGTCATCGGCATTCTACCCATTTTTCCGCCACTGGAAATGAGCCGGGGGCTAAAGGACTTCCTGCGGAAGGATTGATGTTTGTAAAATTGGGAACCCCTGGAAGGAGTGAAATATTTGTAGATCCAAGGGATTCCCCATGGAGAACCCACAGCGTGGGTGAAATATTTTTCAATAAACCTGTTTAGAGAAAAAAACAGTTCGTTCGCGGTGCTTACGATGACAGACTCCGCAAAAAAATAAAAAAAATAAAAAAAAATAGATTCTTCGCTGCGCTCTGAATCCCTCTCTGGAAACTTTCAATTCTGAACGATGAGTGAAGAATCTGTACGTTTCTCCCACACTGATCCTGTCATGCTGCACCGAAGATGCAGGACCTGTACGCCAATACAAACATTATTTGTATTGTTCTGAGACTCTTCGTTCCAGAGTGACACAGACAGCAGATGCATATTTTTTGTTTTAAAATAATGTAATCTACTAGATTTGGTCTCCATAGTTCAATAACAATATTTTTCATTGCCAACAGGCTTACATCACCTTTCTTAATAAACCGGTCCAATGTTTAAATCCCACAAGCACAATCTAGGAATCCCCTAAAAATCCAGTTTGCCTTGGCCTAATAAAAAAATAGAAAACACATTTGGGATACAATATTGACCTTATTCGAGACTCATTCCGAATTTTCGCAATTCGAGCCGATTATTTTTTGCTGATTTCCCGAATATGTCTCGAATGAGAGTAAGACTTGTCACGAATATTGACATTGAAAATTATCATTGCTAATGCGAAAAAAAAGCACAAAAAAAAGACTTGTCGTGGGCATGGTGACAAGTCTTTAATCAAAATTAGTTTATAATTGGATAGAATAATTCTTTTCGTAGTTTTAAGACTTTCCGGTCTATCATGTTTAGTAATTTGTAGTTGGCTATTAACCGTGAGTGGAAGCTCACTTATTAATATCATTCATTCCCCTTTACATCACAAACATAGAGCTTTAATTACGATGACACAAGATGTTTTTTAAAAAAAAGTAAGTGATTACTTAATTGTCAAAAGGGATTTTTTGTCCTATTTCTTCATGATTTATTCATCGTTTCTTAATAAAATAGAGTTGAAAATTTTCCGGTTTAAAATCTGTAAATGCTTGTTTAACACTATGCTAAAACGGAAAAGCTTTAACAATAATTAACATTTTACTTTTGCGGGAAATTCTAGCGGAGTTCTCCAAAAATTAACCAAAAAAGAACAGAAAATTCATAAGGTTTTTTAAAAATTATTGAAAGTCGGAAAAATAAAATGGCTGAAATGAATAAGTAATTGTAATTATTGTTGGAAATACTAAAAATGCAAAGGTCCTGTTGCCTTGCATTTTCCTTAGATATTGGTACTTTTGTTCGACAAGATTTTGAACATGAAGATTTGGCAAAAAAATATTGATGTAGATTCCTTTGTGGAAACCTTTACCGTAGGACAAGACCGTGAAATGGACATGAACTTGGCAGCCGCCGATGTACTTGGTTCGTTGGCCCATACCAAAATGCTCAACAGCATAGGCTTAATGACCGAACAAGATTTAGTCGAGGTGCAAAAAGAGCTCAAGAATATCTACAAAGAAATATTGGCCGGAAATTTCAAGATCGAGGATAGCGTTGAAGATGTGCACTCCCAAGTGGAGATGATGCTGACCGAAAGAATCGGTGAAGCCGGTAAAAAGATCCATTCGGGACGCTCCAGGAATGATCAGGTTCTAGTTGACCTTAAATTGTATTTCAGGTCCGAAATCGAGAGCATCTTTAAGAATACCGAAGAGCTGTTCAATCAATTGATCAGCCTGAGCAATCAGTACAAAGCTGTTCTGATGCCCGGTTATACGCACCTTCAGATTGCAATGCCTTCATCCTTTGGTTTATGGTTTGGTGCCTATGCAGAAAGTCTGGTGGATGATCTGCAACTGTTGAAAGCGGCATGGAATGTCTGCAACAAGAATCCTCTGGGTTCAGCTGCGGGCTATGGGTCGTCTTTTCCATTGAACAGAACAATGACCACCAACTTGTTGGGATTTGAAGACCTTAACTATAATGTGGTTTATGCACAGATGGGTAGGGGGAAGACCGAAAGGATCCTTGCACAAGCCATGAGCTCGATAGCGGCAACTTTGGCGAAATTTGCCATGGATGTTACCCTTTTCATCAACCAGAATTTTGGGTTTATCTCCTTTCCGGCACACCTGACAACAGGTTCTTCCATTATGCCACATAAAAAGAACCCCGATGTGTTTGAATTGATCCGTTCGCGTTGCAATAAGATCCAAGCTCTGCCCAATGAAATTGCGATGATGACCACCAATCTTCCAGTAGGCTACCATCGTGACCTGCAGTTATTGAAAGAAAACCTATTCCCAGCATTCCAATCCCTGAATGATTGCTTGGCAATAGCAAAATATATGTTGGAGAATATTACCATCAAAAATAATATCCTGGATGATCCGAAATACGATTATTTATTCTCTGTGGAGGTGGTAAATAATGAAGTGTTGAACGGAGTGCCATTCCGCGAAGCCTACCGCAAAATCGGTCTGGATATCGAAGAAGGTAAATTCCAACCAGCCAAAGAAGTCAACCATACCCACGAAGGCAGTATCGGCAACCTTTGCAATGACCAGATCGAAAGGATGTTTAAAGAAGTGAAAGCAGATTTCGGTTTTGAAAAAGTAGAAGCTGCTTTGGAAAGCCTTTTAGCAGAGTAGGTATTAGATTTAGACATAAGACACAAGACATAAGACATTAGTCCTGGAAAGGTTTAATGTCTTTTTTTTAGGCTGAACGGAATGTCATTAAGTTAACAATGAAAAAACAGATTCTTCGTTACTTTTGGAGCCCAAAAGTAACCAAAACCGACGAAGGAGCTCACGGATACCAAAAATAATTCGAATCCGTAACGCTTCGGCCCATTTAAGGTGGCTTTTCGCACGGGCTCCCACACATGGATAGAATGCCTTGTTGTCGGGAATGCTTTCAATAGATCATCCCTTTTAATGGGATGATCTATTGAAAGCATTCCAAGGCCAATCCCATCGCACAGGTCAACGGCATTCTATCCATTTTTCCGCCAAGGAAATGAGCCAGAGGCTAAAGGACTTCCTTCGGAAGAATTGAAGTTTGTTTTGAGAAATACCTATAAGATTTTGACTCCGGTATAAAAAAATGAATTGATTAAGGAGAAAACCTCAGCATAATAAACCTAAACTTAATGACAAGGGTGAGCAGTGGCGGTGCCAATTCAGCAATCCTGTGCCGAGTCTCGTTCCGCTTGACTATCGGAATAGATCTTGGTCCATCCTCTTATCCCATGAATCCTGGTTCAAATCCCCCCCCCCAATTCCCCCATTAGTTTCCTAGCAAACTTGTTCTTTTATTAATCATGGCTTAAAGTTCGATTAACATAAGAGGTTTAACATTGCGCAACAATATTTACAATTATTAATATTCTTATGCAACCAAAATTTACAAAGCTTTTTTGGCTTTTGTGCGCCGTTGCTATTACTCCAACTTTTGCAGAGGCAGGCCTAAAACCGATCTCCAACCAAACCGAGGTAGTAAAGCAAAACCAGATCAGTGGTCGTGTAGTAGACCAGGATGGCAACCCCGTAGCTGGGGCATCAATTTCTAATCTTACCAATCAAAAGGTGGTTCAATCTGATGAGTACGGTAATTTTTCAATTGAGGGTAAAGAGGGAGACCAAATTCGAGTAACCTATGTTGGTTTTGAAAGCTTGGTTCAAACGATCAGCAAAACCTCAGGCAACTTATTTGAGATGAAAAGTGCAGAGAATGCACTGGAAGAGATTACGATTTCCATTGGTTACCAAAAGATCCGTAAGTCTGATTTGACTGGAGCGATTTCCAGTGTGAAAGCTGATGAGTTAAACTTGACTTCGCCTAAATTATCGCAAGCTTTGGTGGGAAAGGTAGCAGGGGTTCAAGTTTCCCAGACTTCCGGTGCGCCTTATGATGGTACTAAAATCCGTGTTCGTGGTGTAGGTTCCGTAAATGCGGGTTCCGATCCTTTATATGTCATTGATGGATACCCTGCTGGGAACAACCTAAACATAAATCCTAATGATATTGAATCCATTGATGTCTTGAAAGATGCGGCATCTGCTGCCATCTATGGATCTAGAGCGGCAGGCGGGGTTGTATTGATCACAACCAAAAGAGGAAAGCAAGGAAAGAATAATATAGATTATGAAGTTCTTGCTGGATTCGGTCAATTGTCGAAGAAAGTAGACTTGTTGAATTCAGAAGAGTTTATCGACTTATTGATTGATGGTAGAAACAATACCTACAAAGATCTAGTATTGGGAAGGGGACAAACTTGGACCGATAATATGAGGTTTGACAGTAATGAACTTCGGGTGTCCAAAGTCGGAAATGCAGGCGCCATCACTATTCCTGAAGAGTACTATGATTTTGCTACTGGAACGCCCAAAAAAGCAAAGTATGATACAGATTGGCAAGATGAGTTGTATAGAAATGCGCCATTCCAACGCCATAATGTTTCAGTATCTGGAGGAAATGAAAACAACAGATATTTTGTAAGTGGATCATATCAAAACCAAGAGGGAATCATGTTGGCTACTGGCCAAAAGGTATTCAATTTTAGAACCAATGTGGATTCTAAAGTGACCAATTGGTTGAATATCGGTGCGAACGTATCCTTCACGTATAACGATAATAATGAGGTAACTACTGGACGTTATGACCGTAGTCCGTCGATGGCGGCATTGATCTATCTGCCTACCTTGCCGGCTTATAACGAGGATGGTACCTATGCCAAATATCTGATGGCTGAATTGGGCGCCAATAATTATGGGATCCAAAACCCAGAAAACCCAATGGCTTATGTGTCGGAAGTAAAGAATAACCGTAAAGGAAAAAGAGGACTTTATAATGCATTTGCAGACTTTAAACTAATGGAAGGTTTGAATTTCAAATTGAATGGTGGTTTGTCTACCTACGATGAGAAATATGACTATTACCGTCCGACCAGCATTTCAAGTGGAAACTATGCGCCATACAGTGATCAAGCGAAGACTGCAGCTTATGCTGATGCATTGACCAAAAGTTCAATTGATAAATTATTAGAGGCTACTTTAAACTATAATAAAACTTTTGGAGAGAAACACCATATCATGGGTTTACTCGGCTATTCAGCACAGCAAACAGATTTAGATTATGTAGGTGTGAGAGCAAGGGGTTTTCAAAATGATGCCATAGACGAGATTACCAATAAAGGTGCTGATCCTTCTAATTTTCAATTATTGGCAGATAATACCTTTAAGCGTAGGACGACCATGATGTCTTATTTTGGTCGGGTAAACTATTCCTACGAATCAAAATATTTCTTGTCGGCAACCTATCGTAGAGATGCTTCGTCGAGGTTTGGTCCGAACAGTAAGTGGGCGGATTTCCCTTCATTTTCAGCGGGATGGACCATTTCAAATGAAGAGTTCTATGATAATTGGTTAGGTGCAGGGTCTACCTTGAAAATGCGTGCAAGTTGGGGCCAGAGCGGGAACAACAATATTGGAGATTATAGAGCCATTACTGTTTATAGCAACCCAGGGGGTGTGATCATCGGCAATAAGGTGGCTACCGCATATTGGCCAGATGCCATGCGCGACCCGAACCTTAGTTGGGAAACCACTTCGCAGTCCAATGTGGGTTTAGATATTGGGTTGTTGAGAGGAAGGTTGAATGTGATGACTAACTTCTATTTAAGTCAATCGTCGAACTTATTATTTAACCAACCAACCACAGCGGTATCAGGTACAACAACAATTTTGACCAACCTACCGAACAGTAAGGTGGAAAACAAAGGCTTTGATGTACAGCTGGACGCGGCAATTATTAGAAAAGAAAACTTTGATTTTGGCTTTAGCGGAAATATCAATGTCAACAGAAATAAGGTACTGGATCTAGGTGGCGCTTCAACCATTATGACCAATGGTGCTGAACGTTCGTATTTGACGCACATCACACAAGAGGGTAGTCCAATCGGGATGTTCTACGGATTTAAAGTAGCGGGAATTGCTACTGAGGAGAATTACAAAACTGTTGCGCCTTCATCGGCTTCAACAACTCCGTTACAACCTGGAGATCTATATTTTGAGGATGTGGACGGAAATGGCGTAGTGAACGATGAGGATAAAAGGATAATAGGAAATCCGCACCCTGATTTTACTTATGGATTTGCATTGGATGCGCGCTATAAGAGTTTTGATATCAGGACTTCTTTCAATGGTTCACAAGGTAACAAGGTGCTTGATGGATATGATTATTATCTGTACAACATGGAAGGCTCAGGAAACCAATATGCCGATGTGGCACAACGCTATCGCTCAGCTCAGAACCCTGGAAATGGAAAGGTTTACCGTGCTGCTCGTGGTGGTACCCAAAGTAACAGTACGCGCCTATCTACATTTTATCTGCAGGATGGATCTTATTTGAGGATGACCAATATTATCCTTGGCTATACCTTACCATCAGCAGTTGCTCAAAAATGGACCTTAGCTGGAGTTAGGGTGTATGCTAGTGTGGATAACCCATTTACCCTAACAAAATACAAGGGATATAACCCTGAACCAGATTATGATCAACGTGGAAATTTGACACCTGGGGTTGATTATGGTTTGTACCCATTGGTGCGCACCTATAACCTTGGATTGAAAGTAACCTTTTAAAAAGAATTTAATGAAAAAGAGATATTTATTGCCCCTAGCATTGTTGTTGTTCAGTTCTTGTTCTAAAGACTTTTTGAATCAAGATGACCCCAATGCCGTTACTATTCAAAATTATTATAAAACTGAAAATGATGTTTTACTAGCTGTCAATGGGCTTTATCAAGGTCTTCGATTGGGATCGACGATCGGAGAAGGCAGTACAATGTATAATGAAGAACGATCTGATAATTCAGGAAGGAATGATAACCAATCTTCTGCTGGTGAACCTTTTCAATTCAATGATTTTTCGATTCTCCCTAGTAATACCTATTTGAAAACGCATTGGTCAGCAATGTATGACGCGATTTCGAGATGTAATGTATTATTAACGCATGTTGATAAGGTGGAGTTTTCAGATGCAAATCTGAAAGAAAGATATAAAGCAGAAGCTAAGTTCGTTCGTGCACTTTTATATTTCCACATGGTTAGGAAGTTTGGCGATATTCCTTTGTCAACGGTAGAGATTATCTCGAAAGAACAAGCAGAGGAGTTGGCCTTCAGACAAAAAGAAAAAGTGGTCTATGATCAGATTGTGAAGGACCTCACTGAAGCTTTGGCTTCTGATTTACCAGATACACAACATGACTATGCTGTAGGAAGAACTTCTAAGGCGGCGGTGAATGCTATTCTTGGTCAGGTCTATTTAACCATGGGTTCCACCATGGCGGAGAACAAGCAAGCGAATTTCCAAAAGGCTGAGCAATATCTGACTGCTTCTTATGGATTGAGAAAGTTTGGTAAGTTGACTGAAATCCCTTATTCGGATGTCTTTGATGTGAACCAAAAAAGTACCTGTAAGGAATTGATTTTCCAAGTACAATACTTGGCAGGTGATCAGACTTATAGTTCCAGTATTGCCAGGAATTATCAGGCTCGTGGCGAGACGATCAACTCTCAATTTAAATCCACTGGTTCAGGAGAGGTCGTAAAATTGGATTTAGTGAAAGACTATGAGGATAAGGATGTGCGTAAGGATTTCTCTGTGAAGTTTGCAAAAAGCCCACAGGTGAATGATTACTTCGTGACCAAATTTAGAGATGTTAGCACAGCAGCAGGTACTACTGGATGGGGAGGAAATGACTGGATCTTGATTCGATATGCAGATGTTATGTTGTTATTGGCTGAAACCAAAATGAACTTAGGTAAGAATGCGGAGGCAATAACCTTATTAAATGAAGTGCGTTCAAGGGCTGGATTGCCATCTTATCAGGATGCCATGAAACAAGCTGATTATGCATCAAAATATCCAAGCTTAAAAGAGGCGATCTTGCATGAAAGAAGGGCTGAACTTGCTTTTGAGAACCATCGTTGGTTTGATTTAGTAAGAAACTATAATGCTCAGGAATTGGTGAACTATTTCAAAAAGAAAAGTCAGGATGATTATGGCAATGCCAAGTTGTCAAACATCAGCACGAAGGATCGTTACTATCCAATTCCATTTGATGAATACAAATTGAATCCAGAGAAAATGTATCAAAACCCAGGATATTAATAGGGATGAAAAACATTGTCAACAGAATAATAATCATGCTGTTAGGGGTGTGTTTAGTGCAGACCTCTAATGCGCAGGATATTCGAACGGAAGCTACTCCACAAGATTGGGTGATTTCAAAGAATTACTATGCTAGCTATTTATTGTTAAAGGATCCTGAACTGAGTAAAAAGCTGTTTTCAGATGCCCAAATAAAGGAGCTGCTGAGCAAACGCGAGCAAAGGTTTAACCAGTCAAAATCCTGTGCGGATTTAAACTGCATGTTGACAGCCTTTAAATGGTCGGATGGAGAGATAGAAGACATGAAGTCGGCATTTGAGAAATTAATGGTTTCTACGCCAGCGCTAAGGCAGTTGGTTCAGGATAAATTGGTTCCTTCCAATACCTACGATCTAGGAGGGAAAGAAGATCCAAAAGCTTATTTGGTGAAAGCCATTGCCCAAGACATGAAATTCCAGAATTATGTGATCGATGTTTATGCAGGTGGTCAAAAACCAAATTATCCCAAGATTGATTCCATTTCTTTTGATGTCACAAACAAGGGTTTTTTGACTTTGTTGAAAGATGTTCGCCAAGATGTGTTGAAGGATTGTAAGGAGCCCTATCAATTTGCTTTTATGAGCATGTTTACAGCGGTTAGGCTGTTGGAGATCAATGAGCGGATGGATGCAGCACAATTAGAACCTTTGATGGATGGAGAGAACAAGAAGGCTTTTGAGGCAATTAAATCGGTAGATTTTGAACAATATCCCTATAGTCTTTTGTTGGTTTTAGGTGCTGGACCCAATGTATACGATCAACCTATCAGCCCAGGCGGGATGTTAAGAGCTAGAATGGCTGCAAGAGCATATTTTGACAAGCAAGCGCCCTTTATTGTTCTTTCAGGCGGTAGGGTTCATCCATACAAGACCCCATATATTGAGGCCATCGAAATGAAAAAGTATTTGGTGGAAAACCTACTCGTCCCTGAAGAGGCGATTATTATTGATCCTCATGCAAGACATACCACGACAAACCTGAGAAATACAGCCAGGATCATGATGAAGTATGGCTTTCCAGAGGAAAAATATGCCATGGTGACCAGTAGCGAGGCCCATATAGACTTTGTAGAGAAGATGGCTGACCGTTGTATCAAGGAATTAGGCTATGTGCCTTATGAATTAGGAAAACGTATCAATGATGTCGTATTGGAATTTAAACCAAAGCTGGAGTCCATGACCATTGATGCCGATGAGCCATTGGATCCGTAGAAGAGACATAAGACAATAGACAAAAGACATTAGACCTATCAGCGTCTAATGTCTTTTTTATTAATATTAATAAGCTGAGTTGAAATCCGGATCTTGGTCCATCCTCTTATCCAGTAGCCCGAGCGGCATCTCGGCTTCGCTCGATAACCGTCGAGGGCAATCCTGGTTCAAATCTTGCCTCGATACCAAGACGCCAAAGGTCTTTTGTCCTATGTCCTAAAAAAGTCTCAAGACTTTTTTATACAAAACTTATATCTTGTTTCGCTTTCGAACACCTCTCCTGGATTCAGTCTAACTGATGGGAATTTTTCCTGATTAGGGCTATCGGGATAGTGCTGGCTTTCGAAGCAAAGTCCGCCATAGCGCAAGTACTTTTTCCCGGATTTCCCTTGATCGTCGTCTAGAAAGTTTCCGCTGTAGAGGTGGAGGCTAGGTTCGGTAGTAAAGACTTGGAGTTCGATGCCAGACTCTTTGGAATAGGCTTTGGCAATTGGCTCACTGATAGGTTGTTTATTGATGAAGCTATGGTCATAGCCATTAGCTATTTGGATCTGTTCCTCGGGGCTATTGATATCTGTTGCCAAGAGTTTGGGTTGGCGGAAGTCGAAAGCGGTACCTTCGACAGGATAGATATCGCCCGTTGGGATTTGATTTTCATTGAGTGGGAGAAATTCATCCGAAAGAATGGTAACCTCGTGGTTCAAGGTGTCGCCATTTCCCTCTCCATTTAAATTGAAATAAGCATGGTTGGTCAGATTGAGGACAGTTGGCGCATTTGTAGTGGCTCTGTACTTGATAATGATTTCATTCTCATTGCTCAATTCATAGGAAACGGTTGTTTTTAATTCACCCGGGAAGCCTTCCTCTCCATCTGGAGAAACATAATAGAAATCGACTTGTTTATTGAAGCTGACCTGTCTGTCCCATACACGGTTGTGAAAACCATCGACTCCGCCATGCAGGCAATTACTGCCATTGTTCTGTGCTAAGGTATATTCCTTTCCATCAATGGCGAATTTACCATTGGCAATACGGTTACAGAACCTTCCGACTGTTGCTCCATGATAATATTGTTTCGCTTGAAGGTAGTCTTGTATGCCATTAAACCCTAAAACCACATCGATAAGGTCGCCGTTTTTGTCGGGAACCAAAGCGCTTACTAGTCTAGCACCATAATCTGTCAACGCGATTTGCATTCCTGCTCGGTTGGTAAGGGTGATGAGATGGGTGTTTTTGCCATTCAATTTACCTTCAAAGTCTTTAGGAAGAGGGAGTTTATAAGTCGTCATTATGTTTTAATTGCTTCTGTTAAAGATAATAATAAAGGGGTTCGTTCCAAAGAACTATGGAAAAGGAAAGGCAAATACTTATGCCGTAATGCCCTTTTGATTGTCAAACATTCAAAATTTATACAATTTTATGATCATAATCGTATTTTAAAAATCGCGGAGATTTTATTATTTTGTTGGAAATCAACGTTATGTTTAAGGTTTCGATATTATTTTTGGCGGTAGGGATTTTGGTCCTTGCTTTTGCAGTTTTTGTTCCTGCAAAGGATTCCTCCGTTACCATCAATATTTACGACACCTATTTTATTCTCTCTTCCATCTCCCTTTTTAAGTTTTTAGGTTTACTGGGGCTAATTTTTGCGGGTTTATATTATTTTACGGAGCAGATGCTCTATTCCAAAAGCTGGAGCATCATGCATTTGATCAGTTTTTTATGTCTCATCATCAATGTGTGGACTTGGGGTTTTGTCGAAAGGGTTTATTTTGGCAATATTGAATCCCAAGTTTCGGGGAAAGCTTCAAATCTAGCTGAGGTAGAACGGTTTTATAAAATCCAACAGTTTTATGTGGGATCTTTTATTATGCTGTTGGTAATGCAGTTTGTCTATGTGTTGAATCTGTTGTTTGGGATGATGACAGGAAATAGGACTGCAGAAGATTAGATAAGACCAAGCTGGGACAAAGAAATTATTCGCTACAATATTCGGGACTATTCCTTCTACTTTGGGTCCTTGAAATTTTTAAAATGGTATATTTGCCATTCAAAATCTGAGATTTTACATGAATTGGAAACAACTGATATCAGCAAAGCGCTGGGGCTATGAAAGTCGTGCGAACAATGATCAATTTGATGCTCGTTCTGAATTTCAGCGGGACTATGATCGTTTGATCTTTTCATCGCCATTTCGTAGACTTCAGAACAAGACGCAGGTCTTTCCTTTGCCGGGGGCTGTTTTTGTTCATAATCGATTGACCCATAGTTTGGAGGTCGCATCAGTAGGTAGGTCTTTAGGACGCTTGTTTTATAACATGTTGAAGCAGGAGAATCCTAATATTGATGAGGAGGCACCATTTCTTCAGGAAGTGGGGAATATTGTGTCGGCAGCCTGCCTATCGCATGATTTGGGAAACCCCGCATTTGGACATTCCGGAGAAGCGGCCATTTCCACTTTTTTTACCGAAGGTAGAGGGCAGAAGTATAAGGAAATGGTCAGCAAAGAGCAGTGGGAAGATTTGATCCACTTTGAGGGAAATGCCAATGCCCTGAGGATATTGACCCATGCCTTCAATGGAAAGGATCCCAAGGGATTTGCCCTAACCTATACGAGTTTGGCTTCCATCGTTAAATATCCCTGTTTAGCGATCGATGGTCACGTTAAGGGATCTCATCATAGGAAGAAGTATGGTTTTTTTGACTCCGAGGAAGCGAGTTTTGAAAAGATCGCAATGGAATTGGGCTTGGAAAGGGACCCTTCTAATCCTAAGGGTTATTTGCGACATCCATTGGTTTATCTTGTTGAGGCTGCAGATGATATCTGCTATAATATTATTGATCTTGAAGATGCCCACCATTTAAAGATTCTTTCCTATAAAGAAGTGGAGGAATTGCTGTTGCCACTTTGTGCCGGCGAGGACTTAAGAGAAAGACTGGATTCATTGGGTGATACGGCGAGTAGGGTTTCCTTATTGAGGGCGAAGGCGATCAATACGTTGATTTGGGCTTGTGCAAAGGTTTTTGTGGAAAACCAAGAAAAATTCTTGAAAGGTACATTTGAGAAACCTTTGATGGATGCTTTAGATCCTGATATCGTGCAGCATATGAAAGTCATATCGAAGATTTCGGTTGCACGAATATATAATGCACCAACGGTGGTACAGATTGAAATTGCAGGTTTTAAGGTGATGAATGCTTTATTGGAAGAATTTGTGCCCGCTTATTTGAAATCCAACAAATCCATGTTTGACAAAAAACTGGTAGCGATGATTCCTGAGCAGTTCCATACCGATAGGGATGATACCTATTCCAAGATCCGTGCAGTACTTGATTTTGTATCAGGGATGACGGATGTATATGCGGTAGAACTTTACCGTAAGATCCAAGGGATATCGATAGCTTCCTTGGAATAATAATTTCATTTTTCATTAGATTTAAGAGGTGATATGGCTTTTGAAAGAAGGCCAATATAAAGTATTGAATGAAAGTAGTAATAGCTGAAAAACCTTCAGTAGCGAGAGATTTGGCCAGGGTGATGGGCGCGAAAGAGGTTAAGGATGGATATATTTCGGGGAATGGCTATGCCTTTACTTATGCATTTGGCCATTTGGTGCAATTGTGTACTCCGCAGGCCTATGGCTTCCATAATTGGTCCATTTCTAATTTGCCGATCATTCCGGAGCAGTTTGCTTTGGAGGTGAAGAAAATCAAGAGGGATGGCAAGCAAACGGATGATACAGGTGCGCTGAAGCAACTGAATACCATCAAAGCTCTGTTGTCCCAAGCTGAGGAAATAATCGTAGCAACGGATGCTGGACGTGAGGGTGAATTGATTTTCAGGAATATCTATTATTACTTAAAATCCAATGTGCCTTTTAAAAGGCTGTGGATTTCCTCGCAGACGGATAAAGCCATTAAAGAAGGTTTTGCCAATCTGAAGGAGGGTGTAGAATACGACAGTTTATATATGTCGGCAAGGTCAAGGTCTGAATCGGATTGGTTGATCGGGATCAATGCAACCCAAGCATTGACATTAGCGGCAGGTAATAGGGGTTTGCTTTCCTTAGGAAGGGTGCAGACGCCGACGCTGGCGATGATCTGCTCGCGATATTTGGAAAACAAAGATTTTAAACCTCAAGCATTTTATAAGATCCAGGCAGGATTTGAAAAAGAGGGTATACAGTTTAAGGCTACTTCGAATAAGATCGATAAGAAGGATGTAGCTGAGGAAACCGTTGCGAAGCTACAGGTTGGGATGCAGGCCACCGTCAAGAATGTGGAGGCCAAGGAAACGAAGGAACAACCGCCGCTATTATTTGATTTGACCTCGCTTCAGCAGGATGCCAATAAAAAGTACGGCTATTCTGCTGACCAAACATTGAGTATCGCACAGACCTTGTACGAGAAGAAAGTAATTACCTATCCGCGTACGGGTTCTAGATATATCGGTGAAGATGTCTTTGAGAAAATTGAAGAACTCTTCCAACATTTGGCTGATACGGCTCAAGAACAGATTGCAGTCATCAGTAAAAACCTAATTGGTGCCAAACTGAACAAACGCTCTGTTGATGATAAAAAGGTTACGGATCACCACGCTTTATTGGTGACTGATGAGAAACCGGGACCAATGCCTATGGATCAGCAGAATATCTACAACATGATCGCCAAACGTATGGTGGAGAGTTTTTCGGAGGTCTGTCTGAAAGATATCACTACCGTTACGATTGATGCCGCGGGGGTGGAGTTGATTGCGAAAGGAACGGTCATCAGGCAATATGGATGGCGATTATCTGCAGATCAGGTTGAATTGCCCGATGAGGATAAAAATACGGATGACCAAGACAATGAAAACGCACAGTTACCAAAATTGAGCGTGGAGGAATTGCTTGAAGTATTGACCTTGGAATTGGCCGAGCGATTTACCAAAGCAAGACCTATACATACGGAAGCTTCCTTGTTGAAGGCGATGGAGACTTCTGGGAAGGAGATCGAGGATGATGAGATGCGCCAGGCAATGAAGGATTGTGGTTTGGGCACACCTGCAACTCGTGCTGCAACCATAGAGACTTTATTCCAGCGGGATTACATCAAAAGGGATAAGAAAAAGTTGATTCCTACAGAGAAAGGCCTTTCGGTTTATTTTCTGATCAAGGATCGCTCGATTGCTAAAGTGACGCTGACGGGTAAGTGGGAACAGAAGCTGGAGGAAATGCGAGCGAATAAGGTAAGCTATGATGTGTTTATGAAACATATCAAAGATTATACAGAGAAGATAACCAAAGAGCTTTTGCAATTGCGCGTTGCTATAGCCCACGAGGAATTAAAACCTTTGCAAAAAGGGAAAATCAAATGCCCTAAATGTAAACCAGGACAGATCCAGCTGTATGATAAGGTGGCGCAATGTGACCATTATGCCAGAGGCTGTGACTTTAAGATTTGGCGAACCTTGAATGGTGTTTTCCTGGATGAAAAGGAGATGAAGAATCTGCTGGAGAAAGGGAAAACCTCTGTTTTGAAAGGTGTAAAAGGTCAAGATGGACAGGTTGTTTCGGCTCCATTGCTTTTCGAAAACTTTAAAGTAAATATTGGTTGATTTCCTTAACTTAGATAGATGGACACTATCTATGTTTTCTCTGGTTTAGGAGCTGATCGTCGAGTCTTTGAAAATCTTGATTTTTCAGGGATGCAGGTTGTATATGTCGATTGGTTAAAGCCAAGGCCGGCAGAAGCATTAGAGAGTTATGTGTTTAGGCTTGCAGAGCATTATCAGATCCCCAAGCAAGGGGCCAATGTACTGGGATTGTCCTTCGGTGGAATGTGTATTGCTGAGCTCTCCAAATATTATGATTTCAAGAAAACCATTATAATATCTTCGGCTAAAACGAAGGATGAGCTGCCCAAGGTCTTGGGTGTTTCCAAATTTCTTTCTTTGCACAAATTATTTTCTGGAAGCCAACCACGCTTTGCGAATTCCAAGGTGCTTTATTGGCTTTTTGGCCTTAAATCAGATGAAGAACAATTTCTTTTTGATACCATGTTAGCGGATTCGGATCCTGACTTTCAAAAATGGGCTATAGACAAGATCGTGAATTGGGAGAATAGCCATGTTCCGGTAAATTGTTTGCATATCCATGGGGATAAAGATCGACTGATTCCAATCCAGAATGTAGATTATACCATCAGGATCAAAGGAGGCGGGCATTTTATGGTTTGGAATAAAGCCGCAGAACTGAATTATCCCATTCGTAATTTCCTGTTGTAAAGTATACTGGCTTTCTCAAAGTCATGTTGCGGTCAATTGTAGCAGCATGGTTTTCCATCTATGACTTTTCTATTACCTTTGCAGCTTATGGCAGATAGACTCTATAATCCCTTCTTGGATTTTAAATTTGATAACAAAACTTGCTTCTTGTCAGGAAAAGCATTGGAATCGGAAGATGAAAAGATTCAGGTGTTCCCTGTTTGGATGATGCGGATCTTTGATTTGGAAGATAAGCCTTTTAAGTTGTTGGATGAGAGTTTAGTGACTTATAAACAACTGCAATTGCCATGTTCAGCGGAAGTAGCGGCAGTTTTTGCTGAGGTTGAGAGAAAGGTTGAAGATGCGGTAAACATTGGTTACACAGCTTTGAAGGAGCTGGATCAATTGACCCTTTTTCAATGGGTAGGGAAGATTCTGTACGGTGTGGTGTTCAATGAAATCCAAGTCGGAATTAGACAGGCTTTCCTTTCTGGAGAGCAATTGAATTTTTCACAAGCATTGGTGCATAAGTTCAAGAACCTACATTTTATGTTGCAATCTCTGATCACGCCGATGGAGTTTGAGCATAAAAATCCTTTCACCATTTTAGTGTTGCCAGTTGATAGTAGCCCAGAAACTTTTATGTATAGAGATGAGATCAATACTTTGATCTTTTCTATAAGGATGAAAGATTTTGCCATTATAGCTACTATGCAAGATAACGGAGTTCACGAAATCTATCATGATGAGGTTTTGGCAAAAGTTAAAGGAAAGGTCCTTCACCCTATCCAATTTGAAGAAATCTGTGCTCGTTATTTTTATTCTGCTTATCTGTTTAACAGGTTGCCGGAATATACCTATATGGAAGTTCCAGATAAGGTTTTTGTGGAACCAATGCCTTTGAATGATTGGACCCTGAAGCCAATATTTGATCAATGGACAGCAAAGACTTATGGGCAGGTATTGGAAAGTTTTTGGAAACCTTGGGGATACACCTTGTTTGAAATCATCAAAAACCCAGAGAAACCAATGAGTTTCATTACAGATGATCAAGGCGAGTTTCTTGCTAACATTGACTTAGCTAAGTAATTTTAGAAAGACCTTATTTTTTCGTATCTTTTAGTGATGATTTAAAGAGCCTTATGAAGATATTGCTGACGATCCTGATGTTATTTCTTTCTGGTTTTGGGAGTTTAAAGGCCCAGAATGAAGTAATTGTGGACAGCAGCATCGTTCGCGAGGTAGATATTATCCCTCAGTTTGTCGGCGGAGCCATAGGATGGCAACGCTTTTTAGAAAACAACTTAAATCTTTCCAGCGTATTCATGGCAATGGACAGTACGGAATATGTGCAGTATGGTCTCCGTCAGACTGCCATCTTGGAATTTACTGTTTGTGAGGATGGGGGGATCTGTGATATCGATATAATCAACCAATCGAAGATCAGTCCTGCATTTGCGCGCGAAACCATGCGAATCATCAAGAAATCACCTAAATGGAAAGCTGCAATAAAGGATGATAAACCGGTCCGCACTCGGATTAGGCAACCGATCGTAGCAATCTTAGAAGACTACCTACCTTAGCTAAAACTAATTAGCAAATCCGTATTAACATTATTGTAGTTATAGTTAAATTACTGTAAAAGCATCTTTACATTAATTTATAAACTTATTTATTTATTTCATTGGTAATTTTTTAATAAATATTAAATTTGGCAAACCAAATTAACAAATTACTAATTATGAATAGACCGCCTATTAGATGGTTAATTCTTCTTCTGAATTAATCTACCATGAAAATTAGCACCTAAATTATTTCACTTATGAAACAATCCAATTGTCCAAAAACTTGGACAAAACCATTGCCATTAACCAGCAAATGGACATTACTGGGCTTTACATGCCTGTCGTTATTAGCGTATCCAAATCAAACATTTGCAAGCATTAATAAGGACATAATTTCTTTTCAAGAAGAAATTGAAATTAAGGGGAAAATTGTTGACAAAAATGGCACTCCTATCGCAGGGGTCTCCATTACCATCAAGGGGAAGAGTGTCAGTACTTCTACTGATGCCAATGGAAATTTCACTTTCCGAGTTCCAAGAAACAGTGTTTTAGTATTGACTTCAATGGGATACAGCCCCATTGAACACTTGGTTTTGAATTCCAATCCAATCAATTTGACGATGACAGAATCCAATGAGGAATTGGATGAGGTAGTTGTAATCGGTTATGGAACGCAAAGCCGTAAAGAGACTACTGGAAGTTTAACATCAGTAAAAGGGGATGATGTAGGCAACTTGCCAGTTCAGAGTTTTGATGCTTCCTTAGCAGGAAGGTCTTCAGGGGTTCAGGTGAATACCAGTTCAGGTGTTCTAAACCAAGCTCCCGTATTTAAGATCAGGGGAACAAACTCTTTATCATTGAGTACCTATCCTCTGGTTGTGATTGATGGTGTTCCCGCCTTCAATGATAATGATGATTCGGGGCCTAGTTATGCGGCTTCCAATCCATTATCTTCTATCAACCCAGCTGATATTGAAAGTATTGATATCGCCAAAGATGCTGCGGCAACCAGTATTTATGGTTCGCGTGCTGCCAACGGGGTGGTATTTATCACGACTAAAAAAGGGAAAAGAGGATCTGCAAAGGTTAATTATGAGGGATGGTTAGGGTATACCACTGCTAACCGTTTGCCAGAGTTGTTGAATGCCGCTCAATATGTGGAAATCAAGAACGAAGCCTTAAGGAATGACGGTACTTTTAATGAAACCAAAAACTTTTATGGATTGAGTAAGGATGCTAACGGGAATACCATTGACACCCGCTGGTATGATTACATCTACCAAACGGGAACTTCCCACTCACATAATATCAATATATCTGGTGCGACCGAAAAGACCAATTACTTTGGTTCCGCGGCCTATACTGACCAAGAGGGTATCTTCCAGAAAAATGGTTTCAACAGGAAATCAGCGATGTTCAATATTGATAATACGACTACCGATTGGTTAAAGCTAGGTGTCAAGTTGAACTATGTCAATGAGAACAATTTAGCGGCGATGTCTACCGGTGCAGGTGGTCAGGGTGGTTTCCAATCGTCTTCTTCTTCTGGAGCGATGGCACGTCTAGCCTTGATTTCTGCTCCGATTATTGGGCCTTATAACAATGATGGCACTTTTAACGTGACATCAAATGGTTTCTTAGGATTAATGGACAATACCGGACATTTGAATCAATCTCGTCTAGGTTTCTATAACCCCGTGATTTCATTGCTAAACAATTATTCCAACAATACTGGAAATAATGTGCAATCCAATGCCTATGTGCAGATCAAGCCATTGAAATGGGTTACTTATAAATCGGTATATGGTATCGATTATAGAAATATTGACTATAATAATTACTATTCACCACTTTCCGGTGAGGGCTTGGCAAGTAATGGTTCGGCAAGCAGTGTAAGTTCGAAACGCCAGCGTTGGGTATGGACTAATACCTTGACTTTCGATCGCAACTATGATAAACATAGCTTCAACCTATTGCTGGGCCAAGAACAACAAAGAACCACTGGTTCTATGTTCGGCTTGCAGCGGACTGGACAGACGGATCCATACTATACCAATATTCAGGGTGGTTGGCAGAACGTTTTTGACTATAGAACCGACAACCAAGAGATCAACAACTATTTGTTCTCTCTATTTTCTCGTTTGCAGTATGACTATCAAAAGAAATACTTCTTTACAGCAAACTTAAGGCAGGATGAATATTCCGCTCTAGGGCTGAACAATAAGAAAGGTACCTTCTGGGGAGTTTCCGGCGGTTGGGACATTGCAAAAGAAGCTTTTTGGTCAGGTAGCTCATTAGGAAAAAAGATCAATGCCTTTAAATTGAGGAGCAGTTATGGTAAAGTTGGTAATGTTGGTGGACTAGGAGATTTTGGAGCAATCAACACTTACTCAGCAACCTTATATGGAGGCCAACCTGGTTTAACTTATTCGGTAACGGGTAACCCAGACCTAAAATGGGAGACCAGTAAGAAATTTGATATAGGGTTGGATTTTGCTCTATTCAATTCAGCAATCACTGGAGAAATCGGTTATTATAAGAACTCTATCGACGGTTTAATCTTTGCGGTGCCACTTCCTCCCTCGGTTGGTATCCCTAATGGTACTTCAAACAGTATCTTACAGAACGTTGGTGAGATGTACAATAGAGGATTTGAATTTACTATTGGAGGAGCTCCAGTTCGTAAGGAAGATTTCAGATGGAATAGCTCATTTAACTTAACGACCAATCACAATGAAGTATTGACTTTAGCCAACGGTGTCCCTAGCATTATTTCGGGTTCCTTGGATGGTATGACCATTACCTTGCCTGGACAAGCTGCAGGTATGCTATATGCTATAGAAACTGCTGGCGTTGATCCGGCAACAGGAAGAAGGATCTTCATTGATGGAGACGGTAAGAAGGTGTTCTACCAGCAGAATGTATCTGGTATCAATGCTGTAAAATATCAGTGGGAATATGAGGATGGCACAAGAGCCAGAGCGATTACACCTTCTGATGATGCGAAGCCATATAAACCAACTGCTCCTAAAGTATTTGGAGGTTGGACCAACAGCTTTAACTACAAAGGCCTTGACCTGACCGTATTATTGACCTACCAACTGGGAGGTTATATGATGAATGGTAACCAAGGAACTATGCGTGATTTAAGGTTCTGGAACAATTCAGTTGATTTGATGCGCAGATGGCAGAATCCTGGCGACCAGACGGATATCCCTAGGGTAGTCAATAACGATAATGTTTCCAATGGTAATACATTGCCTTTAATACATAATATTTCTTCGACAGATTACTTGCGCTTAAAGAATGTGATGCTTTCCTACACGATACCAAACACTTTGGTGAGCAAAATGAAGCTGAATAACATTCGTGTGTATGTCAGTGGCCAAAACCTAGCCTTGTGGACCAAGTACAATGGATATGATCCAGACGTTACGACCAATGGTAACAATGCTATCAGACAAGGTATTGACAAGAACCAAGCACCAAATGCAAGGACCTTCACATTTGGATTAAACGTTGGATTTTAAGGACAATTAAAAACTTATTACAATGAAATCAAGTAAATCTATCATATTATGTGCAACTGGACTGACCTTATTATTTAGCAGTTGTAGAAAGGAAGAATGGTTGAATCCACAACCCAAAACATTGATTACCGATGTGACCGCATTTAGTACCCCAGAACGTATCCTGAGCCAAGTCAATGGCTTATATGCCAGCATGAAGGCATCTAATTATTTAGGAAGTTGGTACACGCTGATTTCAGATGTCAGAACCGGGGAATTTCACTGCAGCAATATGAACGCTGCTACAGGAGCTACCATGTATTCCATGCTGCCACAGACCACCACCTCAGATGTCAACGATATATGGGTGGCGACCTATGCTTCGATAAACAAGTTGAACGTATTCTTGGATGGCTTAGATAATGGGGGTGATGCCGTCTTAGATGCAGCTACAGCGAATAGTTACCGAGCAGAAGCACGATTGATCCGTGGGATGACCTATTATTATCTATTGCAGTTTTATGCAAGACCCTATTGGGATGGTAATGGAAGCAAACCAGGCTTGCCGTTACGTTTGAAAGGCAATACAGGTCCCGGAAACTACGATTTAGAGCGGAGCACTGTAGCTGAAACTTACAAACAGGTATTGGCTGATTTGGATTATGCGGAACAAAACCTACCAGGGAATTATTCCTCAGCTTTCTTGAATACCACAAGAGCCCATAAAAACACTGCCATTGCATTAAAGACAAGAGTTTATCTCAGCATGAGAGATTATGCAAAGGTAATTGCAGAGGCCAATAAATTGGTTCCTGCAGCAGCACCTTTCAGCGCAGCAACAGGGGTAGGAAATAAATTAGAAGGCAATTTTGAGGATCTCTTTAAATCACCTTACACTTCTAATGAATCCATTTTCTCTATGCCATTCACCAATAATGACGCACCAGGTAGTGCCTTGTCTAGGTATTATTTACCAGGTACAGGCGACGGCGGTACGGCAACCAGCAATGGGGCAGGTGAATATTCATTGAATAAAGTTGAAGGTATCTACTCCTCAGATTTATGGTTAGAAACCGATGCGAGGAGAAAATTGACCAAAATAGGAACAAAGACCGGAAAAGCATGGTTAACCAAGTTTAACCAAGCCTCGCCATATATCGATTATGTTCCAGTGATCCGTTATTCTGAAGTATTGTTGAACCTATCTGAGGCATTAGCAAGAACATCAAATAGCGTGGATGCACGTTCCTTAGCCTTACTGAATGCAGTTTATGGCAGATCAAATCAAGGAGCGTCCTTAACAGCCGCTTCATTTGCCAATGTAACTGCCTACTTAAATCGAATCATCGAGGAGCGCAGGATTGAATTCTTGGGCGAAGGTATCCGTAATGGTGACCTGATGCGCCTTGGATTAACCATTCCAGCGAAATCACAGCATGCCATTGCTGCTGTTCCGACCGATGATCCAGCTTATATTCTGCCAATTCCAAGTAATGAATTGATATTGAATAATTTAATGGAGAATAACTAAAATAAATAATGTATGAATGATTATAAAATTAAGACGATTAGTTTCATAGCTTTCATGTTCATCTTTGGAGATCTATGGGCGCAGAGTTTAGCGCCCGTTATCCCAAGGGGGCCACAGTACAGTAAAAACAAGGCCGTTGAAACATTGAAACCTGATACGTCAGTAGTATCTAACAATTCAGCCATCATTCCTGAAGTGGTAGAAACCAAGCATGTAGCCAAACTGAGGTCTGGCAGTATCGAGTATAAGGCCCAATCAGGCTATATACAGTTGAAAGATGAAGATGGCAACCCGAAAGGGAATGTCTTCTTTATTGCCTATGTGGCAACTAACCGGAAAGACCGTCCGGTTACTTTTGCATTCAATGGAGGACCTGGTTCGGCCTCTGTGTGGGTAAATATGGGTTTTATGGGGCCAAAACGGCCAAATTTGACCGAAGCTGGTGATGCAGTCTATCCATATAGCTACGGAGATAACCCGGAAACATGGTTGGACAAGACTGACCTTGTATTTATTGATCCGATCTCTACAGGTTACAGCCGAGCGGTAAAGGGAGAAGACCCTAAGCAATTCCATGGCTTTGTAGAGGATGTGCAGTCAGTGGCCGATTTTATCAGGTTGTATGTAACCAAGAATGAACGCTGGGATTCCAAGAAGTATATCATGGGAGAGAGCTACGGTACGCCGAGAGCGGCAGGTTTAGTTCAGTATCTACAGAACCGGTACAGCATGTATTTTGATGGCGTCATTATGTTAAGTTCCATATTGAATATGCAAACAGCAAGGTTTGACATAGGTAATGACCTGCCATATCATCTGTTTTTGCCAACCTATACGGCAACTGCATTTTACCATAAACAATTGGAGTCTGGTTTACAGGGCAACCTTCGAGCAACATTGGATGAGGTAGAGAAATTTGCAAACAACGAATATCTCTTGGCTCTGAACAAAGGAACAGACTTGACGGAGCAAGAATATGATCAGATAGCCAGCAAATTGGCTAGGTATACCGGCTTGAGCAAAGCCTATATCAAAGAAACCAACTTGAGGATCAATATCCATAAGTTCTGTAAAGAATTGAGACGCGATGAAGGCTTAACGGTTGGTAGACTTGATAGCCGTGCGATAGGTCGCGACTATGATGATTCAGGTGATCGTTTTGAATTTGATCCAGCAGGAAACACTGCAGGTACCTTTTCTTCCGCAATGAATCATTATATTAGGACCGAGCTTAAATTCAAGAATGAACTACCTTATGATTTTTCAGGTGGGGTATCCCCATGGAACTACAATAATGTTCAGAATAAATATTTAAATGCGTCAGAGCTATTGAGGCAGGCTATGTCCAAAAATCCGGACCTAAAGGTTTGGGTTATTGGTGGTTATTATGATTTGGCAACACCTTATCATGCTGCTGAATATGTTGTGAAGCATATGAATTTAAGACCAGAACAGAAATCAAAAGTATCATTTACTTATTACGAGGCAGGACACATGGTGTACATGCCGAAGGATTGCATGGTACAGTTAAATAAAGATGCAGATGAATTTTACAAGAAAAACTAACCGAAATTATTTGAAAGCAGGACTTTTCATTGCTTTCTTGGCGGGTTCTCCGATGATCTATGCGCAAGAGGCAATCAAGTACCAATTACCCCCTCAATCCATCGTGAATCTTGTGGATGCACCACAGATCCCAATGGAGGAGTTCAGTCCAGATGGACGGTATATGTTGGTATTGGAAGTTCCAGGTTTTCAGACCATTATTCAAGCCTCACAACCTGTCTTAGGGGTTGCTGGCCTGCGGATTAATCCCATTAGCAATACCACGGTTGCGGAGAATCTCGGTACTTTCAAGGGTCTTAAGATCCGCGATCTGAGCAATGGCTCTGAATTCAGCATCCAAGGCTTACCTCAGGATTTGCAGATTTCCGACGTTAAGTGGTCTTCCAAACCTGGTGTATTTGCCTTTTTGAATAAATCTTTAGAAGATACTGAACTATGGCTTGCCGACCTGAACAATAAAACAGCAAAGAAACTATTGAGCAAGGTCAATGACACTTACGGTAGCACCTTTCAGTGGAATGGCGATGGGACAGCTTTACTTGCCCAGCAAGTAAACTCTTCAAGAGGCAATGTGCCAGTGCAGAATCCAGTTCCTACAGGGCCTGTGGTTCAAGAAAACCTTGGCGGTATTACCCCTTCAAGAACCTATCAAAACCTACTTGCTAATGGATACGATGAGACCTTAATGGAATATTACCTCACCTCAGACCTGATCCAGGTCGATCTTCAGGGGAATGCAAAACCTATCGGCATTAAAGGAATCTTTAAATCTGTTTCTTATTCTCCCGATGGTAAGTATATCCTGACCGAGAAAGTGGTTAAGCCGTATTCTTACTTGGTGCCGATCTATCTTTTTCCGGCAGAAGTAGCAGTTTATTCTTCCACGGGATCAAAAGTGAAGGATATCTACACGATTCCATTGGCAGATAAAATGCCGATCTCTTTCGATGCGGTATTAGAAGGACCTCGAAATTTTGAATGGCGTAAAGACAAGGATGCATCCTTGGTTTATGTGCAGGCATTTGATAAAGGTGATCCAAATGTGAAAACCGAGGTGCGTGATGAAGTATTTGAATTAGGAGCTCCTTATGATCTTTCTTCATCAAATAAGATCTTCTCCGGTACCTATCGGGTTCGCGATATTCAATGGGGAGATGGTTTTGCCATCGTTTCAGAAAACTGGCGCAAAGACCGTTCTACCAAAATGACCTTGATCAACCCAAAGACCAATCAGGTGGTCAAAGTGCTCTCTACCCGTAAATCAGAGGATACCTATACCGATCCAGGAAGTTTTGTGAAAAATGAAAAAGGTCAATTGCTGACCGATGGAAAAGGCTCTGTATTCACACAGGGGCTAGGCGCTTCCCCAGAAGGTGACCGACCATTTTTGATGAAATGGAATGTGCAGAATGGCAAACAGGACACCTTGTACAAATCCAAGCGCGGTTATTATGAAGAACCGATCTTCTTTAACAATACCGGAGTGCTGTATGTTTCCCGGGAATCAGCAAAGGATGCGCCCAATGTGTATTCGGTAAATATCAAAAACAAGAAAGAATCCAAGATTACCAACTTCTCGGATCCATACCCAAGTATCGCCAATGTTCAGAAAACATTGTTGTCCTATCCTAGAAAAGATGGATTGAATCTATCAGGAACACTATATGTACCTGCAGATTTCAAAAAAGGCGATGCTCCATTACCAGTGTTGGTATGGGCCTATCCACGGGAATTTAAAACAAAAGAAGCAGCCGGACAGGTTAAAGGTTCGCCAAATCGCTTCCCTCGCTTGGCTTTCCGTTCTCCAGTTTACTGGGTGACACAAGGATACGCAGTGGTGGACCAGGCTGATATGCCTATCGTTGGAGAAGGTACTTCTGAACCAAATGATACGTTCGTAGAGCAAATTAAGGATAATGCAAGCGCATTGATTGATCATATCGTTGGCTTAGGCGTAGCAGACCGTAACAGGATTGGCGTCGGTGGGCACTCTTATGGTGCCTTTATGACGGCCAACCTCTTAGCACATACCGATCTATTCGCTGCAGGTATTGCAAGAAGTGGTGCCTACAATAGAACCTTGACTCCATTTGGTTTCCAAGGCGAAGCAAGGACCTATTGGCAAGCAAAGGATACTTATGATGCGATGTCACCATTTACCTATGCACCACAGATCAAGAGACCCTTATTGATGACCCATGGAATGGACGATGAGAACTCAGGAACTTTCCCGATCCAGAGTGAGCGTCTTTACGCCGCTATCAAAGGGCACGGAGGAATCGTGCGTTTGGTGATGTTGCCTAAAGAATTCCACGGATACAGAAGCAGGGAAGGAGTGCTCCATACCTTTTGGGAACAACATCAATGGTTGGAGAAATATGTAAAAAACAATAAAAAATGATTAAGAATACCATAAAATCGATTCTGGTAGCCTTATTGATTGGGCAGTTCAACTATGGAACTGCACAACAGGTTACCAATCCGAAAACACATTTTGGGTTCAATATTGGTGATGACTATATGCTGGCCAACTACAAACAGATGGAGAGCTATTTTCTAAAAGTTGCCAAAGAATCCAACCGAGTACTTATTAAAGATGGGGGACTAACAGAAGAGGGCAGAAAACAGCACCTGATCATCATCTCCTCTCCAGAAAACTTAAAAGATATTGAAAAATACCGCAAGATATCACAAACCTTAGGGCGTGCCGAAGGAATTACCGTAGAAGAAGCAAAGGAGCTTTCCTTAGCTGGTAAGCCAGTGGTATGGATCGATGGGGGAATGCATTCCAACGAGATGGTCGGTTCACATCAGTTGATCGAAACCTTCTATCAATTGACCAATCGTAATGATGCCGAAATCAACAATTACCTGGATAAGGTGGTGGTATTGATGTGGCATGTCAATCCTGATGGACAAGATCTATTGGCTGATTGGTATATGCAATATGAGGACAAGGCCAAGCGTAATATGTCTATCCCTACACTTTACCAAAAATATGTAGGCCATGATAATAACCGTGATTTCTTTATGTTCAACATGAAGGAAGCCAGCAACTTGGCCAAGGTCGTATATGTAGATTGGTTGCCTCAGATTGTCTATAACCATCACCAGACCTCACCAGATGGAACCATTGTGGCGGGTCCTCCTTATCGAGATCCATTTAACCATGTGTTCGATCCATTATTGGTGACAGGTATCGATGGCGTTGGGTTTGCCATGATCAACCGCCTGAATGAAGAAGATAAACCAGGTTATGTCCGCATGGACCAATCAGGATTCTCTACTTGGTGGAATGGTGGATTGCGTACGGCACCCTATTTCCATAACATGATTGGTATCTTGACCGAAATAACCGGACATCCTACACCATCTGATATCCCTTTGGTAGCAGAAAGACAGGTTCCTAGAAATGGCTTGCCATTCCCAGTTGCTCCACAGAAATGGAATTTCAAGAAGTCAATTGACTATTCTGTATCGATGAACTTTGCGATCCTAGATTATGCAGCCCGTAATGGTGACAAATTATTGTACAACATGTACAAGATGGGTAAAAACTCTATTGACCGAGGAAACGAGGATTATTGGACCAAATACCCGAAATATGCCGAATCCATTGAGAAAACCTATGATGCAGATGTAGCGGCAGGTAAGGTGAAGAAAGAAGAAAGCAATACTTTCTATCGTTCAAAAACCATCCCTAAGAGCTATTATGATGCCATCTTCACAGATAAATCCAAACGTGACCCTAGAGCTTTCATCTTATCGGCAGACCAAGATGATTTTGGAACAGTCGTTAAATTCGTGAACACCTTGATCAAATCTGGAGTATATGTTTATCAAGCAAGTGCTGATTTCAGTGTCAATGGAAAGAATTATCCGAAAGGGTCTATCGTAGTCAAAACCAATCAGGCTTTTAGACCTCAGGTATTGGATATGTTCCAGCCTCAGGATCACCCACATGATGTAGAATACGAAGGTGGGCCACCAGTTCGTCCGTATGATGCTGCTGGTTGGACATTGGCTATGCAAATGGGTGTAGAATATGATAAGGTTTATGATGATTTCAATGCAGCACTTCAGAAAAAAGAAACTGGAGTTCTGTTGAATCCATTGGCTAGAGAGGTTGCCTCATCTAAAGGAGGTTATTTGATCAATGGAAAAGCAAACGATGCTTATTTAGCCATCAATCAATTGTTGAAGGCAGGTGTGAAAGTGTACCGTGACCTTGATTCCAAAGATTTCTATGTAGACGCTAAAGCTGCAGCTAAGGTTAAGGAATTTGGCACTACATTAGGATTGCAAAGCAAAGCAGTTGCTAGCAAACCAAAACAATTGAAACCTGTTGAAGCCATCAAGATCGGCTTATTTGATCATTATGGCGGTAGCATGCCTTCCGGTTGGGTGAGATGGATGTTGGAACAATATGGATATGATTACAAATTGTTCTATCCAAAAGATATTGACAATAATAGCATCAAAGATTATGATGTGTTATTGTTTGTAGGTCAGGGTATTCCTGCTTTTGGATCAAATGCTTCAGGACGTTCTGTTGATGAAAGCATTGTGCCTGATCAATATAAGCACATGTTAGGATCTGTAACAGCTGCCAAGTCTATTCCAGTTCTGAAAAGCTTCGTGGAAAATGGCGGGCAGATCGTCACTATTGGTGCAGCCTCTGAGCTAGTTTACCATTTCAATCTTCCGGTTGAAAATCCATTGATGGAAATAGGTAAAGATGGCAAGAAAGTGAAGTTGTCCAGTGTGAAGTTTTATGTTCCGACGAGTATTCTAAAGGCTGAAGCTGATATCAGCAAACCGGAGAACTACGGTTTGGATCAAGATCTGAACATTGTGTTCAATAATAGCCCTGTCTTTAAATTCCAAAATTCAGAAAATCTATATGCATTAGGATCCATTAATTCTGACCATTCCCTATTAAGTGGATGGGCACATGGACAGCAATATCTAAAGGATGTTAATATTGGATTAGTATCTAAAATTGGGAAAGGGAAATTAGTGGCAATCGGACCTGAAATTACCAACAGGGCTCAGAGCCATGGGACATTCAAAATGTTATTTAATCAACTATACCGATAAAAAGAAAGGGAGCGAAAGCTCCCTTTTATTATTTATTGTAGTTCATTTCAATTTTCAGGAACCTTCCTGTTTCCGAGTTTTTCTGTTTGATCAAATCTTCAGGTGTTCCTTGGAAAAGGACTTTTCCGCCGTTTTTACCACCTTCAGGACCCATGTCGATAACCCAATCGGCTGCTTTTATGACATCGAGGTTATGCTCGATAATCAAAACGGTATTTCCGCGGTCAACCAAACGATTGATTACCCCCAATAATACATTGACATCCTCGAAATGCAGACCAGTTGTCGGTTCATCCAAGATATAGAAAGTCTTTCCAGTATCTTTTTTAGAAAGCTCTGTTGCTAATTTGACCCTTTGGGCTTCACCACCAGAAAGGGTGGTTGACGATTGGCCTAAGGTAATATAACCCAAACCTACATCCTGTAGGGTCTTGATTTTTCTATAGATAGATGGGATATTCTCAAAGAAAGTTACCGCCTCATCGATGCTCATGTCCAATACATCCGAAATAGACTTTCCACGGTATCTTACCTCTAAAGTCTCTCGGTTATAGCGCTTTCCGTTACAGGTTTCACAGGGAACCTGTACATCGGGCAAAAAGTTCATCTCAATGATCTTCATTCCAGCACCCTGACAAGTCTCACATCTACCACCTTTCACATTAAAAGAAAAACGCCCAGGCTTGTAACCCCTGATCTTGGCTTCCGGTAATTGTACATATAAAGCACGGATATCCGAGAATACACCGGTATAGGTAGAAGGGTTTGACCTTGGCGTTCTACCGATAGGAGATTGATCGATTTCAATGACCTTATCGATATTTTCCAAACCTTCGATTTTAGCGTAAGGCAGCGGTTTCGCCTTTGCCCTAAAGAAATGATGGTTCAAGATAGGGTAAAGGGTATTGGTAATCAAGCTCGACTTGCCAGAGCCCGATACTCCCGTTACAAGCACTAATTCACCCAAAGGGATATCAATGCTCACGTTCTTTAAATTATGGCCTGTAGCGCCCTTTAAAGTTAGTGTGTGGCCATTTCCTTTTCTTCTTTCTTCTGGGATTTTGATCTCCCGGGTTCCATTGAGGTAATCGGTCGTCAAGGTGTTTTCCTTCATCAATTGTTTAGGCGTACCTTGGGCGACAACTTTACCACCATGAACACCGGCTGCTGGTCCCATGTCGATCACATAATCCGAATGAAGGATCATGTCCTTATCATGTTCTACCACCAAAATGGAGTTCCCAATATCACGAAGGTTTTTTAAGGCATTGATTAAACGCTCATTGTCACGTTGGTGCAGCCCAATACTCGGCTCATCCAAGATATAAAGTACATTTACCAATTGTGAACCAATTTGGGTCGCCAAACGGATACGCTGTGCCTCTCCACCGGATAAGCTCTTAGAGCTACGGTTCAAGGTCAGGTAATTCAACCCTACATCCAACAGGAATCCAATACGGGTCTTGATTTCTTTGATAATCTCAACGGCAATAATGTTCTGTCTATCTGAAAGCTTGTTTTCAACGCCATCGAACCATTCATTCAAGGCGACGATATCCATTTCTGCTAATTCTGAAATATTCTTATCTGCAACTTTGATATGGAGGGATTCTTTTTTCAATCGCGCCCCATGGCACTCTGGACAAACTACCTGAGTACGGAATTCATCCAAACCTTGTGTATCATCACTGTATTTTGCGCTCATCTCTTCCAACATCTTGAAGATGCCGGCGAATTGAACTTTATATTCCCTTGCTCCATAAGAACCATAAGAAACCGTTAAGTTGATCGGTTCCTCTTCACCAAAAAGAAGGTTGTCGATCAGTTCTTCCGGCAGCTTATCGATTGGCGTGGTCAATGCGAAATCATATTTCTTGGCCACTGCTTTCAGCACCGCAAAATTCCATGAATCCTTAACCGGTCCCAAAGGGATAATCCCACCTTTTTGGATGCTCTGGCTTCTGTCAGGGATGACGATCTTTTTATCGATTTCATAGATATATCCCAAACCATCACATTTTGGACAAGCGCCATAAGGCGAGTTAAACGAGAAGGTATTCGGCTGCGGTTCATCATAGGAAATCCCTGACTCCGCATCCATTAAATATCGACTGAAGAATTGTTCCTTATTCTCCTTATTGGCAATCTTGATGATCCCCTTTGCCGTTTTTAAAGCTTGACCGATGGAGGTGAAGAGCCTTTTTCGTGAATCCTTCTCCACGATGATGCGGTCTACCACGATTTCAATATCGTGGATTTTATAACGGTCTACCTGCATTTTAGGAGCAATATCCAATATTTCTCCATCCACGCGGACTTTGGTATAACCCTGTTTTCTGATCTGTTCAAAAAGTTCGCGGTAATGACCTTTACGACCCTTTACCACTGGAGCCAGGACATAGATTCCTTCTCCGTTGAATTCATTGAGGATACGATCCGTGATTTCATCATCAGACATACGTTCCATTTTTTTGCCGGTAACATAAGAGTATGCTTCACCGATCCTAGCATACAACAACCTCAGGAAGTCATATATTTCAGTAATGGTCCCTACGGTTGATCTCGGGTTTTTGGAAGTGGTTTTTTGCTCAATGGAAATTACTGGGCTCAATCCTGATATTTTGTCCACATCGGGTCTTTCCATCCCTCCCAAAAATTGGCGGCTGTATGCTGAGAAAGTCTCCATATATCGTCTCTGACCTTCGGCATAGATCGTGTCAAAAGCCAATGAAGACTTACCGCTGCCACTTAATCCCGTGATAACGACAAGTTGGTTTCTTGGAAATGATACGTCTATATTTTTAAGGTTGTGTACGCGGGCACCAAATACTTCTAATTCGCTTTGATCCCCAAGGTCTACTGCTTTTTTTACGGCCATTAATATCTCCTTTTAGCAAAATGCAAAGTTACTGATTTTTAGCTAAGGATTTTAAGTCTCCCATCTCTAATCTTCTATTAGGCAGGATTATTGAAAAGTATTACCTTTAAACTACAAAGCATATCATTTTGAAAAAACTAGACGTAAATAAATCAGAGCGAGAGATCATAGAACAGGCATTGGGACATTGGGAGAAGGAGCAATTGATCTCGCAAGAAAAGTCTGAGGAGTTGAAAGCAAACTTAGATGATAAAGGCTTTGAATGGGGGATGCTGGCTCGGTATGCCTTCTGGATTGCCTTGGCATCCTTGATATTTTCGGTGGTATCCCTGTTTTCCGATGGTTATCTTTCCGACTTGGTAGAGAAATTTTATGAAACGCCCAATGTCATTTTCTGCCTAGGTTTCGCCGGTCTCGCGGTATTGTTCTATATCCTTGGTTTTCGGAATAAATCGAGGAATCCTGAAAAGAACTTTTCAAATGAGACCTTAATGCTCGCTGGGGCTTTTTCTACAGCAGCCAGCATAGGATTTCTCGGACAGGTCCTGGACCGTAATGAAAACCATTTCACCCTATTATTCCTGATGTCCATCATTATTTACGGAATCCTATCCGTAAAGCTGACCTCCAAGTTGCTCTGGGTTTTTACCTTAGTAGCTCTTGGGATCTGGTTTGCCACAGAAACCGCATACCATAGCAATTGGGGATTTAAGTTCTGGGGAATGAACTACCCATTACGTTTTACGATCTTTGGGATTATCCTGACTACCTTTGCTGTATTGCTTCAACCTAAAATAAAGCCTTTGGCCGTCTTTAAGTCCACCTCTTTTGTGGTTGGACTGCTCTATACAATGATCGCACTTTGGTTGCTTTCCATATTTGGAAACTACAGTGATTTCGATAAATGGTCCAGTATCCGTCAATACGAAATATTCTACTGGGGTTTATTGGGGATAGCCATATCATTGGGCTTGGCTATTTATGGAATGAAAACCAAGGATCATGTATCACGCGATATAGGTTTTGTCTTCTTTATCCTGAACCTATATACCCGATTTGTGGAGTATTTGTGGGATAATATCAATAGAACGATTTTCTTTTTGTTATTGGCGGTTTCCTTTTGGTTTGTTGGCCGTTGGGCCGAAAGTATCTGGAAGAAAAAGGAATGAGGTATTAAAAGTCTACCCCATTTTCCTTTAAGAACTGAACTGCAATTTTCTCATGCTCCATCAAAGGCCTCAACTCCGAGTCTAGGAGAGAAGAAGAAACAGAAACAAAGAACTTATTGATGGACGGAATGATGGTTTCGGAGATGAGCTGCACCCTTTCCATGTGAAATTCTGAAGTGATAATGATCAGTAAATCTGGATTAATTTCCTCTAAGGTCTCTTTTGATAGGGAAAAATCTTCAATTGTATTTTTTGAAGGAATTCCTGGCAAGAAACGGTTAGGATTAATGCCTTTCAAGCTCAAGAAATTTTGAGCATAATACGTATGTGGTTTATCTGTGATATTGAAGTGGTCGCCTTGGCCACCCGTGCACAAGATTAAAGCAGATTCATTATTGATGGCTAAATCATATGCTCTATATAGTCTATCGAGCGCTACAGCCGATAGGTGTCCGTACTCGTCATTAGGCGCGCCCAACACCATTATTATTGTTTTCATGAACAAATGAATTAATTATCCAAAACTATAAAAAAGGATATAAATAAAGTAAGGTTTAATAATTATTTCTTGGAATTTAAAATATTAACTTAGCTAGTTTTACATTCTAATTATAATAAAAAATTATGACCCGATCCAATTGTTGGATATTAAGGTAATTTACGAAAAAAGTTAAAAAAGGACAAATTGGTCTTAAATAAGCTTTGAATAAAAAAAGAGGCCAGAATTTTGTTCCGGCCTCTTATTACTCCTAATGGAGTTGGTATATTTTTATCTTATAAGTGGATTACTTCGCCATAAGCATCCGCTACAGCTTCCATAATGGCCTCACTCATGGTAGGGTGAGGGTGTACCGATTTGATGATCTCATGGCCAGTTGACTCTAATTTACGAGCTACTACCACCTCAGCGATCATTTCCGTTACGTTTGCACCGATTAAGTGTGCACCTAAGAATTCACCATATTTAGCATCGAAGATTACTTTTACGAAACCGTCTTTTGCACCAGCGGCAGAAGCCTTACCGGAAGCAGAGAATGGGAATTTACCCACTTTGATTTCATAGCCAGCATCCTTAGCCGCTTTTTCTGTGAAACCTACAGAAGCAACCTCCGGAGAACAGTAAGTACATCCAGGGATATTGTTGTAATCGATTGGATCTACGTGTAAACCTTTGATCTTCTCAATACAAGTGATAGCCTCAGCAGATGCAACGTGAGCTAGGGCTTGACCTTTAACGATATCACCGATTGCATAAACGCCATCGATATTCGTTTTGTAGAAGTCATCTACCAATACACGTCCTTTGTCGGTTTTAACACCAACTTCTTCAAGACCTAGGTTCTCGATGTTAGGCGTAATACCTACAGCAGAAAGAACAACTTCAGCTTCTAGGGTTTCTGTACCTTTTTCAGTTTTGATGGAAACTTTACAAAGGTCACCTTTAGTGTCTACAGATTGAACTTCAGATTTCGTAAGGATATTGATTCCAGCTTTCTTCAATGATTTCTCTAATTGTTTAGAGATTTCTTCGTCTTCAACAGGAACGATACGGTCCATAAATTCAACGATCGTTACTTTCGTACCGATAGCATTGTAGAAGTATGCGAATTCGACACCGATAGCACCAGAACCTACGACAACCATTGATTTAGGTTGTTTTGGCAAGTTCATCGCTTGGCGGTAACCGATAATTTTCTTTCCGTCTTGAGGTAGGTTAGGTAATTCTCTGGAGCGAGCACCAGTTGCTAGGATCGTGTGTTTAGCTGTATATTCTTTGGTCGAACCATCAGCGGCTTTCACCTCGATTTTACCACCTTTTTTAATTTTTGCAGTTCCCATGATCACGTCGATCTTGTTCTTTTTCATCAAGAACTGGATCCCTTTGCTCATGCCATCTGCTACACCACGACTTCTTTTTACGATGGCTTCAAAGTCGGCTTCACCGCCATTTACTTTGATACCATAATCAGCAGCATGATTTAAATATTCGAATACTTGTGCACTTTTCAATAGTGCTTTGGTAGGAATACAGCCCCAGTTAAGGCAAATTCCACCTAATGCGTCACGTTCGATAATGGCAGTTTTGAATCCCAATTGAGCTGCTCTGATGGCGGCTACGTATCCACCTGGACCACTACCGATAACAATAATGTCGTAATTCATAAATATTAATTGTCGTTATGTTTGCAAATACAATTCATCAAAAATACACATTTTTTATTTAGTCAGGACATATCTTTTCCGCTTGGAGCTGTTTTTTACGCCCTATATGTCATATCGAGGTCAATCCTTTTCCTTGATTTCTTTTCCCTAAAGCTTTTCCTTTTCTTTGCGCTGACTAATAGTATTTTATATGTTAAGAATATTTCAGCAAGTTGCCCTTTGGGAGGCAATCTCTACCGTTTTGTTGTTTTTTGTTGCTATGCCATTGAAGTATTTTGGAGGAATTCCAGAAGCCGTACGTGTTGCCGGTTCCATTCATGGTTTCCTAGTCGTACTTTTTGTCGTCCTATTGATTGCCTGCTGGCAAACCTATAACTGGAAGATTGGCCGCGTGGTCAAATACTTCTTCCTGAGCTTGATCCCAATTGTTTCTTTTTGGGTAGAAAAAGACCTTAAAAGAGAGATTACAGCTCAAAAAGCTGCTTAATCCCTTTTCTTGATATCAGACTCTATCCCCATATAGGCATAGGTAATTTCCGTTTTGCCGTGTGGGGTTGGAGTTCCTTCCGGATCCAAATTGACAAACACCAATTTGTCAATGGAAAGGATCACCATCCTTGTTATTTTATTACGGACTACGCACCTCATGGTTAGTGATGTCCTTCCAAAATTGATGGCCTCGATGCCGAGTTCAATGATATCGCCCTGTTTCGCAGAACTGACAAAGTTGATTTCAGAGATGTATTTAGTGACTACATGTGGATTCCCGAGTTGGACGATGGCGTAGATTACAGCTTCTTCATCTATCCAGCGCAATAGAGTTCCTCCGAATAAGGATCCATTAGGGTTTAGGTCCTCGGGTTTGACCCATTTACGAGTATAAAAGTTCATACTACAAATATCCGAAAAAATACTTTATTCGTTTTCTGTATTTCTTAGAAAGATTCTAGGCTTCTAGAACAGTTTGCGTTTAATAAAAAAGCTAGCAAAAAGAACTTAGGAAATCGCTTAAAAATGGAGCATCATAATCGTTTTTTGATCTGCATTTTTTTTGAAGTTTTATAGGGGACTGATTCGAGTCTCATTCGAGACACATTCGGAAAATTCGGAATGTGTCTCGAATAAAACTAATGGTTGCACTCAGTTCAAAAACAAAAAAAGAGGCTACCTGAAAAGATAGCCTCTAGAAATAATATTTTTGATATTAAGCGTGGATCGCTCTATTTGCAGTTGCTGCAAGAGCAGCTTCTTTAAATGCTTCAGTGAAGGTAGGGTGAGCATGGCAAATTCTACCGATATCTTCTGCAGATGCACGGTATTCCATTGCTACAACAGCTTCTGCAATCATATCAGCTGCACGTGGTCCGATCATATGTACACCTAGGATCTCATCAGTTTCAGCATCTGCCAATACTTTGATGAAACCATCTGTGTCGCCAGATGCTTTAGCACGTCCAGAAGCTTTGAATGAGAAACTTCCAGCTTTATATTTCTTGCCTTCTTCCTTAAGTTGTTCTTCGGTTTTACCTACAGACGCAACCTCAGGCCATGTATAAACAACGCCAGGGATTAAGTTGTAGTCGATATGGGGTTTTTGACCAGCAATACGCTCAGCAACATAGATACCTTCATCTTCAGCCTTGTGAGCCAACATAGCACCTTTGATCACATCACCGATGGCGTATACACCAGCAACTGAAGTTTCCAAATGCTCGTTTACAGGTACTTTATTTCCTCTTTCCTCAGTTTTGATGCCGATGTTTTCAAGACCTAAACCTTCTGTATAAGCAGTTCTACCAACAGCTACGATGCAGTAATCGCCTTCTAATTCTACGGCTTGACCTTTAGAATCTTCAGCTGTAACCGTTACGTTTTTACCTTTTACAGTAGCGCCGGTAACTTTATGGCTCATGAAGAATTCCACGCCTAGGTTTTTCTTCAGCACGCGTTGCAATTCTTTACCTAATCCAGCATCCATAGTTGGGATGATAGATTTAGCATATTCAACAACCGATACTTTAGCACCTAATCTGGCATATACAGAACCTAACTCCAATCCGATCACACCACCACCGATAACGATCAGGTGTTTAGGGACTTCTGTAAGGTTTAAAGCTTCCGTAGAAGTAATGATACGTTTTTTGTCAACAGGAAGGAAAGGTAATGCTGAAGGTTTAGAACCCGAAGCGATAATCACGTTTTTCGCACTTAACTCTTCGACTTTACCATCTGCAGCAGTCACTTTAATGGTGTTTTTGTCAACGAATGAACCTACGCCTTGGAAGCTGTCAATTTTGTTTTTCTTGAATAAGAAGGTAATACCAGCAGTATTTTGGTCAATAACACTGTTTTTTCTGTCGATCATTTTCTTCATGTCGACTTTCAGGTTACTTAAGCTAATGCCGTGTTGTTCAAAATTGTGAGCAGCATTGTGGTAATGTTCTGATGAATCCAACAATGCTTTGGATGGGATACATCCAACATTAAGACAGGTTCCTCCAAATGTGCTGTATTTTTCAATTACGGCAGTTTTTAGGCCTAATTGAGCACAACGGATAGCGGCAACATAACCACCTGGACCACTTCCGATTACGATTACGTCGTATTGCATAGAGATTTTTCTTTGTTTACGAGGCAAATTTACTATTTAAATGCATATTAAGCGAAGATTAATAGGATAAAATAGGGAGTATTTTCTAATTAGACGGAGGGATTACAAAAGGGGAAAAAGAGGTGCGGGGAGAAGGGGGGAATGGGGTTTGGCTGACCTAAAATAATTCTGCCCTTCCAGGGCAGTAAAACGCAAAAAAACATCCTTTTCTAGTGTCAACCTGAGGCACGAAGGTTCTCGGAACCATACAAGAATTGATTGTATTGGCGTACAGGTCCTCCATCTTCGATGGAGGATGAACTGTGTCTATTTCCAAATTTATTTTAAATTTTTTCCAAATTTTATTCTGCTAATCCTTTTTCCACTCGATATACCTCACCAGACTTTGCAATGGCGAACGCCTGTTTGATCAGTTTGTTTACAACCGC
>NZ_JBIXGO010000020.1:0-264559 GCF_046161205.1 Sphingobacterium sp. BS-2
CTTAACGGGAACAGGATTTTAAGTCCTGCGTGTCTACCAGTTCCACCACCTAGGCAACTGAGCGAAAGACGAGATTCGAACTCGCGACCCCAACCTTGGCAAGGTTGTGCTCTACCAACTGAGCTACTTTCGCTTGACGTGCTGCAAATATAGACAGATTTAACAAAGTTGAAAAATTATATCCTGATAAAAAATGCAATGTGCTTGTAATGTGCGTAATAATTTTATCACGAAGCCAGAAAAAGGGCATATTAATAGCTTTTGGCGCGATTTTTATCTATTTTCGTAGATTAATTCTTGTTTATGCAACTTCGACTCTTTACTATACTCTTTTTTTGCTTTCTAGCCTTCAATGGTAAAGCTGAATCCTATCCGGAGGTGGTATTTGATAATAGTTTGGTGAAAGGAACTTATGCCCGAAGTATCGTTAATTATTCGGGCGATAGTTGGGTGGAGAATATCCAGAAAAATCTCTTGGTTTCGGATACCTTGTTCTTTACTCCCGGGAATGCCCTTTCCCTAAAATATATCTCCGCTGAAATGGGCGATTGGGATGTTTTGATCAAGTATAGTAGGCAGAAGTTTCACTATAGGGTATCTTTTGATGATATCTTGAGTCTGAAGATCTTTGTCGGTTCTGCGGGGACCAAACCTGAAAACTTACCCTCTATTTCCATACAGCAGGGTATGAATCAATCCGTATCGATACCATTAGGTGATTATATCGAGGATTATAACAATAGTAGCTGGATGAGTGTGAAGATTCCTTTGAAGGAATTTGCCGGCTTGAATATTGACCACAATATTTCAGGGATTATCTTGAGGCAGCACCATGCCAGCGAGGTGACCAACCAGTTGTTCTTGGACCAAATTGAATTCCTTCCCACAAAATATTCTGAAGCTCCATTGACTTCCAATGCAGTATTGTCGAAAGTTACTGCTTACGGAAAACATGTGGACCTGCAATGGCAGGTGCCGTTGACACCAAGTATCCGATACGTGAAAATCTATCGTTCATTGGACAATAAGGAGTTTAAGGCAGTGGCTATTCGTCCGACCTATATGTTGAGAAGCTTGGATTATATTCCTGTTCTGGATAAGAAATACTATTATAAGATAGCCTGGGTAGATTATAACTATAGAGAGTCTCCCTTTTCAGAAGTTCTTGAGGTTGAGCCAAAACAACTTAACGAAGATCAATTATTGGATCTGATCCAACTTGCCAACGTGAATTATTTCGTCGAGAATTACGATATCAATTCCGGGATGTACATGCCATATCGCATGAAAGATAAGGCGGTGGTCTCGGTACGTGAAACTGGCGGTGCCATGTTGAGTATGTTGGTTGGTGTTGAGAAAGGATTTGTGAGCAAGGCATTGTTCTTAAGCCGTGTAAAAAGAATTGTTGGGTTTTTGGGTAAAGCTCAAAATAACAAAGGATTTTTCCCTGCTTATTTCGATGGTAGGAAAGGTCTTCCTTTATATCTGGATGATATTCCGCGCTATGATGTGCAAGCTACCAGTTCTTTGATAGAAGCTTTATTGGTTATCCGTCAATACTTAAATACGGATGCTGCTGAGGAAAATAAACTCCGCGCAGATATTACTCAACTATGGGAAAGGTTGGACTGGCGAGGAGTAACCTTGCCAAACGATCCATTGGTCTTACGTTCGGCAATTGATATGCTTGATGAGTATTTCACTTTTGACCCCTTGGTTGGTATCAATGGCGGTCTTAATGCCTATATGTTGGCCATTGCTTCGACAAAATCAAGTCTAGCGCCTGAGGCTTTCACAAATGCACTAAAATACAAATTTGAAAGACCCCGTGGAAGAAATTCTATCCGAAGGATGAATACAGAGCAAGTGTCAAATGTTGCAGATTCGGTGAATCTGATGATGCATGATGAAAAAGTTTTGGTATCTGTTCCTGGACAAGATTCTATCTATAAAGTAGCTTCAACACACGATACATTGATGTACGGTATCAAACTCCCTTTTGGAAATTATACTACAAGTCTATTAGATATGTACAGGCCTTTCAACACAATCAATCCTAACCTGAGTAAAGTTGGAGACTATGATTTGAAGTCTGTTCTACAGAAATATACACAAGTGGCAAAACGTCGAGATAATGAGATAGGAGTAGGAACCTCTAATTCAGATATCTGGGGCTTTTACCAATACCGTGACAGTATTGGGACCTTCCGGATTAATCCTGCAATTGCCATATCATCGATGTTCTTGGATGAAAGCAGGTCCAAACGTTCTTTATATGCCATGTATAATCAATTTGGGGAGTATCTCTTTACCGAATATGGCTTTAGGGCATGGATGGATTTGAGGACCGATGATGTTTCGGATGAGTATATTGCCAACAATCAATCTAATCTAGCCATCTTGTTAGAGAATGCGAGAACGGGTTTAATTTGGAACTTATATCAGGCAATTCCGGAAATCAGATCAGCGGAACAAAGAATCTTCAAGAAGTGACATTTTTAATAGTAATATCACTATATTTACGCAATAATAACTTTATAAAAACTCATGAAGCGAATCAACTATTTAACTTTAATTTTTTTAGCTGGTCTTACTTTATTTTCTTGTAAACAACAAGCTTTGGTTGTGAACCCAGGAGCAGTAGTAAGCCAAGACGGAACCAACGATGGACTGAAAAATGTGAAGCGAGAATTTGAGGATGCAAAGCAGACGAATGAAGGTATTTTAGTTTCCATATCATCAGATTTATTGTTCCCTACGAATTCTTCTTACTTAACGGATGGAGCAAAGACTGAATTGAGCAAACTGGTAAAAGTATTGAAGACTTCCAATGCTAATTCAAAGATCAGAGTGGATGGACATACAGATGCAACCGGTACTGCAGAGTACAATGTTTGGTTGTCAGATAAGCGTGCCGCTTCAGTGGAGAAGTTCTTAGTGGACGCAGGTATTTCTGATGCTAGAATCTCAACAAAAGGTTTAGGTCAGACCAAACCAATTGCTGATAACAAAACTCCAGAAGGTAGACAAAAGAACAGAAGAGTAGAAGTCGTGATCTTGAAATAAGATCCAATAAAAATATAATAAAACGCAGTCCGTAGTCTATGGGCTGCGTTTTTTGTTTGGCTCAAAACAAAATATCCCCAAGCTATTTTACTGTCTACATTTTCCCCTTATATTGCAAAATGACTTTTTAGAAACAGAGCTTTGCCTTTAAAATCCTAGTTTAGATTTACTTAAAGATGTGGATATTTTAGTTGCCGGAATTTGGGGGTTTATTAGGATAATATTAAGTATTTTTGTTAGTTCATAGTTTTAGGGAGAAGAGAAAAAGATGTATATAATTTTTGATACGGAGACTACGGGTTTGCCAAAGCGTTGGGATGCACCAATTACGGATACAGATAACTGGCCGAGGTGTATTCAGATAGCATGGCAATTGCACGATGAAATGGGAAGGTTGGTTGAGCATCAGGATTATTTGATCAAGCCAGATGGATTCAATATTCCCTATGATTCTGAAAAAATCCATGGTATTTCTACTGAATTGGCAGAATCTGAGGGAATTCCTTTAACTGATGTTTTAGTTAAATTCAATGAAGCACTGGGCAAGGCAAAATTTGTAGTTGGCCAGAATATTGGTTTTGATATCAATATCATGGGCTGTGAATTTTACCGTTATCAGGTGGACAGCCCAATGGCATCTATGCCTATTCTTGATACCTGTACGGAAGTTACTGCAGATCTATTGAAACTTCCTGGAGGTCGTGGTGGTCGGTATAAGTTACCTAATCTTACGGAATTACATAGTTACCTTTTTGGAGTACCATTTGCTGAGGCGCACAATGCTACAGCCGACGTTGAAGCAACTACGCGATGCTTTTTTGAGCTGATCAGAAAAGATGTATTTACGCCAAATGAGCTTCAGGTCGATACCGGATATTTTGTAGAGTTTAAAAAAGAAAATCCTACTGTAGTAGAATCAGTCGGTTTAAAACATGTCAACCTTAAGGCCGCTTCTGATGCAATCCGTCAAGAGGAAAGCATGGGGGTTAAAAAGGTTGTCATTGATCCTGAAACCTTAGCCAAGTTTGAGGCAGCTGAGTTTGCCCACTTACATAACCATACACAATTTTCAGTTTTACAGTCCACTATTTCCATTGATAACCTGATCCAAGCAGCAGCCAAGCATAAAATGTCGGCAGTTGCCATGACAGACCATGGTAATATGATGGGGGCATTCCACTTTGTCAGCAAAACCTTAGGACATAACAAGGATGTTGAAGCAAAGATTAAGGAAGCTGAAGAAAATGGAGAGACCTATGATGGTCGCATCATCAAGCCAATTGTTGGCTGTGAATTCTTTGTTTGTGAGAACCGGAAAGATAAAAGCCGGAAAGACAACGGTTATCAAGTAGTTTTCTTGGCGAAAAACAAACAGGGCTATCATAATATGGCAAAAATGGCTTCGGTGGCTTATACTGAAGGATTCTATTATGTGCCAAGAATCGACAAAGAAACTGTCGAACGCTATAAAGAAGATCTGATCGTTCTGTCTGGTAACTTGAATGGTGAGGTACCTAGTAAGGTCTTGAACATTGGTGAAGCCCAAGCTGAGGAAGCCTTGATTTGGTGGAAAGAACAATTTGGCGAAGATTTCTATATAGAACTGATGCGACATGGTCAGGAGGATGAAAATAGGGTGAATGACACCTTGGTCCAATTGGCTGAAAAACATCAAGTGAAAGTAATCGGAACGAACAATACCTATTACGTCAATAAAGCCGATGCGCATGCGCATGATATCCTACTTTGTGTAAAGGATGGCGAAAAGCTATCGACACCTAAGGGTAGAGGACGTGGCTTCCGTTTCGGTTTACCAAACCAAGAATATTATTTCAAATCTGCTGATGAAATGAAGCAGGTTTTTAAAGATACACCGCAGGCCATCATCAATATTCAGGAGGTTTTGGATAAGATTGAGATTTATTCCTTAAACAGGGATGTCTTGCTTCCAAAATTTGAAATCCCTGAACAGTTTCAATCCGAGGAGGATTTGGTTGATGGCGGAAAACGTGGTGAAAATGCCTTCTTAAAGCATCTTACTTATATTGGTGCTGAGAAACGGTATCCAGAGATTACCGATTCTATTCGGGAGCGTTTGGATTTCGAATTGGCAACCATTGAGAAAACAGGTTACCCCGGTTATTTCTTGATTGTACAGGACTTTATTGCTGCAGCCCGTGAAATGGGGGTATCAGTAGGTCCAGGTCGTGGTTCGGCAGCAGGATCTGCCGTAGCCTATTGTTTGGGGATTACCAATATTGACCCCATCCTATACGATTTGCTATTTGAGCGTTTCTTGAATCCAGACCGTGTTTCCATGCCCGATATTGATATCGACTTCGATGATGAGGGGCGTGGTCGGGTAATGCAATATGTAATCGACAAATATGGAGCATCACAAGTAGCACAGATCATTACTTATGGAACCATGGCTGCTAAATCCTCTATCAAGGATACAGCTAGGGTTTTAGATCTACCTCTTTCTGATGCGAATGAAATTGCTAAGTTGATTCCTAACTTAAAACTAAGTAAGATCTTCAATCTGGAGGACAAAGCGCTGAAGGAAGTTTTGCGAAGTGAAGAGTTGGAAGCTGTCAATAAACTGAAATCTTTGGCTGATGGTGCTGGTATTGAAGCGGAAACCATTAAACAAGCTAGGGTTTTGGAGGGGTCGATGCGTAATACGGGTATACATGCCTGTGGAGTTATTATCACACCGGATGATATTACGAATTTCGTACCGGTATCCTTAGCGAAGGATTCTGATCTATATGTTACCCAGTTCGATAACTCGGTCGTAGAAAGTGCCGGCTTATTGAAAATGGACTTTCTAGGCTTAAAAACGTTAACCTTAATCAAGGATACTGTAATCAACGTTAAATTGAGCCATGACATCGATTTGGATCCCGATAATTTTCCAATTGATGATGTAAAGACTTACGAGCTGTTCCAAAGGGGTGAGACCATCGGTATCTTCCAGTATGAGTCTCCCGGGATGCAGAAATATATGAAGGAATTAAAACCGACAGTCTTTGCGGATTTAATTGCCATGAACGCATTATATCGTCCAGGTCCGATGGAATATATTCCTAGTTTCGTAAAACGTAAGCATGGAATTGAACCAATCACCTATGACTTGGATGCCTGTGAGGAATACCTGAGTGAAACATACGGTATTACAGTTTACCAAGAGCAGGTAATGCTTCTGTCACAAAAACTTGCTGGATTCTCTAAGGGTGATGCCGACGTTCTTCGTAAGGCGATGGGTAAGAAACAAAAGGCAGTCTTGGATAAGATGAAGCCTAAATTTGTCTCCCAAGCAGAAGCGAATGGACATAGTGCAAAAGTATTAGAGAAGATTTGGACCGACTGGGAAGCATTTGCATCCTATGCCTTCAATAAATCCCACTCGACCTGCTATGCTTGGGTTGCTTATCAGACTGCATATCTAAAAGCACATTATCCTGCGGAATATATGGCAGCTGTACTTTCCAATAACATGAACGATATCAAGCAAGTAACGTTCTTTATGGAAGAGTGTAGGAGAATGGGTTTAACAGTCTTAGGTCCAGATGTTAATGAATCGCACTATAAGTTTACAGTAAATGATGAAGGCGCAATCCGTTTTGGTATTGGAGCAGTGAAAGGTGTAGGAGCAGGAGCTGTAGAAACTATTGTAAATAGTAGGGCAGATGGACCATACAAATCTATATTCGACTTAGCAAAACGCGTGGATCTTCGTATGATCAATAAAAAGGCATTCGAAAGCTTGGCTTATGCTGGCGGATTTGATTCCTTTTCGGATACCCACCGTGCACAATATTTCTTCTCCGATACGGACAGTAGTTCGGGAATTGAGAAGGCGATTAAATTTGCCCATAAGTTTAAAGAGAATGAGAACTCTGCGCAGGTAAGTTTATTTGGAGCGGGTGGTGCTGTTGAATTACCTGAACCGACCCTAAATCCATGTCCAGCATGGGGTTTGATTGAAAAGTTGAAATATGAAAAGGATGTGATCGGTATTTATTTGACGAGTCACCCTTTGGATAATTATAAGTTTGAAATGCGCCATTTCTGTCCAAATAATGTGACAGACTTGCAAATGATCAATAAGGTAAAGGCTGCGGAAGTAGAGCAGGAGCTATTACTAGAATTTAACCGGATCAAGAATAAGGAAGTTGTTTTGGGAGGTATCGTGGCCATGGCTAACCATCGGGTTGCAAAGTCAGGTAAACCTTTTGGCTCCTTTATTATTGAAGATTATTCAGACTCTTTTGAGATCATGGTTTTCGGAGAAGACTACGTGAAGTTCAAGGGTTATTTACAGGAAGGCTATTTTGTACAGATCAGAGGATTGGTGCAAGAGCGTTTCAAGCAAGTTGGTAACTGGGGTTTTGAATTGAAAGGGATCCAATTGCTATCAGATTTACGCGAAAAGATGGCAAAATCCTTCACAATTCAATTTCCATTGCATATCTTAAATCAGGAATTTGTCAAAACTTTGGAGGAATTAGTGAGTTATACCCAATTAGAAGGACAAGAAGCAAACTGTCAATTAAAGTTTATGATTATGGATCTTCAGGATGAATTATCCATTGAGATGCCTGTAAAGCGGAAGAAGATCTTTATCACCAATGAGTTTTTGGATGGATTGGAAGCTTTAGAGAGCGTGCGATATAAATTAAATTGATAGCATATAAAAAAAATAATAGTTGTAAGTAAATAGCATGTATAAGCGATTGCTTATATTTGTGTTCATTTAAATTGTAAAATCATAAAAACATAATCAAAATGGCATTAGAAATTACAGATGGCAACTTTGATGAAGTTGTATTAAAATCAGATAAACCAGTACTAATTGACTTTTGGGCAGAATGGTGTGGCCCATGTCGTATGGTTGGTCCATTGGTAGATGAGATTGCAACTGAGTACGAAGGTAAAGCAGTGGTAGGTAAAGTTAATGTTGATAACAACCCAGATATTTCTGTTCGTTATGGAATCCGTAATATCCCGGCTTTGTTGTTCTTTAAAAACGGTGAGATTGTTGACAAACAAATCGGAGCTGTTCCAAAATCAGTATTGACTGATAAATTAGAAAAACAACTTTAAGACTAGAAAACAAAATAAGGCAGGGCGATTAGTAATAATCGCCCTGTTTTTTTTTGAATTAGGGTGGGGGATCGTCATCTCGGCGGTTATCGAGCGAAGCCGAGATGCCGCTCGATAATCAGTGGTTGTCATCTCGGCTCCGCTCGATGAGCACTCACCCAACGCAATCCCGCCTTTATTCAAAATTTTCTATCTCACATCTCATATCTCACATCTCATATCTACAAACTAATGTTATACTTAAACCCTAATGTCGCCCAGCGGCTTGGCATTGGGACTGCTCCGACTTCGATGTACTGTGCATCAAATATATTCTGGACATCGGCGTAGATGGTGTACTTTGATTTTTGGAAGGCGATGCGGGCATCCGATACAAAGTAAGAGTTATTTGTAGTCCTTTGTAGCCATCGATTAGCGGTAATAAAATTCCAATTTCCGGTATGGAAGCTGATGGTTCCGATGGCTTGATGCTTTAAGCTTTCGATTCCGTATTTGATTATGCTGTTTTTGTAATTATTTACGATAGAGGGTTTTAAATAGCTGTACGAAAAGTTGAAGTTCAAGCTTTTTCTTTCTGCTATTTGGTAATTGTATAAGAAGTTGGAAAAAATTCCATGCGTTTTGTTGTTACCTAGATTATTAGCCTGATAAGGTACATCCGTACTTTCACGCATCCAGTCTATGAAATTATCGATATCGCGATAGAAGTAACCTGCCCTTATGCTTAGGTTGCCTTTCGTGTAAGAAGTACCGATTTCATTCTGCCAAGCATTTTCACTTTTTAGGTCTGGATTTCCGATATTTCCAGGTCTTTGGTTTAGGTAAAGATCGGTGAAAGTTGGGATCCTTTGGCTGGTTCCGCTGCTTGCCGAAATCTTCCAGTTGTCATTGATTAAGTAACTAATATCCAAACCTGGGAAGACCTGCCAATCGTAATCTGAATTGTAATTGATATAAGCACCCAAATTGAAAATAAACTTCCTGAAATAGGTAGAACGGAATTCCGTGAAGAATCCCAGGTTGTTACGGCTGTGGTCCCCAATATTGGAGCTATTGATCTTTTCATGTCTGGATTCGACCCCTAATCCTAAATCACCGTATTTAATCTGCCTGTAAGCATTTAATTCAGCTGAAAGGGTATGAGTGTAGTGATGGCTTCTACCTTTGCTTAAATCATCTTTAAAGTATCTATAATCGTCGTCGTTATAACGGTAATTGATCCTAGGGTTCAAATACCAGTGATCGTTCAACTGATGTTGGGAAGATATGCTTGATAAGAAGGTTTCAACCAACTCCTCTGAATTTATATCACCAGGGGCGGCATAATAACCATTAGCTCCAAATCTATTGTTCATGTAGCCAGCCATCATTTGGATCCTGTTGTCCGAATTAATAACAAGGTTATTTTGATAATAGATTCTTTCATTATCTGAGCCTGTATTATAGCGCTGACCATTGCTATGCTCTTTGCTGGCATATAATTGATGCTGATTGCTTTTATTATAAAATGTTCCACCAACTTGAATACCGGTTCCATAATAGATACCATCTTTGTCAGTTTCTTCAACTTTGTCAAAGGAAGATCCTGCATAGAGGTGGGTAAATACCGAATTATGTTCAACTTGTTTGGTAACAATATTGACTGCACCAGTCAAAGCATTGATTCCGTACATCCTAGAAGCAGGTCCACGAAGGATTTCAATTCTTTCGATTGCCTCTAATGGAATAGGGATATTGAGCATATGGTGACCTGTCTGCGGATCAGATAATTTAACCCCATTGATCAGTACCAGGGTTTGGTCGAAACTACCGCCATCGATACCGATATCAGCTTGAGTTCCGAAAGGACCACGCTGACGGATATCCACACCAGAGACATATCTTAACACTTCATTGATACTGCTGCTTGGTAATTTCTTTAAATCCTTTTGGGTTAAGACCTGGATATTGCGGCTATGTTGGTTGAAAGGTATCTGAAATCTGTTTTCTTGAATGATGACCTCTGAGATTTTGGTAGTATCATTCAAACTTTGAGTAAATGCGAATGTTGGTATAGAACAAAAAAGGAATAATAACTTTTTGGTTGACATTTTAATTAAATTTTTGCCAAAATTAGTTAAAATGTTTAGTTGAACGAATATTCTAATGCCATTCTTCTCGACCTTTTGGGATATGGTTGATATTAAGGTCTATAGTATCTACATTGTTTTCCAGCTTTTCGGAATTAGATAGGTCTGGTTGACCAGCATCAATCCATGCTGTATACCATAAAGAGCCGATGGCATGGATGGATTTTTTCATTCTGCGCATAACCATCCCATTTAACTGGTTATGGTAATTTGTAGCATAAAAGTCCGAATAATTAGTTTGAATTTGTTGGCCCCGTTGGATATAGGCTCTATGTAGTACTTTTGGAAGGCGCTTTGACAATTCCTTTTCTACTTTTAATACAGAGTCGAGGAGGGAATGGCTTTCAAGGACTGCTTTCCAAGCATAATCCAAAACATTGTCAATATAATTTGCAGGTCCTACATATAGACTATAGTCCTTACTGAACTTTTCCGGCAGTCGGGTTTCCCATAAGGCATGGATCCCAACCTGGTCGGTCAATTGACCATTATAATTGCTGCTGGTATGTAGAGGGACATGGGCATCAGCAGTATAATGACCCAAATCAGCAGAGATCTTTATGATCCGCTTGATATCCTTATCGTAAAAGGCTTTTTTTAATTGTCGATAGGATTTCTCTATTTGCCAAGGAACAATGCCACGACTAATCAGGTATTTTTCATTGTACTTTTCTTTGGCCTGCTTCCAAGGAATCTGAACGGAATCGTGGTCTGCAATTCGATCAAGATCTATAAAATGGCGTGGTGACTCGGCTGTATCTATATATACTCTTTTATCGGCATTGATGGCAAACTCTCGGATTTGGTATCGATGTTTCTTATAAAATAGGCTGAGCTCTGCTGGTAGGGTAAAAATGGCATGTTGGTTCATCAATTTATGCGGTTGGAAGCCCCATGATGATAGGAAGAGCATAAAGAATGCAGCGATAAACAGAATACAACATTGTTTCATGTTGGTTAGTAGAGCTTTATCGAAATATAATAATTTTTAGTTAAGATATCTAGGATTTTGTCGAAACATATTAACTGAAATTTGTTACTTTGTTGAAGTCAAATACTGATTCGATGAAAATATTATATGCTGTTCAAGGGACTGGAAATGGGCATTTGTGTCGAGCGATCGACATTATTCCATGTCTTAGGGAATATGGTCAGGTCGATGTTTTAATCAGTGGCATTCAAGCCGACATCGATTTACCATTTGAAGTGAAGTATCGATACCATGGATTGAGTTTTATTTTTGGCAAGTCTGGAGGGGTAGACCTTTGGAAGACTTTTATGAGTTCGACGGTACGGAAATTTGTAAAGGAAGTGAACTCGGTGCCTGTTGAAGACTATGATTTGGTAATCAATGATTTTGAACCGATATCTGCTTGGGGATGTTATTTTAAGGAAAAGAATTGTATTGGTCTAAGCCATCAGATAGGCGCCTTTGATCCCTCAAGTCCTAAACCTGAAGAATCGGATATGTTAGGGAAATTCATCATGAAAAATTATGCGCCTTCCAATATATCCTATGGTTTTCATTTTAAATCGTATGCCTCCCATATCTTTACTCCAGTAATCAGACAATCAGTTAGAGAGCTGGATCCTAAAGATTTAGGCCATTATACCGTATATTTGCCTTCCTATGATGATTCCCATCTATTAAAACATCTATCAAGATTTACAGATGTGAAATGGGAGGTGTTTTCTAAACATAATAAGAAGCCTTTTAGGTTGAAGAATGTGTCAATCAATCCGATCAATTCCGATGCCTTTGTTCAGAGCATGGCAGAATCTTCAGGTGTATTATGTGGTGCAGGCTTTGAAACTCCCGCAGAAGCTCTATATTTAGGGAAGAAATTATTGGTCATTCCGATGAAGAACCAATATGAGCAACATTTAAATGCGGCATCTCTTGAAGAGATCGGGGTACCTGTGATCAAAAGTTTAAAGAAGAAATCGGAGCTGGACATAGAATCTTGGTTGAATGCAAAGTCAAACGTCAATGTGGACTATCAAGATTGTACAGCAGAGATTATCGATAAAATAATAAAAAACCATAAACCATAATGAAGTACATTTTAGGAATCTTTTTTTGTTTAGCAATAAGTTCGCAAAGTCAGGCACAAGCCTTATCCAATGCTAATGATTCGCTGTCCTATGCTTTAGGACAAGATCTAGGGTCATACATCAAGAAAATGGATTTGCCGATCAACAAGGCGAAATTATTACAAGCAATAGGAGATGTGCTTGAAGGTAAAGAATCATTATTTAAGGATGAAGACCGAGAGCAAATAATCCGTGATGGATTGCAGAAAATCCAGGATGAAAAGAGTGCTGGATTGAAGAAATCTGCTGAAGATTTCTTGACTAAGAATAAAAGCAGAGCCGGAGTCAAGGTGACAGCAGAAGGGGTTCAATATGAGGTGTTAAAAGAAGGAACAGGATTGAATCCTTCAATAACCGATACTGTTAAGGTTCATTATATTGGAAAGGTCCACACAGGTGAGACTTTTGATAATTCCTATGAGCGCGGTGAACCTTTAGATCTTGAACTGGATAATGTGATTGAAGGCTGGAAAATTGGTATTCCTTTGATGAAAAAAGGTGCTAAATATAGATTCTTCATTCCTTATAACTTAGGATATGGAGAACGTGGCAGTGGTCCGATTCCTCCTTATAGTACCTTGATATTTGATGTGGAACTGCTGGATATAAAATCGCCAAATGAGAATGCAATATAATAAATTAGGTAAATCGGAATTAGAGATATCTGAAATTGGACTTGGCGCGATGTCATTGGTGCAAGGTCATGATGAAACGAATTCCTATATTATCAAACATGCACAAGAACTTGGAATCAATTACCTGGACACTTCAGATCTTTATGATAAAGGAAAGAATGAAGAATTAATCGGTAGGTTGATTGAAGGTAATCGTGATAAATGGATATTAGCTTCCAAAGTTGGAAATAAGTGGAAAGAAGATGGAAGTGGTTGGGATTGGGCACCAAGTAAGGCATATATCCTAAAATCAATTGACGAATCTTTGAGTCGCTTGAAAACTGATTACCTCGATCTTTACCAGCTTCATGGCGGAACGATTGAGGATCCCTTTGATGAAATTGTTGAAGCCTTTGAGTTATTGGTCCAACAGGGAAAGATTCGTTATTATGGAATATCATCCATTCGACCAAAGGTATTCTTGAATTATGCCAAGAATAGCAATATCATTTCAGATATGATGCAATACAGTATATTTGACCGGAGGCCAGAGAAGTATTTTCCTGAACTTGCTGAAAGCGGTATTTCTGTTTTGGCCAGAGGAACTGTAGCCCAAGGTCTGTTATTGAAAAAGGCTGCCCAGAAATATTTGAGTTATTCAGTCCATGAGGTCTTGGAAATACAACGTAAGGTTACAGAAATATCTAATCAGTTAGGTGTTGCTAATCTAGCGCTTGCTTTGAAATATCCCTTGTTGCATCAGCCGGTTGCTTGTAGCGTTATAGGCATAAGGACAAGAGAGCAAATCAATTCGCTGGACATGGTTTTTGACGATATGAAGAGAATTAAGCTGGAAGATTATCAGGAATTGCTTTCAGGGATGTCTGAGGTAAGTTATTAAAAGAGATATGTTCTTCAAAGCTTGATAATAGGGAAGAAGGAATTGAAAATAAACAAAGAGGTCAAGAATAAATCTTGACCTCTTTGTTTTAGCTATTTGCTGAAATATTTTTTGAGGATATCCTGTAGATCTTCTGGGCTGTCGATTGCATCGTTGATATGATTAGATATAGCAGTTTGGATTCTGTACCCATTATCCAGCCAGCGGAGTTGTTCTAAGGATTCAGTTTTTTCTAGTTTTGAAATCGGTAGTTTGGCTAAATCTTTTAAAGTTTCCACTTTAAAACCATAGATACCGATATGATTGTAATAGGTTTCTTTTGAGAGCCATTCCTTGATATCTGTTCCTCTCATATAGGGAATGGGTTGCCTAGAAAAATATAGTGCCTCGTTTTTTTGGTTTAAAACCACCTTTGGCTTATTTACATTTTCAAGATCGGCAAGTTCGTTGATTGGACGTACAAGAGTCGCTATTTCCACTTCAGGTCTTTGGAAACAAGATACGAGTAAATCAATTTGCTGGGGATCAATAAAAGGTTCATCGCCTTGGATATTGATAGCGATATCGAAACCAGAAATATTATTGATGACTTCTGCGCAACGATCTGTACCAGATTGATGGTCCTTACTAGTCATGACAACATTGCCAGCAAAACTTTTTACATGGTCAAAAATGCGTTGGTCATCCGTGGCTACCACAACTTCGTTTAGGGAAGCGGCGTGTTTTACTTGGTTGTATACACGTTGGATCATGGTCATCCCGGCAATATCCACCAAGGGTTTTCCTGGAAATCTGGTTGAGTCGTACCTAGCAGGTATTATTCCAATTACTTTCATAGATTAAAAATAAGAAAAGCCGAAGAATATCGGCTTTTAAGTTCTTAAAATAAACCGAAGAGTTCGGCTTCTATTTTTTGGATGATTTTTCCGAGATCTTCCTGATTATTGGCGAAATCAAGGTTATCCTTGTCAAGGACCAATAATTTACCTTCAGAATAATTATTTATCCATTTTTCGTATTTCTCGTTCAATTTAGACAGATAATCTAAACGGATACCAGATTCGTAGTCGCGACCTCGCTTTTGGATGTTATTCACTAAAGTAGGTACTGAAGCACGAAGGTAGATCAAAAGATCTGGTGGTTTGATATAGTTTACAATGCTTTGAAAAATATCGGAATAGTTTTCAAAATCACGGGCACTCATCAAGCCCATATCATATAAGTTTTCTGCAAATATGTAAGCATCCTCATAGATGGTTCTATCTTGGATCATATTGATTTCTCTATTCTGTAGGTCCACAATATGGCGGAATCTAGAATTTAGGAAGAAAATCTGCAGGTTAAAGGCCCAACGTTTCATGTCGCTATAGAAATCCTCTAGGTAAGGATTGTTTTCTACAGCTTCAAATTGAGGCTCAAAATTAAGGTGTTTAGCAAGTAACTCAGTTAAGGTTGTTTTACCAGCTCCAATATTTCCAACAATTGCTATATGCATCTTTTAATACAATTTTTTTAAACCGATAATTTCACGAACTTCTTTCATAGTCTTCTGCGCACTTGCCTGGGCTTTTTCTGCCCCCATTTTAAGGACTTTGGCAATGTAAGCATCATCTTGACTGATTTCTTGGATACGCGCTCGCACTTCACTGGTTGCTGTTACCATATCTTCAGCAAGTTGTTTTTTGAAATCACCGTAGCGGATTTCGGCTTTATTATATAATCCATCAAAGTGCTGAAGGGTATCTGCAGAAGATACCACGTTCATCAAATCGAAAAGGTTTTGTACTGCTTCAGGTTTCACTTGGTTTTGCTCAGTCGGTCCAGCATCCGTAACTGCACGCATAATCTTTTTACGGATTACCTCTTCAGCATCGGAAAGATAGATACAATCCGCTTCACCGTTTGATTTCCCCATTTTACCTTGACCAGATAGTCCAGGGATCTTAATCAGCTTATCCGCATAAGTGAATGCGAATGCTTCCTTGAAATAATCTACCTCATAAAGACGGTTGAACCTGTTCGAGAAGGTTCTGGTCATTTCCAGGTGTTGTTCTTGATCTTTACCTACGGGTACTTTTGTTCCATGATGGATCAAGATATCACAGGCCATAAGAACCGGATAGGTCAATAAACCTGCATTGACATTATTAGGATTTGCTCTGACCTTATCTTTAAAAGCTGTCGATCTTTCCAATTCACCCATGTAGGCGTTCATATTCATGTATAGATAGAGTTCAGCTACTTCAGGTACATCAGATTGAACGTATATAGTTGATTTTTCAGGATCTAATCCAGCGGCAAGGTATTCCACCACCACATTGCGAACCGTTTCTTTGAGGCCATGTGGAGTTGGGTGGGTCGTTAAAGAGTGTAAATCTGCGATAAAAAAGAAGCAATTGTATTCGTCCTGCATTTTGACGAAATTTTTCAATGCCCCATAGTAATTTCCAAGGTGTAATTTTCCGGTACTTCTAATACCACTAACAACGGTTTCCATATAACTGCGAAGTTACATAAAAAACAGGAAAATTGATACAGCTTGCGATGATGATAAGCGGGTTTATCCGATTTCAGCTACCTGAAATGAAAATTGCTATTCTAATAAATATGAGGGTTTTCCAGTAGGTCGGTAACATAACCCAGTACTTCAACTTCTAAGGCCCCGTCTTCGAGCATGGAAAAGGTCAGGTAGGCGGCATAGATTTCACATGAGAATGTGACATGTTTATCCGATACTATGGTGTCGATGACACCCTCACGGACATCAATCCCTAAATGTTCCAATTCGTTGTGTAGGTTGGTTGAAATACTATCATGATCTTCTCCAGAAGCAAATCCAACAATGATATGTAGGATCAATTTGTCAAACAATTCTGGATTCATATTTCTGAATTTATTGGCATATAATTCAGCATCAAAACGACTTTTCGCACTTGAGACGATTTTGTCCCAAATAAGGTACTCAGTTTTAGTTTGCATAATAGAGTTTATAAATTGTTAAAAGTAAATATAGCTAATTATCTTTTTTTATACAACGCTCCAAACAAGTTAATCTTATGATGTTTATGCAAACAATTGGGTTATTTGGATGGTTTTAAGAATAGGTTTTAAATATTTAATTATTATGAATTCAGAAGAGAACAAAAAGCAAAATAAAGCTAATGATGATGACCAAGGGCCTAAGGATCCAAATGACTTGGCCTATAATAAGGAAGATGCTTCATACGAATTAGATGTCAATGATAAAGATCCAGATTGGGAGCATCCCTCTGACTATGATACTATCAGCGAAGGAGCGGCAGATGATGACTCCACCTACGATTCTTCAAATCCTTATGTTGGCGATGAATATGCGCCATTGGAAGAGTTGGAAGAGGAAGATTTGGAAGATAACAATATGCACATAGAAGGAGAGAGCATCGTCCGGGTTTCCAAAGAAGATGAAGAGCTTTCTAAAGATGCTGAGGATGATCGTGATGATCTGGATGAAGAGGGCTATCCAAAATATGAGGGCGATTAAAACCTATTGGAATAGTCGGTTTTTCTTATTGAATGGCTATATTTAGGCTTTCAAAATTTTGATATGCATATTGATTTAACAGGTAAAAAGGCCTTGGTTGGAGGCGCCACTTCAGGGATCGGGAAAGCAATTGCTAAGGAATTGGCAGCTTGTGGAGCCGAAGTCACTTTGATGGCCAGAAATGAAGATAAATTAAAAGATGTGTTGAAAGAACTGTCTGTCGGAAATGGGCAGCAACATGGCTTTCTGAAAACAGATTTTATGGATTTTGAGCAGCATCAAGCTAATTTAACGGCCTATTTTGATGCGAATCAGGTCGATATCTTGGTGAATAATACCAATGGACCTGCAGCTGGAGATGTATCCCATAAAAATATCGCTGATTATCAGCAGGCCTTCGACCTATTGTTCAAAAATGCAGTGTACACTTCAGAATTAGCTTTGAAGGGTATGCGTGGCTCAGGTTTTGGACGCATTATCAATGTTTCTTCCTTAACGGTTAAAGAGCCCCAAGATAGTTTAGTGCTTTCAAACACCATGCGCGTTGCTTTAGTAAGCTGGAGTAAATCGCTTTCAAAAGCTGTTGCTGCCGATGGCATTACGGTCAATTCGATATTGACAGGCTACTTTGCTACGGATAGGCTCTATGATCTGATGAACAATCAGGCAAAAAATGAAGGCGTTTCCTTAGAGACGATTGAAAAGCGAAGGATTGAAAGCATGCCCATCAAGCGATTGGGTAAACCGGAGGAATATGGGTATTTAGCGGCATTCTTAGCTTCTTCTTATGCCAGTTTCTTGACGGGAGCCTCTATTCCATTGGATGGTGGCCTTTCGAATGTCGTGTTTTAAGATAATCAGTTGGAAGCTATTCCGCTTCCAACTGTTCTTTATATTTCTTCTTGTGTTCTTCGATCTCTTCTGACATTTCAGGATACTTGATGTCCTTGTATTCCGATAATACCTCGTAAATAATCTTGGCGACCAAGAATCTACTGATTGGCTTGGAATCTGAAGGAATCACATACCAGGGTGCATGTTTTTTGCTGGTGTTCTTGATGGCATCTTCATAGCATTCCATGTATTTGCTCCATAGTGCTCTTTCTTTCAGGTCTCCAGGAGAGAACTTCCAATTCTTTTCTTCCTCTTCTAATCGGCTCAAAAGCCTGTCACGTTGTTCCTCCTTGCTGACATTCAAAAAGAATTTGAAGACAATCATTCCATTTTGTGTCAATCGTTCCTCAAAGTTATTGATCTGTTTGAAGCGCATTTCCCAAAAATCATTGGGTAAGTTGTTTGGGTCAGTAATATGGGGAATCCTTTCGTTCATTAGATATTCAGGATGTACCCTGGTCACCAATACATTTTCATAATGGGTTCGATTGAAAACTGTGAATTTTCCTTTTTCTGGCAACCTTATTTCATGTCTCCATAAATAATCATGTTGTAGCTCGATCTCTGTTGGAGTCTTGAAACTTTCAACGACCACTCCGCGTACATTCATCTCTTTGAAGACTTCCCTAATCAGTGAGTCCTTTCCCGAAGTGTCCATCCCTTGTAAACAGATCAATACGGAATATCTATCATCTGCATACATTTTGTCCTGTATTGCAGCAATTTTCTTTCTTAATTCCTTTAATTCAAGTTTTGCTTCATCCTTGCTTATCTCATCTTTTATATCGGTAGGATGTTCATTTAGTTTGAAATTGCTTTTTGCTGTTAGCCTTTTTGCATAGTTTCCCATAAGCTTTATTTTGTAGAACACAATTTAATAAATAATTGTTTATTCTAGGTTTTGTGTAGTACTCATTTAGTTATTATCAAGATTGCTGATAATCGAAAATATCATTTATTTTAATGATAAATTTAATTATCATCGTTTTTAGTGATAAGTTTGTTTATCATTTATTTTGATGATAATAAGAAATATCATTATATTGGATGATTAATAAAAAGAAAAGGATGAGTTACCATGTCATATTAACAGGAGATGTTGTACATTCTAGGTCGCATGATGCGAAAGAATGGTTGCCAAGGTTAGAGCGAGGCATCAAGAAGCATGCACTGACCTATGATATTTTCCGTGGGGACAGTTTTCAGGCGGAAGTCCCAATTGAGGCCTGTTTTCAAGCTATCTTTTACTTGAAGTCAGAAATGAGGCAATTGGAAGGAATGGATATCCGAATAGGCATAGGAGTGGGGCAGGTAGATTTCATTGATGAGGACATTAAGAAATCTAGTGGTGAAGCATTTGTCCTTTCTGGTCAATCATTGGATGGCTTGAGTAAGGAGAGTTTGGAATTTAAGTCCCAATGGAAGGATTTGGATGAACGCATGAATTTAATTTTGACCTTGTGCACTCGTTTAACTGACCAATGGACTCCGAATATGGCGGAAACCGTGCAGGCAGCAATGGATTATCCAAATGCTAACCAGACGGAGCTGACGAAGATCATAGGAAGAAAACATCAGAGTCAGGTAAGCACAGAGCTTAGTAAAGCGAACTATTCAAAGATCAACCAAGTTATAGAATATTGCACAAAAGAGTTGAAGGCCTATGTTAATTGATTTGCTTAAAATGTTGATATCCCACATTTTAGGGGATTTTGTTTTTCAGCCTAAATCATGGGTTGAAAAACGGAAGACACATATACAATATTTGTTTTATCATGTTGCGGTACATGCGGGGCTATTGATCTTGTTTTTTATCAATGATCTGGGCAACAAGTGGCAAAGTATCCTTTTTCTGGTTGCAGCGCATTTAGCAATCGACAGCCTCAAAATAGGTTGGGAACAAAAATGGCCATCTAATCCTGTCCGGATATTCTTAGTGGATCAAGCTCTGCATATAACGAGCATATTTGCTGTATATTATTTCAATAATAGGACAGGTTTCCATGATATATTAGCGAACATAGACTGGAATCATGTATTGCTATTTACGATTGCCCTTTTGCTGATCGTATTTGTCATACCCATCATTATCCGTGTATTTTTTAGCAAATGGAACAAGGAAGTTGAATTCAATAGCAAACGAAAAGAGACCTTATTTGATGCTGGGACCATCATCGGGATCTTAGAGCGCGCGATGATATTGGGTTTTGTGATACTCGGTTTAAATGAAGGTATAGGCTTCCTTTTGGCTGCAAAATCAATATTCAGGTTTGGGGACCTGACGAATGCCAAAGACACAAAGTTTACGGAGTATGTACTGATCGGTACCTTATTGAGTTTTGGTCTTGGAATGTTGGTCGCATTCGGCTTAAAATATCTACTAACAATAATATAATCTACTATGAAAATAAATCTAAAAAGATTTAAGAGTTTGTTTTGTCTGTTTACAGCAGTCTCATTGAGTACGGGGGCAATGGCACAAAGTGCTTCATTTGAATCGGACCTGAAGAAAATAACCGATAAATATGAGGCAGTTGGTTTGGCTATTGTGGTTGTAAAAAACGGAAAGCCAGTTTATGAAAAGGCATTTGGATATAAAGACCTTGAAACTAAAGCCCCTCTAACTACAAATGATCTTTTCAGGATTGCATCCATTTCCAAATCATTCAGTTCTACAGCCATCATGCAATTGGTAGAAAAGGGCAAGGTTTCGTTGGATGATGATATCAGCGATTTAGTAGGGTTTAAAGTTAGAAACCCTAAATTTCCAGATACCAAGATAACCTTAGAAATGATGCTATCTCATCGTTCAAGTTTGAATGATAGCAATGGTTATTTTACATTCGATGTGCTGGATACCACTAAAAACAAGGATTGGGCAAAATCTTACAACAACTATGAACCAGGAACTGATTACGAATACTGTAATTTAAATTTCAATATGATCGGAGCTGTTTTAGAAAGACTGACGGATGTTCGGTTTGACAATTATATAAAACAGCAGATCTTGAGCCCATTAAAATTGGAGGCTGGCTTTTGTGTGGATTCATTGGACCAGAAAAGATTTGCAAAACTATATGACAAGGAAAATGGAGTATATGTAGAGCAAATAGCAGCATATAATCCAAGGTCCGAGGAAATCAAGAATTATAAGATGGGTGTGAGTACGCCTGTATTTTCGCCAACCGGCGGGATGAAGATCTCGGCCAAGGACCTGGCAAAGTATATGCAGATGCACATGAATCATGGGAAACTTGGAAAAGTGAAGTTAATTTCAAAAGCTAGTTCAAAAAAGATGCAGACTGGATTATCAGCTAAAGAGAATTATGGATTAGCTTTGCTGGAAACAGACCGATTAATTCCTGGGGAACACATGATCGGACATACAGGATCGGCTTATGGCTTATATAGCAATATGTTTTTTGAGCCTAAGAAAAAGTTTGGCTTTGTGGTGATTACAAATGGCTGCATTCCGACGATAGACCGAAATGAAGATATTGTAATGTCGAAAGAAGTTATTAACTTACTCTATCAAGACTTCATAAAAAAATAGTAGCAATCGCCATTAACCTTCTGAGCACTAGGTCGCAAGGATTTGAAAAGGATTAAAGGGGGATATTTAGAGGCGGTTTACTTGAAAAATTAACTACTTTTGTAAAAATTATTCAAATTGAGAATTTAGCAATATGATTATTCAACCAAGAACTAGAGGTTTTATCTGCTTGACAGCGCATCCAGAAGGAGCGGCAGAGAATATCAAAAACCAAATCGATTACGTAAAATCTAAAGGCGAGATTAAAAACGGGCCTAAGAAGGTATTGGTAATCGGTGCATCTACCGGATTTGGGATTGCTTCACGCATTAGTGCTGCATTCGGTTCAGGAGCAGCAACTATCGGGGTGTTTTTTGAAAAACCAGCCTCTGAAGGAAAATTAGGTACTGCAGGTTGGTACAACAGTGCTGCTTTTGAAAAAGAAGCGCATGCTGCCGGTTTATATGCAAAAAGTATCAATGGTGATGCTTTCTCGGATGAGATCAAGGCTCAAACCATTGACTTAATCAAAAAAGATCTAGGTCAAGTTGACTTGGTTGTATATTCTTTAGCATCTCCGCGTCGTACGCATCCAAAAACAGGTGTTCAACATGCTTCAGTATTAAAGCCAATTGATCAACCTTTCACTAATAAAACTGTAGATTTTCACTCTGGTGTAGTTTCAGATATCAGCATACAACCAGTAGATTCAGAGGATGACATCAACAATACCGTAGCTGTAATGGGCGGTGAAGATTGGAAATTCTGGATTGAAGACCTAAAGGCTGCAGGTGTTTTGGCAGAAGGCGTAAAAACTGTTGCTTATTCATATATCGGCCCTGAATTGACTTACCCTATCTATAGAAATGGTACAATCGGCCGTGCGAAAGATGATTTGGAAGGAACTGTTCCAACCATCAACGAGATTTTAAAAGATTTACATGGTATTTCATACGTTTCTGTAAACAAGGCTTTGGTTACTCAATCAAGCTCTGCAATTCCTGTGGTTCCATTGTATATTTCATTGTTATATAAAGTGATGAAAGAAAAAGGAATCCATGAAGGAACCATCGAGCAGATGCAAAGATTGTTTGCCGAAAGATTATACAACAATGTAGAGACTCCTTTGGATGAAAAAGGAAGAATCCGCGTGGATGATCTTGAAATGAGAGCTGATGTTCAGGAGGAGGTTGCAAAACTTTGGGAACAAGCAAATACTGAAAATTTAGAAGAGATTTCGGATATCAAAGGTTACCGTGATGATTTCTTCCAATTGTTTGGTTTTAATTTCGATAATATCGATTACGATAAAGATACAAGTGAATTGGTACAAGTGCCAAGTTTGGCAGAATAAGTCCAAACTTTAAAAGCATAAAAAGGAGTTGTCATCTGGCAGCTCCTTTTTTATTGCTCAAAAGGGAATGTCCAGAGATTTACATGTTGTAAATTCATCTATATAGAGTTTAATAATTCATTATTCAAATCGATTTTTCAGAATGGTTTAAGGGATATGGCTTCCAGAGTTTCTGTTGTTTTTATTAAATTCTTATTCAATATTTTTAACAGGTAACTTATTGAAAATAAGAGAATAGTATGATTCTTTGAAATTTTAGTGATTTATCGATACTCAATATTGATAAAAATATAGTTTGGATATATTTAAACTTGATTTCTTTTTTCTAATTTTAACTGCTGTTTGAAAAACATCTGGCCAAACCAGGATAGTAAGAAGTTTCTAACTATGAATTAACGTAAATGGATAATCGGGTTATTCTTGAGGAAGAACATTTGAATCTCAGTGAAGGGATTCAGGAGTTCGGTTATTTATTGATAGTCGATTTAGATTATAACCTCATAGCAGGTAGTGAAAACTGTGAGCATTGGCTAAACAATGATGTAATCAATGTTTTAGGGGTTAATTTATGGGAAATTTTAACTGAATATTTCTCCAAATATGTTGTCAGTATAAAGATTGCCATCGATCAAGTAATCAATGAAACAAATGAACGTGTTTTATTGGAATTGGCGATTCTTGATGAACTATTCTACCTGAATATCTATCTATTTAATGACAAGTTCTATTTAGAGTTTGAGAAGAAATTTGAAGACTCCAATGTTTTCTTTCCGAAATTTGAAATCGTAGACAAGCTATTAAGTGATAGCAAAGGAAAGATATGGAAAGTGGTCAGTTCCTATATCTCCAAAATATCAGGTTTTGATCGTGTAAGGGTTTTTCAATATGTAGGGAATGGGGATGGCTATGTTGTAGCTGAAAGTATTGAGAATTCAGATCTGGAAAAATTATTGGGGAGCTATTATCCCGATATGGATATTTTTAAGCATGCCAAAAACATTCATACGGTTAACTTTCATCGCTATACTGCCCAAGTGAATGGCAAGACCATAAAAATTATTAGCAAAGACCATTTCAAGCCCAATTTATCGCAGACTAATATTAGGATGATTTCTCCTCTTCATGCGAAATACCTCATTAAGGATGGAGTCAATTCAAATCTAAGTGTATCTCTTCAAATTGATGGAAAGATATGGGGCTATGTATTCTGTCAAAGTAAAAAAGGTAAGAAAATAAACCTGCTCAAACGTGAGGCCATGGTCTATTTTATCCAAATGGCTATTTACCGATACGAAGAGGAGCAAAAGAACAAAATTAAGGACTTTCAAGATGATATCCGGAATTTTGAGTTGCAGCTAAAGGAAAAGTTAATCCTGAAAAATAATCTTGCGGAGGCTTTTATGGAGCTCGATAAGGAGCTTTGCTATTATGCCAAAGCAGATGCTATGCTTATTTTGATAAATGGCAGACTCTATACCTATAATATCTCCATTGGATTTGACAAAGTCTTGGACATTAAAGGGCTTCTTTCCAGAATCACTGCTGACTCCATATTCTTTGATTCTGAATTTATATTAAAATATGGTGAAGAGTTAGGTTTGGATGCTGAACGCTTTGTAGGTCTGGCTGCATTGAAAGTGGAGTTGGAAGAGAATTGTACCGTATTTTGGTTTAGGAAGGAAAAAGAATTGAGAAGGAAATGGGTGGCTAAACCTGAATCGAGAATAAACATGAATCTTCCGAATGATTCCTTTGAAAAGGAAGAACATCCTGTTCTTGATATTTGGCATCAGAAGACCGTTGGGACCTGCGAACCTTGGCAAGAAAATGAGGTTTATTTTATTAAAAGGCTTAGAAATCTGATCATTCAAAGCAGCAAGAATTTTTCTCAAGAAATCGACAAATTGAACAAAGAAGTTGGAGACTTAAATAGGGCATTGGATAATTATGCTCATACCGTTAGTCATGACCTTAAAAATCCATTATCGGCAATCAATCTTTCTACGCAGATGCTACTTCAGCGTCCGGAAATGAAGAATGACCTGAAATTGAAAATGCTCAAGAATACAACGGAGGCTGTAGAGGTAATTTCTGAACTCTTGAAAAGTATTCATGATTTTTCCAAAGTGAAAGATTACCAGTACAGAATGGAACCCGTTTATGTGGATGAGTTTTTGAAGCAAATAGTCAATTTCAGTCAGTTGAGGTATAATGCCATGAAGACTGAAGTGCAGTATGGGAATATCCTGCCTGTCTATGGTGAAAGAAGTATCGTGTATCAATTGTTCCAAAACCTAATTGGCAATGCCATTAAATACAGTGCTAAGGTAGAAAACCCAGTAGTTTCCATTTCTTCTAGTTTCAAGCATGAGTTTGTCCGCTATACCATCCAAGATAATGGAATTGGAATCGCTAAAGAGGAGTTAAGTACCATTTATGATTCCTTCAAACGGATGTCCAATGCCAATAGTTATGAGGGGACAGGCTTGGGTTTGACCATTGTAAAAAGGATTGCCGATCGTCTGCATATTACAATCGAAGTGGAAAGTGAAATTGGGAAAGGCACCTGTTTCCATTTATTGTTTCCAAAGGAGGTTTTCTTACTTCCTGCCAAATCATAGCCTAAAGCAAATTCTTTAATCCGAGGAAAATCCAGTATTCATGAAAATAGGGCGTAAATGTTTCTATTATTCGGAAATAGATGATTATAATAGCTAAAAAGCTCACTTAAAAAAATTATATTTGCGAATTAAATTGAAGGCATAATAACCTATATGAAGCATATACGCAATTTTTGTATCATCGCACATATCGACCACGGGAAAAGTACTTTGGCCGATAGATTATTAGAGTATACCAATACCATTACCCAACGTGAAGCACAAGCTCAATTGTTGGATAATATGGACTTGGAACGTGAAAGAGGGATTACGATTAAGAGCCATGCAATCCAAATGGAGTATACCAAAGATGGACAGACGTATGTGTTGAATCTGATTGACACTCCGGGTCACGTGGATTTCTCTTATGAAGTTTCTAGATCGATTGCTGCTTGTGAAGGCGCATTGCTGATCGTTGATGCTTCCCAAGGTATTCAGGCGCAAACTATTTCTAACCTATATCTAGCACTTGAGCATGATCTTGAAATTATCCCAATTTTGAACAAGATGGATTTACCAGGAGCTATGCCAGAGGAAGTGAAGGATCAAATCGTTGAATTGATCGGAGGAAAACGAGAAGAAATTATTCCAGCATCCGGAAAAACCGGAATGGGGATCCCAGATATCCTAGCCGCTATTATTGAGCGTATTCCTGCACCTGTAGGTGATCCTGAAGCTCCATTGCAAGCTTTGATCTTTGACTCTGTATTCAACTCTTTTAGAGGGATTATGGCTTATTTCAAAGTTGAAAACGGAGAAATTAGAAAAGGAGACCGCGTTAAGTTTGTCGCTACTGGAAAAGAATATATAGCTGATGAGGTTGGGACTTTGAAGTTAAACCAGGTTCCAAAAGAAGTGATCAAAACTGGGGATGTAGGTTATATTATTTCGGGGATTAAGGAAGCTAGAGAGGTAAAAGTAGGGGATACCATCACCAAGAAAGATCGCCCTTGTGCTCAAGCTATCCAAGGTTTTGAGGAAGTTAAGCCGATGGTATTTGCTGGTATTTATCCGGTAGATACCGAAGATTATGAAGAGCTAAGGGAGTCGATGCACCGTTTGCAATTAAATGATGCTTCGCTAGTATTTGAACCTGAATCTTCAGCTGCATTGGGCTTTGGTTTCCGTTGTGGATTCTTAGGAATGCTACACATGGAAATTATTCAAGAACGTTTAGAGCGTGAGTTCGATATGACAGTTATTACGACTGTTCCTAACGTTTCATACTTGGCGTACTTGTCCAAAAACCATGAAGAGATTGTCGTTCATAACCCTTCTGACCTTCCTGATCCAAGTAAATTGGACAGTATCGAAGAACCTTATATCAAAGCCAATATCATTACTAAGGCGGAATTCGTTGGTCCTGTAATGTCACTTTGTATTCAGAAACGCGGAACCATCGTTAACCAATCATATTTAACTTCTGATCGCGTAGAATTGGTGTTTGAAATGCCAATGGGAGAAATCGTATTTGACTTCTACGATAAGTTAAAGACAATTTCTAAAGGATATGCATCATTTGATTACCATCAAATTGGCTATAGACAATCTGATTTGGTAAAATTGGATATTCGTCTGAACGATGAGCCAGTTGATGCCTTATCATCTTTGATCCACAGAAGTAATGCTTATGATTTTGGAAAGAAAATCTGTGAGAAATTAAAAGAACTATTACCAAGACAGCAGTTTGAAATCCGTATCCAAGCATCTATTGGTGCAAAGATTATTGCTAGGGAAACAATTTCTGCTTTGCGCAAGGATGTAACCGCTAAATGTTATGGTGGTGATATTTCGCGTAAGCGTAAGTTGTTGGAAAAGCAGAAGAAAGGTAAAAAACGTATGCGTCAGGTTGGAAACGTAGAGATTCCTCAATCAGCATTTATGGCGGTTCTGAAATTAGATTAAGATAATCAACCTATAAAATATATCATGAATTTACTGGACGGTAAAGAAGTATCAACCAAAGTTAAAGAAGACATCAAGAGAGAGGCTGCAGAACTGACCGCTAAGTTAGGTCGCAAACCTCATTTGGTAGCTATTTTAGTCGGAAACGACGGTGGCAGTGAAACTTATGTTGCGAGCAAAATGAGAAATTGTGAGCAAGTGGGATTCGATTCTACCAACCTTCGTTATGATACGGACATCACTGAAAAAGAATTATTGGAAAAGATCAATGAGATCAATGCTGATGATAGCATCGATGGATTGATCGTTCAATTGCCTTTGCCTAAACATATTGATCCTGAAAAAGTAACCGAAGCCATTGATTACCGAAAAGATGTTGATGGATTCCATCCGATCAATTTAGGAAGAATGCAACGTAACTTGCCTTGCTTTATTCCTGCTACCCCTTATGGCATCATGTTGATGTTAGAGCATTATGGAATTGATACTGCAGGTAAAAAGGCTGTCATTGTAGGAAGAAGCAATATAGTGGGTTCTCCGATGAGTATCTTGTTGGCAAGAAATTCTAATCCAGGAAATTGTACAGTTACCTTGACACATAGTAGGACAAAAGATCTAAAAGCTGAGGTTTTGCAAGGGGACATTGTTGTTGCAGCGATTGGTAAAAAGAATTTTGTTACTGCTGACATGGTCAAAGATGGCGCAATTGTTATTGATGTGGGAATCAATAGGGAGAACTCGACTGAAACAAAATCAGGATTTAAACTTTATGGAGATGTGGATTTTGAACACGTAGCGCCAAAATCATCATGGATTACTCCAGTTCCAGGAGGTGTTGGTCTAATGACTATTATAGGTCTGTTAAAAAATACCCTTGAAGCAGCAAAAGGTACAGTTTATCCTAAAGCTTAAAAAATATTGAATTGAAATATGTTTATTTGAAGCCTCCAGTATTGGGGGCTTTTTTTTGATTGTTTTACAACTATTTGGATTCTCCGCGGTTTTAGTCCATATATTAATTTCTTATTTCATAAACCATGGCTAAACTAGATCAAGTAAAGAATAAGGATATATTGGAAATGATCAACCAGAATGATGAAAACCTAAAAAAACTTCATGATATCGTTCGCAAATCATTTGAAGAGGAAAAATTAATTGTCGATAACCTCATCAATCCTACAGATGATTACCTCAATCGAGGGCAGCTCATTTCGGATAAGGTTGCCAGATTTGGTGGGAGCTGGTCATTTATTTTGATTTTCACAGGTATATTGATTGTTTGGATCTTGTATAATACATTGATGTTAAAGCAAGACCGCTTTGATCCATATCCCTTTATTTTAATGAATTTAGTTTTGTCCTGTTTGGCTGCTCTACAAGCACCCATTATTATGATGAGCCAAAACCGACAAGAGGAAAAGGACAGAAAACGTGCTGAGAATGATTACTTAGTCAATTTGAAGGCTGAACTGGAAATCAGGAGCTTGCATAAAAAAATAGATGTACTTCTGGAGGAAGAAGTAAAGCAACTCTTTGATTCCCAAGTGAACCATTTGAAGTTATTGAAGCAACTTTCAGAACATGTGGATCGATTGGAAAAAGAATTGAAAACTAGAAATAACCAGCAATAGTATGAATAGGAGCACTATTCAATAAAATAATTGGTATAAATATTGCGTGCTGCATTCAGTATATTGATATTACAAAAAACTATTATTACACAAACAAATAAGAAACATGAAAAAAATCGCAGTTTTAGCAGCAGTTGCATGTGCACTTTCATTATCGGCATGTAACAATAACTCATCAATGGACAAAAACAATGATGGAGATACTTCAATCGGAGAGAAATTGGATCACTCTATTGAAACAACAGGAGAATCAATTGATGAAATGAAAGCGAATGCAGATGCTGAGCTAGCAAAAGCAGAAGAAAATGTAAAGAAAGCACAAGCTGATTTAGATGCTGCAGTAAAAAGTGGTGATAAAAAAGCAGAAGAAGCTGCTCAAAAAGCATTAGATGATGCAAAATCAGCATGGGAAAAAACAAAAGATGCAGCTAGGAAAGCTGGTGACAAAATTGAAGAGGGTGTAAACAACGCAGTAGATGCGACTAAAGAAGCAGGCCAAAAAACTGGTGAAGCTATCGATAATACTGCTGAAAAAGTAGGTGATAAAACGAAAGAATTATCTGAAGACGCTAAAAGAAAAGCAGAAAACGTTAAAAAAGCTTTAGAAAACTAATAAAATCCATTTATAAAAATGGTTATTAAGTTTTTAATTGAAAGCGCCAATAATATTGGCGCTTTTTTATTTTTTCCGAATCCTGAAACAAAGCCGGTTAAATAGAGGTTTTTAGACCTTTCCTTTAAGAAATCCTTATTGAATTCCTATTTATTGCTGTATATTGGTGGTTTAACATTTAATAATGGATTGGAATAAAGAAGAAGTTGTAGGATATTGTTTAGAGAAATGCAGAAATAGGGTACAAGAGATTCAATCTGCTATGGATTCCGCTCAAGATGCCATCCTTAATGATACTAAAAGTAGTATGGGTGATAAGTATGAGACTTCAAGGGAAATGGCCCAACAGGAGATTAGCCGCTTACAAAATCAATTGAAACAGGCTGAAATAGATTTAGATAAAATAAATAACCTTGATCTGAATTCTTCCGAATTGGTTAGGATGGGTAGTATAGTTCAAACAGATCAATTCGATTATTTTATTGCTATTTCAATTGGAGCTGTAAAAATTAAGGAGAAGACCATCATGATTATTTCTAAAGAATCCCCGATTGGGAATTTATTGTTTGGCAAAAAAGAAAAGGAGACGGTTCAATTCAATAATAAAACAATAACCATACAAAAGATCTATTAAAATATCTTTGCAATTTAGATTTAACGAGCTTCAAGCTCGTTTTTTTATGTTTTAATATTTAAATCCTTGTTACAAAACGTATTTAAGAAGGCGAGACCTTCTTTCTATTTGTTATTCTAAGAGTCATTTGATTGACGAATTTGTATAGATTGAATTACAATAAATGAAAAAAATATTTGTCAAAACTTTTTGGGATTAATTTTTGTTTAGCTTTAAGTATTATTTACCAATAAAAACAAGGTGATTTATGAATTTAAAAAAAATCTTAACTATTGCATTGGTGTCCGGAACCCTGATGACCGGAACAATTGCTTGTAAGTCCAAAATATCGGACGCCGACTTGAAAGCAAAGGTAGAAACTGCTGTTCAAGCTAATCCTGGAATAACCGTTGATGTTAAAGATGGAGTTGTAACTCTAAATGGAACGGCAAATTCAGAAGATGAGAAAGTTCAGATTGAAAATGCCGCTAAAGCTGCAGACAGCAAAGCTGTAAAATCTGTTCAAAACAATATCGTAGTGAATACGATGCCTCCTGTTGAAATCAATACCAATGATGCAGACTTAACCTCAAAAGTGGCCGAATTTACCAAAGACTTCCCTTCCGTAAAAACCGCAGTAGCTGATGGTGTGATTACTGTAACTGGTGAATTGGAACAAGCTCGTGTTCAAGCCTTGAAAATGGGATTGGATGCTTTGAATCCAAAGAAAGTAGACATGAGTGGTTTAACTGTTAAATAGAAAAAAATATGAGTTTACAATCGAAATATCAAGTATTAATTGATACTGCAAAGGCTTCAGGAATGACTGATTTAGCAATTGCAGAACAAGACGGTGTTTTACATATCCAAGGTACAGCGCCTAGCGCAGATGTGAAAAATAAACTGTGGGATATTTACAACCAGATTGATCCTAACTTTTTAACTGGCGATGTTGTTATGAATGTTGATGTTTCAACTGCCGTTGCGGGATCACAAGTTCGCGTTATTACCGAAAGCAGTAATTTAAATATCCGTAAAGGCCCAGGAACAGATCAACCAATTGTAGGTAAAGCGGGTAAAGATGAAATCATTAATTTGATCAGTCGCGCTAATGATCAGTGGTGGTTAGTGAGAACTAAAGATGGTGAAGAAGGATATTGCTATGCGCAATATTTAGAGCCAGTGAGCTAAGATTATTCTTTGCATATATAAAAAGCCCGTTATTTTCGTAACGGGCTTTTTGCTTCTGAAAAAAATATCTTTTATAAACTCAATTGGACTACATTGCCATTGCTTCCAGCCAAATAAATTAATTTTTTATTGGATGAAACAGCAATTACATTGAAACTTTCAGTTGAGATGTTCTTCCAAGTTTTACCTGAATCATAGGAAATGTCAGTGCCTGAAGTTCCAGTAGCGATGAGGGTTTCAGGAGAGATATACTTAACTGATGATCGATATCCATGAACTGGTATTTCTGGCTTATCCCAAGATAAACCCCCATTATGAGTTAGAAGAATGTTGTTGCTATTGTCCTTATCCGAAGTGTAATTGCCACCAACGACAACACCTACTCGTTCATTGAGGAAGTCAATGGAAAAGATTCCTGTACTAGCTGCACCAGACCAAATCGGAACATCTTGCACATCAAGCTTCCGCTCTTTCTCGCTTCTTTTCATTAAACTGGAGTATGTACCGCCTGTACCGATATATAACCAATCATTGATAACCTGTAGGGAAGACCCACTTGCCGCAAATGCAGCTTCACCAGGTTCAGCAAATAGATGGATTTCTTCGGTTACATCGGTCCAGCTTTTTCCTTTATTGCTGCTCTTTAATAACTGAAATTGGCCTTCTATTGGATCTCCTAAAACATAGCCAGTTTTGCCACTGAAATCCATTCCATCTAAAAATATAGCTGGATCTTCATTTTTATAGGTCTCTATCCATGTTTTTCCACCATCGTTGGTATATAAGATAACTGCAGGAGCCCCAGCGCTTACTATAACTACTTCCTTTGTGCTGAATACTTCAATGTCCCTGAAGTCAAATTTTTCATATCCCTTCGGCGAGACCCATTCCCAAGTTTTCCCCGAATCCATGGATTTTCCTACAGTCCCATTGCTTCCGCTCACCCATACTACCTTATTTTTATACGTCTCCAAGCCCCTAAAACTCGCTTTATTGCCAGAAGTAAGGGTTTGAAAGGATTGAGAATATGACTGAAGTGCAAATAAACAAGCAACGGATAACAGAAAATATCTTTTCATTTTATGATAGTTGTTTCATTAATTCATCAAATTCAGCTCGAAGGGTGTTTAACTGTTCTTCAAGTTGTGAGACCTTTTCCTCCAATTGCGTTATTGCAGCATTACTGGAATTGCTTGAGCTTGATGGTGCCTCATCCTCATAAAATTCCTCATCAAATTCCGCAAATAGATGGATATATCGTACTTCCTTTTGGCCAGCACGTTTTGATAATTGTTTAATATATAAAGGTTCTGAAACACTCAATTTCTGAAGAAGCTCTTGTACTTCATCTAGATTATCAAATTCATATAAACGACCGGAATTGCTGTTGATTTCACCAGCGGTTAAAGGACCACGCAAGAAAAGGAGACAAATTATGGCCAGTTCTTGAGGCAACAGCGGAAATTGTATGGCCAGGTTATGTTTATATTTGGTTACTCGGCTTCCACCGCCCACAACAGTAGAAATTAATCCTTTTTTCTTTAACCCATCCAAAACTTGGATAACTTGGTTTTCATCATATTGTACGACAGGTTTCCTCGAGCTTTTCTGATTACAAGCGGTTAAAAGCCCATTCAACGTCATGGGATAATATTCTGGAGTCGTCTTTGATTTTTCTAACAAAGATCCTAGTACTCTAATCTCTTCTGGGCTTAAAACTGGTAATGATTTATTTTCTTCCATACTATTTTCATGATGTGCAACTAAATATACAGATTAATACAGGAAAGGGAAGAGGTTTAGGACAATTCTTGAGCTATCCAAAGGATATTAAATGAAAAAGGAAGAACAAACTATTGATTTCAATAGCCTGTTCTTCCTCTTAATTACTGATGTTATTTTGTAGAAAGGTTTATTGCTTTATTCTACGTCCATAAACTGAGCGATTTCTTCTCTGATTTCAGACGGTAACATCATATAAATTTCTTTTTTCAAAGTGACTTGTTCTCCCTGAATGGTTGAGATTTTGCCGTCATAGCTAATAATTGACTCAAAACCACCTATTAACCATTTCCCATCTTTCTCTAGATAGTCCCGATGTTTTTCATCTAATTTCTTAAGTTCCTTAATAATTTCTTCGCTATTAAAGTTTTGGTTCTTTACCATATTGAAAAATCCTTTTTAAGTTGATTATTATTGGAAAAGGGAAAATATCAGCAAAACACTATTCTCCATTATTCAAAAAATTATCAAAAGTTAAACAACTACGGATACGCTTATGAAAATATTGTGCCAATTATGTAGAATGTTTATTAAAAAATTTACAAATAATCAGTGGTTAACATTGCGCTAACAAGATGATCTAAAAATTAACTTTAATGAATTCACTTTTGAATTTTGTTTAATTTTTTAATAGTGCGAAATCCAATAAAATGTACAGTCTTAATAATTGACGATAAATTGTATCTTATTAATAACAGATTTTCAAAGAAATTATTGCATGAAAATGAGTCAATTAGAATTTTTTCTTTTCCTCATACACTGCATATCTTCCATTCAATTGATTCTTTGTTGAAACAGCTATTATAATTTTACGTTTTTGATCCGTAAAATAATAGTCATCCTTTTCTGTCCCTATGGCTTCGTATCGTTCATGAAAAAAGGAAAGGATATAATCCATGTCAGTGGAAGGATTATTCTTAAATCTTACAATGGCATAGGAACATTTTCCATTCTGAAACACATAATACAAGGATTCCACATAAGGAGAATCGGGTTCAAATGCCATAGCAGGACCTGAATCATTCAATAATTCTCTTCTTTCTAAATCCTTAATCTTTTCCTTTGAGGAACCAAAGCTTAATACAGGTTCTGGGATATCGGTGACTTTTGGAACAACGGTGATCTCTACCGTGGACTTTTTTCCGTCCTTCGTCGCATTAATTTTTACTTTTCCTATATGATGGGCCGTGAAGAGCCCATCTTCATCGATGGTCCCAATAAATTTGTTCGAACTTTTCCATTTGGTGTTTTTATCAGCAGATTTTAACTGAATGGTTTCACCAACATATAATTTTGAAGATTGGTTTTCCTTTTCTATATCATCAATTAGCAAGTCCTTTTTAACACATGAACTCAGGAAAATAGGGAAGAGGATGATGAAAATTACTTTAAAATACTGTTGTCTAGCCATAGCCTTATGTTTTTGTTTGCTAATAAGGTACTGGCTTAAAATTAACCAATAGTTAAAATAATAATAATTAATGCTTTCTCTGATGGATTCCTTATTTTAGAAGTATTCACGAAAATGGAAAACATAATATTTTGATAATATGATGAAAGAAAATGAAAAGATACTCAATCTTATTCAGGTGCTGATGAACAACAAAATGTTGTCTGATTTCTTAAAAGAATACGATTATTCTGTTAATTTATTTGGTTTAAAAATATCAGATTCAAGACATTATTTTTTGAGATTATCCCAACCCAAAGATGAAATAATATTATGGTTGCAGGAAGAGTATATCCCTAAGTTGGACCATACCGGCAATTGGATTCAATATCCCCCAATCGAAAATGCACGGGTTGAACGAATTGAAGCTTCAACCAAATACATTCCCACTGATCTTGCCTATGATGAATTCAAAAATAACCTACTGCAATTTTTTGAACAACTGAAAGGATACCAAGCCAATCACCTGAAGAATGTTGATCTTGATAAATTAAACCAGAGCATTGATGATCTGATTGCAGAAATAAAATCATTAGGAAACTAAAAATGGGTTTACAGCATAAAAAATGAGCTATCTTAAATAGCCCATTTTTATTTGATTGCAACTATAGCGCTGGATTCTTTGCATATTCATTCCAGACATCTTGTATGTTTTTTCCAAGAGACTGTATAAAGAAATCATTGTAATTTGTGCCCTTAATTAAAGCATTATTCAATTCCTTAACAAAATTCTTGTTCTTATGGGTTTCAATCCACAATAAAAATCTACCGGTAATACCATAACTTCCGTCGTAATTGTGTTCAGGTTTATATTCTTGCAGGGTCCAAGGATCGGGATTATCAATACCATAGTGATACCTCACATTGTCCGCAATGCCCTCTACTAGCCAACTTGGAACAGATCCCTTATAATCCTGTTGGATATGGTGCATCGTTTCATGCACGACTACATCCCCATCTTTCGGATTTCCTTCCATATAGTTAAACCCAAAGACAACCACTTCTCCCCATGCATAAGCCGCACCTTCATAGGTTGGATCAATGATAAAGTATATTTTCTTCTTGGCGTTAGGATTGAAATCGGCAATAAGCTTTGGATAAACAGTAAAATACGTATTCATCAATCGTTCCTGATACTCTAATTGGGCTTTGCTTGAATGATTAATAAAAACCAATGAAACCCCATTTTTGGTCAAGCTATCAATTTTTTGCAAAGGCTCTTGCTTTTGGCTGGATGGAGGCATCTGAATCAACCTAAATTCTGAAGCCTGGAACATGTTATCATTATACAGCTTAGAAATTGACCATTTGTAATGCGTGAATTTTTCCTCATTCTTAAAAAAGAAGCTGTAGGTATTCCTTCTCTTTCTAAATTGCATTCCCATGCGGCTGTCTAGCTCTTTCCAAGTTTGACCATCATTGGAGCCATAAAACTTCCAATCCATTGGATCACGACCGTCAAAATCATTACCAGTCGTAAAATCATACCCAGCGATTAGCTTTGCGGTATCAAACTGGAAAGTAATGTCTAACGTTTTGAAATTTTTTGCAAGGTACTTAGTTGTGGTATCCCCATCGGTTAATTTGACAGAGCCTTCGGGGCCATTTGCTCCATCTTGATTTTCAATACTTACGCTTACTCGGGCTTCCCGCGTAACGTCTTTAATTTCAATTTTTTCTAATTCAGGATCCGGTTGATCAAGGAAACTGTCTTTGCTACAGCTGCTATAGATTATTGCACAAAAAAGGGCCAAAATCAAGCTTTGTAGTCTGGTTTTCATATTCAGCATATAATTTTAAGTTTAGTTTATATTTAAGTTAGTAATTACTGCTATGTTAAATTAACGCTAAATCAAGTAAATTCTTATACCTGCCTTAAGCTAAATCGCGTTAGCTGTAAATATATTTTCTTAAATATGCTGTCTATATTAATTAAGGGGCTTTTTTAGTAAAAAACAATGTTTCTTCCTATTACTTGATAGCAAAAATGCTAAAGCTAGTTTAGCGATTGTTATTTAGATTAAAAGTCCATTTTTGAGCCAAATTCCTTGATATCGTGCATTTGCAAGCAAATAGCTACAAATAATTTTTAAGTAGCATAGAGGACCTCCAAATATTAAATTGTTATTAATTTTTGTTCTACTTTTGAGCATAATGATATTATAAGGTATGAAAAAGTTAAGTATATTATTGTTTTTTGCTGTATTATTTATCTCTTGTGAAAAGGACAACGGGGTTGTTCCTGAGAAATTAAAAGAAGAGGTATTGACCGATCTAAAAGGTAAGGTATTTACAGCTTATGAAGCGCAGGTGTATTCTGAAAGCACTGGTACAGTAGCAGTGGAACCTGATCAAGGTTTCTTTACTAAAATGGAATTCGTTGGAAGTGTGATAGAAATGACAAGTGCTAATGGATCAAAATCTAGATATGGTTTTGAAATCAACAATGCAAACAGAGGTAGCACTGAATTGCCTGATATCTTTACTTTGGCAATGAAATCTAACTACAAAAACTTTTACATCTATTTAAGTAGAGATTATTCAAATGCTACAGTAACTTTAACTGATGGCAATAAAAGCTATGGTGTAAGCTTAATGAAATAAATATAAAATACTTACTGAACAACATAAAGATGCCCGATTCTCAAATGATCGGGCATTTTGTTTTTCTTAAAATTCCCAACCTACAAATCGCTGGCTGAGCTTATCCTTCTCGAAGACCCATACTACATGGTTTGCACATGCACCATCGCCAATCTCTTGCACGGCTAAATAAACCTTTCCAACCTTATAATATTCAAAATTATTTGTAGCCGAAAGAATTCCCAGATATAGTTTTGAAGGTATAACTAGCTTTTTGCCATTAATCTTTGCTTCGGCCTTATAAATCTCTTCTTTCGGTATGCCACAATCCCCTAAATAATAATAGATCTCGTTGATGGATTTGATGGAAGTAGCACTTTCATCCTGATAAACTATCTTTTTATCATTAAGGCTAAAATCCCTCGATACATATTGAATCGAAAATTCATCCTTACTTGGTTTTTCAAGTTTATTTACCGCTGTTAACTGCGATTTATGAATATATCCCGTCTTTAGTGAATTCTCATCGCTAATCTCCACAATCGAAAAAGGTAAGTTTTCATAATATAGAATCTTGATCCATTGCTCTTTTTCCAGATCTTGGTCCTCAACCTGATCAACCAAAACAATTGTATTGTTTTTCAATTGATCCAAAACCTTACTCTTCGCATTGGAATCATTCCTCACATTAGAATATCCCTCCTTACTCTGTATGAGATAGGGTTGTGCCAATGATATCAATGGATTTAAGGATAATAGCAACAAAAGCAAAAGCCCATTATATAATTGATAGTATTTCATAAATTTTCATCCATATTTTTTTGATGATGCAATTTATTATTAATGGAATTAGGTAAGGAATAAATCATATATACATTTTGTTTACATCATTAATAAAAGACTGTTAAAACAAATTATTAGTTAATATCGTTGATAAACTAAGCTTTTAGATTTAAATAGGTTAAATTTAGAAGAGGATAAATATTTATGGATCACAAACATATTTTCGATAAAGACGGGATTTGCGAAATCTGCAGCCAAACTATGAAAGTTTATAAGAAGGCCAATGCTGATGACTTACTGAAACAAACCAAAAATCATCGAAGTCATCAAGGTACTCTTAATGAAAAGTTAGATCAGGAACATATAGAGGACGAAGATCATAATCACGACCATGATCATGGACATGATCATTCTCATGCCAGCGATGCTAGTGTATTTGAACTCTTTAAACCTGCTATCATCAGTTTTGCCTTTTTGATCTCTGGTATTTTGTTCGATTATGTGTTTCATTTCCCTTGGTTTCAAGGTTGGTTAAGACTGGTTTGGTATCTGGCGGCTTATTTGCCAGTAGGTTACCCTGTTTTGAAAGATGCCCTAAAAAGTATTTCAAGAGGTAACTTTTTCTCCGAATTCTTTCTTATGGGCATTGCAACCATTGGTGCCTTCGCTATTGGTGAATATCCGGAGGGGGTTGCTGTGATGCTATTCTATTCGGTTGGTGAAGCTTTTCAAACCATGGCTGTTTCCAGAGCCAAAGCCAATATCAAATCCTTATTAGATCAAAGACCTGATGAGGCCACTGTACTTAGAAATGGAATACCTGAATTGATCAAAGCTGAATTAGTGCAAGTAGGGGATATTGTCCAATTAAAACCAGGTGAAAAACTAGCGCTAGATGGGAAGTTGTTGACCGAATCAGGCTCCTTCAATACCGCAGCCCTGACTGGAGAAAGTAAACCTGATTCTAAAATCAAAGGTGATCCTGTGCTCGCTGGAATGATCAATCTTCAAAAGCTGTCTGAAGTTGAAATCACCTCGGTATATGAAGACAGTAAACTGAGTAAAATCCTTGAAATGGTGCAGCACGCCAGTACACAAAAAGCACCTACAGAACTGTTCATTTCAAAATTTGCCAAGATTTATACCCCGATTGTCGTATTTCTTGCGATTGGCATCGTATTAATTCCCTATTTCTTTGTCGCTGATTATGTCTTCCAAGATTGGCTTTATAGAGCTTTGATCTTTTTGGTGGTATCCTGTCCCTGTGCCCTCGTTATCTCGATCCCCCTTGGTTATTTTGGCGGGATTGGAGCCGCTAGCAGGCATGGAATCTTGGTCAAAGGAGGGAATTTCCTAGATACTTTAGCCGCTGTTAGGCATGTGGTCATGGATAAAACCGGCACCATGACTGAAGGCGTTTTTAAAGTCAATGAGGTCAAGTTTGATCCTTCAGCGGACCAAGCGCAGATTTTAGATTATGTGAATGAAATTGAAAGCAAAAGTACCCACCCCGTAGCCACAGCCATACATGAGTACGTGGGCGACGTGAAAGGCCATCTTAACTTAAACCAGGTTGAAGAAATCGCTGGACATGGATTGAAAGCCAATATCGAGGGGAAAGAGGTTTTGGTTGGGAATTTCAAATTACTTGACCAACATCAAGTCGCTTATCCCCATGCCGATAAGGAAATCGTTTATACCACCATCGCGGTTGCAGTTGACCGTAAATATATAGGCTATATCACGATTGCCGATAAAATTAAGGAAGGTGCCGGTGAAACCATTCGGGCACTGCACGCTGAAGGTATTAAAGTAACCATGTTAAGTGGTGATAAAACAACAGTCGTAAATGAGGTTGCAAAACTCCTAAAGATTGACTCAGCTTATGGGGATCTTTTGCCCGAAGATAAGGTTGAAAAATTAAAAGAAGTCAAAGCGACTGATAAGATCGTAGCATTTGTTGGTGATGGGGTAAATGATGCACCGGTTGTTGCATTAAGTGATGTTGGGATAGCAATGGGAGGCTTAGGATCGGATGCGACCATCGAAACCGCGGATGTGGTAATCCAGGATGACCGGCCTATCAAGATTCCTATGTCCATAAAGATTGGTAGAAAAACCAAGAAAATTGTATGGCAGAATATAGGTTTGGCCTTTGCAGTCAAAGCCATAGTCCTGATTTTAGGGGCTGGAGGGATAGCGACGATGTGGGAGGCCGTTTTTGCCGATGTCGGCGTGGCATTACTAGCTATCCTAAATGCTGTACGGATCCAACGAACAGATTTTAACAAAGATTTTAATAAAAAATAATGAAAAAGGGAACAAGCATCTGCAAATGTTCCCTTTTCTATTTTAGTTATTAATATCATTATTTATCTTTTGCATGATCGTGATGGTGAAGGTCCTTTCCAAAGTTTGGATCAAATTGGTTACTAATTACTAAGTTCAGACCCTGATTGTTTTTTATTTTATAGTTATTGGTATATATATCATAATCAATATTGAATGTAGAATTACCATCTTCTATGATTGAAGAGTTCGAATTCCAGATTCCTCGCTTAGTGGATATGACCTTTCCATTTGAATAAGTAGCCATCCATACGTAATTTTTTTGCTTCTTTATCTCAGCCACATTATTTTGGTTATCCTTGATTTCGAAACCAGATTTTATTTTCCCAATGGTTAATTGATAACCTGATTTTGTATTTAACTCGGTTAAATTAGACAACCAATCAAGGGTTAGATAATACACTTCACCAGCTTCATCCCGGATGACCATTTGGTTTAATGACTCTTTGAAACTTGACATGGTATTTCCATCAGAATCACGGAAATAAGATGTGCCATCACTCTCAATTTCAATTTCTGCCTCATTACCTTCAAGATCTCTCAAGCCCATGACATTATAATAGCGATTAGTTATTTTCAGGAAATTACTGTGTGAAAATCCAAAATATCCATCTTCTGATAAAAGCATCATCATACCTATGATCCCATTATTGGTATTGGAATAAATCCGCTTGAACGGAAATTCCATTAATTTATGTTGTACAACACGATCAAAGATGACGTTGTTCCTATAATAAACAGAAGAATCGAGCTGTTGATCGTCTTCAAGCTCTTGACCTTTAGAAATTAAAGAGAACATAACAAATAGCATAGTGATGAGAATGGAGTTTTTCATAATACAGAAGGATTGATTTGGTATACGTCTTACATTTTAATTCAATAAATAAACTTGTTTTAGTATGGACTGGGACCGAGAACTAAAGTTTAACTGAAAATAAATTTAAGACATAGGGGTCGCTTGGATCAATTCTTTATCATTTTTCTTTGTTCCCCAGTTAAAAATATGTCTAACTGTTGAAGAATGGTAGGGGATTATGGCTATCATGATTATTACCAATATGTTAATAAGGCATAGGTAAAGATATAGATCATGTAAGCCCAAAAGATTGGCCTGTTTCTGGAAGTTTAACAATACGGTTCGATCTACTTTTTCTCCAGTTTCCATGATTTCGGCCAATCGAGTTTGATGGGTAAATTGCAACTTATTGAACCAATTACTGATTACGCTGGACCAAAAGACAGTGACAAAAAATGTCCTGACTAAGAGGAACATGACAATGCTCTGTAAAAAATCCTTTCCATTCACATTCCCAGCCAAGTAAACCGCCGTGGAAATAAAAGAAATAATAACCGCCATTCCCCTTAATATAATTGGCAGAATTAAGTAGGATAAGGGTGTATTGATATTAATTAAATTATATAATAAACTATTGGATGCTAGATAGAAAGAAGCAGAAATTAAAAAGATGGCTTTGCATTTTTTGGTTTGCTTGAAATATAGGTATACCAAAATACTTCCCAAGAAATATCCAATTATGACATAAGCGTTAATTTCAGCTTGCTTGGTCGGATTAGATGGCAATAAAACATTCATCAAATTACTCAGCAAACTGGTATTGGAATAAAAAATCCCCAAGATAAAGACGGTAAATAGGGTCAAAAATGTGGCTTTATTGCTGATTACGGAAAAACTGATGATTTTTCTCTTCTTTTTGTAATTCCGATTAAAGAATAAAATAAAAAGAACGATACTCAATACTATTCCCATGATTATGCTCTTGCTCAACAACCAATTGTTTTGTAAGCCATAGCTTGCAACAAAGGAAAAACAGAGTAAACTGGAGGCCAATAAGATGGTTCCTAACCAGTCGTATTGAAATAAGGGGACCTTTTTAATATGCTGTGTTTTGAAACAGATAATGACAACCAGAAGCGAAATGAAAAGCATCATAGTCTGGAAATAATAGCCAAATTCCCAATGTTGCCTAGCTAGGTATGCAGCAATCAATCCCCCTATAATAGGGAAGATCAAGTTCATCGGATAGTAAATGGCATACATCTGGTATCTTTCTCCTGTAGGCATCAAAAAGGGCATAAGCTCTGATATTAATGCCATGGTCAAGATGATTTTCACACAACCAAATAAAAACATCAACATCACATTAATTAAAGGGGCATGGTTTAGGGCCAAACCTAGGTTGATGAACATTAAAATGATCAAACAGAAAATGATCAATCTTTTCTTGGGCATAAAAATGGTCAACCTAAAGATCAAAGAGATCGAACAGACCATTCCTGCACAATAGGCATACATAGCCATGGATAAGTCCGCGGAATTTGCCGCTTGATCAGAAATGATATATGTATAAATGCTACTGGGTATTCCGCTACAAAAGGATAAAGAAACTGCAATTAACAGTAGGATGCTCAATTTAAACTTTTGGGGAATCCAATCCCTAAATAAACTATTGCTCATCTATATCGAATTTACCACCACATTTAGCCCCACCATCAATTTCTTTAAATCCTCCACCTTATTGTCCTTTGAAAATTCTATCCTTACCGGTATCCGTTGTTGTACCTTTACAAAATTCCCCGTGCTGTTATCAACTGGAATGCTGGAATACTTAGAGCCCGTAGCTTCAGAAATGGCCTTAATTTCACCCGTAAAAACCACATTCGGAATGGCATCTACTGAAAGTTTCACCTTTTTCCCTAAGGCAATCTGTTTCATCTGATTTTCCGCATAATTGGCTGTAACCCATTTTTGTTGGTCTCTAACAATATTGAACAGTTGTTGACCCGCTTGAACCAATTGCCCTTCTTCTAAAGTGACCCTGCCTAATATCCCATCATAGGGAGCAACAACCACCGTATAAGATAAATTGAGCTTAGCCAGATCAAGTGCAGCTCTTGCCCTTAAAATCGCAGCTTCATTGATCCCTGTTTTCCTGCTGGTTTCTTGTGTTGTCAGATGAGAGCTTACCCTCTGCGCAGATAATGCCTTATATTTTGCTTTTAGGGATTCATAGTCCGTTTTTACCTGTTCAAATTGATAAACTGCAATAGCATCCTTGTCCATGAGATCCTTGAAGCGTTTATAATTGACTTCGGCATTTTCCAATCGAGTCTTCAATTCCTCGATATTGGCTTCTGCTATATTTTGACTGTTCCGGGCAATTTCAACCTCTGTCTGCACTACTGAATTTCCTGCCTTAGCGTCGGCTAAAGCCGCCAAGGCATTTTCCACCTGAATCTTATACTCGTCATTTTCAAGGATCACTAAAGTATCTCCCTTATGAACAGTTTGATGTTCCTGAAAACGGATATCCTTTATATATCCAGTTACTTTAGTGCTAACTGGATTGATATGTCCATCAACCTGTGCATCCTCAGTGAACACACTGTTGTTTAATTGTAGGTAGCTGAGTAATCCCCAACCTATAGCAGCCAAAATAATCAGTACAGAAAGGATATTGACACTGTAAATTTTAATCCTTCTGTTTCTTTCCTTTTGACTGATTACTTTATTTGATTCTGTGCTCATTTATTGTTTCCTATATTTTATTATTGCTAAATTAGTTTGATATTGAACTATTATTTCAAAAAAACACTATTCAATAGCGCTTTTTATTAATCTCAATTGATTGCTGATCTCCGAAATATCCTTGATTTGAGAATTCTTGATGATTTTTTCATACAACTCTTTTTGAACCGGTTCCAAATGCGATTGGTATTTCCAACCTTTCTCAGTCAACACAATTTTATTGTTTCTCCTATCGGTAGGGTCGGGGATCCTTTGGACCAAATCCCTTTTGCAAAGATTATCAATCAATGGGGTCACACTTGCTTTACTTTTTTGGACTTCATCCGCAATATCTTGCTGGTTTAACTCTTTCTCTCGCCAAAGGACAGCCAATACCTGGACCATTTCGTAAGTGACATCCAATTCTAATTCCTTAACTTTCTGAAAGTAAAACTGTTTAATCACGACCCTTAAGGAAATGATATCTCTGATTAATTGCTGGACTACTTTATGTTCCTTTGCCATTTTCTAATAATTTGCACAAAGTTAAACATAAGATAGTTAAACATCAAACTAATTATTGTAAGGATTATGCAATTTATTGCTTTAATGGAGTAAAAAATATGCGCTATTCCTACCTTTGGGCCATGAAAAATAATGTTCAAGCAATCAACGAGTATATCCAAGCCGAAAGAAATCATCTCCTAAACCATGAATTATACCATAAAATTCAAAAGGTTAAAGACTTACAGAAATTTACAGAGGGTCATGTTTATGCAGTCTGGGACTTTATGTCCCTATTGAAAGCATTGCAGATCAAATTAACCTGTACCACGATTCCATGGTTCGCCAGCCCATCACCCGTAACCCGGTATTTGATCAATGAAATTGTTCTTGCTGAAGAATCCGATGAATATATTGATGGCCAAAGATTGAGCCATTTCGAGATGTATATTGACGCCATGAAAGGGATAGGGGCGGATGTGAATCCTATATTAGAGCTGATCCAAAACCTGCAAGCTGGAATTAAGATTAAAGATGCTTTAGATAATAGTCAATTGGACTCGAGGATTCAAGATTTTTTAAAATTCACTTTTGATACCATTGAAGCTGGAGAAACCCACAAAATTGCTTCAGCATTTACTTTCGGTAGAGAAGATCTGATTCCAGATATGTTTACCTCTATATTAACCTCTTTAAAGGAGCAATTTCCAGAATCAGATTTGAAAAAGATTGAATATTATTTTCAGCGACATATAGAATTGGATGGCGATGAACATGGACCATTAGCCATGAAAATGATCTATGAATTAGCCGATAATGATGAAGCGAAATGGAAAGAGATGGCTGAGGTTGCTAAATTAGCTTTGCAATATAGAATTGGTTTATGGGATGCTATTGCTGATTCCATATAGCATTAAAAAAGGGATAACGTTTGAGTTATCCCTTTTTTTTAGTTTTTCCTTACTTTTCTTCTAATTGAATGACCCCCAAGTTTTTTGTTTCTCCTGTAGTTACCACAACATTATTGATGGTATCTGCTTTGAAATTCTCATTTGTTGGTTCAATTACAAGCTTGTAAGTTCCTTGCATAAGCCCTGGGAAATAGAATTTACCTGTTGGACCGGCCAATGTACCTAAGGTATCAGTGCCTTGAATAGCAAATACATGTGGCATAGCAGAAATAGGAGAAATTTCCCCAGTTAATGCTCCGGATACGGCAACCGGAATTGCACGGATCACTGGTTTCAACATATATTTACCATTTCCAGTTTGATGGATAGATTTTGAAGCATCAAAATCCAAGGCTAGAGTATAAGCCACATGAGGAATCAAATCATCTTGAACTTTGATTTTTACGCCTGAGGTTTGACCACTTGGCGTCGTCAATTTCTCCCTTACACCATCAACCACGATATAATTATCATCGTCCAAAACCAATCTTACTTCCTGAAGACGCCCTGAAGGAACATCATGCTCAGCAAGCAACATATAATCACCTTCGCGATAGTGTAAGATATCAAAAGGTTCGATGTCAACATCTATAACCTCACGACCACCTTCGGTAATAACTTCAATATGATCGATATCTAAGATAATCTGATCATAATACGCTGGTGCATCTGTAATTTTAATCGTTACTGGTGTTGTACCATCTGTTGTTTTCGAGTCATCAGTACTGCAACTCGATAAGCTTAAGGCAACCATAGCTACCGATAATCCAAGTAATGCTTTCATAGTAATTTTCGTTATTTCATTATTTTTAGCAAAACCTGTACCATTTTAACTATAGATGTATTTATTGTTAAATAATTATACTAGAAATATGGGCTTATCCAGTTTTACCGCTATTCGATAAGCCGCATTCATCAATCCCACATGGCTATAGGCCTGCGGGAAATTACCCCACTGACTACCATCTTCTTCATTTACATCCTCGGAGAATAGCTTTAAGGCATTTCCATAGGAGAGTAGCTCTTCAAAAGTTTGTTGGGCTTCCTCTAGTCGACCCACGCAAGCCAAAGCCTCCACATACCAGAATGCACAAACTAAAAAGGTTGTTTTTGGTTTACCAAAATCATCTTGGTGCAGATACCTATAAAATAGGCCATTCTTGCCTTTTAATTCTGCCTCAACAGCTTCCAGATGCTTTTTAGCGCGTTCTGAACTCGGGTCTAGATAGTTCATTAAGATCAATTGTAAAGTACTGGCATCCAAATTAGATCCCTCATCAGAATTTCGATACACCTGTTTTACTGGATCATAACATTTCTCAATATACTCTGCAGCTTTATCCATTAAAGTCTTAGCTTGTTCCTCGATGTCTTTATAATTGTTCTGCTGCGCAATTTTTAGAGCAGCCGAAGCACCAGCCCATTGAAAAAGATTAGAATATGCATGGTGGTTGGCTATATTCCTAAATTCCCAAATGCCGGCATCTTTTTCATCAATGGTCATCTGGATCTTCTCCAATATATATTTCAACCAACTCTTAGCATCTTTTCTTTCATCCTGTGGGAATCGATAATCGGTATAGAGCGGTAACATGGCGATCATGGCTTGACCATAAACATCATTTTGAATATGCTCATAGGCTTGGTTTCCAATCCTAACTGGTTTATTTCCTCGGTATCCATCTAAGTAGTCCAGCGTCGTTTCGGTTAATACCTTACGACCTAATATACCATACAAGGGTTGTAACCTCCCGGAATCCGATTGAGTAATATTGGTAATGTAATTTGCAAATTCTTCCAGCTCATCAAATTTACCGATGTGGCTCAATGCGGTCAGCACATAGTAACTATCCCGGACCCAACAATAGCGATAATCCCAATTCCTTCCCGAACCTGGCGACTCCGGTAAACTCGTGGTACTGGAAGCAATGATGGCACCGGTGTCTTCGTACTGGTGCAACTTCAATACTAAAGCTGAACGAATGATATGATCTTGATAGAAATTCGGAATATTGGCTTTTTTTGTCCAACGTCGCCAATATATCTTCGTTTTTATCAAGAATTCCTCTGCAGTTTGTTGCAAGGGAGCCTCAAAAGTATTTCCATAAGACAGGATCATATATTTCTTGTCAGAAAGAAGAAAGTTGCTTTTCTCCTGATCAAAGAAATGACTGATTGGAATATTGGTGGTCAATCTCATGTGCTCTTCCGCATGCTGAAAATGAATGTGATTGCTACCCCTGGATCTTTGGTAATCATCTTTGCCGTAATTGGCTTTCGGATTACAATTTACCCTTACAGATGGATTTCCATAGAGTGGTTCAACGATACGTATCAACATGAGTGGCTTATAGTACCGATCATACTGTACAAATCTTGGTGCAAAGTCTATAACGCGGAAACCCGAGTGCTCTCCGTTGACTTCGGTAACCAATATATTGGTATTCTCTAAATAATATTGATTGGAGGTAATATGACTGTCGTCTAGTTTAATATTAAATTCTCCACCTTTTTCGGTATCTAATAAACATCCAAAAACAAAACTATCTTCAAATGTTGGCCAACAAAGCCAATTGATGTTTGTGCTTTTGTGCACATGCGCTATAAAGTTGCAATTCCCAATAATACCACTATTATAAAGGTGTTTTTTATTCATATATTTTAATTTTTATTTTCCTAAAGAAGCCAATAACTGCAAGACTTCTTTATTATTTTCAACGTAATACTTTGCATGAGATTGTTTATCGCCGACTTTTATTGTGATACTGCTATCAGGCAGGGCAATAAACATATCTTCATCTGTAGCATCATCACCGATACATAAAATAAAGTCAGGATCAATCTCATTTGCTAAGTTGATCGCTGCTTTTCCCTTATTTACCAGTTTGTTCTTGATTTCAATAACCCGATCACCATTGATGATCTGCAGATCTAGAACTTGGTTGAGGTGCCTTAATTCTTGCAGCAACTCTTGTGCTTGTCGTAGACCAAATGCACGTTCTACCTTTCTATAATGCCATGCCAAGGAGTGTGACTTCTCTTCAATCGAGGATCCAGGGGTTCTGTCGGTAAACCTTTGTAAGATTTGATTCACCTCAGTTTTCCAACTATTGCTCAAGCCGGGTACTAAATGCCAATCATGGTTCGGATAGTTACTCCAAATTCCATGTTCGGCAATTAAATAATATGGTCGGTTTCCAAACCAACTTTCTAAATTGCTATACTTCCGCCCTGAAATAATGGTGACAAGATTCCTGGGGTCCTTACTTAGATTATCCAACGCTTCATATACCTCCGTGGTAGGAACTGCCTTATCCGCATTCTTATTAAAGCCAACTAAGGTGCCGTCATAATCCAAAAGGATCAAGCGCTTATTACTGGCATTGTAGCTGGATTTAATGTCAGTTTCGACTTTTTCACGGACTTTCCTAGCCAGTTCATGTCTTTGTTCATTCTTGATCTCTTCTAACCGTTGCATAAAGAGATTTACCCAATGGTGCACGGTGAATTTTGAAACGATAGCCTGGCTGGCATGCATCCTTTCTCCTTTCTCATCTTCTTCCATGCTGATGGCGTCATATAATGTCCTGCTGGTCCGATGGACTGCGTATGGATTGATCACTAAGGCATCTGACAATTCTTTAGAAGCTCCAGCAAATTCACTGATGACCAGAACACCCGAACTTTCCTGCTTACTCGCTATATATTCTTTCGCCACCAGGTTCATACCATCGTATAAGGAAGTGACCCAACATACATCTGCTGCTACATACAAAGCTGAAAGCGCATGAAATGGCAAGGAGTTGTAGAAATACGCGATCGGCTGCCATCCAGGTTTGCCATAAACGGCATTGATGTTTCCGACCTTTCTATCGATCTCGTTCCTCAGCTTTTTATATTGATTAACTTGGTCCCGCGATGGAACAATGAGCATATACAATAATATCTGCCCATGAAGTTCTGGATGGTCATTTAAAAGGATTTCAAAAGCCGTCAATCTTTGTAATATTCCTTTGCTATAATCCAAACGATCTACAGAAAGTATAATTTTTTGATTGTGGTATAGCTCCTTAATATGCTTACTATAATCCTTGGTTTCGGTATCCAAAGCTTGATCCTTATACTTTTCATAATCGATCCCCATTGGAAAAACATCTACCAAGATCTTTCGTCCATTAATTTTTAAGGAATTGATATTGTTTTGGAGATTCAACACTCCTGAACAGGAGTCTAGGAAATTGTCTACATTTTCATAAGTATGGAATCCGATCAGATCCGCCCCTAATAGTCCTTCTAAAAGCTCATCGCGCCAAGGCAACATCTTAAATAGTTCAATAGGAGGAAAGGGGATATGATGGAAATAACCAATACTGCAGGATTCTTTTAATTCCCTAATATTATGAGGAACTAGCATTAATTGATAATCATGGACCCAAACTCGCGTATGCTCTTGGATAAAAGGTAAGGCGGCAGCTGCAAATTTCTTGTTGACTTCCACATAGCTTGTCCAAAATTCAGGTTTCAATTCTACATAACTGGGGCGATAATGGCATAGTGGCCATAGAATGGCGTTAGAAAAACCTTCATAATAACCCTTGATTTCTTTTTCCGTTAGAAAAACCGGAATGAGGTTTAGTTTTTTAAGTTCTTGCCTAATTAATTCTTCTTCTTGTTCATTTTTAGGAATAATGCCTGGCCAACCAATCCACCAAGATCCATTTTCTTTATAAAAGGATCCTAATCCAGTAGCTAAGCCTCCTTCGCTTGGTGTGAACTTGAGTTTTGATTTTTTTCGTTCAATTTTTACTGGCAGGCGATTCGATATAATGAGAGTGCCCGAATCGGGTATATCTAGATTTTGTAACATATGTATAGGGTATACAATCTAGTTCCCAAATTGTTTGAATAAATGTTTAAACACTGATAATCAATCTTATGAGCGTTATACTGAGAATTAATCAGGTTTTAAAATTTAGTAATAATTATTTCATAAATCTAAAATATTTAATATATATTGTATTGAATATCTTTGATATAGATAAGAAAATTAAGTAATTAAGCTTGTGATTAATTAGTTTGTCATTTACTGCTAATATTAAGCTCCAAATGGATAATTGATGTTAATTAATTTCAAAATGTTTGAGTTCTGAGAATTATTTTATTTTTCTTTAATATAAATAATCGGCGATATGAACCAATATTATTATTTATATTTTAACTATTTCTAATAAATCAAATCACTCTAAAACATTAACTAAAATCAAAGTACATAATATAGCATAATTCTTAATAAAATACCCTTCTGGGTTCATTTTAGGGATGTATTATTATTTAGATATATTTGCTGAAATAGAGCAACCGTACCTAAAAAATGAATCTGTTGCTATGTGAATTGTTCAATTATTAACAGTGTTATCTAAGGGTAGAGACTTTGTCTACCATTTAAAATTCCTTACAGCTGAATAATCAAGTATTATTTAGTAAAGAGTATATGAAGAAGAACCTATTTGAGATTTTATTAACCATATTCTGTATCGGTTTAATAGTCCAAATGCTAATGATGTTCGGACGTGTTCAATATCCAATATCCTTAATATTTGGCCCTCTTCTTTATTTAGCCTATCTAGATCAACTGGGCAACAAAATCAGCATAGTCCAAGCTCTTCTCCATTTTATCCCGTTAGCCATTGTTTCGGTTCTGTTTTTTACTTTAAAACCCGCTACAGCGGCTGTTTATCAGCATGTTTACTTCATATCGACTTTGATTTCGATGTTTACCTATCCTTCCATCGTTATCTTTTCTAAGAAAAAAGAAAGCCTTTTTGTAAATGAGAGAAATCTGATCTTACTGGAAATATTGGCATTATTAGGATTTGCCTTATTTTTCTTCATCAATATAATCTACATCAACCATCTTTCAAACAACTTCTCCAATAGACATGCGCAATTGGTAATCATTGCCATTATTTTGGTCAATGTTGCTGTGTTGACCTGGTTTTTGATCAGTAGCAGGTTCTTGGCCAGCAGTCAGGATGATGAACCTGCTTTTTCCTTTCTGCCGGCAATAGATTTAAATATCAAAGATCAAGAGTTGCACCAGATCAAAAACAAGATAAATCAAATCATGGAGATGGAACATCTTTTCCTGGATGCCCATTTATCATTGGACCGATTAAGTAAACAGACCTCCATTGATAAGGAGAAACTAGAATATTATGTATTACAGGTCATGAATTCCAGTTTTGAGGATTGGCTGGCTTCTTACCGTATCAAACATGCCGTGGAATTAATCCATGCAGATTCTGGTAGTTTAAAGTTAGAATATCTTGCCAATCTTAGTGGTTTTGATTCCAGGACTACATTTAATAAATATTTCAAATTGTATGTAGGGGAGTCCCCTTCGAATTATAGGAATAAATTAATTAAATAGCCTATGTTGATCTATTTCATCTACTCTGCAATAATCGTCATAAGCATCCTCAGTTATCAGGTATATAGTAATCTTCCACAAAAAGGCCTGTTTGAGAAAATCCTGTCCTTGTTGATCATCACCCTGTTATGCCATACCATTTTTGCCGCCTTATTCCGAGATATTATTCCCGGTTATAAGTATGTTGATATAGGTGCGCCCTTCGGCTTGTTATATGGCCCGTTTCTATATTTCGGATATTTGGCATTTAAATATAAAAGAGTACCAAGCAGGACCATACTGGTCCATGGTATCCCTTTTTTAGTAATGACGGTTATATATATCGTTTTTTTATCCAGTGAATTTATCCGGTTCCAATACGGCAAATTATATTATATAGTCCTTTACAGTATGTTTGGCTTATCTTGGATTCTGTATCCGATAACCGTCTTATTAAAAGGTAATATCTCTGATTTTCTACAACTTGACACCAAAAGGCTATACTATTACTTTATCATCCTTTTATTGGTTTTGGCGGCATTTATTATCCCCACTATAATGTCTACATTCATCGATAAATATGATGTAGGCAAGCCAGTTTCAGGAGTTACGGTCTACCTGATCATGATGATAGGGATCAGTATGATCTACAACTACTTGTTTCGAACATTGGTTTCTCAGGTCAGGCCGCAAGGATTTCCAATACCCAATCCCAGCATCAAGAGGGGCGAGGCAAAGACTTATGCGCTCAAAGTCAACCAAAATGAAAAAGAATCTCCCTATAAAGACCGGATTTTACAGTATTTAGAAGAAAAGAAATACTTAAATCCTGAATTCAATATAGATGTCATGGTCAGGGATTTAAAGCTCTCAAGACCATTGATTTCCCAATTTTTCAAGGATTATTTTAATCAAAACGCTTTGAAAACCATAAATGCTCTTCGAATCGAAGAGGTGTGCAGGGAATTGACCAAAGAAGATTTTGATATGAATATCGATGAGCTGGCCATTCGTTGCGGATTCAGTTCAAGAGCATCATTTTACAGGAATTTTAATCTAGAAAAGAAATGTACCCCTATTGAATATAGGGAAATGATTCTTCCAAACTTGCACTAATATGGGCTACTTTAGGTTTTTGAGCTGTTTTATTCTCATGATACTTCCTTTTCAAGGCTTTTCCCAAAGAACTGCCTTTGAGAAAAAGTATGCTGCCGTACGTTCAGAACTTCTAGCCACTAATTATGAAGAAGCACTTCGTATAGCGGATTCATTAGAACAAATTTCAACTACAGAAACGACTAAAATTAGATCTAAATCACTATTAGCTTTAGTTCATCAAAGTGTCGGAACTTACTCCATTGCAATTAATTATGCAAAACAAGCAGATCAACTCTCAGACTTAGTGGGCTTATCTGATTTTGAAGCCAGCAGCGCATTGGTCCTTGCCTCAATTTATAGAGACATTGGCATTCAAGAGGAGGTAAGCCGGTATATCCAAAGGGCAAAGGACAATATTAATTCCGTGAAAGATAGCTTGGTTAGAAACCAATTGGACATTTGGGTTCTTCAGGAAGAAGCTTACCAATATATTCATAATAAAAGATATGCAGATGCGCTAGATTGTATGAATCAAGCCATCAATAAAAAAGGTTATATAGATTTTAAAAATCCTAGATCCTTATTGATCCGGTCCAAAAACTACTTAATAATAGCCCAATGCCATAAAGAAATGGGTAATTATGAAGAAAGCCTCACTTATTTGAAAATGGTAATGGATGAAGTTTATGGATTTGAGCATATCATTAAGCCATTTACATTTCAATTCTTGGCTGATGTGTATTTCAATTTAGGGCAATTGGAAAACGCAAGGAAGTATCTGGACCTCGTAATTCCCTATATCACTGGGTCCAATAATCTGCACTTGAAAAAAGAATACTTCTTTTTGGAAGCAAAATACCAAAGAAAGATTGCTAGGGATGATCTCGCAATTCATTTCGTAGATAAGTACAATCAAATTGAAGAGCAAAAAAGAAACAGTGCACAGATAATCGGAAATAATATCCTCAGGGAGCAACAACAGGAAATAAAATCGCTGAAAAGGAACAATGTTATCCTGATTTGGACTATCGTGATCAGTATCAGTGTTTTTGTCCTCTTCTATATGATTAAGGTCAGGCCTAAATCCAATAAAAATGAAGGGATCAGTACTGATCTATTTCCTTCCATGGAAATTAGCAACAACGCGAAGGCCACAAGCAAGGAATTGGTCAACAATTTAGATGTACAAATTTCCTTAGAGACTGAGACCAGGTTAGTCAAAAAGCTGAATGATTTAGAGGATGATCATTTTTTCTTGAACAAGAATGTCACCTTAGGCTGGTTGAGCAATAAATTGAATAGCAATCAAAAGTATATATCCTATGTGATTCGGAAATATAAGAACCAACATTTTAACGATTATATCTTGAACTTACGGATTCAATATATTGTCCAGCAATTGGAGTCCAATAAGACCTTACTGGACTATAAATTATCTTATCTTGCGGATATGGCAGGATTTACTTCCCACAGTAAGTTTACCCTGGCATTTAAATCCGTCATGGATACCACGCCTTCATTATTTATCGAGAACTTAAAGCAAAAGTCCTTTGATTAATTCGGCTTAATTGTTTCTTATTTTTGGACCTACTTCTAAATACCAGAAACCTTTCGATTTAATTTATAGGTTAATTTTATCAAATAATATCGGTTAATGGGGTGGACATTACTTGTTATTAATATAAAGTCATCCACCAATCTGAATTAATTTCTTCTACAGATTTCCAAAACAGGCTAAAATAACTGCATAAATTGGTTCCTTTATACTAATTTTTTGCTAAAATCAATTAATTATAGCTGTTCATAACAGATATATGTATCCATATTAGGTAATTATTCCTTGAAAAGGATCCAAAATTGTCTGAATTAAGACATGTCCACCTCTAATAAAGTCTAATAATTTACTGGAAATATTGTGCAGATTTTCAATTTTCAGAAAATCAATAATTAATATTATCAAATTATATAGCAGTTTGTAACATATTGATAATTATGTATTTATATGGTTTTAAGACATGTCTTATTCTTGTAATTATACAATTAAAATTATTTTTGAGACATACTTTTTTAGAGACTAGACGTAATTTTGATTAATCACAAACGAGGAATTAACTCATGTTTAAATAACAGGCTGATTCCGCTACTAATACGCCAACTAACTATTAATAACAAATATTAAAGAATATGTATCTAGGTTATTACCTTCAATTTTATCTGTTATATGTACAGGCAAAATTATGGAGTTATCCTTCCTTGACAAGGCTAACAATTGTAATCTTCGTATCCTTAATCCTTGTTCTGATTATTAATCAATTGCGAAACCTGTTTTACGAAGCAAAATATAGTCAGGATGATCAGTCATTTAGGTCCTTTAAAGAGAGGCTGGAGAGCGCTATTAATGATATCCTCATGAATAGGAATAATCTCTCGGAACAAAATGTCTTGAATGATTTTGAATCAATTTATAATATCAAAGGATCCCGAAGAGGTTTAAAGTTCCTGTCTAAATTATTGATCCAGGCGAATCTTAATTCCAAGATCGGCAAAGTTGCCCTTAATGATAACAATTATAATATCATTATGAACACCTATGGGTTGGTTAATTTCTGGGAATTAGAGCTGGTCTCAAATAATTTGAATAGGATCTTTAAAGCTAAGAAGAACCTTGATAATCTAAAGAATGATTATCAGCAACAAATACTCCATATCTCCGCGCATAACCTTCCTAAAAAATTGAACAATAAAGGCCCTCAAAAGCTTATGAAAACAGAAAATAACGAACCTTATAAGTTTTTAGACGAAAGCTTTGTTATTGAATTCAATCCCTTGGATGAGATTTTGGTCCATCAATTTTTAATGGTCAAGGCTGAGGCAGGTCGATTGCCACTACTGAGCAGATGGGTCAGAAATTCAACCAATACAGCATTTAGGATATTTATGATCAGGGAAATTGCCTTCTTTAATCAGAGTGGCTGTGGAGCTATTTTGGCTAGCTTACTTTGTAAGGAATCTTGCAATGAAATTCGACTAGCAATTATTGAAACATTAATAAGCCTAAACCACAAACAAAGCGAATCACATATTATCGCTTGTTACCCATCCAGTAACAAAAAGGTTAAAAAAGCAATTATCAGAGCTGTCACAACATTTAAAACAAAATTCGGACTGGAATTCCTTAACGAGGTTTTCTTTGATTCAACAGATAACATATTAAAGGAAGAATTAATACAAGCAATGAAAACGATTAGAAACCAATATGATATGGGAAATGAAGGGAAAGAGGATACAGAATCGTTTTATGAAAAGACGAATAATAAACAAATAAATTACCAAATAGGGTAAGTCACCATATTAATAACAAACCGAAATTCTATCAAATTAATTAACACTATCTATTCTATTATGATTGACAACGTTTCAACTATCAAAAAGGAGTATATGAACCCAGATACGGAGAATAAGATTCTGGCGGCACTTACTCAATGGGAAGCACAGGAATCATATTTAAATCCTTCTTGTTCTATTACCACGGCGTCCAAAGAGATAGGATGTAATTCTAAATATCTTTCCTTCGTAGTAAATAAAAACAAGAAAATTGATTTCCCTAATTATGTAAATAATTTAAGATTGGATTTCTTGAATAATTATTTAAGAACAGTGGAAGAAGCTAGAAACTTTAAACTAACGTATTTAGCTGCTCTATCAGGCTTCTCATCCTATGGAAAATTTGCTAAAAGCATTAAAGATCGAACTGGTTTTAACCCAACCCAGTTTATCGTTTTCTTTGACGAAAAGATTGCTTAATTAGCAAAAGCTAATCCTAAAGCCAAACAATTTGGCTTTAGGATTTCCTTAATGGACCTGGCAAATGACTATGCTGTGTGGTCTAAATGCTGTAATAAATTTAAAGTCACCAATAGCTGCCCATAATGCCTTTGTGCATGCTCTGCCGCATGGAATAAAAGCCCTATTTGCGTGGTGGGTATTCTTTTTCTGCCCAAGAACCTTTCTTCCCCTAGGCTGTCGGGATTGACTTTCTTTAAAGATTCTATAAAATCTTCAACGGTCCTTTCCACATGAGTTTTCAAATCTTCAAGACAGAGGTTATCATTGCGTTGACCTTCCTGGCTGAGGGCATCGAATTGTTCTTCATTCAAGGTTTCTCCTCGGGAATAGGTCATCAATCGATCAATGACCCCAGCAATATGTTGCAAATGGAAGCCAATCGAGGCCATACCATAAGGCTTGATCCATAATTGTTTATCATACTTATCTGAATCAATTTTTTGGATATCTTCATTGACCTGCAATATAGCATGAGCTACAGGTTGAAGTAGGGTGGGAACTTGAGGTATCGGTCCTCGCATCCATACTTCGGGTTGTTTTTCTTCTGCGTCCATCATAATTAAATTAGTTTTGACTGATTGATTTATCTCCAAATGTTACCATGACCATTCCTACAATAATGATCAAGGATCCCAATATCTGCATCCAGCTTAATGGTTGCTTAAACCATAATGCCATTGCCAATTGTACGGTAAGAAATGTACCCCCTGAACAAAGTGCTATGACTATAGGTTGGGGAACGGTTTTGAATAATTGGACCAAAAACCAAGATGCAGAAAGTAAAATGATATTCCCACTGATCAATGCCATCCACTGATATTTTGGTTGTATTCCGCCATATTTAAAAATAATACTAGAACTGATCTGACATAGCCAGAATCCAATAAAAAACAGAGCTTTCATAAGGGTAATTTTACAGCCTGAATTTAGAACATATTTTATGAAATATAAAGTGTAGCGAAGAATTGAAACTTAATTTTTTGAATTAAAATGAAAGGAATTAGCTAGCTGAAAATTATTTCTATGGCTCCCGTATCGGTGGAAAGGATACAGGAGCTCAATAGAAATAGTAGTAAAGAGATTATGGAGATTCTTTGTAGACTTTTGTAAGCCTTTTATTTTTTTAATTCAATATTATTTAGAATGATTTTAAATAACACTACAAACTTAACCCTTCCAAAGTAGAGTTCAAAATAATTTTATAACGTAAAAGGAAATAATACTGACGTTATCCGAAATAAATACAAGCGTTAAATAGTTCACTTTCAATTCTGAACGATGAGTGAAGAATCTGTACGGCAATGTCCTACAATTTCCTGTCATTCTAAATCGAAGATTTAGGACCTGTTCGCCAATACATTTATGGTTTGTCTAGTTCCGAGACCTTTCGTTCCTCAAGGTGACACCGGAATAGGAAACTCTTTTTTGGAGATACCGCCCTGGAAGGTGGGCAATAATTGCCTAGGTAGGCAACCCCTGGAGGGGGTGGAATCTTTGTAGAAAAATTGGAATATAAAACGGATAACCCCTAGACGGGGTGAAATATTTTTCAATAGACCTTCCATAGAAAAGAAAAATAGATCTTTCGCTGTGCTTACGATGACATCAATCCACAATAAAAATAAAAAGAGATTCTTCGCTTTGCTCTGAATCCCTCTATGGGACACTTCCAATTCTGAACGAATAGTGAAGAATCTGTACGTAAATGTCCTACAATTTCCTGTCATCCTAAATCGAAGATTTAGGACCTGTACGCCAATACTATCATAGTTTGTATGGTTCCGAGACCTTTCGTGCCTCAAGGTGACACCGGAATAGGAAACCCTTTTTGGTGTCCTACTGCCCTGGAAGGGCAGAAATATTTTAGCAATGTTATTAAACAAAAAAGGAGCTAAATTAAAACTTAGCTCCTTTGTTTCGTCCTTAAAATATTTTTAGAGTTGGCTAACCGAACCACCTGATGAATGATTCACTGATTTTGATTTAGGGTTTCCGGAATATTCAACTTTTGCTCCTGAAGATACATTTGCAGTCAGTTCATTGGACACATTAATTTTTAATCCGGCACCTGAGCTACCATTAACGGTCAAATTAGAGGTTTTGAAGCTTTGTAAGAAAGCCTTGCCATTAGAAGACATATTCACTGTAGTTTGTTTTGCCATACCAGATAGTGTTAATTCACCTGAACTTGAAGCATTGATCGCCAATTTTTCAGTTTTTAATTCTCCAGACATTTTGCCTGCCGAGCTAAGGTTTATTTCTGAAGTTGTTGCTTCCACTTTTCCAGTCTTCAGCTTTCCAGCAGAGGACATGTCTGCACTGAAATTGTTGACACTTATTGGGTCCAATATTTCTAATGTTCCTGCGGAGCTAACAGCGATCGATTCAATGGAAGAATTGCTGTAAACTGTTACCTTCAATGAATTGTTACCTCTGATATTGCTTCCTCTTTTTACCCGGATTTGCAAATTTCCACCTTTTACTACTGTTTCAATCTTATTCAGCAGATCTTGTCTGGAAACATCCACTACGACCTCATTTTTTGAAGATTTAATGAATTTAGTTTGAATTCCTGAAGCAACTGAAATACCTGAAATATTCCCGATCTTTCTGGTCTCATGGTGTTGGGCATGCGCCAATGAAATAAAGGCTAACATAATAACGGTTAATGTAATTTTCATCTTTTAAAATTGATTAGTTTGAAGCTATTTTTACCTTTTAACTTTCTAACATAAATGTACTTATTTTTTTTAAAAGTATCCTTTCCCTTGTAGTGCCGGAAATCCTATGATTTATTGCAAAATTCATTTGTTTAGGTTAATTAAAAACAATATTTTCAATGTTTATCAGCACAAATTCGGATGACCATATTAAAATATTTTAAGGAACTTTACCATATCAATGATGAGCTTGAACAATTCTTTGATTCTATTATTGAAATTAAAGAATATGCAAAAGGCGAAGTGATCTTTGAACCAGATACTTACTTAAAATATATCTACTTTATTGAATCTGGATTTACTCGGATATACTACTATAAAAACAAAAGAGAAATTACGCATTATTTCTTTGGACCTAATAGCTTCGGTACCGGAATTGAAAGTGTATTTTATAAAAAGCCATCTTTATTTGGGTTCCAGGCATTGGCTCCATCCAAGGTTTGCCTGATCCCATTTGCCCCAATTGAAGAACTTTCGAATTCTAATATTACCGTCAATAAGATTATTCAGAAAGTGCTATTAGACTCTCTCATAAACTTTTCCAATCGGTTTTATAAGACCCAGTTTGAAACTGCCCATGAACGTTACAATGCCTTGATTGAAGAAAACCCCGAGTTGTTCCAAAACGCCTCTCTGGGACATATTGCTTCCTATCTGGGTATTTCCCAACAGACCCTCTCGGTCATCCGAGGGATTAAATAGTATTTTTTCTAGATCACTCTGGCGGTATTTTGATGCCGCTCCTCCATATTAACTTATGGATGGTAATTATTATGGTTAGAAATTCATTTACAAAGCCTTTTTTAAGATATCTGAAATTTATTCATCTAAAACACTTGCATCTTTGTCTTGTTAAAAGATTAAGTCAAACTGATTCAACATGGATTTTAAAATTAATAAAACCTTATCAAGCTTAGCTTTTGTATGGATTACTACGATGACTGCTTTTGGTCAAGAAGGTCTGGAAGCTTTCAAAGCACCAGTTGAGAAGGCAGTTAATTATAATAAATCACTGATCAATGCCAACCTTGAAAACCAAAAGGTAGCATTGGACCGTGAAAATGTAAAAGGAAAATTGTTGCCAACTGTTTCTGCAAATGCAATGTACGGTTATCTAAACAGCAATATTGATGTAGATCTTCCAGCCAAGACTTTGCCATTGTTGGGGACTAGCATTTTTGATGGTTCACAAAGGATGAACCTTTCGACCCAAATTGGAATGGCGGGCGTGACTGCGACCCAAGTTATTTTTAGTGGTCTGCAAATCACCAATGGACAAAAGGCTTTAGAGCAAAAGTTCAAAGCCCAGCAATTGATGACTGAAGCTGGCTATGATGAACTTGCCCAAGAGGTCATGCATAGTTTTGACCAATTGATGCTTTTGAAGGAAGTCGATCTATTGATCATAGATTCTGAAAAAAGGTTGAACAAAGAACATGTCAAGGTGGTCAAAGGAATTGAAAATGGTTTTGCCATCCCTTATGACCGTGACAAGATCAAGTTGGCAATGTTGGAGTTGGAGAGTAAAAAAGCAGAGGTTCAGAGCAATAGAGAGCTATTGTACTTTAAACTACAGGAGCTGACCGGGATGAATATTGAAGAATTGGAATCTATACATTACCAACTTCAAGAGATCAACTTGGAGATGGATTCTGCTAAACAGATGAATCGAAAGGAATTGCAAGCTTTGGAAGCTTCGCAAAAAGCCTATGAATACGTTTTGAAAAAAGAAAAAGGCGCCAAGTTACCGCAGGTATTTGCCTTTGGTAATGTTTCATATTTCAATGCTTTTGGAACCAATATAACGCTTAAAGATTTGCCACATCTAGGGGATTTAAAATTAGAATCCAATCATTTAAGAATGGCACCCAACTTTGCTTTAGGTGTTGGGGTTAAATGGACCATATTTGAAGGAAAGGCCCATAAAACTGCCATCGATAAGGCTAGATTGGATATTCAGATTAATGAGAACAAACTTGCTGACACCAAGGATAAACTTTCACTATTACAGCGTAAAACGGAGGTGGATTATAACCTGGCAATGAAAAAAATAAGTGTGAGCAACCAACAGGTGGAAATTGCCAAGAACAATCTTCATTTAGCTTCAAGGCAATTTGAAGAAGGCTTAGCAGATGTTACCGAAAGATTGGAAGCAGAAAATGAATTTTACAAACAGTCATTGGGATTTTACAATCAAGTCCTAAACCAACGCGTGGCAGCATCGGAGTTATTAAAAGCAAACGGAAACTTATACCAAACCATCACTAGATAGACATGAAAAATATTATATACAGCATAGCAGGAATTATTCTTTTACAAAGTTGTTCAGGGGACAATGCTAAAAAGGAAACAAAATTAGAAGGCAAGATTGAGCGTGATCAAATTGCAGTGACCACTAAGATACCTGGGAAAATCCAGAAGATATTGGTGGAAGTAGGAGAGAACGTCCATAGAGGTGATACCTTAATCGTATTGGAGTTGCCAGAGGTTGATGCCAAATCCATTCAAGCTGAAGGGGCTTTAGCTGCCGCACAAGCGCAATATGAGATGGCAGTCAAGGGTGCGACCGATGGACAGATGAAACAACTCCATGCGAAGGTAGATGGCCTTAAAGAACAATTTGATTTTGCCCAAAAATCTTTAGATAGGATGAACAATCTATTGAAAGACTCTTTAATAGCTCAACAAAAATACGATGAGGTCTATGCCAAATATCAAGGTGCCAAGAATCAGTACCTAGCCGCACAAGCTGAATTGGCTGATGTGCAGCATGGAGCACGTATTGAGCAACAAAGAATGGCTTTGGGTCAAAAGGAACGTGCTCTGGGTGCAGTAGATGAGGTAAAAGTAGCCGGAAAAGAAAGATATATCTTAGCTCCCCAAGATATGACTGTAGAGAATATTAACCTACAGGTTGGGGAACTTGCCCTAGCTGGATACAGCCTAGTTTCTGGATATATCAATGATGGTACCTTCTTTAGGGTAACCATTCCAGAAAGCAAGGTTAAGGAATTTGCGAAAGGACAAGAGAAAACCTTGACCTTACCTTATTTAGATAACAAGGAAATTAAGGCCACTGTAGAGACCATAAAGCCATTGAGTTCTTATGCGAATATCTCAACAGCATACCCTGATTTTGAAGAACAGGAGACTTTGTTTGAGGTTCACCTAAAACCGGTGAATAAACAAGAGTCTAAAGATCTATTAACGAAAGCGACTTTCATAGTCAAACAAAACTAAACAACATGAAGAATTTTTGGAGTTTAATAATAAGAGAATTCAAGCTGTTCTTCCAGAACAAAGTATTGCTAGTTCTTTTCCTTGGTGCTCCTGTGCTTTATGGTGTTTTGGTTGGTGGAGTATACAAGAAAGGTAAGGTCACTAACCTTCCCATTATTGTTGTGGATGAGGATAGGAGCCCATTGAGCAGGCAACTGATTGATATGTTTGAGGAAAACGAGGTCATCTATGTGGCCAAGGTTCTCAATGATCCTTTTACGGCAAAAGATGAAGCCATGAAAACGGAATCAACCGTGGTGGTGCAGATCCCGCGTAATTTTTCTTCAGACGTCAACTATAATCGAAGTACGGAACTGACTTTGTTCGTGAATGCTTCTAATACCTTGACCTCCAATTATGCGATGATGGCGGTCAATGTTGCAGCATCGACCTTAAAGGCAGGTGTTCAGATTAAAGCTCAACAGAAAAAAGGTGTTCCTGAATTTGTCGCTAGCAAGCAGTTTGAGCCCTTTAAGATCACCATGATCAAGCAGAATATCCGTAGTGGAAACTACCTTTATTTTATGTTGCCGGGGGTATTATTGACCGTCTTGCAACAGGTCATGATGTTAGGTTTGGCATTGAGTTTTGCATCGGAGTTTGAAAAAGGAACCTTTAACGATTTGGTCAGCAGATCTAAAAACGTATTTGTTCTGATTTTGGTGAAAATCTTGCCTTATATCTTGATGTCTTTCTTGATCTTTAGTCTGTACTACGCTTATTCAATTTGGTATAGGATGCCTTTGGAGCTGGAAGGCTGGACTTTCTTTGGATCAACCATGTTATTCCTATTGGCAGTAAGCTTTATTGGTGTATTAGTGAGTATCGCGATCCCAAGTCAATTGAAGGCAACAGAAATCTTGATGGTGATCGCTACGCCAAGTTTTATCTTAAGTGGTTTTACCTGGCCTTTAAGCCAAATGCCTGATTGGGTAGTTGGCATCGCGAAAATGATTCCGTTGACACACTATCTTCAGATTTTCCGTACCTTAATGATTGAAAAAGGGACATCAGCTTATTTGCAAGGCCCAATTTGGGGTTTGGCTATCATTGCTATTGTTACCTTTATCGCTTCCATCATTCTCTTGCAGTTGAAGATCAATAAGGCCAAGAAAGAAAATAAAACAAAAGAAAATACGCAACATGCGATAGGGTAGAGCTCCAACTAATTTCATTATTGATGAAAAATCATGAATATTATTGGCTAGCTCTTTTGGATCTTATTCGAGACACATTCCGAAATTTCCGAATATGTCTCGAATAAGGTCAAAGCTTGGTCCGAATAAAACGGATCATTTATTAAGAATAAAGGGTAATAAAAAAACGATCAACTGTATGCAGCTGATCGTTTTTTTATATTCCGAAAATATTTTGGACAAATATTTTATTCTATTATTATTCCTTTGCTTTTATTTCAACTGATCCTTCTCTACCCGGAGAACCAGAGTAGATCTGGCCTTGAGGCATTCCTCTCAATCCAGGATAGGACATAGAGATACGGCTGTAAATCTGTCCAATCTCGCTGGTAGGATTGACCCTTCGGCCGCCTTCATTCACATCTACAAATAAGTAGTTGGTTCCTTTTTTATCCTTTGTTTGGGGGCTGATACCGTTTGGATCGTAGGTAATACTGACTTTCCCACCATTCCCATTCGGAAATGTTTTGGTACCATTGAAGGCATCAAGACCTCTTGCAATTACAAATAGGGATCCCAATTTTTTGAAATTAACATCCATGTCGATATTCGTTGCATTGTTCTTGCTGTCTTGGCCGGTGATCACTACATTTTTACCAATTTCAGCATATCCAATATCGAGCTTGACATCCTTCTTGGCGTAGAACTCCAATTTGGATTTATCCTTCATGATCAAGGTATCAATCTTTAGGACCATAGAAGAGTCACCTCTGCTGAAAACCTTTTTGTCTTTTTTTCCAAGCTCTAGGCGTGGAATATGTTGGACTTCTTGGGCATAAGTAAAGAAGCTACCTAAAATTAACGCTAAACTTAATATATATTTCATTTCATTATCCTCCTGTTTATTAGGACAATATTATTGGGAAAAAGTTTAATTTTCTGCCTTCATATATTCCACGATCAATTTAGCCGTTTTTTCGGATGCACCAGGGGTTCCCATCTTCTCCATGAGCACATCATAATTTTCTAAAACGCTAGCCCGATGCTCTGGATTGGAAATCAATAAACCGAGTTCATCAGCGATATTGGAGGTGGTACAATCCTTTTGGATCAATTCAATAACGGATAAATAGTTGTTGATCAGATTTACCAAGGAAATAAACTGCACTTTGATGACCTGTCTCGCTATCATGACCGAAATAGGATTGGCTTTGTAAACCACCACTTGAGGAACTCTTAACAAAGCCGTTTCTAAAGTTGCTGTACCACTGGTAACTACTGCAGCCTCTGCATTGTTTAGGAGATCGTAGGTTTGATCAAATATAATAGGTATAGGGTAATCGCCAATATACCTTTGGTAAAGACTGAGGTCAATATTCGGGGCTCCAGCAATGACCAATTGATGTGCAGGGAATCGGTTATAGAGATCGACCATTTCTGGAAGGAGATGTTCGATTTCCATTTTACGGCTTCCCGGTAATAGGGCGATGATCGGACTTTTGTCCAAACCATTTTTTTCTCGGAAATCTGGCTGGAATTTATAGGCTGAAATGGCATCCAATAGAGGATTGCCAACATAATCTACATCGTACCTAAATTCCTTGTAAAACTTAACCTCAAATGGAAGGATACAAAACATGTGGTCCACCACTTTTTTGATTTTGTAAACGCGTTTTTGGTTCCAAGCCCAAATTTTGGGTGAAATATAATAGTTGACCGGGATCCCGATTTTCTTTGCAAATTCCGCTATTTTCATGTTGAAACCTGGGAAATCTATCAGGATTAGGCAATCGGGTTGGACTTTTTGGATATCTTCTTTGACTTTTTTTAGGTTTTTAGAAATACTTCTCAGGTTCATCAACACTTCGATGAACCCCATGAAAGCCATTTCAGAGGTATGGATCAAGGCAGGGACTCCAGCAGCCTCTTTCATCTGATCGCCACCAACAATATGGAATTCAGCTTCAGGATCTTCTTTTTTTAATGCTTTGATCAGGTTTGCACCATGCAGATCGCCTGATGTTTCACCGGCTATTAAGTAATACTTCATTGCAACAATTAATCTTTAAAGATAAGGATTCTTATTACCATGATGCAATAAATGGGGAAAATCCATAGGATTAAATGACAAAGGCTGCAAAATTACTTGCAGCCTTTGGATAATATGTGTTGGGAAAGTTTAGATTCCCAATTCAACTTGGAACATCGCGCCCCAAGAGCTTTTATCATTACTGTTGTTGAAATGGCCATCCTTGAAGGTATAGTTGCCATTCAATTGGAATTTCAAACGGTGGGATTTAACATATTTGGTTAAACCTAGCTCCATTACTTCCGTTTGTCTTTCAAACGCTTTGATTTCACTGTCCGGTTGAACCATGGTATATCGACCAGCTATTTCATAGCCGTGGTTCAATAAATAGGAAACCTGCTGGTTAACACCCCAACCTTTATAAGCAACGGTTTCTTGAGGTGTTTCCTCATCTGTCACGTTAAATGGATTGTCTACATCGCGACGCATGTATTCAGCCTGATAAGCAAAGCCACTATATTTAAATATAGCATCGGCAAAGGTCGTTTTAAATGTGAAAGGATTTTTTACAAATCTTCCCAATTGTCCGCCTTCTCTTTTGGTTCTATCATTATAGCTGTAACCAGCACCTATAGATAGTTTTGGGGTTTCCTCACGATCTAAATCGCCCTCTTGGTAGTCGTTTCCATCAGTAAACTTACCCAATGGAAGGAATTCAACCCGACCTGTATAAGCTAAACCTGGATCTGTTGAAGATGCTGCCCGACCTTCACCTGTTGAGATTGCAGCTTTTGCATTGAAAGGCATGTCACCAATCTTCTTACTCAAGTTCAAGGAAATACCAAAGTCACGGTCAAGGGTAAAGTTGTCATTCACCAAGGAACGATCAGCAAATTGCAATTGTCCTGATGAATTCACACGTTGGCGGTTACCCGGTAATTTATTCTGTCCAAAGGATATATAGAAATCATCGCTGAAGTTATAGAACATAACAGCGTCCCTTACGATATTAGCCACTTTGGTATCATCGTAGTCCTGGTCACTGCGTGTAAACGCCAATTGAACGGAATAAGAAATCTTAGGGGTATAGATGTAACCATCCATACGCATCCGTAGCCTTCTGATCCTTGCATCAAATTTACCATCGTCAATATCATTCAGTTCTTGTTTGAAACCTAAACGGTTTTGCATCCTGAAACGAAAGTTGATATAGAACAAAGAGTCATTCGATTTATATTGAATCCCTTTGAAGTTTAAGATAGTTGCACGGTCATCTCTTTCCTGAGCTTGAGCCAAGCAAAGACCTAAAAAAATGAAAGCGCTGGTTAATAAAAGCTGTTTTAGGTTTTTCATATTATATTGATGGTTCTTGTTGGCTTAAACAGTGAAAACTCCCCAATCCCCAAATAATATCAACTGAGTCGATACCGATTACTTTTCTATCTGGGAAGACACTCTGGATAATCTCCAAAGCTTTACTGTCGTTTTTATCATTAAAAACAGGAACAATAACTACTTTGTTTGCAATATAGAAATTTGCGTAAGATGCTGGTAGTCTTTGATCATATTCTACCGGCCTTGGCATTGGTAATTCAATAACATTTAAGGAGCGACCATCCAAAAGCTTCATTGCTTTTAAGTTTTCTAGGTTTTCCTGTAATAGTTCGTAATTATCATCAGCTTTATCTTCTTCTACAACGGTAAGTACGGTGTCTTCGGAAACAAATCTGGTAATATCATCAATATGCCCATCGGTATCATCACCAACAATTCCATCACCTAACCAAAGGACTTGGTCTTGACCATAATAATCCTTTAAGTAAGTTTCGATCTGTTCCTTGCTGAGATGCGGGTTTCTGTTTTCATTCAATAAACAAGCTGTAGTAGTTAGGATAGTCCCTTTACCATTAAATTCTACTGATCCACCTTCCATGACGATTGGAGGTGTAAATAGTTTCAGGTTAAATTCCTTTGCGATTCTCGTTGGAACTACATCATCAAGGTCAAAGGGAGGGTATTTCCCGCCCCAAGCATTGTATCCCCAGTCTACAACTGCTTTCTCGCCAGTTTCACGATTGATTACAAAAGCTGGACCGTGATCACGGCACCATGCATCGTTAGTAGGGTTGAAATGGAAACTGATATTCTCCATTTTAGCTCCTGATTTTTCAATATGCGAAAGAGCAAAAGTTTTCATTTCCTCATCAGCAACATTGATACGAACCAGTTGATCTTCAGCAACCAGTTTAATGAATTGGGAATAAGGTTCGTAAATAGTTTCGATTTTTCCTGGCCAAGATTCTTCTTTGTGGGGCCAGCTTAACCAAAGTGCGTCTTGCTTTTCCCATTCAGCTGGAAAAACAAAACCTTGTGCTTTGGGGGTATCTTGATATTGGTATAAATCTGAATTGATATGCGCTGTCATATTAAATTAGCGTAAAAAAACTATGTTCTGCAGGACAAAACATAGTTTTTAATATATTTTAAATTAAAGGTTATTAATCTTCGTCAATGAACCTTTTGGTAATCGGGCTATAGGTCTCAATACGTCTATCACGTAAGAAAGGCCAGTGTTTACGGAAGTAGTCGGATTGATTTAGATCGATTTCCACGACTTCAACTTCTTCTTTATCATGGGAGGCCAGGTACAATAATTTACCTTGTGCATTGGTAGCAAAACTACCGCCCCAGAATTTCATGGCTCCATCTTGTTCAAATCCAACACGGTTTACAGATACCACCGGAACTCCGTTTGCAACGGCGTGAGAACGTTGGATAGTCTGCCAAGCGTTATATTGGTCTTGGTTGGTTTCTTCATCTTGGTCAGTCGCCCAACCGATCGCAGTAGGGTAGAACATTATTTCAGCTCCCATAAGCGCAGTAATCCTGGAAGCTTCTGGGTACCATTGATCCCAACAGATCAATACGCCAATTTTACCAAATTTTGTGCTGAATACTTTGTAACCTAAGTCACCTGGAGTGAAATAGAATTTTTCGTAGAATGCTGGATCATCAGGGATATGCATCTTGCGATATTTGCCAAGATAAGAACCGTCTGCATCTAGGATAGCGGTGGTATTGTGATATAATCCTTGTGCTCTTTTTTCGAAAAGCGAAGCAATGATCACTACGCCTAACTCTTTAGCCACAGCAGAAAGGGCATCGGTAGAAGGTCCAGGGATTGCTTCTGCTAAATCAAAATTATCGTAGTCTTCTACATCGCAGAAATACAAAGAGGTAAATAACTCTTGCAAACATACAATTTGTGCACCTTTAGCAGCAGCTTCACGAACTTTCTCAATAGCTTTGTTTAGGTTCGTTTGTTTGTCTTTTACACAAGACATTTGAACCAAACCAACTTTTACTTTACTCATTTTTTAATAATATATTGGACTTAGCGCAAAGATACTATAATTTCATGGCTTAAAGTCAAATTTGGGCAATGGATATGTAGTATTAATACCATTTTTTTACTTTTGGATAATGCGAAAGATCATTCATATCGACATGGATGCATTCTATGCTTCTGTAGAACAGCGAGATTTTCCCGAATTCAGGGGGAAGGCCTTGGCCGTGGGTGGTTCACCTGATGGCAGGGGCGTTGTGGCTACGGCAAGCTATGAAGCCAGGAAATTTGGCGTTAAATCGGCTATGTCTTCTCGGATGGCCTTGAAATTATGCCCGCATTTACTGTTTACTTACCCAAGATTTGATGTATACAAGGAAGTATCCAATCATATTCGTTCTATTTTCAGTCGCTACACGGATTTGATCGAGCCCTTGTCTTTGGATGAGGCCTATTTAGATGTAACGGAAGATAAGCTTGGGATCGGGTCGGCCATTGAGATTGCCAAACAGATCAAAGAGGCAATTTCCAAAGAACTGAATTTGACAGCCTCTGCCGGAGTTTCAGTCAATAAGTTTGTCGCTAAAATTGCTTCAGACTTTCAAAAACCTGATGGATTGACTTTTATTGGTCCATCCAAGATTGTCTCCTTCTTGGAAAAGCTGCCTATTGAAAAGTTCTTTGGAGTCGGTAAAGTCACGGCAAAAAAGATGAACCAAATGGGGATTTTCAATGGTCAGGACCTGAAAAGGTTTTCGGAAATCGAAATGATCCAGCATTTTGGGAAGTCGGGGAAATTCTTTTATCAAATTGTTCGGGGGGAGGATAATCGGCCTGTAAAACCCAATAGGATCAGTAAGTCGATCGGAGTGGAGGATACGTTTGAAACTGACCTAAGGGAAAGGGAGGATATGGTGGAAGAAATAAAAAGGATTTCCAGCAAGCTATATAAACGTCTCAAGAAAGCGGAAAAGTTTGGAAAGACCATAACCTTAAAAGTCAAGTTCGGAGACTTTACGCAAATCACCAGAAGCCGTACTTTCTTTACAGCGATGGAGGAATTGGAGGAAATTGAAAATCAAGCTTTGGATCTACTGGACAAGCTGGACCTGCAAGAAAGTAGGGTCAGGTTATTGGGCGTTACGATTTCTAATTTCCATGATCAGGATGCTGTGGAAGAGGGATACCAATTGACGCTATTCTAAAGGAACGCCTTTTAATTGCAAGACTTTATTGGGGTATAAGGCCGCATAGCTTTCCGCCAGGTGGTTCATGTAAAAATTGTTGATCACCAAATCATCTTGGCTGACAATGTTCTCAATATCCATGTTTTCATCTTCATTTTCTACAAATCCAATGGCATGGACCTTATTGTCCTTATAATAGATGTAGCTCTTCTCATTCAGATTCCTGCCTTTGTCCAAAATCACAAAACTACGCTTCTGATCGGTTAAGGATTCTATAGCTTGGGTGACCTTGAGATTGTAATCCTCTATCTCAGGGAAGTTTTTTTGAGCTAATATTTCCTTGATTTCCTTGGGGGCGTTAGGATTTGAAAAAAATGAACATAAACGCAAGTCTAATTCAAATTCCTGAACCAAGCGGAGCAGTAGCTGTGTGGATTCATGGACGCTATTGAAATAGTAAATGGGTTTTACGTTTTTACGGACTTGGCAAATGGAAAGGCGGATATAGCCATTTTGATCCTCGTAGTCCAAAAGACCATACTTGGGTTCAAATTTCTTTAAGGCCCGATTGTAGATTGGCCAGTTCTTCTTGATCAAGTGGCATTCCAATAGGAAAGCCATTAATTCGGTACCGGTCTCTTGGAATTCGATGTGGCAGATTTCATTGATAAAGCTTTGTCTTCTTTGACCTGTATTATTGCCTGTAAAGTGGGAAATCACCCTTTTCTTAATATTGTTTGCTTTACCGACATAGATGATCTTGGAACTGGAATTCTTGAAGATATACACTCCGGTACTCATGGGAAGGTTATTGACCAAGTCGGAGGAAATATGGGTAGGGATGCGTTGTTCCTTTGCCTTATGCTTGATGGAATTTTCAATTATTTGATTTGCATCGGCTCCTTTCAATTTCTGAAATAAGGTCACCGTAGCTTCTGCATCGCCTTTTGCGCGGTGCCTATCCTGTATATCAATTCCCAATGACTGGCATAAACGCCCTAGGCTATAAGAATTGAGATTTGGGAATATTTTCTTGGAAAGTCGAACTGTACATAACCTTGAAGCTTTCCAATCGTAGCCTGAACTTTTTAATGATGATTGGATGAAGGAATAATCAAAATGTACGTTATGGGCAACAAATATCTTATTGTCCAATAAATTATAGATCTTCTCGGCTACATCAGCGAAAACAGGGGAGTCCTTGACCATTTCATCCGTGATACCTGTCAGGGCTTGGATATGGAAAGGAATGGGCTGTTCAGGATTGATTAAGGTGCTATACTCGTTAATAACTCGATCACCATCGAAAATAAAAATAGCAATCTCCGTAATTTGACTGGCAGAGGCATAGCCACCAGTGGTCTCGATATCGACTATAGCAAAGTGTGAGGACTCCATTAAACAAAAATAATACTAATAATTTTAATTACTAAAATTATTAGTATTATTTTGAAAGTTATTTATGGACTATAGTAATTCGACTCCTTGGTCCAGGAGCTCTTCTTTTTTCTTAGGGTCCCAAATACTTACTTGAACCTCGCCAATATGTTTTAATTTCAACATAAACATGCAGATTCTAGATTGACCGATACCACCGCCAATTGATTCTGGCAATAGATCATTCAATAACATCTGGTGGAAAGTAAGTTTTTGGCGGTCTAGGCTATTTCTGATTTCCAATTGGGTCATCAATGCTTTTTTATCAACACGGATTCCCATAGATGATAGTTCAAAGGCAGAGCCAAGAATTGGGTTCCAGACCAAAATATCACCGTTTAACCCTCTAAATCCAAGGCTATTGTCGGTACTCCAATCATCGTAATCAGCTGCACGGCCATCATGTGCAAGGCCGTTGGATAATTCGCCACCGATACCATAAAGGAATACAGCACCGAACTCTTTAGAGATTGCGTTTTCACGCTCTTTAGGAGATAGGTGAGGATAAGCCAACAGTAATTCTTCAGATGAAATGAACTTGATTTCCTTTGGAAGGATCGTCTCTACATGTGGGTATTTTTCGGCAACTGCTTGTTCGGTGGAATAGATAACGTCATAGATCTTTTCTACCGTATCTTTTAAGAAATCTAGATTACGGTCATCATAGCGTATGCATTTTTCCCAGTCCCATTGATCCACATATATAGAGTGAATTGGAGAATAATCTTCATCAGGGCGCAAAGCTCTCATGTCGGTCAGGATACCTTCTCCAGGTTCCATTTCCAATTCTTTCAATCTGATTCTTTTCCATTTTGCCAAAGAATGCACCACTACGGCTCTTTGGTCTGATAATGACTTGATTGGGAAAGAAACTGGTCTTTCTATACCATTTAAATCATCATTAATTCCAGTTCCATCCAAAACCACTATTGGTGAAGAAACTGGTGTAAGGTTTAAAATTTCCTTCAATCGAGATGCAAATGTTTCTTTAACAAACGTGATCGCTTGCTCTCTTTTTAAAATATGACGTCCCATTAAAATTTTTACAATATAAACATAGCTTAGTATGACATTTGTCTACTAATTTTCATAATCGAAACAAAAATAGCAAAATGTTAATGATTTGCAGATTTTATTGAAAAAATAACTACAATATATTGGGTATCTGATGAATTTATTTAAAGCTTTTGTTCTAAAGCTTTCAAAATCGCACTTGCTTTGGTATAACATTCGGCGAATTCATAGGCTGCATTGGCATCTACCGTGATGGCACTGCCCGTATGAAATGATAGGTATTTTTGGGTTTTATTGAAGAGAATGGTGCGGATAACCACATTGAAATCAAAATCACCATCTGGAGAAAAATAACCAATGGCTCCGGAATAGACAGCACGACGCGAAGTTTCATATCTGTCGCATAATTTCATGGCTGAAATCTTGGGTGCACCGGTCATTGATCCAGCCGGGAAAGTATTGCGGATTACTTGGGTGTCACTGAGTTTTTCATCCATTTGACAAGAGACCGTGGAAATCATCTGATGGACATGTTCGAAAGTATAGATTCCGAGTTTTTCCGTCACTTCAACGGTTCCAGGAATGGCACTTCGGGTCAGATCATTGCGGACTAAATCCACAATCATTACATTCTCTGCAATTTCTTTGGGGTTGTTTGCTAAGTTGTTCCTTAGTTCTTCATCTTCTTGGGGATCCTTTCCTCTTGCTGCTGTACCTTTTATTGGTTGAGAAACCAAAGTTTTACCTCTTTTGGCAAGAAAACGCTCGGGAGATGCACTGATAACAAACTTATCCCTGATTTTCAAAAAGGATGAAAATGGAGTAGGGGAAAGGCTGTTCAAACGCAGGTACAGCGCTTCCGGATTATCGATCTCAGTTCCTTCTGCATAGAATTCTTGGCATAGATTGGCTTCATAGATATCCCCCTGATAAATATGCTTTTGGATATTATTGAATGCGTCAAAATAAGTCTCTTGATCCATTCTAGCCTGTATCTTTCCATTAAATTGGTAGTCTAGATCCAAATTCTGGGAACTGCTGATTTCTTCAAAGATCCTTTGAGGATCATCTGAAGTAATGATAATGGAATCCGATTGGAATTCGATCAGGACTTGTGGGATGAAGAAATAAGCATCTGGAAACCCTAATGGATTAGGGTGGTTTGTTTGGAGGTCTTCGATCTCATTCTTGAGGTCATAACTAAGAAATCCCGGTATCAAAGTGTTTGGATACCGGGATTTAAATTTTTCTAGATCGGTAAAAACTGATCCAACATTGGCTGAGAATGTATCTTTAGCACCTATGGCCAATAGATTCCCAATTTTAGAATATTGATTTTGAAAGCCATTCGATTGAAAAAGACATACCGTATCAAATCCTTTAGACCATTGAAGCGCCTGAAGTAAAAATGCAGAAGAGTCCGTTTCAAAAATGGCTTTTGCCATGTTTCTTATAAAACAATAGTTTGAGTACGATCTGGACCTACTGACAAATACTTAATTGGCACATTCAATTCTTTTTCTAAGAATGCAATGTAATTGTTCAATGCCGCTGGGATTTCGTCCTTACTACGGATACCAGTTAAATCTGTATTCCATCCTTCGATTTCTTTCAGGATTGGCTCAGGTTGGTGCGTAATGATTTCATACGGCATGTAATCGATCGTTTCGCCTTGGTATTTATAGTGTGTACACACATAGATCTTATCAAAGGTATCCAATACGTCTGCTTTCATCATGATCAATTCAGTAACCCCGTTGATCATAATGGCGTATTTCAATGCAGGAAGGTCAATCCATCCAGTACGGCGAGCTCTACCCGTAGTAGCGCCAAACTCATGACCTAATTGACGTAATTGCTCACCAGTTTCATTATCAAGTTCTGTAGGGAAAGGTCCGCCACCCACGCGAGTTGCATAAGCTTTGAAAATTCCGTAAACTTGACCAATTCTATTAGGCGCAATACCTAAACCGGTACAAGCACCAGCAGTTGTTGTATTAGAAGAAGTCACGAAAGGATAAGACCCGAAGTCAACATCCAATAGCGTTCCTTGTGCACCTTCAGCTAAAACACGTTTACCGTCTTTTAAATATTGGTTTACAAGGTGTTCAGAATCTACATGAGGAATTGATTTCAAGAATTCAATAGCATCCATGAACGCTTTTTCTTTTTCAGAAAAATCAGGGATCTCACCATAGTGAGCCAACATGGAAAGGTGCTTTTGTTTAAGTTTTTCGTAACGTTCCATAAAGTCTGGAAGGGTAGTATCCCCAACTCTCAATCCGTTACGGCCAGTTTTGTCCATATAAGTTGGACCGATACCTTTAAGCGTAGAACCAATTTTACCGGCTCCCATATTTGATTCAGATGCAGCATCCAATAGTTGATGGGTAGGTAATATTAAGTGAGCTTTACGCGCAATTACCAAGTTTCCTTTACCTACTGGATCAAATCCAGCAGCTTTAAGGTTGTCCAATTCTCTTTTTAGGATGATAGGGTCGATTACAACTCCGTTACCGATTAGGTTAAGGGTTCCTTCATTGAAGATTCCAGAAGGAATAGTGTTCAATACAAATTTCTTGTTGTCAAACTCTAAAGTGTGTCCCGCGTTTGGTCCGCCTTGGAAGCGAGCGATCAAATCATATTTTGGACAAAAAACATCAACGATTTTTCCTTTTCCCTCGTCTCCCCACTGCAATCCCAATAGCACATCAACTTGCATAGTATTACTTGAAATTTATTAGTTAAAATTTATTTTGTTTGTTCACGAATCAAAAAAAATTCGGAAAAAGGTTGTAAGGTGCCTTTTTCCGAACAAAGGTATATATTAATTCCTCGAATGTTAAATTAATTTGAAATTACTGCTTCTTTTACCGGAGCTTCTTGGTTAAGCTTACTTTTTCTGCAGTCTGCACAGATTCCATACAGGTTTAGGGAATGGTGCTTGATATCAAAATTCAATAAATCACCAATCATCGATTGGATCTGGTAAACCCTTGGGTCACAAAATTCCACTACTTTATTGCACTCAATGCAGATTACGTGGTCATGTTGTTTGTAACCATAGGATTTTTCGAATTGAGCCATGTTGCGGCCAAACTGGTGTTTGGTCACCAAATCACATGATACCAATAATTCTAAGGTATTGTATACCGTCGCTCTACTTACACGGTATTTTTTGTTTTTCATGTGGATATAAAGAGACTCTACATCGAAATGGTCTGATCTCGAGTAGATTTCTTCTAAGATTGCATAACGCTCAGGTGTTTTTCTGAGATTTTTGTTTTCTAAATAGGCTTCAAAAATCTTCTTTACGGTTTCGTAATTTTCCCCTTGTTTCATAAGGTATTTCCTTTATAAGTTCCAAATTTACCAAAATAGGATGGTAATGTCCATGTGAAAATGTCAAGACGTTGTAAGTCTTTAGTTTTCCGACTCATATCGTGTTACTCCAGTAATGCCTGGGATCTGTTTCAAATGCTTGATTAAACTATCTAATTGATGGGTGTCATTGACAAAGACCATAATATCTCCCTCGAAAATCCCTTCATTACTAGAAATGGACAATGATCGGATGTTTACCTTGAAGTCCTGCGAAATGACAGTTGTGATCTTATTCACTAAGCCCACATCATCGATACCAACAATCTTCAAACCAGTTAAGAAAGCAACATTATTGTGCAAGGAAGCCCATTTAGCTTTTAAGATCCTATAGCCATAATTGGCCATTAGTTTTGAAGCGTTTGGACAACTAGTGCGGTGTATCTTGATGCCATCATTTACAGTCAAGAAACCAAAGATATCATCGCCAGGGATAGGGTTACAACAAGGGGCCAAGGTATAATCTACCTTCTGATAATCATCTCCGATAAGGATGGTATCATCTTTCTTATTGATCTTCTCAACCAACCCATTGATATGAGATTGGAACTGATTCTGATTAGCATCTTCAGAACGTTCATTAGCTACAAAATTCCTAAGGTTCTTAATATCGATAGCCCCTTTAGCTACATTGTAGAATAGCTCTTGAGAACTCGGAAATTTAAAGAAATTAGCAATCTTATTGATGTTTTCAGTGTTATAGGTAATCTTTAACGATTTCAGCTTTCTCTCTAAGATCTCCTTTCCATCCTCAGCAACCCGACGTTTTTCCTCCTTCAATGAGGATTTGATCTTTGATTTAGCTTTTGCGGTTACCACAAAGTTTAGCCAATCCTCCTTAGGAGTCTGTTTGCTGGAGGTGATAATCTCAACCTGGTCACCATTTAGAAGTTCATGGCTCAGGGGCACCAATTTATGGTTTACCTTGGCACCAATACAAGTAGCCCCAATATCGGTATGGATTTCAAAGGCAAAGTCAAGAGCTGTAGCACCGTTCGGAAGCTGCACCAAGGTACCTTTAGGCGTGAAGATAAAGATCTCGTCCGAGAACAAGTTCATTTTAAAATCATCCACAAAGTCCAGGGCGTTAGGTTCCGGATTGTTCAAGATATCACGTACCTTTTGGATCCATTGATCCAATCCATTGTCAGAGTTCGACTCTTTATATTTCCAGTGAGCTGCAAAACCTTTTTCTGCAATCTCATTCATCCTTCTCGTGCGGATCTGTACTTCCACCCATTGCCCTCTCGGACCCATTACGGTGGTGTGCAAGGATTCATATCCGTTTGCTTTTGGAGAAGAAACCCAATCCCTTAAGCGGTCTGGATTCGGGCGATAAAGGTCAGTTACGATTGAATACACCTTCCAACATTCCGTCTTTTCCTTTTCATCATCGGTATCAATAATGATCCTAATGGCAAAAAGGTCATAGACCTCTTCAAAAGGAATAGACTTCTTGCGCATTTTGTTCCAGATGGAGTGGATAGATTTAGGTCTTCCAAAAACGGAAGCATTAATTCCCTCTTCAGCTAGTATCTCTTGGATTGGAGAAATGAAATCGGCAATGAATTTTTCACGTTCAGCCTTCTTCTCGTTCAATTTCTTTGCGATAAACTTATACGTATCAGGATCCGTATATTTCATCGAAAGGTCTTCCAATTCCGATTTAATGGCATATAGACCCAGTCGATGGGCTAGGGGAGCATACAGGTAGCTGGTTTCTGAGGCGATCTTCAATTGCTTATGACGGGCCATAAATTCCATGGTCCGCATATTATGAAGTCGGTCAGCAAGTTTGATTAAGATAACCCTGACATCATCCGCTAGGGTCAATAGCATTTTTCTAAAGTTCTCGGCTTGCATGGAACTGTTCGGGTCGAAGATCCCAGAAATCTTGGTTAAGCCGTCGATAATACGGACAACTTTTTTACCGAACTGTTCTTCGATGTCTTGCAGGGTAACACTTGTATCCTCAACAACATCATGTAGCAATGCACAAACAATAGAAGTGGTTCCAAGTCCAATTTCTTCTGCGGCGATCTGTGCTACAGCGATTGGATGGTAAATATAAGGTTCGCCAGATTTCCGGCGCATATCTTTATGGCTTTCCAGTGCTAAATCGAAGGCCTTTCTGATCTGTTGCTTATCTCCTTTTTGAAGAGTGGGCTTACAAGCCCTTAAAAGTGCGCGGTATCTTTTACGGATTTCCTTATTTTCAGCCTCAATATCAATCACATATTCTTCCATAAAATTGCATTGCTATCAAAAAAAATAAAATAATTTGCTATATTTATTGAACAAATAATTAAAGATTTTATACTAAATTGTAAAGTATAAATATACAGAAAAAAAATGAATTTTATCGCATAGGGCTTATTATATTGATGATGTGTGGAAGTAACATAAAGTGGGTTTTTATCGTAGCGATCTTGTTTGCTTGGCCAGCATTTGGCTTTGCTCAAACATTGATAAAACCTCAGTATGGACCGGGAAAACCTGAGGTGGTAGAACATTATGCAACCACAACGCTGGATAATGGCGAAGTTGTGCCTTGGTTCCCCATTGAGGAAGTAGTCATTTACGCTAAACGAACATTTAAAACAGAAGAAGACAGGCAGAAATATTTGAGGTTAAGAAGGAATGTCATTCGCGTCCTTCCTTATGCTATCTATGCCCAAAAAAGATATGAGCAGTTAGACCGGGACTTAGCCTTGGCCAATTCAAGACGAGAAGAAAAAAGACTGATCAAAGAATGTGAACGGGAAATAAAGGATAAGATCACTTCTGAGGTAAAGAACCTCAGTGTTTCTCAAGGAAAGATCTTGATCAAGCTGATAGAAAGACAAACGGGTAACACCAGTTATGACCTTGTAAAAGATATGAAAGGCGGTATCTCCGCATTTGTTTATCAAGGTGTGGCCAAGATATTTGGCCATAATTTAAAGAGTACATATGATCCTCAGGAAGATTATGAGATAGAGAATATTATTCGCGAGTATGAACGTTCGCGGCCAATGGTAAAACGTTAAAAACCTATTATTATGAGTAAGACCGTATATGATTATGATGCATTAGAGTTTAGTGGACAGAAAAGATCACTTCGTGATTTTGAAGGCAAAGTTTTACTCATTGTCAATACTGCAAGCAATTGTCTCTTTAGCGGGCAGTTCAAGACCCTTGAAAATTTATATAAAAAGTATAAAGAACTGGGTTTTGAGGTATTGGCTTTCCCATCCAACGATTTCCGAAACCAAGAACCCTTAACTGGAAGAACATTGGAAACCTACTGCCGGATTAACCGCCAAGTAACTTTTCCTGTTTTCAAGAGAATCCATGTGAAAGGGGAATTTACCGATCCACTTTACCGATATCTTACTAATATTGAAGAAAATGGTAAGATTGGAACCATCCCTATGTGGAATTTCCATAAATATTTAATTAATAAAAAAGGGGAAGTTGTCGACCATTTCTATTCTTTGACTAGCCCAATGTCAAAAAAAGTCCACAATCGCATTGAAGAGCTTCTAGGAGACAAGTAATCGCTTTAAATTTTATTAGTTTTGTGTACTGTACTTAATACACAATTTGATGAAATTAGATTTACTTGTCATGACCGTCCATCCTGATGATGCAGAATTAGGAGCCGGTGGTGTTATTGCCAAATATGTTGCCGAGGGGAAAAAAGTAGGAATCGTTGATCTTACATTAGGAGAACTGGGGACACGTGGTACTCCTGAAATCCGTGCTCAAGAAGCTCAGAATGCTGCAAAAATACTAGGTGTAGCGGTTCGTGAGAACCTTAAGTTACGTGATGGATTCTTCCAGAACAATGAAGAAGGTCAAAAGGAAGTCATCAAAGCAATCCGTAAGTTCCAACCGGAAATCGTAATCACCAATGCTTGGGAGGATCGCCACCCAGACCATGGACGTGCCAGCAAGCTGGTCAATGATGCTTTGTTCCTAGCCGGATTAAGAAGGATAGAAACCGAATTAGATGGTATAGCACAAGAGCCTTATCGTCCGAGATTACAACTTCAATTAATTCAAGACAAATACATCCAGCCTGACATCTTAATTGACATTACTGAGTATTGGGACATCAAAGAACGTTCAATCCTTGCTTACACCTCCCAATTCAATGTCGAAAATCAAGATGATGAGCCGCAGACCTACATCTCTAATCCTGATTTCATGGATTCCACCAAAGCGAGAGGACATGAATTCGGAAGATCCATCCAAGTGAAATATGCCGAAGGCTTCACATGCAGGAAGATCTTAGGAGTTACGGATCTATTTGAGCTTTTATAGCTTTAATAGATATGAGATATGAGATATGAGATATGAGAAAATAAAAAAGGACCAAAATGGTCCTTTTCTTATTAATATTTTATTATTTCACGCTTAATATCTCAAATCTCAATACTCAAATCTCATATCTCCTAAACTACTTCCCTTCGAAATAATTCCTGATATCAGCTTCGTCTTTTTTGATCTGTTCTTGCATCAGCTCAAGGCTTTCAAACCATTGGTCATGACGGATAAATTCAAGGAATTTTACGCGAATGGTCTTGGTATAAAGGTCATCGTTGAAGTCCAAAAGGTTCACTTCAATCTTTCTGTTCATACCATCTACGGTAGGTCGGGTTCCAATATAGCACATTCCTTTCGCAACTCGTTCCGGAACTGGTTCAAAATAATCGCCAGTCACGACTTCGGTTGTCTTAGGGAAAATTTCCACCTCAACGGCATAGATACCGTATGCAGGAATCAGTTTATGGGATTCGTGTACATGGAGGTTCGCAGTAGGGAAACCGATCTCACGACCTATTTGATCACCTTTAATCACCGTTCCGGTCAATTCAAAGGGATAGCCTAGGTATTTATTGGCGGTAATGATATCGCCTTTGATCAAGGATTCACGCACTCGAGTTGAAGAAACCGCTACATCTTCGATGTCTTGTTCAGCGATTTGGTCCACTGTATAGTCAAAGATCTCCGAAAAATGGATCAGATCTTTGATCGTTCCTTTGCGGTCCTTACCGAAATGGTGGTCATAACCGATTACGATTTTCTTACATCCGATCTTATTCACCAAAACATCAGAAATATATTCTTCAGGATTTTGATTAGAGAAATCTCTGGTAAAAGGAGTGATGATCAAGTGGTCGATTCCAGCCAAAGCCAATCTCTCTACTTTCTCTTCAATGTCGTTGATTAACCTGAGGCTATCATCATCTGGATTGATGATCAATCTGGGATGCGGAAAAAATGTCAGCAATACCGTTTCACCTGTATTATCCTTTGCCAATTCGGTCAATTTATTTAGAATCTTCTGGTGGCCAACATGCACGCCGTCAAATGTTCCTATCGTTACGATAGCATAATCCAACGCTTTGAATTCATCCAGATTTCTGTATATTTTCATTATATCTTTTTCTAAGCTTAGAAGAATTAAACCGTTTGGTTCTTTAACTCTTTTACTTGATTAATTAATTCAGTTAATTCCCAGGCATTTTTCACATCAAAGTCGCCCGATTTTGTTCTTCTCAATGAAGATAGATGTCCGCCGCAGTTCAGCTTTTTACCAAAGTCATGGGCTATAGATCGGATATAAGTCCCTTTACTGCATTTGATCCGGAAATAGACCTTTGGCAATTCGATCTTTTCTACATCAAACTCCATGATTTCTACACGTCTAGCCTTCAATTCGACTTCCTCGCCACGTCTTGCTTTCTCATAAACCCGCTCTCCGCCAATTTTAATAGCAGAATGGGCAGGAGGGAACTGATCTTGAACGCCCACAAAAGATGCTGCAGTATTCAAGATATCTTCATCTGTCAAAAAAGAATAGTCAAAAGTTTGGTCAATTTCAGTTTCTAGGTCATAAGAAGGAGTGGTAGCTCCTAAGGTTATGGTTCCAGTATATTCTTTGTCCTCCGCTTGGAAGCCATCGATTTGTTTGGTCATTTTACCCGTACATACGATCAGCAATCCTGTTGCCAAGGGGTCTAAGGTACCTGCGTGGCCCACTTTAACCTTCAGCGGTTTAATGCTATTGCGCAATTTACCAACGACATCAAAACTAGTCCAGGTTAATGGCTTATCGATTAATAATACTTCACCCTCCGCAAAAGCAAATTTTGGCTTAGCTTGTCCTTCTATATTTTCGCTCATTTAATCTTAAAGTTTCGTGGAAATCATTCCAATCTGTTAATCAGTTCAGAATATATCCTCTGGCTAATTTTCTGCAAAAATAGGAATTTTATTTAGATGTGAGATATTAGACTTGAGATTTGAGCTATTATTGGTACTAAAAAAGGACCTAATAGGTCCTTCTATATTTTAAATTTCTATCTCAAATCACACTTCTATCCTTGCGTATAAAAAAACACCAACAATGCTATCCCGATAACAATTCGGTACCAGCCCCAGAATTTGAAGCCGTATTTTGTTAGAACGCTGATAAAGGTTTTCACGGCGAACATTGCTACGATAAAGGCAACGACATTACCAATGATAAAGATCATAATGTTTTCATTGCTGGCCATGATCATCTCATATCCTTTTTGCGCATGTTCTGTTCCTTCTGCCCAGGTCTTTACAAAGATAGAGTAGACCGTTACGGCAAGCATGGTTGGAACAGCCAAGAAAAACGAGAATTCCGCTGCTGCTTTACGATCTAGACCTTGGGTCAAACCACCGATAATCGATGCTGCCGAACGGGAAGTTCCTGGCATCATCGCCAAACATTGCCAAAAACCAATGATAAAAGCCTTCTTCACAGGGATCTCTTTCTCATCTGTGATCTTCGGATTCTTGAACCATTTATCGACAAACAAAAGGACCACACCACCCAATACCAATACGGTAGAGATCGCAATCTGGTTCCCTAATACAGCCTCGATCTTATCATCCAATAATTTACCCAAAACTAGGGCAGGGATGACAGCAATGGCTAATTTGTAGTAAAATTTAAGGTTCTTGAAATCAAAGAATCTTCTCCAATAAAGGACAACAATAGAAAGGATAGCTCCAAATTGAATGGAAACCTGGAACATTTTTAGATATTCGCTTTCTTCCATTCCCATCAATGCGGCCGTAAAGCCCATATGCGCAGTAGAAGAAATAGGAAGGTACTCTGTTAAACCCTCAACGATCGCGAGGATAATTGCTTCTAAATAACTCATTATTCCTGGGTTGTTTTGTTCTTAGGTTTATACAATATTGCTACAAATCCTAATGCAAAACCAGCAACCACAACAATGGGTGCCAAAGTGATTTTGGTAAAGCTGTAAATGTCTTCAGTACCCATCATCAAGATGAACCCAATGGCAACCAACACAATACTCAAAATGAATAATTGATAATTTATTTTCTTAAATACGAACCCTGCATTTGAAGCATTTGCTGGGGTTCCTTTTACATTCTTAGTTTGACTCATTTTCTGAACGGATTAATAATTGATCGATATTATCTATATAAACTCGCTGATTTAGCACGTAAATATTTGGTAACGGCAAAATATGTACTTGCTCCAGAAATCAAGATACCTAATCCTAAGACAATGGCGAAAATCATTGCAAATTCGAACCAGTCACGTAAGAAAACCAGTTCAGGTACTTGTTTTTGTGCAAATTGTAAGGTCAGAATCAATAGTAAGATAGCAATCAAGGCACCGATCAATCCATGGGCAATACCATACAATATATATGGCTTGCGGATGAAACCTTTGGTCGCACCAATTAACTGCATACTCTTAATCAAGAAACGTTGAGAGTAGATTGCTAAACGAATGGTATTGTTGATCAAAGCCACGGCTATGATCAATAGAATCACGGTAAAGGCAAGAATCACGATACTGATCACGCGGATATTCTTGTTGACCATATCAATCAATGACTCTTGGTAAACCACCTCTTTAATGCGGCTGTTTTTACCAATCTTATTGATGAAGGTCTGGATAGAATCGCTGTTCGCGTATTGTTCCTTCATGTACACATCAATAGAAGGCAACAAAGGGTTTCTACCTAGGTACTCGACAAAGTCTTCCCCCAAATCCTCTCTCAAGTTCTTTGCTGCAAGCTCCTTGCTCACATATTCCGAACGTAAGACATAAGGATCCTTTTCCAAATCCTTCTGTAGCGAAAGCACATCACCTTCATTGACATTATCATTAACGATAACGTTCAAGACGATGTTTTCTTTAACATAACGGGATAAGTTTTTAGCGTGGACTAGAATTAGTCCCAAAAGACCTGTCATCAATAGAACCAGTGCAATACTGATTACTGTAGATACGTATACTGATTTAGTTTTTTTCCTTGGTGAACCCTGTTCGATCACTGACATATATTTGATTCTGCGTTTATCCTTGCGAAAGTAAGGATTTATTTTTTCCCAATACTAATTTTCTAACAGCGAATATCAGAATTTATTGTATAGAATAAAAAACTTTTATACCGAATTTACCCTAAATTCGCTAATTTCGCAATTCTTTGTACCATACTTTTATAATTAATAATGGAGTATAACCATCAATCTATCGAGCAAAAATGGCAAAAGTTTTGGGCTGATAATCAGACCTTCAAAACTTCTGAATCTACTGAAAAACCAAAATACTATGTTTTGGACATGTTTCCTTATCCTTCTGGAGCAGGGCTGCATGTTGGTCACCCGCTCGGCTATATTGCTTCCGACATCTTTTCACGCTATAAGCGCTTAAAAGGCTTCAATGTGTTGCACCCAATGGGTTATGACTCTTTTGGTCTGCCTGCTGAACAATATGCTATCCAAACTGGTCAGCACCCAGCTATTACCACCGAAGCAAATATCAACCGTTATAGAGAACAATTGGATAATATTGGTTTCTCTTATGACTGGTCTCGTGAGGTTCGTACTTCTGAACCTGATTATTACCGCTGGACCCAATGGATCTTTATGCAGCTTTTTGATGCATGGTATAATAAGGTATCCGATAAAGCGGAATCAATCGCTACTTTAATCCAAAAATTCGAAACCTCAGGTTCTGAAGGTATTAAAGCAGAGTCTGATGAAGATGTATTGACCTTTACAGCGGATGGATGGAAAGCATTCTCTGAAACAGAAAAACAAACAGAACTTTTAAAATATAGACTGGCTTTCTTAAGGGAAAGTACGGTGAACTGGTGTCCTGCCTTAGGTACGGTATTGGCAAATGACGAAGTAATCAACGGCTTGTCAGAACGTGGTGGATTCCCAGTGGAGCAAAAGAAAATGATGCAATGGTCCATGCGTATCACCGCTTATGCGGACCGCCTATTGAGAGGTCTGGATACCATCGATTGGCCAGAGCCTTTGGTAGAGATGCAGCGGAACTGGATCGGTAAATCTGTAGGAGCAAGTGTAAAATTCCCTGTTCCCCAACTAAACGATAATATCGAAGTATTTACCACACGTGTGGATACGATCTTCGGTGTTAGTTTTGTTGTTTTGGCACCAGAACATGAATTGGTTTCTGCTTTAACCACAGACGCTCAAAAAGCTGAAATTGAATCTTATATCGATAAGACCTCAAAGAAATCAGAATTAGACCGTCTTGCGGATACCAAAACTGTTTCAGGAGCATTTACAGGCTCTTATGCAAAACATCCTTTAACTGGGGAAGATGTACAGATCTGGATTGCTGATTATGTATTGGCAGGGTATGGAACCGGAGCCGTTATGGCAGTTCCATCAGGCGATCAACGCGATTATTTATTTGCAAAACACTTTAACCTTCCTATTATTCCGATCTCAGATTCACAGGACATCTCTGAAGAAGCAGACCCTAATAAGGACGGAAAATATATCAATTCGGATTTCATCAATGGAATGACCTATCAAGAGGCTGTTCCAGCATTGATCGAAAAACTAGAGGCTATTAAATTAGGTAAAGCCAAGATCAACTTCCGTATGCGCGATGCCATCTTCGGCAGACAAAGATACTGGGGCGAACCTGTTCCTGTTTATTTCAAGGATGGTTTACCATATTTGATCAAGGAAGAGGAATTACCATTACTGCTTCCTGAGGTTGATAAATATCTTCCGACCGAAACCGGAGAGCCACCTTTAGGCCGTGCCGAAGGATGGAAATACCAAGACCAATACGAATATGAATTGAGTACCATGCCAGGATGGGCAGGCTCTTCATGGTACTGGTTCCGTTATATGGATCCTAAAAATGAAAAGGATTTTGCTTCTAAAGAAGCAGTAGATTATTGGAAAGCAGTGGATTTATATATTGGTGGTTCTGAGCATGCTACAGGTCACTTGCTATACTCGCGCTTCTGGAACAAGTTCTTAAAGGATATCGGTTATCACAATGAGGAAGAACCTTTCAAGAAACTGATCAACCAAGGAATGATCCAAGGAAGATCAAATTTCGTCTACCGTGTTTTAGATGCTGAAGGCAAAGGTACCAATCAATTTGTTTCCTTAGGGCTGAAAGATCAATATACGGTCAATCCATTGCACGTAGATGTTAATATCGTTCATAATGATGTTTTAGATCTAGAGAAATTCAAGCAGTCAAGACCTGATTATAATGATGCGGAATTCATATTGGAAAACGGTAAATATATCTGCGGAACCGAAGTTGAGAAGATGTCAAAGTCTAAATTCAACGTTGTTAACCCAGATGATATCATCGAACAATATGGAGCTGATACCCTTCGTCTATACGAAATGTTCTTAGGACCTTTGGAACAGGCAAAACCTTGGAACACAAATGGTATCGAGGGTGTATATAAATTCTTACGTAAGGTATGGCGCTTATTCCATGATGCTGAAGGAAACTTCCAAGTGTCAGATGAAGAACCAAGCAAAGCAGAGTACAAAGCCTTGCATAAGATCATCAAAAAAGTGGAGGAAGATATTGAGCGTTTCTCATTCAATACTTCTGTATCGGCCTTTATGATCTGTGTCAATGAATTGACAGACCTGAAGACCAACAAACGTAAGATCCTTCAAGATCTTTTGATTGTCCTAGAACCTTATGCACCGCATATCACGGAAGAACTATGGTCCAAATTAGGAAATGAAGCTGGAACGATTTCTTATGCAGATTACCCGGTCTTCAACCCAGAATATTTAGTGGAGAGCGAATTTGCATACCCTGTTTCCATTAACGGAAAAATGAAAATGAACCTTCCACTTGCCTTAGACCTAGATCAGCAGGCTGTTGAAGGAATATTAAAAGAAAATGCAGATGTCCAAAAATTATTGGATGGCAAAGCAGTCAAGAAGGTGATTTTTGTAAAAGGAAAGATCATCAATATTGTAGTGTAAGGAATTGGATTGCGAATAGAAATATTTTAAGGGGATGGTGAAAACTATCCCCTTTTTTTAGTGAATTGGACCAGGATTGCCCTTCGACTTCTCGGGGAACAGCTCAGGGAACGGGATTTGGGGTTCTACTCCGCTAACCCACCGGATGGACCAAGATCTGGATTTGAATCAGGATTTAAAGTCCATCAAACAATTAATTGGCAGATGTTTCTTTAGCGCATTTCCAATTCTGAACGAGCAGTGAAGAATCTGTACGATCTTATAAAAAATGGACTGTCATCCTTTACCGAAGGTAAAGGACCTGTACGCCAATACAGCAATAGATGTTTTCTTTTTAAAATTTCGCATTTCTCCGAGATGTTTCGTGCCTCAACATGACAAGGAGGGAGCAGATTGAAGAGCTGTACGCCAATGCAATATTAAAAAAGCGCAATTCTCCGTGATGTTTCATACCTCAACATGACAGAAAGGGAGTGGAATGAGGAACTGTGCAACAATGCAATACTAAAAAGGATTCCTTTCCGGTGTCAAACTGAGGCACGAAGTTTCTCGGAATTATACAAACAATGATTGCATTAACGAACAGGTCCTGCACCTTCGGTGCAGAATGACAGGACCTTAGGAAGGAGAACCATACAGATTCTTCACTAATCGTTCAGAATTTGAAATGCGCTTGAGAAGGATTCTTCGTTTCACTCTGAATCTATTTTTGTTTTTTTAAGGTCGTTTTCATTGCGAATCGTAAGATGAGCAAACTATTCTCGTGATGTTTCATACCTTAACATGACAGGAAGGGAGTGGAATGAGGAACTTCCCAAATTACCCCAGCAATATCTCATTGCTATGCTTTTTAATATTGGCTGCTATTTTATCGATCGGTAGATCATCCGAATCTGAACCAAATGGATCTTCAATGGATTCTCCAATCATTTCTAGGGTTGCTAATACATAAAATATAAATGGCACTGCTGCGACTACGAAATAACCCATGGAAAATACCAGACCAATTGGTAGGGTAGCTGTATACAACACAATAAATGTTTTAATAAATGCGCTATAGCCCAAAGGGATCGGCGTATTCTTGATTCGCTCACAGGCACCCGTTATTTCCGTTAATGATGTCAATTCTTTATTTAACACAATCAACTGATCACCGGAAATGATCCCGTCCTTATAAAGGATATTTGTCTTTTTGTATATCAATGCTGCAACCTGATTAGGCCCATGCTTTTTATCATCCAAATCCTGCAATTCTGGATGCTCGTTCTCATCCAACATAAATTTGGTATAGTCTGACCTAAGATAACTAAATAAGGTCTCCGCAAATAGCGCAATAGACTTTTTATAAAAGCTCCGGTTGACCTTGTCATCAGGTGCTAAAAAGGCATTCAACTTAATAGCTAGGGTTCGGCTGGTATTTGTTAATGCACCCCATTGCTTTCTGGCTTCCCACCATCGGTCGTAAGCGGTATTGGTTCGAAATACCAATAATAAGGATAGTACAAATCCCAATAGATTATGTACTGTGGTGATGTTTTTCATCCAAGTCCTGTCTGACAGCTTCAGGTATTCCAACTCCCAATAAGCTAAAGCCCAGGATACTAAAACCGAAATAATAAGGTAGGGAAGAAGTCGCTTAAAAATTTTACTGTTGTGGAGGTAGGTTATGGTTTTAAACCAGTCTTTGGGGTTGTAAACAATCATTGAATAAATTTTTTGGCTATCATCTATAAATAGCCTAATTTCACGCAATATGACAAAAAAGCGCAAAACGGTCAAGAAAAAAGTTGTCTCTGAAAGAGAAATTAACCGAAACTTACTGTTTTGGAGTATTTCCATTCCCTGCTTGATTGTCATTGGCATCTTTGCTTGGCAACATCGCGCCGGTCTATCTTACCTGATGGTCAAATGGTTTGAAAAGGATAAGATGATCGCCGAGGATAACAGCAAATACGACATCCGGAACGTTGAGCTGATGCGCAGGCATGATGATAAGATTTTCGGAATCGATATCTCCCAGTACCAAGGTGAGATATCTTGGGATGAGGTCTTGACCATCAATGATGAATTTCCCATTGATTTCATCTACATCCGTGCTACCATGGGCGAAAAGGCTAAGGATAGCAAATTCAAATCCAATTGGAAGGCTGTCAAGAATAGGAATAAACTGCGGGGAGCCTACCATTATTTCCGCCCGAATGAAAATTCTATTAAACAAGCCAATAACTTTATTAAAACAGTTGACCTTGAACCTGGAGACCTTCCTCCTGTATTGGATATTGAAGAAATGCCCAGGAACCAATCCATGGACAGTTTAAAAACCGGTTTAAAAAGATGGTTGGTCCAAGTCGAAAAACATTTTAAAATTAAGCCTGTTCTATATTCGGGAGATAAATATTTTGCCGATTTCCTGGAAAAGGAATTTGCTGATTATACCCTTTGGATCGCGAACTATAATTTTTGGGTGGAGAAACCCAAGAAACATTGGAATTTTTGGCAATTTTCGGAGAAAGGAACCGTAAAGGGCATCAAAGGTCCAGTTGACCTCAATCTTTTCAGTGGCGATATTGAAGAGTTAGAAAAATTGAGCTTAGAATAAACGAATAAGCCTTAAATTTGTCTTACTTAAGGAAACAATTAAATTAACAGAGCAGTTTAAGCTTGTCCTAAATGCTCAATTTTAATAATTATAAAACAATGGCATCATTTAACGATATACTTCAAAAGAATTCTTTGGTTTTAATCGACTTTTCAGCAGCCTGGTGTGGACCATGTCAAATGTTGGCACCAATCCTCAAAGAGGTTAAAGATGAAATGGGAGAGAAGCTTTCGATCATAAAAATCGATATCGACAAGAACCAAGCGGTAGCAAGCAAATTTCATGTTCAAGGTGTTCCTACCTTGATCCTTTATAAGGATGGAAACCAGGTTTGGCGCCAAAGTGGATTGCAACCCAAGCATGAACTTTTGAAAATCATTAATTCCTTTTCGTAAGGATTGAATAAGAGGATGTCAAACTTGAACATCCTCTTATTTTTTATGATAAATTCCATTAGCTGTCCTTCCGATTTTAACCTTTATCTATCATGGTTTTTCAGCTCTTAATTTTCCATATTAATTTGCCTTTTATTAATAGAAAAATTCTAACCGTAAATAGAGGAAATTTCTTTGATTTTATATTGACCTCATTCGAGACTCATTCCGAATTTTCCGAATATGCCTCGAATAAGGGTAAACTGAGAGCAATAGCAAACCGCTAAAATAATTCCGATTAAATTTCACTCCAATTCCCTTAATAATTATCATAAGATTAGCCAGGAAAAAGGACCTTTTAGAATCAAAAAAAGCCACCTTTTTGGGCAGCTTTTCTCTATATTTTTATGGGTGATTATCAATCGATATTTGCGGTTTCATCGGAAGCCGGATCTTTAACGATCAAGCTCAGTTTATCGATTCGGTGTCCATCCATATCCAAGACCTCAAATTCAAGGTTCTTGTACATTACTTTTTCACCTTCCTCAGGGATATGATCCAGTAATAAGAACACCAATCCAGCAACTGTCGTCAGATTACCGATTTCATCTTCATCTTCTTCTGTAAGGTCCAAATTGAACATTTCAATAAAATCATCCAATTGGAAACTTCCATCAATGACAAAAGAACCGTCCTCACGTTGTCGGATTGTTTTCTTCTCTTCTGTTTCCGGCGAGTCGAATCCACCCACCAATGATGCCACAATATCTGTCATGGTGATGATCCCTTGCGGACTACCGTACTCATCAACTACCACTGCTTGCAAAACCTTAGCTATTTTCAGTGTTTTAAGGACATTATAGGCGTAAGTATTTTCATTGACAAAGGGGATAGGAGTAACCAGCTTGGAAAGGTCCATTTCCTTTGAGGTCAAGTATTCCTTCAATAAGGTTTTGACGTGTACCAATCCAACAACATGGTCAAAATTACCATCGCAGACTGGGTATTCCGTATGTTCATCAGCAATAATGCAGGCTTTGTTTTCTTCAAAAGAATCTTGGATATCCAGATAAGTAATCTTGCTTCGGTGAACCATCAGGTTAATTGCCTTCTTATCACCTAAGCTTAATACCCTGTCTACCATATCATGTTCAATTCCTTCAATGGCTCCACTATCTACACCTTCATCCACCAATGCCTTGATCTCTTCTTCAGTCACCGCATTTTGGTTGATTTTGATGTTGAATAATTTCACGATAAACTCCGTTGAAATACTCAATAACCAGACAAAAGGTTTGACGATCTTGCTCAGAACATTCATTGGTACTGAAATAAAAGAAGCATATTTTTCTGGGATTGCCATACCGATACGCTTCGGCACCAATTCTCCGATGATCAGAGAGAGGTAAGTAATGATCAATACCACCAGTAAAACAGATACTTGATTGCTGTATGGAGCTAATGCTTCTATTTTATTAAGTTGTTCTGCTATATAAACAGATATTGTTCCTCCGGAGAAAAAACCTGTCAAAATACCAATCAGGGTAATACCGATCTGTACTGTAGATAAGAAGTTGTTAGGGTTTTCTTTTAGTTCCAGTGCGGTCCTTGCACCTTTATTTTTCGAACTTGCAGCTTGCAATCGTGCTTTTCTGCTGGATACAATCGCTATCTCAGAGGCAGATAGGATTCCATTTAAAACTATTAATATGAGAATAATTACTATTTCCGTGACCATATGGGATATAAATCGCTAATCATGTAGCAAATTACGAAATATTCTTTTCAATACTTGATTAAAATTGATTTTAAAGCAAGGAAACAACCTATAATTAAAGCATAATTTTAATTGCATCCAATTTTATTATGCAACCGTTTGATTATAAAAAATATTTTATTTATTGATTCTGTTTATAGATATTGCATTCATTACATAGCATGTTGAATGAATTTAGAGTAATGTCAACCAAGAAAACTGAAAATAGCATTAGATCGGCAAAGAATTTTAAATTAGAGGGGGAAATCATTGATTCTGTACCTTTTGGGTCTGGTCATATCAATGATACCTTTAAGATAACAACCAATAGCCTACAGAATAACCTTTACTTATTGCAGCGCATAAACCACCACATCTTCCAAGATGTGGAAGGCTTAATGAATAACATTGAAAGTGTCTGCAAGCACCTCAAGGAAAAATTAGCACATCTGGGGGAAAAAGAGGTGTTGAAGAGAACAATGACCATTGTTCCTACCTATGACAATAAGAACTATTATCAAGATGAAAATGGTTATTATTGGCGAGTATTCCATTTGATTCCAGAAACCAGGAGTTATGATATCTTGGAAACCCAAGAACAGGCTTATTCCGGTGGGATGGCTTTTGGACAGTTTCAAAAACAATTGAGCGATCTAGATCCGAAAACCATCGTTGAGATTCTACCTAATTTTCACAACATCGAATTTAGGTTGAGCAACCTTCGTGATGCAATCGAGAAGAATCCTGCCAAAAGGGTAGAGAAAATCCAAGATCTTTTAGACTACATCTTTGAGCGTGAGGAAAAGATGAGAACAGTTTTGGAATTAGGCCGTTCCAATAAATTGCCATTAAGGATTACCCATAATGACACGAAATTCAACAATGTATTGTTAGATAAAGACGATAACGTGCAATGTGTAATTGATTTAGACACTGTAATGCCGGGCTATGTAGCCTATGATTTTGGAGATGCTATCCGTACCATCATAAACTCGGCTGCAGAGGACGAAGCAGATGTTTCAAAAATCGTTTTGAACATCCCGTTGTTTCAGTCTTTCACAGCAGGTTATCTATCAGAGGCTAAAGAATTTTTGACCGATGCAGAGGTAGATTCTTTAATTCCTGCAGTACACCTATTACCTTATATGCAGGCAGTTCGTTTTTTGACCGATTACATCAATGGTGATACCTATTATAAAATCGCATACCCTGAACATAATTTAGTTAGGACAAAGGCGCAGTTGAAGCTCGTACATGAGCTTGAAGTGAATAATGATAAATTAACAGGTATATTAGCTGAGAATCTTATGTCGAACTAATATGAAGGAGCTTGAAGTTAAAAAAATCGATCTGACAGGCGTTGAATTGACATACGCTAGTTTAGCAAACAGTCTATTTGGGTTGGAATGGAATCAGATTGACCAAGCGCCTTGGCAAACGCAATTCCCGATTAACCCGGAAGTAAAATTCCAAGTGGCTTATGATCAAGAGTCTATCTATATCCATTATGATGTACATGAAGAATACATAAAAGCTCAATATATCCGTCCGAATGAAAATATTTGGGAGGATAGCTGTGTAGAATTCTTTATTTCGTTTGATGATCGCAAGACCTATTACAATTTGGAATTCAATGTGCTAGGAGCAGGTCTAATCGGGTATGGAACATCTGATAAAGCAAGCAGAAACAGATTGACTTCTGAAGAAATATTAAGTGTGAGCAGCTTTACACAGGTAAAGAACTTACAAGGTAAAAAGTCCTGGAACATTATCTTGGCGATTCCGATTTCCTTATTTGGGAAAACTGTGGAGGATCTCCGTGGAAAAACCGTTCAGGCAAATTTCTACAAATGTGGTGACAGTTTACCAAATCCCCATTTTGTAGCTTGGAACCCTATAGACGTTCCAAATCCTAATTTTCACTTACCTGAATTTTTCGGAGAAATTAAATTCCAATAAGAAATAAAAACATCGGCAAGTTGATTGAGTTCCAACTTGCCGATTTTGCATTCATTTTGCCTATACTATTAGGCTATTTCAAAAATTTTTCTATCCATTCTTTATAGGCTGCCATAAAGGAGTCTAAGAATTTCTGACAATCTTTATTGACCAGTTTACCTTGTTCATCAAAATTTGCCGCAACATTTCCAATATAGGCTTCAGGTTGCGCCATCGCCGGAACATTGATAAAGACCAAAGATTGCCTTAAATGATGATTGGCACCAAATCCTCCAATTGCACCAATCGAAGAACTGATTACACCGCCTGGTTTTCCGTCCCAAACGTTCTTACCATAAGGTCTAGATGCTACGTCAATAGCATTCTTAAGCACTGCCGTAACACCACGATTATATTCGGGAGTGATAAAAAGTACAGCATCTAGTTCAGATACCGCTTTTCTAAAATCAACATACTCTTTTGGTGGATTTCCTTGATCTAAATCCTCATTATAAAATGGAAGTTGGCCAATCTCTAAAATCTCTAAGCTTAATCCTGCAGGAGGATTAGAAACTAGATAGTTAGCGATTTTCTTATTGAAAGATTCCTTTCTCAAACTTCCTACAAATACACCTATTTTTTTATTTGCCATAATATTTACTTTGTTATAAGTTATAACAAAATACTTCGCAAAAAGTTATTAAGATATTATTAATTCTTATTTTCAATCTTTGGATGTCTACAGTGAAAAATGAATTTGCGGAAGTTTGGTTCTTTAACCAAGGATGGAAAGCACATGAGTTCCAGGAAAACTGTTGGGAAGCTATTTCCAATGGTGAATCAGGAATCTTAAACGCACCTACCGGCTATGGAAAAACCTTTGCCATCTGGTTTGGGATCATTGCCCAGTATTATGCTAAAATGGCTAATCCGAAGGCAAGCAAGAAAAAACATCTGCATGCACTGTGGATTACGCCATTGCGTGCGCTATCCAAGGAAATCCATAAAGCCACCAATCAGGTCTCTGTCGATTTGGACCTAGATTATCAGATAGAATTGAGAACAGGCGATACTTCAACCAGTATTCGCCAGAAACAACGCAAAAACCCGCCGCAAGCCTTAATTACGACCCCTGAAAGTGTGCATCTAATCCTTGCGACGAAATCTGGCCAGGAATACTTTAAGAATCTTGAGTTTATTGTGGTTGATGAATGGCATGAGCTTTTGGGTTCCAAGCGTGGAGTGTTAATTGAGCTCGCATTAAGTCGGTTAAAGGCCATCAATCCAAATCTGAAGATCTGGGGGATTTCCGCGACAATAGGCAATCTGGTGGAAGCTAAAGATATATTATTAGGTCCTGGAACATCAGGAACCCTTATCAGATCGGATATCCATAAGAAAATGGATATTCAAACGGTGTTTCCAGATAATTTGGAGAAATTCCCTTGGGCAGGACATTTAGGTATCAAGCTGTTGGATAAGGTCGTCGATATCATCAATAAATACCAAACCACCTTAATCTTCACTAATACTAGGTCCCAGGCTGAAATATGGTACCAGCAAATCATTACCCATTATCCTGAGTTTGCGGGATTATTAGCTATCCATCATGGATCATTGAGTGATGAAGTCAGAAACTGGGTAGAGGAGGCACTTCATGAAGGTAAATTAAAAGCTGTGGTCTGTACCAGTAGTTTGGATTTAGGAGTTGATTTTAGGCCAGTAGACTGCGTCATCCAAGTGGGTTCGCCTAAAGGTATTGCCCGGTTCCTGCAAAGGGCAGGACGATCTGGGCATCGTCCTGATGCGACCTCCATCATATATTATGTTCCCACCAATTCATTAGAGATCATCGAAGGCGATTCCTTAAAGTTCGCTGTCAAGGAAAAGATCGTGGAAAGTCGAATTCCCTATCTGCGTTCTTTTGATGTGTTGATCCAATATTTAATGACCTTGGCAGTAGGTGATGGTTTTTATGCCGATGAAATATTGCAGGAAGTGGCACAAACGCATTGCTTTGAATCGATCACCCAAGAGGAATTTGACCAGTGTATGTCGCTATTAATCCATGGCGGATCCACCCTTCAAGCTTATGATGATTTCCATCGATTGGTTTTGGAAGATGGTTTATACAAGGTGACTTCAAGGAAATTGGCAATGCGGCATCGCTTATCCATTGGAGCCATCGTATCCGATCTGATGATGCGGGTTAAGTTTCTTTCCGGAAAGTACTTAGGCTCAATAGAGGAATCCTTTATCTCCAAATTGAACATTGGCGATGTATTTTGGTTTTCAGGGCGGCAATTGGAATTGGTTCAGATCATAGCTAATGATGCAATTGTTAAGGCTTCAGAAAAGAAAAAAGGCGTAGTTCCATCTTGGATGGGTGGACGGTTTGCCATTTCGCCAGACCTCGGAATCGCTATTCGGCATAGTTTTAAGAGTATCCATAAAACGGTAGGCATCAGTCCAGAAATCAAGTTCCTAAAACCGCTCTTTAAGGAACAGGAACAACTTTCTGCCCTTCCCAAAGAAGATGAACTGTTGGTTGAATATATACAGAGCAAGTATGGCTATCACCTTTTTTTCTATCCATTTGAAGGCAAGCTGGTTCATGAAGGAATGGCGCAGGTTGTGGCTTATAGGCTTAGCCTGTTAAAACCGGCAACTTTTTCCATTGCGACCAATGAATATGGCATTGAACTTCTTTCTGAAACAGATTATGAAATTGACACTGCTCTCTTGAAGCAGATTTTCAGTCCGCAGAATCTGCACAAGGATATCAACTCGGGAATCAATGTTCAAGAAATGGCGAGAAGAAGGTTTCGGGATATTGCCGGAATTGCTGGGCTGATCTTTCAAGGATTTCCCGGAAAGCAGATGAAAAGCAAACATTTACAAGCTAATGCTGGACTGTTTTTCTCTGTATTTTCTGAATATGAACCCTCCAATCTCTTGTTGCGGGAGGCTTATGATGAGGTTTTTGATTTCCAATTGGAGGAAGGCCGCATGCAACTCGCTTTTGAACGCATCTCGAAACATAAGATTATTTTTAGCAGGCCTATTAAATTAACTCCCTTTGCGTTCCCTATATTTGCAGAATCTTTCCGAGAGCGCTATTCCAATGAAGATTGGCAAAGTCGACTGGAAAAGCTCAAAAATCAACTATTAGATGGCTAAACGCTTAGAGTTAAATGGATTGGAAATGTACTTATTGCCCCAAAGGGTCATGTATATTCCCAAGTATTTTATGCTGATTATTTCGGATTGGCACCTAGGTAAGTTGACCCATTTCCGCAAAGAAGGCCTTTTTGTGCCAGCACCTAACATTGATGAAGAACTGGAAAGAATGAACCTGCTGATCGAGGACCTGGATATCAAGGAAATCGTGTTCTTAGGAGATCTTTTCCATTCCGAATGGAATTCAGATTGGGAAAAATTAAAATCCCATATTAACAGTATCAGTAAACAATCCATCCAATTTACCCTAACCAAAGGGAATCATGATATCTTGAAAGAAACCCATTTTCGGGATATGAACATGAAGATCAAGGATGAAGTTTTACTTGCCGAAGGCATTATCCTTTCCCATGAGCCGCTCATAGGCTTACCAGCCTATATGTACAATATTGTTGGGCATATCCACCCTGGATGCCTAATTGAGGCAGGAGGTAGGCAGTCCTTCCGTCTACCTTGCTTTTTTATCCAAGATAAAGTCTTGACCATGCCGGCGTTTGGTAAGTATACCGGCTTGCATTTGATCAAAAAAGATAGAAGCAACAAGATTTTCGTCATTGTAAACGATTCTGTACTTGAGCTTTAATAAGCAATTGCTATTGTAGAAATAATTTTTAGTCTTATATTAGATATATCAAATTGCTAAAGCGGTTTATCCATTTGATATATTAACCAAATTAATCTGAAAAACATGTCCAATAGATTGTTTTCAATTGCCTTATTGTTTCTTTTTGTCAGCTGTGTTTCCACCAAACCAGATGTAGCTACTACAAAGGATATAGTTTGGACCTTGGGAGGATTTGAAAGGCCAAATGCGGTCAATCCCATTATCCTTCCTGATTCAAATTCTACTTTTATGGATCCAATGAGTGATTCTTTGCTGCGATGGGAAGAGAATGACACCTTTAATCCCGGAGCTGTGGTGAAAGATGGGAAAGTGTATGTGCTGTACCGTGCGGAGGATAAATTTGGAATAGGCATTGGTTTTAGGACCTCTAGATTGGGGCTTGCAGAGAGTAATGATGGCATTCATTTTAAGAGAAGGAAGGAACCGGTTTTATTTCCAGACAAAGACAGCCAGCGCGAATATGAATGGCCGGGAGGTCTTGAGGATCCGCGATTGGCCGTTACAGAAGATGGAACTTATGTCGTTTTCTATACCCAATGGAATAGGAAAATGCCGCGTTTAGGTGTTGCTACTTCCAAAGATTTGATCAATTGGCAAAAACATGGCCCTATCTTCAAAAATGCCAAATATCAAAAGGTCTATAATGAACCCCACAAATCGGCTTCCATTGTGACCAGCCTAAAAAATGATAAATTGGTAATTACTAAGGTGAATGGCAAATACTTGATGTATTGGGGCGAGCATGGTGTATCTGGAGCAACTTCCACGGACCTGATCAATTGGGAACCAATATTAGATGAAGAGGGAAAACTAGCAAAATTCATTACCCCGCGAGAAGGTTATTTTGATTCGGCATTGACCGAGTGTGGTCCTCCTGCAATCCTTACTGATAAGGGAATCTTATTATTATATAATGGTAAAAATCATGATAAAAAAGAATTGGCGGATCCAAGATTTAATATTGGAACCTATAGCGCTGGTCAGGTCTTGTTTTCAAGTACAGACCCCAGCAATGTAATCCAGCGTATGGATGTTCCTTTTTTGAGACCCATGGAAGATTTTGAAAAATCAGGCCAATATAAAGATGGGACTGTATTTATCCAAGGATTGACCTACTTTAAAAACAAATGGTTCCTATATTATGGTTGTGCAGATTCAAGAGTGGCGGTTGCCGTTTATGATCCAACCAAATTAACGGACTTTGATCCAGTACCTGAAAGCAAATAATCAACGCTATAAAACCCTAAACCTATGAGTAAAATTTGGAAATATGTCTTTATCGCCTCTTTGGGAGGTTTCCTTTTCGGTTTTGAAACCGCTGTCATATCTGGTGCAGAAAAGATTATCCAGGAGCTATGGCACTTGAATTCTTTCTGGCATGGATTTACTGTTTCCATATCCCTGATCGGGACCATTTTTGGTGCCATCGCTGCTGCCAAACCAGCCCAGAAATATGGTAGAAAGAGGGTATTACAGGTTGTAGCTGTGATGTACCTTTTATCAGCAATAGGCTGTGGCTTGTCCTATAATTGGTATATGTTTTTGGTCTTTAGGTTCTTGGGGGGACTTTCTGTTGGGGTAAGTTCTGTGGTTGGTCCGCTTTATATTTCGGAAATTGCACCTGCAAATCTCAGGGGAAGGATGACTGGAATGTTCCAGATTATGATCGTGAGTGGGATTTTTATTGCATTCTTGACCAATTACCTTTTTGCCAATTTTGGAGATGATGCCTGGCGCTATATGCTTGGAATCATGGCGATTCCATCATTAGCTTTTCTACTATTGCTCAATACCATTCCTTTTTCTCCAAGGTGGTTGGCATTGAACAACCGAAAGGAGGAAGCTAAGAAAGTATTCGATGATTTAGGGCAGACCTATGAGGAAACACTGCAGGCTGAAAATGGAACGTCTGAAAAAGTTCCACTGTTCCAAGCGAAATATAGAAAACCAATCATATATGCTGTTTTATTAGCAGTATTCAATCAATTCACGGGCATCAATGCTATTCTTTATTATGCTCCAAGGATCTTTGAGATGGCTGGTTTTAGTAGGGATCTAGCCTTTCTTCAACCGATCTTCATCGGTGGTACCAACTTGTTGTTTACCCTGATCGGTATGAGTATTATCGATAAATACGGTAGAAAGAAACTGCTGTTGAGTGGGGCAGTGGGGATGTTTATCTTTTTGGTATTGACTGCATTTGGATTGAAAGGCGGGGCGTCCGAGTTTCTGTTGTTCTATATCATAGGCTTTATAGCTTCATTCGCGCTATCGCAGGGTGCCGTAATCTGGGTATTTATTTCTGAGATATTCCCTAATGCCGTGCGTGCGCAAGGGACCTCTTTGGGAAGTACGACACACTGGGTAATGGCAGCTTTAATATCATGGGTGTTCCCGATCGTGGTTGAGAATTTTGCCTCAGGTGGTTTTTATATCTTCTTGTTCTATGCCATTATGGTCGTCGTGTCCTTCTTCTTTGTGATGCGCATGCCAGAGACAAAAGGCAAGTCCCTAGAGCAGATTCAGGAAGAATTAAATTAAACAAAATAGGCTACATGAAAATGTAGCCTATTTTGTTTGGGATATATTTTATCAATAATCTCCTGTTTGCATATATTTTTTGCTGGCCTCGATATCATTCCGAATATGCTTGATTTTTCGATTTTCATAATAGGCGATATATTCCTCCCTAGTCTTGAATTTTGCATCTGGGTTTTGCTCATAAGAAGCAATCGTAGCTAAAATATCTTTACTCATTGGATTGGATTCCAAGTCATCTTTCAAGAAGGCTTTCATTTGATCTCTATCATGGCCAAAGATCAATTCGACGTCTAAATGGAATACATTGCCATAGGCAAATTTGGCTAGGAAAAGCTGGTAGACATCCTCATTGTCCATGTACTTGTACAATAAGTAGGCGATGACATCTAAGGCATAATATGGAATTTCGAGTTCTTGACCTTTGATCTCCTCATCTAAAATCCATTTAATAAGTGGTTTATCAGCAGCGGTATTGTCATTAAACAGTTCTAAGATCAACATGGCTCTATCCCAAGCATGACGATCATAAGTCCATTTTTTGTCAGGGGTAGGCTGTGCATCCAACTTAAATCGATCCAGTTTGGATATATCTTGATCAACCCTAAATTCTTTTATTGTTGCCCTTAATTCTTGATTTTGTTCTTCCATTTGGAGATAGCGTGATTTCTTTCAAATTATAAAAAATTGATTAAAGAATAAAATCTACTGATTATCTTCAGCAAGAATATTAATTTAAATATGCGTTATTACTTCTTTATTACCAATACGGAAGTCATTTCAGATTGCCATATCTTATTGCTTTCGATCAATTCCCGCCAGCTTTCGGCACTGATCAATAATAGATCATGATCCTTGAATAATTGCGCATCTATATCCATTGCCTCGAATTTGCTAATATGGTTAGGTGCCTTTAAAGCAATGGCGCGAACCATTTCTGATGCCTTTTTATCCTCTTGAAGGATATGATGCACATCGATCAAAGTTACCTGTGATTGGGAATTATGGATGAATTTTTGGATATAGGGCAATAGCTCCAAATCCTCCTTTGTATAAATAGGAAGCAATATCTTGTCCAGTTTCTTCAAACCCTTATCCATAAAAATTCCAACAGGTACCTTCGTTTTGTGCATGATCTGAATGGTACTATCAGAAAATGAGGAGGTATTAAACGGACTTTCCTTCTCCTTAGCCCTATAGATCAAGGTTTCAGGATTAATGATCCGTGTCGTTACCCCCAAGATTTTGCCTAGGAAAGTACCATCATATATGGACTGTCCAATACCAATCAAAAGAAGGTCATAATCGCCATCATTGGCAATTTCTGCGACGTCAGCTTCTAGGTTACTGGAAGCCTTGAATAAGGTGCTGATTTTTTGCTCCAAGAACTTGGACTCCTTGACGATAGGTTCAAAGGTTTCGAACTCATATAAATCTGAGTTTAAATAAGTGAGGTCACTCGTTGGGGTCAGGTGCATTGCGGTAATGGATGAACTTTGGTTCAATTGCTTGACCATTCCATTTGCCAATCTTAAAAGGGATGGACTTGTTTCGGGATTGCCGAAAGAAATCAAGATATTATATTTGCCTTGTCGGCTGATTTCTTCTGGAACGACATCCTCCGTAGATTTAAAAATCTTATTGAATAGATCGATTGCTGGACCGGTCATAAAGGTGGTGACCAGAGCCATAATAACCATCATGGCGAATATTTCAGCATTCAATACCCCTAGATCAAATCCAATATTCAGTACGATCAATTCCATCAAGCCACGGGTGTTCATCAATGCACCAATGGTCAGACTATCTTTCCAATTTTGCCCCATAAACTTGGCAGCTAGGGAACTCCCTACAAATTTACCGACAACAGCGACCAGAATAATCCAACCGGTTACTTTCCATAAATAAGGTTCGTTTAACAAGCCGATTTCTGTCCTTAATCCCGTAAAAACAAAGAATAAAGGCAATAGCAGGACCAAAGCTACATCTTCCACCTTTTCAATGAAGATATTCCTGAACCTAGAGTTTTCGGGCATGATGGCACCTGCCATAAATGCGCCGAACAAAGCATGGATCCCAATAACCTCCGTAAGATAAGAGGAGACCAATAGGGTCAAGAAGAAAATGGCAACAATGGATTTATTAAGGTTTTCTCGTGTAGAGTGAAGCTCGCCAATTCGTTTAAGGAATGGACGCACCACTTTGATCATCAATAAAACGTAAGCAACCGCCAAAGCAATAACATATAGGGAGCTGACAAATGAACCTGCCTTGACGATAGCAATTACAGCTGCCAAGAGACACCATGCAGTGATATCATCGGCAGCAGCACAGGTGATGGCAATGGTGCCGACCCTGGTTTTTTGCATGTGGCGTTCCTGAACAATCCTAGCTAGGACTGGGAATGCAGTAATACTCATGGAGATCCCGATAAATAAAGCGAAAGATGAGAATGCGATTCCCTCTGGAGCAAAACTTTGGTAAATGAAATAAGCCAAGCCAACACCCAATGCAAAGGGTAAAATAATACTAGCATGACTGATAACAATGGCATCATGGGCTTTCTTCTGCAAGACTTTTAGATCCAGTTCCATTCCTATGACAAACATAAACAGGATCAATCCGATCTGGCTCAAGAACTGCAAGTTGCCAAAAGAGGCTTCTGGAAATAGGGCAGCAGAGAAATCGGGGAAATACATGCCCAAAAAGGATGGCCCCAAGACTATACCGGCAATGATTTCTCCGATTACAGAAGGCTGACCTATTTTTTTAAAGAGCCAACCAAATAATCTAGCAACCAATATAATGACGATGATCTGTACCAATAAAATTGCCAATGGATGCTGTAAATTATGCAACATGGAACTTAGGAATTCTTCCCAATTGGAAAGGTTGGATCCCATGTTTTCAACATGACGACCTTCTTCCATAAAAGCACCATGGTTGATAATCCAATAAATCAATAATGAAAATCCACCAATGATAACAATATAAAAGAAGCTGCTTTTTAAGTTCTTCATACAATAATTCCTTCTTCAATTTTTGTTTTGGCGTCAGTTTCTGCGCAGTCTGACGGGATGAAAATAGAAATTAATAAACTTAAAAACCTTGCTTATTGGACCATCAAGCCGAAATATGTAATGAAAGGGGGCTTTTATGTAGCGAAACTATAAACTGACCTTTTGGATGAAAGCGGTTTTATAGATTTCACTCAGATTAAAGGTTAGGGGAGCATCGGTTCCAATATTAAAATTGGTCTTGATTTCATCATGCGAGAAGGAACTGATGATATTCATGGAAATGATTTCCTTTTTATTGATCCTACAAAACTGCATTTCAGGGAGAATCTCCAATAATTTATCAAAGGAGATGTTTTTAAGGGTTACCTCTTTCTGATCCACAAGCCGAACGATTTTATCGCGGCTATCAAGGGATGAAGTTTGGATATAGGCAATCTGGTCAAAATAGAGCAGGTATTTGCCTTGATCAGTATTTAATTGGACGAAGTATTTTTCTTCAATCGGTTTTCTACCACGAATACTCAATAGTTTTTGGATAGCTTGCTTTAATCGCTCAATTTTGAGCGGCTTTCGGATATAATCGACGGCTTGGAGGTCAAATGCATCAGCAGCATATTCAGCATAGGCCGTGATAAAGATTATAGGCTTGCCTCGTAATTGTTCAGCTAGCTCGAGACCGTTTAAGCCAGGCATATTAATATCTGAAATCAATAGGTCAAAATCCAATGTAGGAAGATCTGCCAATAAATCTTGAGGGGAATTAAAGGATTTGACGACTTCCAGGTCAGGAATCTGCTGGCACAGTAATTTCAAATATTGTAGGCTTGGCAGCTCATCATCGAGCAGCAAGCACCTTAGCTTTGTAATCAAGTAGATTTATTTTTAAATGGGCAATGTAGACATCGCCCTCAATGAACTTATCGAGTTTGTAATTGTCCTTGTAGACGATATTCAAGCGTTGTTCCAGCATTTTGGAACCATAACCATCCTTGTCCTTCTGAATAGGCTCTTTCTTGGATATTTTATTGGCAACGGTCAAGGAGAATACATTATCCTTGAATTCAAAAGTAACCGAGATAAAGGCATTTGGGCTTTGGATATCGGCATGCTTGAAGGCATTCTCAATCAAATCTGTGCTCAACATAGGAACCATCAGTTTTTGGTTCAATAGAGGTTCATTCTCTCGAACCTTTTGTTTCACCTTTAAATCGAATAAGGGACTCAGTTTTATCTTATTGATTTCAATCAAGCTCATCGCAAAGGATATCTCCTGCTGAGGTGTGACAAACTTCTTGCTGCTTTCATATAAGATATAATCCAGCACATTGGAAAGCGAATCTAAGGAGTGGAAAGTCTGATAGGCATGGGACTGGATGGAGTTCAATACATTCTTAAACAGGTGCGGATTAAGCTTGTAATCGATATCTTTCAATTGGTGGCTATGTAATTCTCCTTCGATCTTATTAAGCTTATTTGCAAGAGAATTGACCTGTTTTTGGCTCCTATATAAATAGATCAATAAAAAGATAATGACGAGCAAGAGCCCCGCCAACAAGATGGTTGTAAAGGTATTGAATTGTAATTGTACCAGTAACATATGGGTTTAAATATACTGGATTTAGAATGGTATCCAAAAAATTCAATAGAATGCGCAGGAAGGATTTAAGCTTTTAGTACCGATTATACCTCTTCAACGATAGATTTTCCTTTAGAAAAATCTCCGGAAGTCCATTCCCAGTTTTCATGAAGCCTGACTTTGCCATTGCTTAAGATTTCGGGGATTGATTCGCATTTTCCAGTCATCAATTCGCCAGCAACATTTACCTGATGGTAGGTCATTTCTATGGTTCCGTATTCGCTCACAAGACCCAATAGATGGCCATATTTAATATTGCCACCTTGGTATTCTGCAAAAACTACATTGCCGATTTGTTTGTAATGAAATATTGTTTCAGAAGAGGTCTCGCCGTTTTGAGAATTGCTGACGGTGTGGAATGTTCTGTTATGATAGTTTACCATTAACATAGTAGGAGTTATTTTTTAATAAATTTATTTCATTCAACTTTAAAATCATAGAGCTTTTAAAGAAAATTTACCAGAAGCATCCTTAAAACGTATTAAGCATGGATTGATATGTTCTCTTTTCAGAGAACTTTACATTGGCATTAATATTGATAATTGCAGGTCTAATCAGGAAAAATTTTAGGATAAGATGAGAAAGCTACTTTTTGGTTTGATAATGGTTTCAATTGGAATTACTTCATGTGTGAAAGATGAGTTTAATGTAGATGAGGAAATCGCAATAATTGGTACGGAATGGAAGGGGAAAGGAAAATTGAATGTTGATTCAGATTCTGTTGAACTTTCATTAAACTTTTTAAAGGATGGGATCCTTCATGCTGCTTATGACACTACAAAATGGGAGGGAACCTATAATTTCAATTTAGAAGCCAATGAAGGTATCATCATTGATACTGCAGACAGAGAAGTTCCATTTAGCATCAAAGTCGATACCCTGAAGTTCTTCAGTTTGGAGGGTGACACCATCCGTTTACAAAAGATTAAATAATATCTACCTATAAAGTAAAAGCTGGTTTAATTTTAGATTGGCTTTTTTCATTATTGGAGGAACTTTTCTATCAAAGGGACTTGTAGGTTTACTTCTTTGAAGTCTGGACCTATGGTTGTGATTTCTCCAAAATACTCGCCATGTACACCTGGAACAATGGCCAGCTGGCTGTTCGGAATCAATTTATTGAGTTCCATTCCATGCTCTTGAAGAATTATGTCCTGCTCCGCTAGGATAATTAAGCTTGGTGCAAGGATGCTGGAAAGTTCTGGATCGGAAATATCTTTGAATGCCAGCATTCTCGCCGCATCCTTATCATGCATTTTTAATAAGCCTTCTTCTGATGGATTTACTCTTAGGTATGCTTCTTTTAATTGCGTCGGCATATTGTCTAAGCTGGCATTTTCCATAAATTCCCAAAAGCCGTCTGCAACGCCACTTCGCTTTGCTAAAGGTGATCCTAAGATGAGTTTGTTTACTTTTTCGGGATGGTTGATGGCCAATTGGAGAGCCGTCGTGGCTCCATTACTAAATCCGAGAATATCTGCTTTATTGATTTTTAGGTGGTCCAAGAGTTGGGCGACATCCTCAGCGTCTTGGCTAAAGGAGGAAGGGGAGTTTCTGTCGGAGGTTCTGCCGTGGGCTTGGGATTCTATGGCTATGATTTGGTGGTTATTGGCTAGTAAGGGAATGATGCTTTCAAAACTACTTTGGATGGTCGATCCACCACCATGTAGCATGATTAATGGAAAGCCTGAGCCGTATATTTCGTAGTAGATATGGATGCCGTTGATAAGGGTGCTATTGGAAATTGATGGTTGCATGGGGATGAGGATTTTGTGATAGGATAAATTTAAGGAATGGGAGGGATAGTTGGGAGGGTTGATCTAATTTAATTAAAAATCATGGATTACGGTTAACCGTAAATAAGCTTCAACTTTTGCCATTAACTTCAATTAAATATTAGCAATCTTAAAAAATACCAATTGCATCATGGAACAAGATTTAAAATTGAAATTAGAGCAACTTCATCAAAGAGTCGATGCTTTAAAGGAACAAATAGGAACTGAAGAAGCAACAAAAAATGCTTTTGTAATGCCATTTATTCAAATTTTAGGCTATGATATCTTTAATCCTACGGAAGTAATCCCTGAATTTATATGTGATATTGGAACTAAAAAAGGCGAAAAGGTAGATTATGTAATTAAAAAGGATGATGAACCTATTCTAATAATAGAATGTAAGCATTGGCGAGAAAATGCAAATGCACACAATTCTCAATTGCATAGGTATTATCATGTTTCAAAAGCTAGGTTTGGAGTTTTGACCAATGGGCATATCTATAATTTTTATGCTGATTTAGAAAAGCCAAATATTATGGATGAGAAACCTTTTTTCACTTTAGATCTTAATAACCTTAAAGACTCCAATATTAAAATATTAGAAAAATTCACAAAAAACGGCTACAATCTAGAAGGCATCTTAGATTCTGCAGAAGGATTAAAATATATTAAGGCAATAAGATATGAATTGGAAAAAGAATTGAGTGATCCATCAGATGAGTTTGTAAAAATGTTGGTTTCTAAATTTTTTGACAAACCACTTATAGCTTCTAGGTTGGCTGTTTTTAAAGATTATTCAAAAAGAGCCATTTCAAACTTTATTAATGAAAGTATAAATTCAAGGTTGAAGAATGCATTAAATATTAATGAATCCATCCCTTCAAAAGACTCTGAAAATACTACTCCAATAGATGAAAATTCAGCAACTGGGGAAAAACAGGAAAAAATAATAACTACTGATGAAGAGAAGGAAGGATTTCAGATTGTAAAGGCAATTTTAAGAGAAATATTACCTGCTTCTAGGATAGCATTTAGAGATACACAATCTTACTTTGGAATTTTATTGGATGATAACAATAGGAAACCAATTTGTAGACTTCATTTTAATTCTAATAATGTGAAATATTTAGAATTATTCAATATGGGAAAGGATAATGGTGAAAGGAAACTAATAGAATCAGTAGATGATATTTATTCTTATAAATCGGAACTATTGGCTACAATTAATAATTATACGAAATAAATTAGGATTGAGGGTCCTGAGGTAAGGATCGAAAGTTTTCGGTTGGATTCCTATTTGGTACAAGAGACGATCACTATACTACATTACTACATAAAAGAGTCTTCATCTTGCGATGAAGGCTTTTTGTTTTTCGTTTACTAGGAATAATTACGATCAGCACGCGTGAGGGATTGGTTCAGCCCCACAAGCCCCCAACGCAAACCCTGAACCCCTTGAGGGGGATTCCTGTCGAGTAGAAGGGATGATCACCAGCCGATGCATAATAGCCTCCATCTTGCGATGAAGGCTTTTTGTATTTCGTTTTCTAGGAACATTTTCAATCAGCATCCGTGAGGGATTGGTTCAGCCCCACATACCCCCAACGCAACCCTGAACCCCCTTGCGGGTCGAACCCCGCCCGGCACAAGGTTCGATCCCTCACCTACGCAAAAAAGCCTTCATCTTTTCGATGAAGGCTTTTTGTGCGGAGAGTGAGGGATTCGAACCCCCGAACCTGTGACAGTTAACGGTTTTCAAGACCGCCGCATTCGACCACTCTGCCAACTCTCCGCGACAAAAGTAGAAATTTTTGTACGCTCTCCAAAACTTAATTATTATTAGCCTGAAAATGAGCCTGATTATTTTTTATTGGGTAGAAAAAACCACTATTTAGGACTTATTCTTGGTTAAAAACCCTTAAAATCCTTCGCATCTTTTAGTTTTTAACATTTAATTCCCGACTTTAGCGTAAAGTCATTAAGCATGAAAAAAATACTTTTCCTTTTTATTTCTATAATCCAAATCGCTTACGCACAAAAGTCAGGTCTGACCTTTGAAACCAAGTTTTATGATGCTGAAGATAAATGGGTGATCTTTGATAAAAAGGAAAAACAGAATACGTATGCATTAGGTTTTATCTATCTGGATCCACAAGCTGGATATACTTTTAATTATGAGTGTGAATTGGAATATAAAAACAATAAATTCCAAAAAGTACCTAGATTGGATACTACATCTAATATCAAGGTAAGATTGGATCTCAATACTTTTGATGTTATGATCCTGAATGATGAGCAGATAAAAAGCTTAAATTTATCAAATCCACCTAGTTGGCTTGAAGGGTATAAAGTAAATGCAGACTTCATTGATGTAAGAGTTCATAAAGCATCTATGATGAATGGGGCCGGGGCTAGTTTGAAAGCTTTGCCGATCCTTCAAAAAGCCTATCAGGAAGAACCTCATTATCCGGGATTGGAATTTGAACTGGGTTATGCCTATAATGCTACTGGAAGCTTTTATAAGGCGGTAATCGTCCTGAATAAGGCGATTGAAAACGATCCTAGTAATTTTTGGTATTATAGAGAACTTGGTTTTTCTTTAAAACACCTCAATAACTTACCTGAGGCCGAAAAGGTTTATAAAAAAGGCATTGAACTCGCTTCTGATAAAAGTCAAATCGCTGAAATGGCCATCAATATGGCTCAGAGTTATTTTCATGCGAAGGATAAGGCAAAATTTGATGAATGGAAAAGCATAGTTGTTAAAAATGCTGAACCCGAATCGCAATACCGACAATACATCAATTACTATGAAGAGAATTGGCATAAACCCAATTAATTTGAAGATTTAAAACCTACGAAAATGTTAAAAGATCAATTGGAGAAACTGAGATACCCCATCGGTAAGTTCAGTCAGCCTGAAAATATTACCCAAGAAACCATTGATTCTTGGATCAATACCATTGCCAAGTTTCCCGAATACTTGAAAAATGAAGTGCAGAAGCTTCAGGAAAAGGATCTGGAACTGACGTATAGGGAAGGCGGATGGACCATCAGGCAATTGGTTCACCATTGTGCAGATAGCCATATGAATAGTTTCATTCGTTTTAAATTGGCCCTCACTGAAGATACTCCAACAATTAAACCTTATAAAGAGGATAAATGGGCATGTTTGGCGGATAGTTTGCAGCCTATTGAGAGTTCGATAAAGATCTTGGAAGGATTACACCAACGCTGGGCAACGCTATTGGAAAGTCTTTCCGAAGAGGATTTGAAAAAGCAATTTATCAATCCTGAAAGTAAAAAGGTAATCAGTATTGAAACAGCCATCGGGATTTATTCTTGGCATTGTAACCATCATCTGACCCATGTCATAAATGCCAAAAAGCTCTAGATAAACGGTAAATAGCTATTATAAAAACAATAAAATCCTTAGATTTAAGTAAATCAATAATAAATTCTCCCATGGAACAAATAACACCTTTCAATAGTGCTAGTCAAGCCATCGATGCCTTAGACAACGGTGGTCAATTTTATAATATTTTCACAAAAGCCGATGATGATCTTATTTCACAGTCAGAGGTTTCTAAGGTCGCAGGTGCAGGTCTTCAAAAGCAAAAGGCCGTATTATTCTTGAATTTAGCGATGACGAACTTGACAGCAAGGGAACAACAAGAAATTGAAGGTAGATTTGATGATAATCTTTCGGATAGCTTTCAAAAGTATGCTCCACAGAAAATAGACTCGCATGCTGAGTTGGAATCCTTAAAAGCTGGAACTGGAGTGATCATCTCTGGGGTACCTAGGAAAATTGAGGGCGAAGGAGTTATTTCTGGCTATATATCGATCCCTGTTATTGATGTATTTACCTTAATTCCGATAAGTGAAACTTATATCGTTTATGAAATCAAGGACGATGTCTCTGGCCAATCGGTTTTAGTTGCCCATGATAAGGATGCTGGCCTATTGCCTGAAACAAAATTGAATATTGCTGGAGTCATCAAGCAGTTTCAATTAGCACAGGATGATGAAAGTGATTTTCAGAAGTTTATCGAAGTAGATTTCTACAACGAAGCTAAATAAAATAAAGAAGAGCGACCAATTAGGGTCGCTCTTACTCATTGTTCTAACTATTATTATGCAAGTTCTTCTAGTCCATCAATTCAAATTCAGCCTCCTGAACATCTCTTGAATTCGTTCCTACATAAACCTTGAATTTCCCAGGTTCTGATACAAATTCTAACTTTTGATTATAGAAACGAAGATCTTCTTCTTTCAAAATGAACTCAACATCTTTTGATTTCCCTTTTCCTAAAAAGATTTTCTGAAATCCTTTTAATTCTTTTACGGGCCTTGTTTGTGAACCTACTAGATCTTGAAGATATAATTGAACCACTTCCTCACCGTCAAAGTTTCCGTTGTTCTTTATGCTTACAGTAACCTTTATTTGATCCGTTTTACTGATACTTGATTTATCTAATTTTACTGCCCCATATTCAAAATTCGTATAGCTTAAACCATATCCAAATGGATATAAAGGTTCATTACTTACATCTAAATAATTGGATCTGAACTTTTGGAACCAAGCATCTTTTGCCAAAGGTCTGCCTGTGTTTTTTTGGCTGTAGTACATTGGTAATTGTCCAACGTTCTGAGGAAAGGTTGCAGGGAGTTTTCCCGATGGATTCACATCACCAAATAAGACATCAGCCACTGCTTTGCCAGTTTCAGTTCCCCCAAACCAAACATTCAGAATAGCTGGAACATGCTCGTTCTCCCAAGTTAGGGTCATTGGTCTTCCGGCAAATAATACTAATACAACTGGCTTTCCAGTTTTCACCAATGCTTCTAACAAGCGTTTTTGACTTTCGGGAATATTGAGATCGGTACGGCTTGAACTTTCACCACTCATTTCAGAACTCTCACCTAAAGCCGCAATAATAACATCAGCTTCTTGAGATACTTTGACAGCATCTGCAATGATTTCTTCTGGCGCACGATCATCCCTAGGGATAGTACGGCCGAACATCGTAGAACGTTCTTGTAATGCAGGATCATCTGTTAAATTCGCGCCTAAATGGGTCACAATATTAACTTTATTGCCCAGAACAGAACGCATGCCTTCTACTAGAGATTGGGTATTGTTCAGATCTGCACTAACGCTCCAGGTACCTGGCATATTCGCACCAGTATTGGCTAATGGACCAATAACAGCAACTGTTCCTTGCTTCTTTAATGGCAAGCTATTGTTTTCATTTTTCAATAACACAAAAGATTTGCCTGCTGCTTCTCTAGCCAACTTTAAATGGTCAGCTGTTAGGATTTCCTTTTTAGCGCGGTCTTCATTGCAATATTTAAATGGATCTTCAAATAAGCCTAATCTATATTTTGCCTCCAAGACAAACCGACAAGCTCTATTGATGTCATCCTCTGAAACTTTGCCTTCATCTAAGGATTTCTTTAAGGTTGTCAGAAAACCTTCACCAACCATATCCATATCTACTCCAGCTTTCAAGGATAATTCAGAAACCTTTTGCAGATCACCTAATCCATGGTCGATTAATTCGTTCACTGCCGTGTAATCAGTGACAACCAAACCATTGAACTTCCAGTCTTTACGCAATAGATCGGTCAATAACCAATGGTTTGCACTTGCAGGAACGCCATTGATATCATTAAAAGAAGTCATCACAGACATAGCACCTGCATCCAAGGCAGCTTTATATGGGGGTAAATACTCGTTGTACATTCTATGCAAACTCATATCTGTAGTATTATAATCCCTACCAGATTCAGCTGCACCATATAGTGCAAAATGCTTTACGCAAGCCATCAAGGTATTGTCCTTGCTCAGGTCGTCACCTTGATACCCAATTACCATTTCACGCGCAATGCGAGAGCTTAGGTAGGTATCTTCGCCACTACCTTCAGAAATCCTTCCCCAGCGGGCATCTCTTGAAATATCGACCATAGGAGAGAAGGTCCAGTTCAAACCGTCAGCCGAGGCCTCTACAGCAGCTACACGGGCTGTCTTTTGGATCAATGGCATGTCCCAAGTCGCTGCCAATCCCAATGGAATAGGGAAAATGGTTTTATAACCGTGGATTACATCCATTCCAAATATGATAGGGATCTTCAAACGGGATTCTTTAACAGCCAATTCTTGCGCTTTACGGATTCGAGCAGGAGAGGTCATACTGAAGATTCCACCGATATTTCCAGCTTTGATCTTAGACTCCACATCCGTAGAAACCACTGAACCTGTTGTTGCTTCACCGGCAGTCACCAGATTTAATTGGCCGATTTTCTCCTCTATAGTCATTTTACTCATCAGTCCATCGATGAAAGCATCCATCTTCTGGTCCTGCTGTGCAAACAACAGATTGGAACTTAAGATAAGTCCACAACAGAGTATATTCTTAATTAAATTCATTGCAAATTGATTCATAGAAACTCAGCCCAAAGCTGGGCTGAGCATTCATAACTAACCACTAATTATTTCAAATTTGGACTTTGAAACCCTAACTTTTTCAATCCGGATTGAATCTCTGGAGCTTGCATAAACAGATTCCAGATCAAACCAGAACGGTAATTTTCCATCATGACCACGATAGGACCTTGGTCGATGGCTAAGTATCGCTGCGGAAACCAATTCTCAGTTTCACTATAAGCATCATAAAAACCATATTTCCCCCATACCTTCTCACCTAGATTATTGAAAAGGTACCTAGCAAAGGCTAAGCTTTCCTTCGGAGTATATGGGGTAGAAGACAATGCAGCCGTCGGACTGATGACTGATTTGTCATTGTCTGGATGATGGGCATCATAACCCTTGATTGAATAGGAAGCTGTCCATCCCCAGCCTTTATCTGCTCCATATCCCTTAAACTGTTGTGGGTTTTCTTCAGCATAAGCTATGTTGATCTTCGCATGGTTCACCACCACTTGACCATAATCAACATATTGATCCTTTAATCCATTCGGATTTAAGCCTAAGAAGGAATAATGTGCCCAGAATAATGGTCCAACCTGACCTTCTTTTGCATTATGTTTGATCCCAATTGGGATATCAAATTTTTTAAGATCTGACTTAATTTTGCCATCTCTTGCCCAACCTTGGTTGTAAACAGCAGTATCGATAGCATGTGTAGGAGAGGAGGCCGCCAAAACATAGGTTACCAGACATTCATCATAACCTTGGATCGGGTGATTCATTCCGAAATCATGAGTTGGACTCCAATGCCATAACAATACATTTTTGCCATTGGTATAATGGTTCCAATCAATTTCTTTCCATAGTTCATCTGCTTTATTGGCAATGGATTTCTGGGTATCAGAACCATTCTTTAAATATTCTCTCACGACGATCAGTGATTGTGCTAAAAACGCAGTTTCAACCAAATCACCGCCATTATCTTTTTCACTGAATGCTTTAACCTTGCCCGTATCACCATGGTACCAATGCGACCATGCACCTTTGAATCTTGGGATTTTTGCCAAGTAATCCATGATATGGTTTAAGCGATCTTCTCCTTCTTTCTTGGAAATATAGCCGCGCTCCATTCCAACGATCAAACCCATGATCCCAAATCCACTACCGCCGATGGTAACAACATTTTCATCATTCTCTGGATAAACCCCATCGATATGGATTCTCTCTCTTGCCATCCCTGAGTTAGGTTCAGCACCTTCCCAAAAATATTGGAAAGTCTGTTGCTGAATCTTGTTCATCAAGGAATCATTCGAATGGGCTAGGCTATCAACAGACTGGCTAGTTTCCTTTTTGCCATCTGTTTTTTGAACGTTCTGACAAGATTGAATCCCTGCAGCTGCTAATAATAGCCCGATTGTAATTGCTCGTATCTTCATATTATCTTAAATGTTAGGAGAATTAAACCCTAATTTCTTTAATCCATTTTTTACTTCTGGAGTTTTCATCAATAAGTTCCAGATTAATTTACTGCGATGGTTTTCTATACCTATGATGATAGGTCCTTGGTTGATGGCGATATAACTTTCCGCAAACCAAGGTTCATCTAAAGAGAAACCATCTTTAAAGCCATACTGGCCCCATAATTTATCACCAAGCTTATAATAAAAGAACTCCATGGCCTCCATAGATTCCTTTGGCGTAAATGCCATTGAAGTCAATGCAGCTGTCGGACTGATGATCCCTAGATCATTGCTTGGCGACATCGCCGAATAACCATTTGGAATATCCCCGGCCGTAAGACCCCAACTGCTTGAAGAGTATCCATAATATCCCTTTGGATTTGAGATACAATAAGCTCGGTTGATTAAAGTCTGATTTTTCACTTGTACCTCATAATCCGCATAAACATCTTTTAAACCCATTGGATTGATCCCAAGAAAGCTATATTGAGCAGTGAAAAGAGGTCCACCTTGGTCTGGTCCTAGTGGTAATTCCATCTCAAAGAAACGCTTTCCGTTTTTCATTTGGCCATTCCTTGCCCAACCTTCGTCATAAACCTTTTTGTCAATGCTGAACTTACTGCTGCCAGCCGCCAATACATAGGTGATCAAAGATTCATTCCAGCCCTGAACTTTCAGGTTCATGTCCCAATTATGATTAGGACTCCAATGCCAGAATAGCACATTCTGTCCATTTTGGAAGAAATTCCATTCCACCTCTTGGTATAGGGCATTGATGTCAGCGGTTAAGGTTGCGTCTTGGAAATATTGCCTAGCGACCAATAGCCCTTGAAAGAGTAGGGAGGTCTCAACGATATCTGCACCATTATCTTTCTCACTGAAAGGTTGGGTTTTTCCGGTTGCACCTAGGTACCAATGCGATAAAGCTCCATGATATCTATCCGCTGTCTTGAGAAAGGAAACTATTTTCTTGGTCCTTTCCAATCCTTCAGATTTGCTGATAAAGTTCCTGTGAACTCCAGTTACAATTGCCATTAAACCAAATCCAGTCCCTCCAGTAGTAACGGTTTCAGTAGAACTATTTCGCTCCCTGATCATGCCAGAACTGGGATGCGCAAAGGTCCAGAAATAGTTAAAGGTCTGCTTTTGGACCAAGGTCATCAACTCATCTTGCGAAATCCTCTTGAACTTATCAGAAGGGTCAATCGCTGTGTTGAATGAATAATTGTATTGTTGCTTTAATGAACTATTGGCATTGCTTTTCAGCGAATTTTTAACCAATACCTCATATTTAGAAAGTGGATTTAAGGCTTTTGTCGGACTGATGGAAACCTTTTTGCCTGCTTCAAGTAGTTTAACTGTGCTTGAAATAGTGGATTTATTGGCATCAAGAATCTGAATAGCACTATTTAAATCTTGATTGGAAAGATTCTCATCAAATTCAATAATGAATTCAGGTTGAAGCTCAATTCCTTTGGAAGTGGCTCCCAAAACTTTATTGCCATTGCTTATAGAAGTCAGTGCAAAACCGGTATTAGAAGGTTTATCAGGGGCTTCGTTTTTAGAACAAGCCATGAAAATTGAACTGAACAATAATATAGTGGAGTATAGATTTCTCATGCTTGATTGTGGTAATAGAAGGGAAGACCCGAAGACCTTCCCTCTAATTGTATGAAAATTTACCAGCCAGTATTCTGAACCATATCTGGTGTTTGAATCAATTGATTATCTGGAATAGGGAACAGATAATGTTTAGCAAGGAAAGGCTTTCCAGCAGCTTTCATCGCTGCCTCAGCTTGTTTGGTCCTAACCAAATCAAACCAACGATCATGCTCCATTGCCAACTCTAAACGGCGTTCCTTCCAGATCGCTTGACGAATAGCCACTTGGCCTGAAGCTGTGGAATTAGCCAGTTTAACACGAGAACGGACCGCATTCAAGGCTGTCAATGCTTCTGAGGTATTGCCCAATTCATTTGCAGCTTCTGCTTTGATTAAGTAGATTTCACCTAAACGTAAGTACCTAAGGTTTTTATCTGTATCGGAAGCTCCACCATTTGCTGATGAATAAGCCTTTTCGTTGTACATTTCATTCTCGGTATTACCGATTTCTAAACCATCAAACATGGTCTCATTTCTGAAAATAATGGTAGCATCACGGCGGATATCATCTTTTTCTGCATTGAAAGCATCCAAAAGGTTTTGAGATGGCGTATTGAAACCCCAACCGATGCTAGCAGATCCACCACGTGGTCCTTGCGTTTGTGAGTATTGTTGGATACCATGTGCAATCGAAGAACCTCTAGCTTGAACTTCAAATAAAGATTCTGATCCATTTTCACCAGCCAATCTCCAGATCTTAGCATAATCTGGCTCTAAAGAGTATTCACCAGAACCAATTACTGCTTGTGCCATATCAAATGCTTGTTGCCATTTTCCTTGGTATAGATATACCTTGGATAATAATCCTTGGGCAGCACCTTTAGTAGCTCTACCTAAGTCTTTAGCCGCGTATTTAGACTTATCAGGAAGATTATTGATCGCAAACTGAAGGTCAGCCTCAATATAGGCATACACTTCAGCCTGAGGAGCTCTAACGATCAGGTCTTTTTCTTGGATAGGGACATCGCCCCAGCCACGAACCAACCAGAAGTAATTCAATGCTCTCAAGAATCTCGCTTCACCGATATACCTGTTTTTCAAGGTTTCATCAGTCAGGCCATATTCTTCAGTAAATTGGATAGAATTGGTCGCTCTACCGATAGACTTGTACCATTGTTCCCATAAAGCTGAAAATGAACCAGCTGTAGCAGTATAAGTTAGATTGTCTAAAATATCTTTGTCACTACCTGTATCGGTAGGTGAAGAACCTTTATCCGAGTTATCCGAAATGATCTCTGTAATCCCCATGAAGGAGAATCCATAATTCCAGTCCGTGAACATCCCATAGATACCATTCACTAATACTTCGGGTGAGTAATTTTCATTACTATCTTCAGCTTCGATTACTTCCTGGGATGGCACGTCTAAAAAATCCTTGGAACAGCCAGTCATCAAAAGACCTGCAGCTGCCAATAATGCTATATTTAAATTTCTAAATTTCATGTTGTCGTCATTAATTAATTAGAACTGAACATTGATACCAAACAAGAAGTTTCTTGTAGTAGGGTATGCCGATAACTCTATACCTGAAGTCAATTGAGGATTACCATCACTAGCAATCTCTGGTGAGAAACCACTGTATTTAGTAAACATAAATGGATTCTGTGCAGTGAAATATAATCTCATGTTTGAAGTAGAGTTATATAACTTTTTGAAGGTATATCCCAAAGTAATGTTGTTGATCCTGAAATAATTACCTGATTCTAAGTAATAGTTGGATGCATAAGAATCTCTATCAGCACCTGGGTTGGTGTTTGATTTGTTGTCTGCAGTCCAACGGTTGTTGAAAGTATCTTCCGTGATATTTTCACCACCATTGATTCTAGTTCCTTTCAAAGCATTGTAGATTTTATTACCTGCAACACCATATCCAGAAAGAGAGAAATCAATCGCTTTGTAGTTAATACCTAGGTTCACTCCATAGGTAGAAGTTGGCATATACGAGCCAAAGAATACTTTATCTCTGTTGTCAATTACGCCATCATCATTTTGATCTTTGTAACGTAGGTGTCCAGGACGAGGAGTACCATATTTTGGATTATTAGCAATTTCATCAGCATTTTGCCAAACACCCTCGGTCTCCCACATCCACCAGCCGTACAGTGGCTGACCAGATTTGATCTGTTTAGTGATCTGACCATTCGCCAAACTACCACCGATAGCACCATCATAAGCTGCCTTTACATCGGTCAACTCATTATGGTTGTATGAATAGTTCACGCCGATGTTGTAATTAAAGTCTTCCGAAACTGAATTTGCCCAGTTCAAGATCACCTCAATACCTTTGTTTCTAACCTTACCACCATGATCGTAGAAGTTATTAGCAAAAGGGGAGTTCAAGATTGGCTGAACGTTCATCAATACGTTTGTGTTCAATTTATTATAGAAATCTACCGATCCTGATAGTTTTCTGTTGAACATTTCGAAATCTAAACCAATACCAGTTTCTTGAGTTTTTTCCCAAGTCAATGGCAATGCAGGGCTACCAAATGCTGCTCCTAAAACTAAGTCTTGACCAGGTCCGAATACATAGTTATAGTTTGAACTACCTTCAGCAGTCAATAATTGAGAAACGTTCAATGGAATATCTTGGTTTCCTAATACACCCCAGTTAGCTCTCAATTTCAAGAAGTTCAATACGGTATTGTCTTTCATGAAATCTTCATTGGAGATGGTCCAACCTAAACCAAACGAAGGGAAAGTAGCATAATAGTCACCTGTATTTCTAAATACACTAGATCCATCACGTCTGATCGTCGCTGTTGCGTAGTATTTGCTGTTATAATTGTATTGAACACGTCCGAAATAAGAAGCTAAGGCTCTTGGCGTATAATAAGTTTGGTTCAATACTTTGGTATAATCTGCTGAAGCCATGTCAATGTTCCAATATTGCTCCAATACAGGTAGGTCGTACCCGGTTCCCGAAAGCATGTTTGAAATATTTGATTTCTCTCTTGAGAAACCAGCAACCGCATTAATTTGATGTCCATTGAAGTTTTTGTCAAATGTCAAGAAGGTTTCCCATTGCCATCTGAAGTCTTCATTCTTTTTATACATCAAGCTGTTGTTTGCATATTGGGTCACATTTGGATTGTCATTCTTCAATTTATTGAAATCAGCTTCTGTACGAAGTGGACTACCATTTAACCATGCATCTTTGATGTCAGTAAAGGATCTTTCATTGCTGAAGATCTTAGTTCCACCAATACGTGAATTGATTTTCAAGAAATCAAATATTTGATATTCTGCTTCGATACCACCTTGAAGGCGGGTATTGTTCAACAATTGATTCGCTCTTTGGATCGCATAAACTGGGTTACCGATCGAGTTCAAGTTACCAGTAGCTTCACCAGGTTGAGTTTGGTATCCAGCAACACCTGTAGTAGTATTGTAGATCGAAGTACCGTAACGACCATTGTCAAACATAACTGGAGCCAATGGAGTCTGACGGTAGGCATCATTAAATGCTCCGAATGGTTTTGGCGTAGATTTATTGAATGAAAGGTTTAATGTCTGGATAAACTTAAGTTTGTTGTCCAAGAACTTATAGGTATTGTTATTTCTAATGGTATTTCTAGTGAATTTAGAACCATCGATGATACCTTGCTCCGTAAAATTATTCGCACTGAAGAAATAGTCAACAATCTCAGAACCTCCAGAAATATTGATGGAATTATTGAATACAGTACCATTTTGAAGGATTTCATCAAACCAGTCCGTATTATTGGCTTGGCTGGATGCTAATAGAGTACCTCTTCCGATTCCTTGGATATTTTCATTGTAGTATTGGATATATTGAGAGGCATCGGCCATTTTAACACGGTTCAACATGTTTTTCATGCCTGCATAGCCCTCATACCCAATCTTCACTGAACCAACTCTACCTTTTTTGGTAGTCACCATGATTACCCCATTGGCAGCACGAACACCGTAAATAGAAGCTGATGACGCATCCTTCAATACGTTAATAGACTCAATATCTGCTGGGTTAATGGAGTTTAGGTTATCCGTTGGGAAACCATCCACGATATATAATGGATTTCTTCCTCCTAATGCAGTTCCTAGACCGCGGATAGTAACCTGTGGGGTAGAACCCGGAGCTTCAGAAGCTGTTACGTTCAATCCGGCTACTTTACCTTGGATAGATTGCATAGCTGACATAGCAGGTTGTTTCACAATTTCTTCAGCTTTAACAGATCCAATGGAACCTGTTAAGTCTACTTTCTTCTGTGTACCATAACCGACAACTACGACTTCTTCTAAAGCCATGTTCTCATCATCTAAGAAAACATTGATTTGATCTTTGTCGCCAACAGCGATGGTTTGCGACAGGTACCCTATAAAGGAGAATACCAATGAATCAGTAGAGCTTGCCTCTAAGCTAAAACGGCCTGCCTCATCCGTCTGAGCTCCTCCTGATTTGCCACTAATAGAAACGGAAACTCCAGGCAAAGCCATCATGCTCTGACTGTCCTTTACCGTACCTGTTACGGTTTTGTTTTGACCGTATAGCCATGTAAAGCTAATTAGGAAAACAAAGGTCAGTGTAAATAACTTCCTCATATAACAAATGGTTTAATTGAGTGAATAATGTTTAGTAAGTAAAAAAGTGTTTGTTCACTTAACAAATATGTGATGTATTAGTTTGTAATTAAAATAATCCATATATACATTACTACTACATGCATTTATTACTTGCTCATTCAAATGTTAAATAAATGTTATATGTTTGATAACTAAACGTTTAAAATAATCATATTCATCACAACTTTATTAAGTTAGTGTAATAATAACACATAATTGATATTAGCGTAATGATGTAGTGATGTAGTAGTGTAAAGTAAATATTTAACAATTTTTAGAGGCATTTTTAGCAGAGCAGATGCTAAAAAAGAGACTAATTTTAGCAAATCAGTGATTACTCATAAAGAAATTTAGCTAATGAAAATGAAATAAAAGGAGGGTGACCTTAGAGCTCCAAAAGGAACTCCGTAAGGTTCTTGTTCGTTGGCAAATTCAACTTCTTTCGAAGTCTGTACCTGCGGATTTCAACACCGCGTGTACTGATGTTCAGAAGGGAGGCAATTTCCTTGCTGGACATATTTAATCTCAGGTACGCACAAAGTTTCAGGTCATTGGGTACCAAACCCGGATAATCAGATTTCAGCTTCTTGAAGAAGTTCTCATGGGCCTCATTAAAGCTTTTCTCAAACAGATCCCAATCGCGGTCATCACTATGTGCCTCATCGATCAGTTTATTGACCTTGCGCAATTGATCATGGCTCAATTTATTCCCGCTGGAATCATTCAGGTTGGTCAATTCATGATGGAGGTTGTTGAGCATCTCATTTTTATAGACAATGTTCATCGCTGCATTGGCTAATTCTCTATTCTTGCTTTCCAATTCTTGCTCCAACTGCAGATTCTTTAAGGAAATCAATTTTTTCTCATTAGCAGCTGCCTCACGCGCCATACGTTCTTCTTGCTCCTCCAACAATTTCTTCTTCAGCTTACGTTGATGCTCTAACAGTCGGTTTTCATACCATTTCTTCCCGAAGTATATCAATACGGCTAATGCGATGAAATAAGCCAAAATAGCTGGCCAACTCCAGTACCACGGTGGCAATACCTTAAAAGAGACAGATGTAATCTCAGATTTTACGCCATTCGGAGTAATAGCCCTGACCTGGAAGGTATAACTACCAAAGGGTAGATTCGTGAAATCTTTAAATGCAATCTCTTCCCATGATGACCAAGATTCGGTATAACCTTCCAGATAATATTGGTATTTCAATGGAGAGGAGGAATACCATGCTGATGCAAATGAGAACCTGATGTTATTTTCCTTATTAGGAATCTCAAGTTCATCATAAATTGAATATGGCTCAGATGTTGTATTCCAAATACTTGTAATCATCGGTTTTGGAATACTTTGCTGCAAAGGATACTGATTGAAATAAAGTGCAAACCCATTATCTAAACCAATAAGGGAGAGGTTCTCATTCACGTTTAATACCTGCTCATAATCGTTCATCATTCGCCCTTTCAGGGAATTCCATGAACTGGAATCAATCTTTAGCTTTCCGTCACTTAAGAACTGGATCTTCGCCAGATGCGATTTCTTGATAAACCAATATTCATTATTATTGATAGGAATGATTTTATTGGATGAAGCAAAGCTTGCTAATTGGGTATTTAATTCCTCATAAGGTTTAAATGCCCTCAGGATATTATCATACAAGTAGAACCCCGAATCACTGGCAAAAACTATGTTATTGGCCAAATTAAAGATCCCATGTAATTTGCTGTCCTTTGGCAATCCATTATTCTCCAGTTTGAATTCCAAGGCATCTTGGTAATTGGGACTGAGCTTAAAACTAAATACATTCTGCGAATTGCTCAACCAAAAGCTTTCCGGACCAATTTGCATAATATTCCGGATTGGGTCCTTTTTATAGGAAAACTGCTTCACAAAGCTAGCAGAAGGATCACTCTCCATCAAACCTACGCCTGTATAATTTGCCTGCAACCAATATTTTGAATCTCGGATCGCTAAGAAATCCCATGCACCGGTTACGGTAGATACCTTGCGTAAGGTATTCCCCTCAACAACAAAAGTTCCATTATTATGGCCACAGATCAATTGTCCTTTAATGTTTGCCAACTTCCATACTTGACCTTGTGAATTGGGCACAATCCTAAAATTTAAGGATTTATAATCATTAACACCTTGCCAATCGCTGACAAATAGGCCTTGGTTGGTCCCCAAGTAAATCTTATTGTCAAATATTATAGAACTATAGACCGTCCCAATATTACCCGTCAAATCCGAATAATAATACAAAGGGCTATTGATATCGATCCGGTCAATACCATTATCCAATCCAACCCACAGGTTCGATTGCTTATCTACAGCAAGGCTTAGAACTGTGTTATTCTGCAGTCCATTGTTTTTATTGATGTGCTGAACGATTTCCCCAGACTGGTTGACTATGATTACGCCATTCTGGATGGTACCAAATGCATATTGGTTTCCAAAAAGCTTGACCGCATTATTGATCTGATATTTCTTTAATAGATCCTGTGCTTCGGTTTCCCAAGGTTCCATGCTACCATCAGCATTCATCTTGAAAACCCCATTGCGATCTGTCCCAATCAATACTTCATTGGAACTATAGGGCAACATAGCTAAAATATTATACCCTAACAACTTATGCTTATCCTTTACAGCGATTAATTTACTCTCATTCCATTCATGCAGGCCGGAAGGGAGTTGCTCAAAATACATTTTCCCATTCACTTGGAAGCCAAATAAAAAAGGCTCTCCATTAGCTGTGATGGTTTTTATTTGATTGTTTTGATAAAGATAACTTTTGGAAAAAGTATGGAAGAAAATCTTTTCGCCATCAATAATGATTCGCCAGATTTCATCATTTTTTAGAGATTGCTGATCTTTGACAAGGCCTGAAAGGCTGCTGTATTCCATTCTGCCATATTGGGAGCGGGTCCAATAGCCAAATTCTCCTGCACCACCCACAAATATCCTTCCCGTAGGATCGATATTAACGCTTCTTAAGCCAGCATGATTCTTCATCCGATACAATTCCCATTCCTGACCATCAAATTGCAGGAGACCCTCTGTATTTGCAGAATAGATCATTCCTTCTGGACTAACAGCAATACCCCAGTTTTGATTGCCCGCATGATAGACCGTCTTGCTGTATTGCTTCACAAATGGCGATCCAACACGAGGGATTTCCTGACCAATTGATTCGACAAAATGACCAGCAATAAATAAGAAAACAAGGAAATACTTAATCAGCTTCATATTCTTAAGACTCCAAATATAACAAAAGCTACTTATGAACATTGAAATTCTCATTGGCTACTTAAGGGAAATTCATTTAATTTGTATATGTTGAAGTTCGCAAACGCTAAAATTAACCTCGGTTTACACATTCGTAGTAAAAGGCAAGATGGATACCATGAACTGGAAACGATATTCTATCCAGTCAAGATCTATGATGTCTTGGAAATCCTGCCAGCAGAAAAGCCAGAGCTCCAAATCTGGAATTCCGATCTGCTTGCAGATGAGCAAAACCTTTGTCTACAAGCGTTCCGCTTACTGCAACAGGACCATCAAATTTCTCCCGTTAAAATCCATCTCTTAAAGAACATTCCAATAGGCGCAGGTCTTGGAGGCGGATCTTCTGATGCAAGCTCAACCTTAGAACTTTTAAACAATTACTTCAAGTTAAACTTAAGCAAAGCAACCCTTAAAGGCTATGCAGCAAAACTAGGAGCAGACTGTCCGTTCTTCATTGACAATAAAGCCATGTATGCCGAAGGGATAGGCACAGAGCTTAGTGAGATACAGCTGGATTTGAGTCCATATAAAATTGTGGTAGTTAAACCAGACATCCATATCTCGACAGCCGAAGCCTATAGCCGAGTAAGTCCAATGATCCCAAGTGTAGACCTAAGGGAAGCGATCAAACTTCCTATCCAAGATTGGAAATATCATATTATCAATGATTTTGAAATCTCGCTTTTTGACCGGTATCCATTGATCGGAGATATTAAAGCAAAGCTTTATGAAAAAGGAGCTATCTACGCTTCAATGAGCGGTTCAGGATCCTCAGTGTTCGGGATATTTGAAGACACAGAAAACTTAAATGAATTAAACAAATATGGTAAAGTATTTATGCCAGTTGAAGCATAAACATATTTTTTTTCAGCATCGATAGGCAATCAAATATTGACTATTGCCCCAAGTCTAAATACTAAATACTAGATACTAAATACTACTTATTAAATTGCCTTTTTCTCACCCAAAATCCAGTTCGGTTTAGGCTCTTTAAGTTTAATGATCTTATTGCTATCAGCGTATTTTAAGATATGCATTGCGGCTTCCGTAATATCATCGGTAAACAGCAGCAAATCTTGATCCTCAGGGCTGATGGTCTTTGCTTCAATCATCATGTCAACATGTTCTTTGATGTTCTTATGATAATCCATACCCATAATAACGATCGGAAATTGAGAAATCTTTTTCGTTTGGATAAGGGTTAGAGTTTCAAAGAATTCATCAAGGGTTCCGAAACCACCGGGCATAATGACAAAAGCAAAAGAATATTTGCGGAGCAATTCCTTTCTAACGAAGAAATAATCAATATTAACGAACTTATCCATATATGGATTATGCTTTTGCTCATGGGGCAGGACGATATTGCAACCCACCGAGTTACCATCTACATCCTTAGCACCACGATTTGCAGCCTCCATAATACCTGGTCCGCCGCCGGTCATAATAGTAAAACCTTGATCAGCTAGTTTCGCAGAAAGTTCACGTGCTTGGACATAATAGGGATGATCCTCCCCAAACCGTGCAGAACCGAAAACGGTAACACATGGACCTACGAAATGTAAGGTCCGGAAACCTTTCATAAATTGAAAAACCACTCCGATGGCATATTTCAATTCATTCCACCTACCTCGTGCTCCTTTCAGGAAGCTAATTTCCTCACGGACAAACTTATTACTCATGTTCTAAAGGGCTATTAATTAATTCGTTTGCCTCCATCAATATAAGCTTTTGTTTATCTTTTGCTACTTGGATCTTATCCAAGATCTGTGGAGACTTAACCAGGTCCTTGACCAAAATACATTGAAATTTCAACAACATCGCTTTATCTTGCTCTGAGATGTTGGTCAAACAGGTCACTGGATATTCTGCATTGCTATCTACTCTTTTTTTCAGACTACTGCCTCTAGGGTAATCCCAAGACAGTAAATTAACTTTATAATAATTTCCAAAAGCAATAGAATCTGATGTAAGATAAGCGTTGGTCACCAACCATCCATCTGTAAATTCATGGTTTTGATTAAAAAAATGATAGGAAATTCCTGTGATATCCTCTTTTCTTGATTTGAAGTACATCGGAGTAGTTACCGATATTTTTGCATCTGCATCATTCCTGAACTTACACTCAATCGCCAACATTTCATTCCCTTTTAATGCCACCACATCGATCTCATGGCTTACCGCATGACCTTGTACGGTCTGTCCGGTCACGGCCTCATAGCCATCCTCCTGAAATAATCGCGCAACCCACTTCTCAAAATAAAACCCTTCAGGGCCTAATTCGCGGATAGCACGCTTCAGGCTATAGCGGGCAGCGTAGGAGTTTTTCTTGCCTCGCAGCGCATTAAAAGCCATTTCATATAATTCTTTGGTCGGGATTCCATCGTATACTGAACCTTTAATAGATTCATAGACCATATTGACTTCTTGATCATTAGCTCCAGATCGGGATAAGGAGCGACGTAATGCTGTTTCATCAAAAGGCACCAGCTCACCTGAATATTTTTTTACGCGCATGTTTTTCTTTTCTGCTTGAATTTACAAATATTAATGGCTGAAACACAAAATTTATACCTAACTGGAAACATTTTAATTTTTCAATCGTTATATTGTATAGGAATAAATTTCGAAAATTATGAGCGGTATTTTAAATTTTGCAATAGACAAAGTAAAAACTAGACTAGAAGAATCCTGCGAATATGGCAATGTAGGAACATCAGAACGTATATTATCAGTAATTGCTGGTGGTTTTATTATCGGTATGGGTGCAAGGAAACTTTTCAAGAACCCTATAACGGCGTTTTCTGGAATTACCCTAGGCGGTGCTTTGGTTTTAAGAGGTGTCACTGGAAGTTGCCCTATCAAAGAAGCCATCGAAGAAAAGAAACCCGAAGCAACAGTTATTGAACATAGATATTTTGTGAAATAAATTTCGCAATTATTTTTACGATCGGTTTCATTTAATAATGAAACCGATTTTTTTTAATCCATTTTTATGAAAAAAATAGTCGTATTTACAGGTGCTGGAATATCAGTAGAGAGTGGTTTACCTACATTTAGAGGGTCAGATGGACTTTGGGAAGGACATCGCGTCGAAGATGTAGCAACACCGGAGGCTTGGGAAAAAGACCCTGAATTGGTCCAAAACTTCTATAATAAAAGGAGAGCAGATTGTATAGCTGCTGAACCAAACCACGCCCATAAAAAACTCGCTGAATTGGAGAAAGATTATGATATCACTATTATCACCCAAAATATCGATGATTTACATGAACGTGCTGGTAGTAGCAAAATACTGCATCTACATGGACAAATCAGAAAAGCCCAATCTTCCTTAAACGCGAATTTAATCTATGATATTGATGGAGCTGACATCAAAGATGGAGATCTGTGCGAACTAGGTTCCCAGCTTCGGCCACATGTGGTATGGTTTGGAGAGGCTGTCCCAAATATGGTTGAAGCTTATAAAGTCGCTAGGCAGGCAGATGTCTTCGTGACCATAGGAACTTCCTTACAAGTATACCCGGCAGCAAACCTTTTATATGAAACCAAACCTGACTGTAAGCTCATCCTGATCGATCCAAATGCTGAACAATATCGCGTACCACCAGTCGTAATTAAAATTGCAGAAAAAGCCAGCGTAGGAGTGGAATATTTGGCAAAATATCTCACAAAATAAAATTTTGCACACATATATAACTACACTATATATCAGTATATTATATATATTGACATTAATAATTAGTTATTATTAAACTAAAAGTTCATCACAAAAAAAACCTGTAACGCCAAATATTATTTGGATTACAGGTTTTTCATTTTTTAAATAGTAAATTATCAGATATTTACAGTATTTATGTAAACTCTTTATTGATATTTGTTGTAAGTTTCAATGATAGCTGATCTCATTTGTACAAATAGGTCTAAAACCTTCTTCATAAACTCTTCATCGAGCATTTCAAAAACTCCATTGACTCCACCTACAACATCAACTTCAGCTATTTTATAAGACTGCTCCAATGTCCCTTGTTCAAACTTGATGATAAACTTTTGGTTCATCCCGAAGATGCTGATCTTACAATCAGGATGTGGCAACTCAGCTAGTACTCGCATATCTATTCTAGTATATTATGAAATAAAAAAAGTTCTGGCCTATATAAGCCAGAACTTCAAAAATATAAATTATTACTATTCTAAACGACTCCTTGGGCTTTCATTGCTTCTGCAACTTTAATAAAGCCTCCAATATTGGCACCTCTTAGGTAATTGACATAGCCAGTCTGTTCCTTTCCAAAACGAACACAGGTCTTATGGATATTCTCCATGATCAATTTCAAACGATGGTCTACTTTCTCGGGTGACCATTGTTGGCCAATTGCATTTTGTGACATTTCCAATCCTGAAACCGCAACACCACCAGCATTCGCTGCTTTGCCAGGACCAAAGTGGATCTTAGCTTGATGGTATACCCGGATGGCCTCAGCTGTTGAAGGCATATTGGCACCCTCAGCAACGATTGTACAGCCATTTTTAACTAATTTCTTGGCATCAGCTTCATTTATTTCATTCTGTGTCGCGCATGGTAATGCTATATCACATTTAAATTGCCAAGGATTTTCCTTTGCATGGTATGTTGCTGATGGATATTTTTTGCTAAACTTAGCCAAATCACGGCCTAAGGTAGCTACATAAGTCAATTTCTCTAATGTAAATCCTTCTTTATCATAGATTGTCCCCTGGCTATTTGATAAAGTGATCACTTTGGCGCCTAGTTGGATTGCTTTTTCTGCAGCATAGTACGCTACATTCCCAGCTCCGGAAATACTGATCGTTTTTCCTTCAATGCTTTCGTTGTTGTAATCCAATACGCATTGCACAAAGTAAAGTAGTCCATAACCCGTAGCTTCTGGACGTATATAAGAACCTCCCCATTGTGTACCTTTTCCAGTTAATACACCAGAGAAGTTGTTCTGTAATCTTTTGTATTGTCCAAATAAATAACCGATTTCTCTCGTTCCTACACCGATATCTCCAGCTGGAACATCTGTTTCTGAACCGATATGTCTTTGCAATTCCGTCATGAAACTTTGGCAAAATCGCATGATCTCATTGTCCGACTTACCTTTAGGATCAAAATCTGAACCTCCTTTACCACCACCAATAGGCAAGCCTGTCAAGCTGTTTTTGAAAACCTGCTCGAAAGCCAAGAACTTCAAGATGCTCAAATTTACATCTGGAGCAAATCTCAATCCGCCCTTGTATGGACCGATGGCAGAATTCATCTGAACACGATAACCGCGATTTACTTGAATCTGATTCTTATCGTCCAGCCAAGCAACTCGAAAGGAAACAACACGTTCCGGCTCGACCATACGCTCCAAGATCTTGAGATCAACAAAATCTTGTCTGTTTTCACTGATATATGGAATTAAATCTTCCACTACTTCGGTAACGGCTTGTAGAAATTCAGGTTCATTCGGATTGCGCTGATCTACTTGTTTAATGAAATTCTTAAAATTAAGGGACATTTATTATAAAATAATTATTTGATTCATCGCAATATTACCAAAAATTCTAGAAAAATGCCAATATTTTATGTTTTTAATCAACGCATTTAATTCCTTAATTTTATTTCATGAAAGAATTAAACGGATTTGACCATCACTTGGTTTCAAACGGATACCACCGAATTAACCTATTAAACCAAGCCAGTCCATTACTACAATTAAAATCTTTGAGCAAGGAACTTGATACCCCAATTTTCATTAAAAGGGACGATCTAACCGAGCTCGGAACCGGTGGAAATAAACTTAGAAAGTTAGAATATCTCTTGGCTGAAGCAAAGAACCAGCAAGCAAATCGAGTAATCACGATTGGCGCTAGACAATCCAACCATGCCAGATTAACAGCTATTGCTGGAAAAACGCAGGGCTTTGAAGTTGATTTAGTACTGAAAAACTCGGTACCCTTGGATACTGAGAGCTACCAACTCAATGGGAACTTGGTTTTAGACAATATTGTTGACGCAAACATCCATGAAATCCCCAATGATGGAACTGCCAATACCTTTATCAGCAATCTGACCAAACACTATGAAACCGAAGGGGAGAAGGTCTATTTCATTCCAGTAGGCGGGTCCAATATTGTGGGGGGATTAGGATATGCTAGAGCTACCTTTGAGATCGAAGCCCAAGCAGCAGCATTAGGGGTAAATTTTCAGCACATTGCCTTGGCTAGTGGTTCTGGCGGTACGCATGGCGGAGTTATCGCAGGCTATGAAATCCAAAACAAGAAAGTATTTATCCAAGCCTATAATGTACAACCAGACCGAGAGCCAATCTTGACAGAAACCAAACTTATTACGGAAGGGATTCTTGATATTTTCAATTTAGAAGAAGAAAAATCAAAAATCGAATACCGTTTGTGCAATGATTATGTGGGGGAAGCCTATGGGATACCTAACGAACAAACACTTGCTACCATTAAGCATCTCGCTAAAACAGAAGGAGTTTTCTTAGATCCAGTTTATACAGGCAAGGCCTTTACCGGTTTGGTCAATGATATTAAACTAGGGAAATACCCTAAAGGAGAACCTGTATTATTTATCCATACTGGCGGTACAGCAGGCTTATTCGCCTATAGCAATTGGTTTTAAATTTCTATCTTTAGGCAATCAACCACAATAACTTTAATAAAATCCTATGCAAAGAAAAGACTTCATTAAATCTCTGGGAATCTTAGCGACCACAAGTTTATCATCGAATGTAATTGGCAATACCTTCAAGGTCAATAGCAATTCACTCAAAATAAAAAAAGGACTAGGTTTTTGGATGATCAAAGAAGAACTCTCTTTACTCGATAAATTTAAACTGGTCAAAGACCTCGGCTTTGATGGTATTGAATTCAACAGCCCATTGGATTTACCTCTAAAAGAACTATTAGAAGCTCGTGATAAAACAGGGGTTGAAATCCCAAGTACGGTCAATAAAGACCATTGGGGCAAACCTATTTCAGATCCTGATCCTGCCATCAGACAGTTTACCATCGATTCCATGGCAAGATCATTAGAACAGACCAAAGAATTAGGCGGAGATACGGTATTGCTAGTACCAGGAGTAGTTAGCGATACAGTATCTTATAAAACTGCTTATGATAACGCTTTGGATTCGATCCGTAAAATGATTCCCCATGCCGAAAAAACGGGGGTAAAGATTGCATTGGAAAATGTTTGGAACAATTTTATCCTTAGCCCAATTGAAGCAAAAGACTTTTTAGATAAAATAGATCACCCCTTAGTTGGCTGGTACTTTGACTTGGGGAATATCCTACGTTATGGTTGGCCTGACCATTGGCTTGAAGTTTTAGGCGATAAAGTATTCAAGCTCCACGTTAAAGAATACAGTAAGAAGATCATGAATGAACAAGGACTAGGGAAGGGCTTCAATGTGGAACTCACCCAGGGAGATGTTAATTGGTCCCAAGTCATGAAAACCATCAAGGACATCAACTATAAAGGTCAATATATGACCTTGGAAGTAAATGGAGGTGATAGAACTGTATTGAAAAAGTTATCAGAACAGTTAGACACCATCATTAAATCCTAAATGGGATTTAAAATCCGGAATGGGAATAATTAGTTAATGATGATTACTATGGCTTCATTTGCCCAGCTCGCATGTTGGAAAAAGCTTTGGAGTTTCACAAAGTACTCTTCCAAATAATCAAAGCTGTTCTGTTCATCCCAAATATCTGGATAGACCGATTGGTCTTTCATCTCTTGGGGATTAAATCTTAATTTCAGGTCTTCAATTCCGATGGCTTTGATCTTTTCGTTCAAGCTCTTTACTTCTTCAGGGAGTAAGTATCGAGCAGGACCATAGCCTAAATCTTGATTTTCATCTATAGATGCCGATCCTAAGATGACTTGGCTCATTTTATTCTCGACCGCATCCTCAAAGGAAGATCCTGTCAATAAAAAAATTATCCCATCCCAAGCTTTGTCAATATCCAAGGATGGAGCTTGTGTAACTTCATTGGAAAAGAAATCTTGCTCCAACTTATGACTGTCTTCGAGATAAGACTCCAATTTTTCCATAGTTACCCGTCTGAGGGTGCAATACATTCCCATAATTAAAATTTATAATTAAATATAAGGAAATTTAAAGAATCTTGAGCAAACAACTCTTTTCTTCAAATTCAAAAATTAGCCAATTTTGATAGTTTCATTCGAGACACATTCGAGAATCATTCGGAAATGATTTCAAGCCGTTCGAATTCGCCCGAACATGCCTCGAATAAGGTCAAAAGCAATCCCGAATATATTCTAGTGTTAAAAATAAAAAACCTAGCAGAATTTTCATCGACTAGGTTTTGTTTTCCTCTGGAAAGGAAAATTGATATTTTTAAGAAAGTGAAATCAAACCACGGAAACCACGAGCTGCATAATAGGATTCTGCGCCGTTATGATAAGTGAACACACGACCAAATCGATAGTCACCAAAAATTGCTCCTCCTTTTTCCCTAATCTCAGATGGGGTCTCCAACCAACTGGAAGTTTTAGCATCAAAATGTCCCAAAGATTGTAAAGCAGCGTATTCCTCTTCATTCAACATCTTAATCCCCATAAATTTGGCCAAATTGACGGCAGAATCTTTGGGCTTATGTTCCTTCCTCGATTCTAATGCCTCTTCATCATAACATAAGATTCGCCTGCCTTTCGGACTCTCAGCAGCACAATCGATAAAGATAATTTCTTCATTGTCGTAAATAGATACTACATCAGGTTCGCCATCTGATTCTTCCATTTCATTGATGCTCCATAATTTTTCAGCTGAAGCCTCTAATTTTGCCTTTACATCCTCCCAGTCAATATTGGGATGCCTATGCATATTCTTGTCAAATCGCTTTTTAAGGATCTCGAGAAGTTCTTCGGCACGCTTGGGTTCTAAGTTTTTTGGTTTCATTTTTTTAGTCGTATAAACAAATCTAATGCTTAAAACAGAAAGTTGGAGATGAATGTTTTATTATTTTGAATCAGGATGGGGTTCGACTTCGCTCACCCAGCGAGGATGGGAGGATGGACCAAGATCAATTTACCAACAGAAAGGTATCAAATTTTCGTAGGGGCGAATTGAATTCGCCCGCAACATGTATTTGAACCAGGATGGGGTTCGACTCCGCTCACCCAGCGAGGATGGGAGGATGGACCAAGATCATTCCTCTACTTCCTCAAATAATCATATGCGGCTTTTGAAACTTCTGCAATGATCTTAGCACTATTAGGTTCTGTTTCTTTAGAATCGGTAACATAGACTGAAATATAAAACACCTTGCCATTTGGCAACTCTATCACACCTATATCATTTACGGCAGCAATGATACCAGTTGTTTTGTTGATTCCAGAATAGCCGGTTTTGTGGGCTACCACTGTGCCTTGAGGTAATAAGCCTTTTAATCTATTCTTACCGGTGCTGGTGGAGCGCATGGTATCCCATAGAAATTTATGGGAACTGTCTGATAACAGTTTCTTCGTGTTGGAATAATAATCAAATAAAATTTTATTGGCTTGAGATACCTTCGTCCAATTCTGGAATTGTATATCCCAATTAGCTTGTTGTTCTTCCTCCGTGGTTTTGATCGATTGTTCTGAATATCCCTTTTCTTCAAAATATTTTTGTACCTGCTCGGTACCACCAAGCAATCCAAACATAATATCACAACCTACATTATCACTTTCCGCTACGGTATACCTTATAATTTCACTTAATGGTAGGGTAGTGCCATTAGGGTATTTATCCTTGATGGGACTGTATAAATCAGTGCTTACTGTCTCTTTACTGATTTCAACCGGCTGGTCTAAGGTTAACTTACCTTTATCAACCTGATCTAGGACGGCGATGGCCAAATGGAACTTATAAGTACTCTGCATAGGATAAGGATAGTCCCCATTTATGATCAGGCTATCGGTAAAAGTATCGTTGTGAATAGCAATCCCAACTTTAGCTTTATTATTAGCCAATACTTGATCTATCTGTGGTTTTAAGCCTTGCAGATTTTGGGAGAAAACAGAACAGGAAATAAGACTGGAAACAAGCGTTAAAGAGTACGTTTTGAAGTTCATGGAATATGATTTTTAGGGTATAAATTTTAAACGGAACTGGATATTATTTATTGTTTATCAAAAGACTGGAAATAAATAAAATTTTAGTCAAACGATTGAAACCTTGTTTAAAGCAGAATTAGCGCAATTATACAAAATCTCACAGCAATGAGATTAAAAAATAAATGTATTTTAGTCAGTACTGAATCAATCCTTTATTATGAAAAAAACACTAATTACACTTTCAGCAGCATTATTAATCAGTGCGGTCAGTTGTGCCCAGAGCGCCCACGATCTGCATCAGGTTTATTCGGATTTAACGGTATTCGAGGATGGCCTAGCTACCCAACTAAAAAAGGGAGTAAACAAGAAACAAATCGCATCTATTGAAAACGAAGACATCCGTGTTTTAGCACAGGAATTACTAGCTGGAAAAAAGGTAGATCCTTATAAGTATGCCAGCTATCCTGCTCTATTGTCTCCAAAAACATTGGGACAGGAATTGAGTATCGGCGATGGGTACAGTAAATATGAAAATATAACAGGGGTCTATCTACCAGTTGGCAAGCATGTTATTATTGCTGACGGAATAGATGAAAGCAAGGACATCAAATTACTGGTTCCCAATTGGATGCGTAAAGCCCCTAACCCTGAAGAACCTACCAAAGACCCTAAAGGATGGGGAATCGAGAAAAAGGAATTTAAATTGAGGAATGGGGTCAATATTATTGAGTTAAAGGATTTTGGCAGCTTGGCATACGTCAGCTACTTCTCAGATAAACCAAAGGAAGAAAAGCCAATAAACATACATTTTCTTTCAGGCAAGGTAAATGGGTATTTTGATATACAAAAGCATTCAGATCAAGATTGGAATGCATTCCTTGACCAAGCAGTCTTTCCCATTATGGATGCCAAAGGCAAGCATATCCAAACAGCGTATCCAGTAGAGGATTTAAAGAAATATGCTTATGGAAAAGGGAAGGAGCTGATCAGTAATTACGATTCCCTAGTTTATAGGCAGCATCGCCTAATGGGCTTGATCAAGTACAACAAAGTTCCTGACAATAAGATATTGGCGCGGGTAAACTATAATTACTATATGTTCAGGGATGGAGATGGAGTTGCTTATATGGGAGACAAACAGGGCTATGCCATGAAAATGGTGTTGGATCCTAGTTCAGTGATCAATGGAGATCCTTGTTGGGGATTCAGCCATGAAGTTGGTCACGTGCATCAGACTTCGCCGATGTTGAGCTGGGGCGGATTAGGAGAGGTTAGCAATAACATCTATTCCCTATATGTCATGAGATCCTTTGGAAATAAGTCCAGAATCTTGGCGGAGAATAATTTCAATTTGGCTAAAAAATCGATTATTGACAAGAAAATTTCCTATTTACAAGATCCCGATGTATTCAATAGGTTAGTTCCATTTTGGCAGTTGCAATTATATTTTGAAGGTGAAGGACAGAACCCGGATTTCTATCCAGATCTATTTGAGACTTTGAGGAAACAAAACACGAATAACAGCCCATCTAGGCAAAAAATCCGTGAGAGATGGGGAAGAGAAGCTGTTGTTGTGGAACGAAATCCTGCAGTTCATCAATTGAATTTTATCAAGACTGCCTGTGAGGTTTCAAAAACAGATTTAACTGATTTCTTTGATCAATATGGATTCTTTTATGTAGGGGAAATGAAATATGATGATTACGGGAATTATGAATACAAAATGACCCAACAAATGGTGGATGAAGTTAAAAACGCAATTAAATCCATGAATTTGGCAAAACCAAAGCTTGATATTACCACATTGGCGGATAAGATTTAAACACTGACTATAAATATATAAAGTGGGTTTATTAGCATAAACCTGCTTTGTTTTTTTTATAGCACTTGTCTATCCTTTTGGCATGACCTTGTAGGTAGGATCTTCTTCGATATCGACTTCGATAAATCCTTTGGCATTATCCAGTAAGCGAACACAATCTGGACTTAAATGTCGGAGTGTTACCCTCTTATTTAAATCCTGGTACTTTTGGATCAGTTTCTTTAAGGTCTCAATGGCCGACATATCCACAACCCTTGACTCCTGGAAGTCAATAATGATATGGTTTGGATCATCAGACAGGTCAAATTTATCCATAAAATTACTGGTAGATCCAAAGAAAAGAGGACCATATATTTCATAGATCTTAGCCCCATTCTCTGCAATAGATTTCCTGGCCCTGATTCTCTTGGCATTGTCCCACGAAAACACCAATGCCGATATGATTACGCCTACAAAAACTGCCAAAGCTAGGTTATGGAGGATTACGGTGATTGCAGCTACTAAGATACCGACCAAGACATCTGATTTTGGCATTTTAGTCAAAAGCCTTAAAAATCCCCATTGGAAGGTAGAAATGGCAACCATCATCATCACACCAACCAAAGCCGCCATTGGAATCTGTTCGATTACCTTTCCACCAACAAGGATGACAAACAAAATTCCTAATGCACCCACTATGGCAGAAATCCTTGTTCTAGCACCTGCATTGATGTTTACTAAGGTTTGAGCCACCATGGCACATCCACCCATTCCGGCGAAAAATCCGTTGACCATATTTGCCGTTCCTTGAGCTACAGCTTCCTGGTTAGAACTTCCCTTGCTATTGGTGATTTCATCCACCATGTTTAGGGTCAGCAAGGACTCAATCAAACCCACTGCTGCCATCACAGAAGCATAGGGAAATATGATTTTCAATGTTTCAAAGGAAAAAGGCACATTAGGAATATGAAAGGAAGGGAAGGCGCCACTAACAGATGCGATATCAATCACTTTTTTGGTATGGATATCAAAAAAATACACTAAAGCAAAGGTTACGATAATGGCAACCAATGATGCCGGAATAGCTTTGCTAAGTTTAGGAAAGCCCAAAACAATCAGGATGGTCAACAAGGTCAATCCAGCCATAATGAAAAGGGGAGAACCTGTCATCCAAGTTTCTATACCATTGCTGACAGTTTTAAACTGTTTTAATTGAGCCATAAAGATAATGATGGCCAGCCCATTTAGGAATCCATACATGACCGGCTGAGGGATTAATCGGACAAATTTCCCTAATTTAAATGCGCCCACCAGAATTTGGATCAGTCCTGCAAGAGCTACAGCAGCAAACAAATATTCAACTCCATGGGATGAAGCTAGAGCGATCAGAACGACAATGGTTGCGCCGGCACCTCCAGAGACCATTCCCGGTCTTCCACCTAAGAAAGCTGTCACTATCCCCATTAGAAAAGCCGCATAGAGTCCTTTGAGCGGGCTAAGTCCAGCCAAGATGGCAAAAGATAGCGATTCGGGGATCATGGTCATAGAAACCGTTAATCCTGCGAGAATTTCATTTTTAAGATTGATTTTTTCCTTGGAAATAAGATTGATGGCTTGAAGCTTCATGTATCATTCAATAGAATGGCAAATTTGAGGAATATTGTTGAAAAAGTTCTGCCAATAATAATATTTTGAGCGAAGTAAGATTATTCTTCTTTTACACTCCAATAAACCTCCGTTTTCTCATTGGCGTAAAAACCTTCCAAAAAAGCATCCTTAACGATCTTTTTTACGGTTTCTGGATTTGAACAGATATAGATTTGGAAGCTATCCCAATGGCAGCTGATCAATATCTTGCGGTCATAAGTATATAGATTTTGATGTGTAGCATATTCTATATTGTCCTGGATCAGGTCATCAATCCAGACCAATTCCATGGCATCACCAAATTCAGCGCCTAAACATATCCATTCATATCCCTGTTTTTTAATCGCTTTTAGAATAGAGTTGATTTGATTTTCAGGAATGCGGCCTTCAGTTGGTGCTAGGATTTGGTTATTCTCCATTGCATTATCTAATATTTCCTCAAGGACCCAATCTTGTTTCAGCTTGACCAATCCACCGATAGAAGTCCTCAAAGCGATATCTATTTGTTTAATACCTTGAAAACCTGATATCATTAATATCTCTTCCCACTTGATGGGTTTAGTATGGAGAAGGATCCTTTTTTTAATATCAATAGAAGTTCTATCATCTATTTCCCAAAAATTAGAAAGTTTCAAGGTGGAAGAGTCCAGAAGTTGGAGGAAAGGATTTAAGGAGACAAACACACAGTTGAAGACACCGCTATAGAAATCTAACAGTGAGACATCGGCAAATGGGCCAATGGTATTCCTATCCATTTTGGGTAACTTTCTCAATGATCTTTATTTAAAAAGATATTTTCAGGTATTCTTCCTTTCTAAATTATCAAAAACATTTCGAAATACTTGGTTAATTTTTCAATTGCATTCAGCCCATAAATTTTTAGATTTGGGAAAAGAAATACCTAGACATGTTTGGCATACTTAATTTTGAGCTTTTCCTTATTGCAACCCTAGTGTTTATAATTACACCTGGGATGGACACCATTTTTGTATTGAATAAATCTATAAGTCAAGGCAGGTCTGCTGGTATTTATTCTGCTATCGGCGTCAATGCAGGCATCTTGGTACATACCATGTTTGCCGCATTGGGCTTATCCGTTCTGATTGCCCAATCTGCCTTAGCATTTTCAATCGTCAAGTATCTAGGAGCGGCCTATTTAATCTATTTAGGAATAAAATCCATCTTATCTAAAGAGAAGAGCTTCAATCTAGCGCAAATTTCATCGGAGGAAGAAAGTGGTTGGAAAAACTTTAAATCAGGATTGATTACCAATGTATTGAATCCTAAAGTGGCTCTATTTTTTCTTTCTTTTTTCCCTCAGTTTGTCCAAAAAGAAGCTGTAGGTTCTTCTATTCCCTTTATTGTCCTAGGATTTACTTATGCCATATTAGGACTGATTTATTATTGCATATTGGCACTTTCCATGAACCTGTTCTCCGCTAAGATCAAGGAAAACAATAAGATCAAGGGATTTATGGATAAATTTTCAGGAATGGTATTTATTTTGATGGGAATTAAAGTAGCATTTTCAAAACTTAAATAATTCAGCATTATGCCTTGGGATCCGGAAATTTACAATCGTTATAAGGACATTCGTTATAAACCATTCTATGATTTGCTAAATTTAGTAGAAGATCATGGTGCTAAGGAATGTATTGATTTAGGCTGTGGAACTGGTGAACAGACTGCAACCATTGCTCATCGATTTAAGGAAGCCAAAATCTTGGGTATAGATAGTTCAGCAGAAATGCTCGAAAAGTCAAAGGCTTTTGAAAATAGCCGACTTTCCTTTCGGATGGAGTCCATTGAGGACAATTTGGAGGATCAAACAAGTTGGGACTTGATTTTCAGCAATGCCGCATTGCAGTGGTTGGATAAGCATGAAGTTCTATTCCCTAAAATCATTGCTAAGTTAAAAACTGGGGGTCAATTGGCCATCCAAATGCCTGTTCAGAATGAAAACGCATTAAACCAGATCCTACTCAAACTGGTACAGGAAGAGCCTTTTGCTAGCCATCTGAACCATTTTATCCGAAAATCACCCGTACTTTCCATGGATCAATATGCCAAAATCCTGTTTGAAAATCAGATAAAGGATATTGAAATCTATCAAAAGGTATACCCACAGATTGCTGAAAATGTAGATGAACTATATGATTTTATTTCTGGTTCGGCAATGATTCCCTATTTAGAAATTTTGAAGGGAGAAATCAAGGATGATTTTATCCAAGAATTCAAGAAAAGAATAGGGGAAGAGTACAGTAGGTTTCCTGCTATTTACGCCTTTAAGCGTTTATTGATTTATGGAAGAAAAGGTTAGGATTATAGGTATCTTTTTTCGAAATCTTGCAACCATTGCATCCGCCAAATCCCTCTTTCTAAAGCCGTATTGTGGTTGCCCAAGCGGTTTATTCTATACGTTGGAATTAAGGATTTTCAGTCTGTTCTTGTTATAGGCATATGATATCTAATTCATCGCATTTGGTTTATCCAGCTTGTAAGCAATTTGTCTAAGCTTGAGGCTGTGGCCATATTTTATCCTTTGAATTTCTCTCCAAACTTTCATTTGAAAATCTGTCCCTGAAATTACCATTGGGATTAATAAATCCAAGCGTTGGCCAAGGAAGTATTCTTCAAGTTGGATTTGGAGCATATCAAAAAAAGGATTGCGTTTTGGTTCTTGCTGAAGGGTAGGATTAGTTTTTTAATATTCTAATAATTTAACCGACATCATTAATAAAAAAACATCACAAATTAGTTTGGTTTGCTTTTCTAACAATGGTAAGACTGTTTTACCTAAAGTATAAGAAAATTAAATTCAAGAACAATTTAAATGAAAGAATAGTTAATATAGATTTAACAATAATGATAATTTATTTATCATTAATATAATTACATTTGTGTACTACAATCTTCAAATCCTTTCCCTTGCTCGTGATGAGAGTCACTGAAAACATTTAATGTTATTAATAATAAGCTAATAAAGCTTTGTTTTTAATATAAACCAACCAAAATATTAACTAAATAAAAAATGATGAAAAAAATCAGTTATAAATTCATGTGTGTGCATTAAGGGGCATACTGGTCATCTATTGCTATCTAGATATCTGCAAGATCAATATTTTATTGGGCGGTAATTATCGCTTAAAAAAATATGGTTGTTTAACATCATTCCGATAGCCTGAATAGATTAAAAATTTCACATAAGGTATTTTATTGTATTGAATTTATTTTGATAACGATATGCACAAGTATGTCCAAAATCCAGTATTGATATTAATAAAAATGCTATTAGGTCTAACCGATGCACTTTGTATTAACCTGTTATTCATAATCGTGTCTGTTGCAGGTATTAACTTGGGATTAGTCATAGAAAAGGAGATAATCTCAAGTAATTTTTATTCACTCTGGCTGACCTTCAATCTGGTTGCTATTATTTCTTCCCTTTATTTCAGGTTATATGAGAGTCAGGTCATCGAAAAGCTCGAATTGGTATTTCGGCAGACCAATCTTTCCTTATTAACCATGTTTTGCGTATTTGCGACCTGTGTTTTGATCGGCTATCATTTCAAGGGGGTACTTTATTTTCTAGGGGGAATTTTCCTATCCCTTATATTTTATGCCATCTTTTCTAGGTTCTTGTTGACTTATGTATATACGGTCTTTCCGAGAAGGTTTGGCTGGAGCAAAAACGTAACGATAATAGGTCATAACGACTATATAGGTGCAATTGAAGGGAGTTTAGGACATTACCATGCTTTTTATAAGATCAACACCATCAAATACAAAAGGGAAGATGAACTAAAAAGTAAAGAGGAAAAGTTAGCGCAATTTCGTGAATATTTTGAGGAAGTTTCCAACTTGGGAATCCATGATGTCTTTATCATAAGTTCCCCTGATATAAACAGTTATTCCAAGGATCTCATCGCTGAAGCAAATAACCATTGTGTACAGATCAATTTTGTTTCACCTGCCATTACGGATCAATATCATAGGAAAACTAAGGGAAATATCTTGGGTGCAAGTCTCCCCATCATTCGATCACATGAGGATTCACTCTCTAACATTGAGAATCGGTTAAAAAAAAGGATTGTTGATATTATTATTTCAGGATTGGTCATTGTTTTTATCCTGAGTTGGATGATACCATTGATTGGATTATTGATCAAGATCCAAAGTCCTGGACCAATCTTTTTTAAGCAACCTCGCTCTGGCCGGAACAATGAAACGTTCAACTGCCTAAAATTCAGGAGCATGGTCGTCAATTCAGAATCTAATAAAGCACAAGCTAGCAAGGACGATAAGCGGATCACACCTATTGGTAGGTTTTTGAGGAAGACCAATTTAGATGAGTTCCCTCAATTTATCAATGTATTTAAAGGACAAATGACCATTGTGGGCCCTCGACCACATATGTTATCCCATACTGAGCATTACAGCAAATTAATCCAACATTATATGCTGAGGCATTTTGTCAAGCCGGGCATTACCGGATGGGCGCAGGTCAATGGCTACCGAGGAGAAACCAGGGAGCCTGACCTGATGGCAAAAAGGGTAGAATATGATTTGGAATATATCAGTAATTGGACTGTCATGCTGGATTTTAAAATAATTTTTATGACCGCATGGAACATGCTTCGAGGCGAGAAGAATGCTTATTAATCATCAATTAACCCATATAAGAATAAAAAAACAATACGAATTATGAAGATCAGATTTTATACCATTTTTTACTTGCTATTGAGTTCTCTCGCATTTATGCCTTTGGAACTCTATGGTAATGGGCAACGCGATAGTATCCCCCAATCAGCCTACCTAAATGGTTTCCCATATCCGAACGCGTTAGGGGTTCATATGGGTTCCACAGGCGTTGGTTTACATTTTTACCAACCCATTGGGCCACAATTCGGATTTCGGTTTGGAGCGAGTTATATGCCCTTCAACAGCAATATCACTGGTACCTATAACAATATATTAACGAGAAGTGATGCCCAAGCAAAATCAGGCAATGTATCAGTGGCTTTTGGCTGGAATCCCTTTTACCTAAAATCTGGTTTTTTTAGAAGTTTCAATATACAGGCGGGTGCGGCCTATTTCTATAAACTGGATGGCCAATTGACCACACGGTTGAAAGATCCCTATAGATTTGGGGACATCCAGGTGAATCCGATCCACATGGGCACTATTAGTACCCAGGTTGATTGGAAAAAATCATTGAGCCCTTATGCTGGGATTGGCTGGAGCAATATCATAATAGACAGTCGATTTTCAATGAACCTAGACCTGGGATGCTATTTCCTCTCAAGGCCAACTGTCAGGATGGAAGCGACAGGACTATTAGAGAGAAATGTAAATAACACTTCCAATATCGAAAATAACATAAGGAACTATCGCTATTTGCCGCGTTTGGAATTTGGCTTTAGCTATAGATTCTGGTAAGTAATTATTGAAAACAAAATGATGAAAAAGATAAACAAACTAGTGATTTACGGCTTAGCGATTTCACTATTTAGCACCTTAAATTCCTGTGAAAGTCCGCTGAAAGACTTCAATTTACAAGTCAGTACAGAGGTAATCAAGCATAATATCACTTTAAAAGTAGCTGATCCGGAAGGTCAAAACATACCTGGCGTTTCCATTTCCCTGGCTTCTGGTGATATCCAGGACATATATAACCTGAACGGGAAAAAAGAATTTAAATTCATAGACAATCTCATCACGTTGGGATTAACCCCGAACCGTATCCCCAATTCAGAAAGACCAATCCGGTTTCGGGTCAAGTTAACTGCCAATGGTTATACCAGTCAAACTGTTCCAGTAGCCATTACGGATGCTTCTTCAGGCATACAAACCATAATACTTAGCAAACCATTGGTGATTCCAGTCGGGGTAAAAGAGCTAATCGATAATTTGGAACTTGATAAAAAAGGATCCATATCCAAACTAACGACCATTAATATTCCTTCAGCTCAAGGGATTGGAAACATGACAATGACGATTCCGAGTGGCACGCAATTTTTGGACGATGCAGGCAATATCATTACGGGGAATTCATTACAGGTGACTGTAACCAATATCGATGGCAATATCAATGAAGCGACTAGGCTTTTGCCAGGCGGAACCCTTCGAGCAGACCAAGTCATACTTAAGGATGGTAGAACAGCTTCAGGCACCTTTAGCCCAATCGCTGTGGCCAAGGTCAAGATGGTGGTGAATGCTACAGAGGTGAAGAAATTCAGTAAAGCGATCATGGTTCAGATGCCAGTTTCTGCTAAGCATATTAGTCCAATTTCTGGAGAAACACTAACAGCTGGAAAATCATTCCAAATCTTCAGCTATAGTGCGGACGAAACTTGGCGGTATGAACAGAACAGTTCCGTGAGTGGGTCGGCTGCGAAAGGCTATTCCATTAATTTTCCAATTAGCCATTTATCCTACTTCTTGGCAGGAGAATTTGGGGAAGCTTGTACATCAGCGAGAGTAATTAAATTTTCCGGTGATTGGATGGCAAATGGATCTACTTATCCAATCCAGGTAGATGCCATTTGGGGCGGAAAAGTGATCTTTTCAAACCTGTATTCCATTAATCAAAGCAATAATAGCATCAGCTTAATGGATGTTCCAACCAACGATGTCACTTTTGTGGTAAAGAATAGTTCAGGTAGATTTTTGGCAGAAGGTACACTCGAACCCTGTGGTCAAAACACCAACCTGATATTACCAAATCCAGGTGAAGTAACGGAGGCGATTTCGACTTTGCAGTTATATGTTAGGTGCCCTAATAAAACATCAGTAATTACCTTATTACCAACCTTTCAGATGTTTTATCGTATCAGTGGAACCACTAACTACAAGTTTTTGGGAACAGTTGGCAATGGATTTTTGAGGACGACATTATTGAAAACTGATGGAACGAAGTATGATTTCAAAGCGATCTGGAATGATCGGATCAAGATTGTCAATGGGAAAACAGTGAAAAAAGACAATTCCGCCACTGTTGGCACTCTTCCAGGAAATCTGATTGGAACGATGGATGGGGCAACAAATTTGGCCATTCTAAAAGAAGAGTGCGATAAATTATAAACAATTAGGATTACCAAAAAAACCAAGTGAAAGCTTGTGATTGTAGGGAAATATACCGGCCGGGCGAGCTGGCCGGATATTTCTATTTGTTCCAAAGTACATAAAAAAGTCATGTTAAACATTTTTAATTGGAAGCCAAAATATCCAGATCTCGGATGGATGTCAGTCGATATCCACTCACATATATTGCCGGGCATTGATGATGGCTGTGAAAATCTCAAAGAAAGTGTTGAACTGTTAAAAAGGTTAGAAAACCTGGGTTTAAAGAAATTCTTTTTTACCCCCCATATCATGAGTGAAATATATCCTAATACAATGGAAACCATTTCCAATAAATACGAACAATTAAAAACAGTAAAAGAAGCGGCTCATCTCATGAGCGGTTTTGCAGCAGAGTATATGGTTGATACTTCTTTCGATAAAATGCTCAATAATGAGCCTGAAAAAATCCTGGCTCTGCCCGGTAATTATGTCTTACTGGAGCTTTCCTATCTAGAGGAAAGCAAATTGATTGAAAAAGCGGTATTTGATTTAAAGATAAAAGGCTTTTATCCAATTCTAGCTCATCCAGAAAGGTACTTATACAACCATAAAAGTCCACAAAAAATACAACGACTCAAAGAGATAGGCTGCCTGCTACAACTTAATCTGCTTTCCATCTTTAGTTATTATGGAAAAAACGAAAGTCGCATGGCCAATTTCTTAATAGAGAAAGGATGGATTAACCTTCTAGGGACAGATTCACATCATACCAGGCATGTCAAAGCCCTAGAATTAGGATTGCAAAGGAGGGATATCTTAAATCAGTTTAAAAAGTGCACAATACTCAACGAGGAATTATTTGCCAAAATACCTACTTAAATAGAATAAAGAACAAGAACAGAATTTAATTAATGAATTTCCCAATGAAACATGAAACCAAAAAACAATCTCATCTCCGATGGGGATTATTTTTCCTTTTGCAAATCTTATTAATAACCAGTTGTTCCGTCAAAAAGATTGTTTATTTCAATGATCTACCCAATGATGATCTAAATATTTCTAAAGAAGGATCCGTTTATTCAGAGCCAAAAATTCAGACTGATGATATCCTCAGTATAGTAATACAGACGCTTGATCCAAGCTCAAGCTCAGTTGCCAATCAATCTGAGGTTATACAGGCAGTTGGGGCCAGTTCTGCCACCAATGTTGGAAACCAGGTGATTTCAGGATTCTTGGTTGATAAAAACGGAAATGTAAATATGACCTTGATCGGGAAAGTTTATGTTGCCGGGCTCACTACTTTCCAGGCCAGGGAAAAGATCACTGAACTTGCTGCACAGTATTATAAAAACCCTACGGTTCAGGTCCGTTTTGCCAATTTCAAGATCACGGTTTTAGGAGAGGTGACAAGGCCTGCTACCTATACGGTTCCTAATGAAAAAGTAACGGTTTTTGATGCCCTTGGACTTGCTGGGGATATGACGATTTATGGAAAGCGGGAGAATGTTTTATTGGTTAGAGATTACGGCAGCAAAAAAGAACTCGTCCGATTGAATCTGAACAACAGTGAATTGCTGAAATCTCCTTATTTCTATTTAAAGCAAAATGATGTGATTTACGTCGAGCCAGGCAAGAGCAAAGCCGCAGCTAACAATGCTGCAAGAACCCAAACTTTTGCCATAATCGGTTCTGTTTTGTCGGTACTGATAGTCGCCTTAACACGACTTTAATATTCAATCAATTATAAAAAAACACAAAAATGGCTAATAACAAATTAGATTGGGACGATGAAGTTTTCTTTGATAACAGGAAAAGTGACAACAAGGTTTTCCTTCGCTTTTTAGGACGGATCATTTCCAACTGGTATTGGTTTTTAATATGTGGATTAGTGGGTGCAAGCTTTGGATATCTATTTTTGAAGCACTCCATTCCAAAATATAAAATCCATGCTAAACTATTGGTGTCTGACGAGAACAAAGGAGGTGGATTATTTGCATCATCGACCTTGGGTGAATTAACTGACTTTGCCGGCATAAAAAATTCCGTGGACAATGAGGTAGAGGTTTTAAAAACAGACGATCTTTTAAGGGAAATGATCCTGACGGAGAAATCTTATATATCTTATCAAAAAATTGGAAGGCTTCAGGATGTGCCGGTCTATAGTGCTCCATTTGATGTCCAACTATTGAGCAATCCAGATTCCATCCTGTTTAGCAGGGAATATTTGGTTAAATCCATGAAAGAAGGACAGTTGGTTCTTTCTTCCTTAGATACAGCTTTTAAGGTAAAAATAGGACATGAATTTTTCCTTCCGCATGTAGGTCGGGTCGTGATCAATGATGTCAAAAGGGAGATCAATGCGGGGAATTATGGTTTCAAAATTACTCCAGTTCGCTCGGTGGTGGAAGCTTTTCGAGCCTCGCTAAGCGTTTATGTCACGAACAAGAATGTCTCCACCATAAATTTAACCTTAGAGAACCAACTGCCTAAAAAAGGGGAGGAGCAGTTAAAGACCCTGATCGAGAAATATGTGGAATTGAATCTGCATGATAAAAATGTAATTGCTGATTCTACTTTGGCATTTATCAATGCCCGATTATACAAGATTACCGAGGAGCTCGCGGGGGTAGAAGATCGCATTTCGGGATACAAAAAGCAAAACCAATTGGCGGACATATCTGAGCAAGGGAAATTATTGCTTGCGAGTTCCGTCAGTTATTCCAAGGAATTGGCTGAGGTGGAAACGCAACTTTCCTCCATAGATGCTGTAGCTGGATACTTGAAGAACAGCCAAAACCCAAGGGTGGTGCCATCATCAGTGATACCGCAGGATGTTGGATTCAATGAGCTGATTCAGCGATATAATGAATTGGTCTTGCAACGCGAGCGGCTTTTACTGGCGAATACCGAAGATAATCCATTGGTAGTGAATATCACAAATCAGATTGCTGGCGTTCGTCAGGACATGATTTCAAATGTGGCTTCTACACGAAGACAGCTGGAATTGGTAAAAGACAGCCATGAGAGTTCAGCCCAAAACGTGACTTCACAGATCAAACAGGTACCAACCTTGGAACGTGGATTTATCGACCTGGCTCGTCTTCAACAAATTAAACAGGCACAATACGTTTTTCTACAGGAAAAATGGGAAGAGACTGCCATTAGACGAACTGCAAACGTTTCCAACTCCAAGGTCATTGATTCTCCAAAAGCCGATAAACATCCTTTTTCTCCCCATAGAAACCTTGTTTATGGTTTCTCACTATTGGCAGGTTTACTCATACCGTTTATCACCTTTAACTTAAAGGATCTATTGAATTTAAAAATTAGGGGGCCACAAGATTTGGAAGACTATCCACATCTACCCGTTTTGGGTATGGTTTCTCACTCCGATGAAAATAATCAGGTTGTCGTATCGAAAACATCAAGGTCAGCGATAGCAGAACAGTTTCGATCCATGCGTACGAACCTGGAGTTTATTTTGAAAGGAGGGAAGTGCATATTATTCACCTCTTCGATGTCTGGTGAAGGGAAATCATATGTTGCTTTAAATCTGGCAGTTTCTCTAGCGTTATTGAATAAAAAAGTACTCCTAATGGAACTCGATCTAAGAAAACCTTCCTTAAGCAACAAATTAGGTTTACCAACGGGAAATGGATTTTCTCATTTTATTGTACGTTCTGAGATGCGTTCTGAAGAAATCATCATGAAATCAGGGGTACATGAGCTAGTCGATCTCATTCAGGCAGGTGCGATACCCCCGAATCCGGCAGAGTTACTGGTCCATCCTAGGTCTACCGAATTGATGAAAGACCTGTCCAAAAAATATGATTATATATTAATGGACGCTCCTCCAATAGGCATGGTTACAGACGCCCAGTTATTAGCAAGGTTTTCAGACTGTTGCTTGTATCTGATTAGGCAGGAGATGACCCATAAAGAGCAATTGCGTATACCAGAGGATTTGATTAAAAAAGGAAAGATAAGCAATATCCAACTTGTTTTGAATGATATCAAAACACATGGCAATTATTATTCAAATTATGGCTACGGCTATGGTTATGGATATGGCTATGGCTATTCAAATGGCTTGGGAACCTATGGGAATTTTGAAAGGAAAAAATATTGGTGGTCATTAAGAAAACGAAAAAGAAGCATTAAGACAACATGATCATCATAATTAAAGGAGCTGACCTTAAATCACAGAAAAAGCATGCTTAACAAACTTAATGGAAGATTTAACAAATTGATCTTTGTATTCTTCTTAACAGGAATAGGTCAGCTTTCAATTTTCATGTTTTCAGTGGTGAGTGTAAATAACTTGGATTCTGTGTTGCTAAAAGATATTGGTCTGGTTGACAACGCTTACCTGATCATTTCTAGTGTTATCTCCATTGGGATTACCCAATATTATGCGAAGGATATTGCAAATGAAAGTACTTGGTTAGAAAGTTACAATAAATCCTTGTCCTTTCGATTGGTCCTATCCTGTATTGTTTTTATGGTTGGTCTTGTTCATTTATTGATTACAGGAAATACGGTACAGCTGATCTTATTGTTTGCACCCATCATTGCGATAAATGGTGATTATGCCTTATATATGCGAGGGAAAACAATTCAAGCTGCTTTTTCGAGTTTTATCAGGAACACCTTCCCGTACATTATCTTAAGTATCCTGATTGCTTTGGGATTAGCAGTGGATGTTATTGTATATGTATTGATTGTAGGCTTATTCTTAATCGTTGCCAGCCTGTTGGTCAATAGGTATCTAATCTTTAGTTTTTACAAGAATTTCAACTTTAAGATTGAATGGAACCGCTTGGGCAAGATTATCCAAGTGGGCATAGGGACCAGTGTTTTTAATGTCATTAAAAACTTCATATTCATTATATGTGCGGCCTATTGGACTGGTATAGGATTAGCGACAATCTATGCTTTCCTAAAATTGTACCTCATGTTTTTTGGGGTCAAAAGGATGGTCATCCAAACCTATATCAAGGAAATAATTTCTGATAAGATCATGTCTGTCAAGATCAACTATATGATTGGAATAGGGGGCTTGTCGCTGGTTCTCTTATTATTGATTGGAGGGCCATTCTATTTAAAATGGTTTTTTGATGAATCTAAATTAGATATCCAAGTATTACATTTCTCTTTGTTGTTTATTATAGTCTGCAACAGTTTTTATTCGGTTGAATTGACGAGGTTATTGGCATTAGGTTATTTTAATCTATATAGTGCCATTACCATAATTGCCTCCAGCATCTGTTTAATGTTGGTGTGGCTGTTCAACAAATTCCATTTCCCCATTAATTCCATTTTTATCCTAATCGGATTATATGACTTAATAATCAGTTTAAGCTGTAAGTTTTTGCCTATTTATAGACTCAAGCTGATTCCAAAACGAATTAATTAACAAAGAGCATGAATAAATTTTGATAAAAGTAAAATGAAAAATTTGGTAGTAATATTTGGAAGGTTTCCGATATATTTTTGGTTTCTAATACTTTATATGATTTCCTATATAGGGTCAAGTTTGGTATTACATGAGTTTAGGTATTTTAAATACGTAATTACATTTTTGTTCTTTTTTGTATTTGTACTTCCTACTTTTCAAAGTATAAAGTTTTCCAATACCTACTATAAGCGATTAGAGTTCTTTTGGGTTTTCCTGGTTCTCATCCTGTTGACTGGGATATCCTATTTCCTGGTAGACTCCTTTGATCCGGTACAGTTTGTCAAAGACTTTAGTTTTATAGCCATTTCCATCATGTTTTATTTCTTGTTGCCCATCATGTATAAACAGGGGCAGGATAGGAAGATAAACTACTCTTATATGTTTATTCGGTTTGGTTTTATTACGATTTCCATTATTTTCCTTTTTATTTCTGCCAAGAACATTTTGATGAGTCCGTTTCAATTCAACCTGATTAGGTTCTTAATAGACTCCCAATCACCATTTGAAACTACCATGGCATTTCCTATGGGCATGTTCGTGATATTTTTCAGCTATTACAATAAGAAAGCACTGTTTTGGACTTCATTAATCTTTACCCTTTTATCATCCAAACGAATTGTTATCCTCGCTTTGATATTGATCTATATCATTAATAGATTAACGCCGAGCATACGGTCTCTTAATAAACAAGCCGTTATTTTAATTGCTGTCATTATCAATCTAATCTTTGTCTACATCATCATCCAATTCTCTTTATCGAAATATGACCCATTCATCGAACAGTATCTAGGCCTATCTGCGGACTATATATCGATGGGCAGGAAGTCTATCTATGAAAACCTATTTTCCAGGGATGAAGGCAATTGGGTTAAATTCTTTTTTGGAAACGGCTTGGGTACTTCGTATGTGGAAACGACCAATTTTCTGGAGAAAGAGGAGAACCTGCATTCGGATGTATTGAAATTATTTTTTGACACAGGATTATTGGGCTTAGTCATTTGGATCGTATTTATTTACAAGCTGGGCTTCATCAATAAAATTGCTTTTTTACTGACCATCTATTTAAACATTCTCTACCTAACAGATAATGTGCTGATCTATTACGACACCATGATCGTGTATTATTTAATGATATTCTTTTTCCATATCCGAAGAACAGAAATTATTCAGGGGTCCAAACAATTGCTCACCACAAACTGATATAATCATGGATAATAACAATAAGGTAAAAGTCCTGTTTCTGGTTCAACTACCACCACCCGTACATGGGGCTTCATTGATGAATACCTTTATTAAAACATCAGCACTCATTAATAACCATTTTAGCACGAAACATATTAATATTTCTGCAGCAAATGAGTTAGCCGATATAGGGAAATTACGGAAAAGGAAGATTTTTAATTTTCTAGGGATGTATTTCAAGGTGTTGAAGGAGCTCATGGTCAATCGACCAAATCTGGTTTATCTCACCATCAGTCCAACGGGTGCTGCTTTTTATAAAGATGCGATTTTCGCACAGATGGTAAAGTTATTCAAAGTTAAAATAGTTTATCATTTACATGGTCAAGGGATATACAAGGTGATCAATAGCAGCAAAAACAAATATCGCATCTATAAATATGTTTTTAAATCAGCTGATATTATCATTTTATCCAAGATGTTACTTTTTGATATCATAAAAGTACGTGATGTCAGTAAGAATGTTTTCATATTACCAAATGGCATCCCAAAAAGTGTAATTACCTTCCCTGAAAGAAACCATAATGGTTCCCCGAAGGAAATTAGGATATTATATCTTTCCAATTATATACCAGCTAAAGGAGCTCTTTTAGCCTTAAAAGCCTTTCACAGCATATTAAAACAAAGCAATAAACCTGTAAGCTTTGAACTATTTGGCGGTATTTCCAACCAGGCCTATTTCAACTCCATAAAGGATTATGTAAGGGAAAATAAACTTGAGGCGCATGTATCTATTAATAGTGGAATTTACGGGGAGGAAAAAATAAGGAAAATGGAAACCTGTGATATTTTTCTGTTCCCGTCCCGATTTGAATGTTTTCCACTGTCCATCATCGAGGCCATGATGTGTGGTTTATGTATTGTCTCAACAGCTGTTGGTGCCATCCCAGAACTCGTGTTAGAAAATAACTGTGGGCTATTGTCCAAACCTGAGGATTTGGAGGAATTAACCTCAATCCTTTCCATGATTGTTGAAAATGACGATCTGCGAGAAAAGTATTCCAAGAATTCCTTGAAATCTTTTGAGAATAAATATCAGATGGAGGCTTTCGAAAATTCTCTAATAAACATCATTAATAAAACCCAAAATGCGACCAATTAAAAAACTTGTAGAAAACATCCCTCCCGCGGTAGGTGTTCCACTGAACAGGATACCATTCTCGCTGCGATTAGGAAGAAATTATTGTCAGAAGAAGTCCAAAATCCAATATTTCTTGGACCTGAACGATCGACAGAAAGAGATCTATGTAGAAAAGTCTTTTGGGGAACTGGTCAAGTACTTTTCCGAAAATTCAGACTTTTTCAGATCCCTTTTACCTAATAATCTCAACCAATCCTACCTTGAATTTCCAATAATTTCCAAAACAATATTAAAGTCGGTAGGGATTGATGAAAGGACGGTACGGGAGTTTGCCTTTGCAAAATTCAATACAGGCGGCACATCCGGAAGACCTATGGATTTTTTCCTGGAAAAAGGATATTATGCTCGAGAATGGTCCCACATGCATTTCTTATGGGAAAGGATTGGCTATAAGTACATCAATACTAAAATTACCATTCGGGGGAAAAAGCTCCATAGTCTGATTCAATACAATTATAACCAGAATGAATTTTTACTGGATGCTTATGCAGAATTAAAGACCGCAGATTTTGAAATATTGCTAAAAGTCTTTAAAAAATATAAACCAACTTTCATCCATGGCTATCCTAGCTCGATCTTTTATTTCATCAAAACCGTTGAATTAAAATTTCCGGCGCTTTTCGAATATCTTCAAAAAAACATAAAGGGGATAATGTTCAGTTCCGAATATCCTTCTCCCCAGTATAGAAACTATATTGAAAATACAATTACGGAGAATACCGTTTCTTGGTACGGCCATACAGAGGCAGTAGTTCTGGCAGGAGAACTGTACAAAAAATACGAGTATGTCCCTTTTCTTTCTTATGGATTTGCAGAAGCCGTAAAAATCAATGGCAGTTATCATTTGATCGGCACCTGTTTTTCCAATAAAGCCACTCCATTTATTCGATATGATACGGAAGATTTGATAGAACCGAATTTTTCCAATAATGGCTATTTGAACAGCTTTAAAATTAAGGAGGGAAGGATAGGGGAGTTTGTGATTGATAAAAACGGGAATTTGATTTCATTGACGGGTCTGATCTTCGGGCAGCATCATAAGCTATTTGATTACATTGATTTTCTTCAAGTGAAACAACCTACACCTGGAAAGTTGATCGTGTATTACTCTTCCAAATTGGAAATCCAATATCCGGATGTCCTATTCGACACCAGAAACATCCAAATCGACTTTAGTTTCGAACAATATAAACAACCTATAAAAACGTCCTTGGGGAAGGTTCCATTACTTATTAAATAATTATGAAACAACTCATTCAAAATTTCAAGACAGGAGCCTTATATGTTGATGAAGTGCCACAACCAAGCCTATCACAAGGACAGGTATTAATTGAAAATGCATTTTCCTTAATAAGTGCTGGAACGGAAAGGAGTACGGTAAAGGTTGCCAAGGCGAGCTTAATTGGGAAAGCAAAACATCGTCCGGATTTAGTGGCTCAAGTGCTTCAAAACATCAAAAAAGAAGGCTTAATGGCGACCTTGGATAAGGTTAGGACCAAACTGGATTCATTAAAGGCTTTAGGCTATAGCACTGCAGGAACGGTAATAGCTTCTATGGATAGCACGGGAAAGTTTTTACCCGGAGATCGGGTTGCCTGTGCAGGACAGGATTATGCCTCACATGCTGATATTGTTTCTGTACCCCAAAATCTGGTCGCAAAAATCCCAGATGGTGTCAGCATGGAAGAAGCTTCCTTTACCACCTTGGGAGCCATTGCGCTGCAAGGTGTCCGACAAGCAAATCCAACACTTGGGGAAAGGGTATGTGTCATTGGGCTAGGACTTTTGGGGCAGATTACCTGTCAATTAGTAAAAGCTAATGGATGCCAGGTGTTTGGAATAGACCTTTCAGATCGATTGATCACGCTAGCAAAGGAACTCGGCATTGAAAAGGCGCTGAACAGGAATGATCCAAATTTAAAGGTTGCTTGTGAAGACTTTACCAAAGGGATAGGTTTTGATTCGGTGATCATCACTGCTGCGGCTCCTTCCAATGATCCGATTGAGCTTTCTTCCGAAATATTAAAAAAGAAGGGTTCTGTAGTGATTGTCGGGGCAGTAAAAATGGATATCCCAAGAGATCCTCATTTTTATAGAAAGGAATTGGATTTGAAGATGTCATGTTCTTATGGGCCTGGGAGATATGATGAAAAATATGAAGAATTAGGCATGGACTATCCTATAGCCTATGTACGTTGGACGGAACAAAGAAACATGGAGACGTTTTTGGAGCTATTAAGGAGCAAAAAGATCGACATTAAACCGTTGATTTCCCATGTTTTTAATATAGTTGATGCTGAAAAAGCCTATGATATCGTTTTAGGGAAAAATCCGGAACCACATATTGGGATCTTATTGCAATATAAACCTGATTCAAAACCATATAATTCCTTAGTTAGCTTAAAATCGGATCCTATACAGGATATTAACATTGGTTTCATTGGAGCAGGAAGCTTTGCGCAGAGTTATTTAATCCCAAATGTAAAACGGTTACAGGTTTCATTAGACGTAGTGGTCACTTCTAAGGGAATAACTGCAAAAAATGTAGCTGATAAATTTGGTTTCAACAGTTGTTCAACGGATATAAAAGATGTGATTGAGAATGAGAAAATCAATAGCATCTTTATTGCCACTCCGCACTCATCGCATACTAAACTTGCCATTGCGGCATTAAAAGCCAGAAAATCAGTATTTGTCGAAAAACCATTAGCAACAAGCTATAAGCAATTGATGGAAATTACTGAGGTAAAGAAGGAGTACAATTATCCATTAATGGTTGGTTTCAACAGACGTTTTGCACCAATATCAGTGCAAATAAAAAGATCATTTGAAAATGTTGAAGAGCCTATTGTCGTAAATGTTCGGGTCAATGCAGGTTTTATTCCTAAGGATCATTGGACACAGATAAAAGAAATAGGAGGAGGAAGGATTATTGGTGAAATGTGTCATTTCATTGATCTAATGCAATATTTTACAGATTCAGAGCCTATTCGGGTGTATTCAGAATGTATCAATTCTTCCAATGGTAAGATCACGAATGAGGATAATATTGCTGTAGTGGTAAAATTTAAGAATGGTTCGGTTGGAAACTTAACCTATTTGGCAAACGGGGATAAATCATTAGCAAAGGAAAACATCGAAATATTTGGAGCTGGAAAGGTTGGTGTCATCAAAGATTTTAGAGAAGGTTATCTATATGAAAATAATAAGATGAAAAAGCTCAGTTCGATTGGAAAAGGGCATAAAGAAGAATTGGTAGCCTTTCTGTCAGCAATAAGGGCGGGAAATGATGCACCTATTCCCTTTCAATCCATCTATTTAACCACTCTCACTACGCTTAAGATAGTCGACAGTTTGAATACAGGCTTACCTCAAATGATTGAAATGTAAGGATCGTATGATGAATTATTATTATTCCTTTCAAAAATTAAAAACATACTGCGAAAGCCAAGAATTTAAAGGTTGGGATCCTTATGATGGGTTAAACAGTAGGTTTTTCAGAAATATGCCCTTTTCAAAATTGGAGTTGCCGAGACTGGCTTGGATCCAATTTTTTAAAAGGAGCCACATCAATTTTAGGCCACTATTTGGCGTAGAAAAAGATTATAACCCTAAGGGAATCGGGCTGTTCTTAAACGGATATTGTAATCTTTATAAATTGGCACCAAACGAAAATTATCTCCAAAAAATAATAGAGTTGGCAGATCTATTAATAAAAATAAAAAATGAAGGATACTCTGGGGCATGTTGGGGTTATAATTTTGACTGGCAAGCCCGTGCTTTTTTCCAACCAAAAGGAACACCAACCGTTGTAGCAACCACATTTATTGCATCAGCTTTGCTTGAAGCATATCGGATTACCAAGCGCATGGAATACTTAAATACGGCAATTGATACCCAGTATTTTATTTTAAAAGATTTAAATAGGACTTATGATAAGGATGGAGATTTCTCATTTTCTTATTCTCCTCTGGATAAAACCCAAGTCTTTAATGCCTCCTTGTTAGGGAGTCGATTATTAAGTCAGATATATGGGCACACGAAGGATGAAAACCTGCTGACTGAAGCAAGAAAATCGGTTTCATTTGCTGCCAAGCATCAACAAAAAAATGGAGAATGGGCTTATGGAACTTTACCTTTCCATCAATGGATCGATAGTTTCCATACTGGCTATAACCTAGAATGCATACATGCCTATCAACAATATTCTGGAGATAAGAGCTTTAATCAGGTCATAGAAAGTGGGACAAACTATTACCTAAAGAACTTTTTTACAAGCAAGGGTATTCCAAAGTATTATGATAACCGAATCTATCCAATTGATGTACATGCCACTTCGCAATTGATCATAACACTTTCCAGACTAAAGATCTGGGATGAAAATATAGACTTAATCAAAAGTGTTTTAATGTGGACCATAATCAATATGCAAGATCCAAAAGGATATTTCTATTATCAGTTAAAAAAGAATTTCAATACTAAGATTCCGTATATGAGATGGGCACAAGCTTGGATGTTTTATGCTTTCACAGAATTTTTACTCAATGAGAATACTTCTGAATTAGCAACAAACAGCAAAGTTACATTTCAAGTTAAACGAAATTAATCCGAAGGTCTTTGGGGCTGCCTTGGTATCATAGAAAGCCCAAAAAAAGCAATTAATCAATAAATCAAAAGCGAATCTATTATGGAATCTAAAAAGATACCTACTGTAAATATCATGAATTGTCCTATCCTCCATTAACTATGGATCAAACAATAACAGAAATAGAAAACAATATTAAGCTAAACAAACAGATACACCATGTTGTAGTTAATGCGGCAAAATTGGTGAACATGCAGACTGATAAAACGCTATATGACTCGGTGGTAAACTGTGATATCATCAATGCGGATGGGCAGAGTATTGTCTGGGCAAGTCGGATATTAAGACAGCCCCTTCCTGAGCGCGTTGCAGGGGCAGATTTAATGATCAATTTAATGGATTTGGCAGGAGAAAAGGGTTATAAGGTCTTTTTGTTTGGAGCGAAGGAAGAAATTGTTTCGAAGGTAGCCAAGATGTATCGTGATAAGTTTGGAAATCAGGTCATTGCAGGGTATAGAAACGGATATTATGCTGAAGGAGAGGAGGAGACCATAGCGAAAATGATAGCCGAAAGTGCTGCACAAATGCTATTTGTTGCCATTAGTTCCCCTAAGAAAGAGATCTTTCTAAATAAGTATAAAGACATCATCAAGATTCCATTTATAATGGGAGTGGGGGGGACATTTGATGTGATTTCTGGACATATCAAAAGGGCTCCAATTTGGATGCAAAAGGCAGGTTTAGAATGGCTTTATCGGACTTATCAAGAACCCAAAAGGATGTGGAAACGGTATTTAATAACAAATACCAAGTTTATTGAACTATTATTTCGAGAAAAGTTCAGCAATAAAACCAGATGAATATGAATAAATCCATAATATCATTGCTGTTGTATATTTTCCCGATAGTATCATTAGCACAGCTATTCGAAGCATCAAAATATAAGGGTTTTATAGAATCTCAGGTTGGTATGACTAATAAGTATGTTGTTCCTTTTTGGATGCGATCAAACCAATTTGGTTCCATTCCGGCAACTGGTTTATCAAACAGTTGGTTGATTGGATTTCAGAAAAACTTAAAGCAGATAGAACCCACTGATTTTTCATCCTTTGATTGGGGATTGAATTTTGAAAGCAGGGTCAATTTGGCTGGGAAATCAACTGTAGACCTCATTGAAGGCAACCTTAATGCGAAATGGTGGATATTTGAGGGGAAAATTGGTCGTAGCAAAGATCTAATGGGATTGAATGGGGATAGTACCTTGAGTTCCGGCAACTTTTCTATTTCAGGGAATTCATTAGGTATTCCTAAAATGGAAGTAATAATTCCGAATTTCTATAGAATACCCGTATTGGATGGCCTTATTTCAATAAAAGGAAATTTTGCTTTGGGTTATATTGGTAAAACAAGGATGAATCCAGGTGTATTTTTAGTGAAAACCGAAAATCATAAAATGGAAACTTTTTACCATCAAAAGTCATTATACGGAAGGATTGGGAAAGAAAATTGGAAGATCAATCTATATGGCGGCATCAATCACCAAGCATTTTGGGGAAGTGAAAAACAGATATATGGGGATGAGTTTTCGCTGTCTAATTTTGGAACCTTTTATTATGTCTTTTTTGGAAAAGCCTATTCCAGTGAATTTATCTGGAGTTCTAAAATTGGAAATCATCTTGGTTCAATAGATTTAGGTGCATCCATTAACCTCAAAAACGTCAAAATAATAGGGTATAGGCAGAATTTTTATGATGTAGGGGCTATTTCAAAACTGGCCAATATTCGAGATGGATTGAATGGAATTTCAATTGAAAATTTGAAATTTAACACCGACAATAGTAAGCTTTTTCGCTGGAAGAAGGTTTTAGTGGAATATTTTTACAGCAAAGATCAAGCAGGCTATCCATGGTCAATTACAACGGCATCTGGAGATGAAGATTACTATAACAATTCATATTATTTAGATGGATGGACCTATAAAGGTTTGGGACTAGGAAGCCCATTAATCATACCCAGCAAAGACGCTAAAGAAGGACAAATATACAATCCCATAAAGTATTACATTAGCAATCGGGTATCTGCATTTCATGTAGGCTTTGATATTAATTTATTCCAAACGAATTTGTTATTGAAAGGAACTTATTCAAAGCATTTTGGGACATTCAGTACAAGTCCATGGGGCGGTTCTTCGGGGAGACTATTTGAAAAACCTTATGGATTATTTAAGCAAGTGGATCAATTTTCTTTTTATCTAAACGCCAGCAGATCATTTAGAAACAATTATACAATTGGTTTAATCGGATCCGTAGATTATGGGCAAATGTTTAGGAATAGCTTTGGGACAATTATTTCGGTTAGAAAGGAATTCTAAAGTTTTTGATTTTTTGTTTTAGGATTTATTAATAAGGAACACTTTATAAGATTTAGTGAATTCTTAAAGATTTGGTTTATTTAACTTAATAGGATTTTGATAATTTCAATATATCAGGAAAATAGCTAGGTACATTGAGTTTGTTAGGTTTAAATGATATATATAGATTTTGGGATAATATTCTAGATTGGTAATATGTCAAATAATTTATATTATGTTAAATAAATGTTAAGGAATATACCCTTCTATTGAATCAATCTTTAATAATATCAATCCTACAGATTCTATAACTATTAGATATCTGTAGGATTATGAATAATGTTTATTGGATTATAGCAGCGGCTACTGTTATATTAGTTCTAGGATCTATAATTATTGCTCTGGAATTTTCTGGGAAATCTTTTTGTTGGTCAAATACAATTTCGTCAGCAGATTTAATTAATACACGACCAATATCATTTAGACCAATGCCTTGATCATATTGTGGTTCTTGCGTATGAACATCATATTTAAAAAGAATTTCAGGAATTTTTATTTTACTTACTTTAGAATATGTCTGTAATAAATAGATCTGCCCTAAGTCAAGTTCCTTATTCTCAAACCAAGAGATATTTGCTTCAAATGATTTATCTGTTTTTGCTGGATGGTTTGCACTGACAATAAAATCTCCTCTGGAAATATCAATATCATCTTCTAAATGGATAATTACAGAAGATCCATTGTGTGCTTCAGGCAGTTCTACGCTGTCAAATTCGATGGATTTCACCTTAGATTTAGAGCCATTCGGTAAAACTAACACCTCTTCCCCTACTTTCAGCCCCTCTCCTAACACTCGACCTGCATATCCCCTATAATCATGTAAATCAGCACTTTGTGGACGAACAACCCATTGTACTGGAAAGCGCCAACCTTGATTTGCAAGTTCTTCAAATTCAACTTCTTCTAGATAGGTAAGCAATGGTGCAGCATGGTACCAAGGCATTCTTTGGGACTTTTGTACGATATTATCACCTTTTAAGGCTGAAACAGGGATGAAATCAACGTCTTCTAAGCCTAATTTATTGGCAAGATTTAGATATTCTGTCTTGATGTTTTCAAAAACCGCCAATTCGTAGTCTACCATGTCCATTTTATTGACACAGACCAGCACCTTTTTGATTCCCAATATCTTTGCAATAAAGGAATGCCTTTTGGTTTGTTCAATGACACCTTTTCTAGCATCAATTAGGATAATGATCAGATCTGAATTAGAAGCACCGGTAACCATGTTTCTGGTGTATTGGATATGACCTGGTGCATCAGCTATGATAAATTTCCTTTTTTCAGTTTGGAAGTATTTGTAAGCTACATCAATGGTAATCCCTTGCTCACGTTCTGCTTTTAGACCATCAGTCAGGATCGCCAAATCAATTGTTCCATCATCGTTCTTTCGGTTGGCTTTTTGGATAGCTTCCAGTTGATCATCAAGAATGGAATTGGTATCATATAATAATCGGCCAATCAATGTGCTCTTTCCGTCGTCTACAGAACCGGCCGTTAAAAATTTCAAAATGTTCATGTTCTTTTCCTCCCTTTAATTAAAAATAGCCTTGTTTTTTACGGTCTTCCATTGCAGCTTCAGAAACCTTATCGTCCAATCTAGCACCGCGTTCGCTAACCGTTGAAGCTTTGATTTCGTCGATGATATCATCCAATTCAGTTGCAATAGAGTCTACAGCAGCTGTACAAGTCATATCACCTACAGTTCTGAAACGCACTGATTTATGTTCAACAACATCACTATCATCGATTTGAAGGACAGGATCTGCCGCCATCCATTGGCCATTTCTAAAAACCACGTCCCTTTTGTGGGAGAAATAAATGGATGGCAAAGCGATCTTTTCTCTTTTTATATAATTCCAAACATCTAGTTCAGTCCAATTGGAGATTGGGAAAACACGTACATTTTCTCCTCTTTGGATCTTTCCATTAAAGATATTCCACAGTTCTGGTCTTTGTCTTTTTGGATCCCATTGTCCAAAATCATCCCTTACAGAAAAAATTCTTTCTTTGGCTCTGGCCTTTTCCTCATCGCGACGAGCTCCGCCAATACAAGCATCAAAGCCGTTCTTTTCGATAGTGTCGAGTAAAGTCACGGTCTGCAGCGCATTTCTACTGGCATTTTTACCTTTTTGCTCAACCACCTTCCCAGCGTCTATGCTTTCTTGTACATAGCCTACAATCAGTTTTTCGCCAATTTGATCCACTAGCCAATCACGAAACTCTATAGTTTCAGGAAAATTATGGCCGGTATCAATATGTACTAAAGGGAATGGAAATTTACCTGGTCTAAATGCCTTCTTTGCTAAGTGGACTAATGTAATTGAATCTTTTCCTCCAGAGAATAAAAGTGCGGGATTTTCGAATTGTCCAGCTACTTCTCTCAATATGTAAATGGCTTCTGCCTCTAAATGATCTAAGTAATCCATTTTGTAAACTAATTATTTATGTGTTACATGTAATCCGCACTCCTTCTTTGATTTATCTTCCCACCACCATCTGCCGGCTCGGAAGTCTTCTCCTTCTTGTACTGCCCTGGTACAAGGTTGACAACCGATACTGATAAAGCCTTTATCATGTAATGGATTATATGGAACGAAATTGTCTTTTAAGTAATTTTCTACATCAGATAATGTCCAATTATACAAGGGATGTATCTTGATAATTTGGTTTACTTCATCCCATTCTACAAACTCCATTTGGTCCCTGTTTTGGGATTGTTCAGCACGGATACCTGTGATCCAGACCTGATAACCTGCGATGGCTCTTTTTAAAGGTTCAATCTTCCTGATATAACAGCATTCCTTTCTATCTTCAACTGAATTGTAGAAACTGGAAGGACCTTTCTGTTCCAAAAGTCCTTCTACTGCCTTGGTTTCGGGATAATAAGCTTTGATTTTAAGCTTGTAAAGGTCTAAAGTCCGATTCCAAACGTAATAGGTTTCGGGAAAAAGTCGACCTGTATCCAAAGTGAAGATTGAAGTCTTTGCATTTTCTTGAGCCAATAAATGGGTCAACACTTGGTCTTCAATGCCAAATGAAGTTGAAAAAACCGCTTTATCAGCAAATTTCTCATCTATATATAGAACTATAGACCGAGCATCTGCTCCGATTAAGTCTGCTTTAATTTGCTCGATCATATTCATTTTGTTTGATTAATTGTTCTGTATGTGCATTGAGCACTGTTATTTTTTCCTTTAGGTCTCCAGAAAGTTGATTTCTGAGATCAGCCATGAGATGAAGCGTTTCATCAATCTCCTCGGGCAATAATTCATTTAAGAATTCCTTAAGCCTTTTGGCAATCGTTGGAGACTTGCCGTTTGTAGAGATTCCGATTTTCAGGTTTCCTTTTTGGACTACTGATCCCAAATAGAAATCACATAAGGACGGTTTGTCGGCCACATTTAAAAGGATGTGGTGATTTGAGCAAAGTTCCCTGACATAATTGTTCAATTTGGGATTGTTGGTTGCTAACACGACCATTTGTTTAGCAAATAGGTCTACAGCTGTAAAAGAACGTTTATAAACCGTAATTTTTGCTTTGTCCTTTACAAATTCCGAGAAATCTGAAGAAATATCTTCTGCAACCACCATGACATTAGCGTTCGGAGAATTGGAAATAATAGCCTGTATTTTTTCCAATCCAACAGGACCAGCACCAACCAATAAGGTTTCTATCTGATCTAATTTGATATATATTGGAAAAAGTTGGTTCATTAAGCTTCTATGTATTGTAGTTGTTCTTTTACCTTTTCAAACTCCAAGTGTTTTGCTACCACTTCGCCCAGTACGATTATAGCAGGCACTCCAATAGCTGAAGCTTCCGCCTGTTCCAGGATATTCTCTACTCGACCAAGTACAATCTTCTCATTTGGAAGCGAACCATTTTGGATCAATGCAATTGGAAGATCAGCTTTACCATTCTCTTTATATAAATCAATGATTTGTTGAAGCTTAGCAAATCCCATCAAAACTACCACTGTAGCATTTGTATTGACTGCAGTATATAAATCTTCAGATAGAAAACCTGCTTTTGTCGCTCCGGTAATTACCCAGAAAGATTCAGAAATACCTCTATAGGTCAAGGGTATTTGTTGTAAGCCGGTCAAACTGATCGAAGAGGATAAACCTGGAACAACTGCTGTTGGAATATTGAATTTTCTTACAAAATCAATTTCTTCTCCTCCACGGCCGAAAACAAATGGATCTCCACCTTTCAGCCTAACGACATGGCCATGGGTCAAGGCATAATCAACGAGAAGTTGATTGATCTGATCTTGGGAAGTCGAAAGTTGTTCAGCACGCTTGCCGACATATATTTTAGTACAATCTTTTGATGCTAGTTCGAGCAATTCCTCATTGACCAAAGCATCATATAGAATGACGTCTGCTTGCTGAATTGCCTTTATTCCTTTTAAAGTGATTAGGTCTGGGTCACCTGGACCAGCGCCTACCAATGTTACAAATGGTTTTATTTCCTTCATGTTCTCTCCTCTCTTATTGGTTTACTACACGCCATTCTTCCCTACGTTCTTTTGCCTCAATGCAAAATGCCTTAGCTTGTAGCAAATAGGTTCTTGCAAATTCTTCGGAAGGCTCGTATTTATTAATCTGTAATACTCTATCTGAAAATGTAGATGGAAACTGGAAGTAGTCATCATTTACATAGTTATCATCAAACTCTTGAATTACTGCAGTTTGTGTGGAAGCATTTATCCCTTTATCTAACAATAATGCTTTTGCGGTCCATACAAACGAACTATAAGAATGATAGATGGCATCAGCGAATTGCTTTTGCTCCAAAGCCAGTTCTGCTAATTCTAATTTTTCTTCCGCCTCTAATAACAGGGTTGCTACTAGATCTATTACAACACCCGCACATTCACCAACACCAATCGCAGTCTCAAAACTTTCTTCATGACCCCAATCGATATGCTCGTCTGCACTTAGATTTCCCAGTTCAGCCAATGGCTTCAATAACCTATAAAAATGATCTTTTCCTTGTTGCTCATAGTATGCGATGAAGTTTTGTTCTTTATTCTTATTGGACTTAAAATCAGCTAATATAACATCGACTACTTGAAGCACCCTTTTAGTAGGAACTTTGATCACGCGGTCAGCAACTCTTCCTTTACCATCGCCAAGGGTTCCTCCACCAAGCATAACCTGTGCCGCGGGAACTACATTACCATTCACTTTTACGGAGCTACCATGGAAGCCGATATGGGCAAGCCCATGTTGGCCACAAGAGTTCATACAGCCAGAGATCTTAATCTTCAGCTCTTTTTCTTGGATAAAATCCTGATGGAATTCATGGATATAGTTTTCTAACACTCTTGCCATTTCAGTGGAATTAGAAATCCCTAGATTACAGGTGTCTGTTCCAGGGCAAGTAGTAATATCGGCAGTGCTATTGTATCCTGGTTTTGCAAAGCCTAATTTCAAAAGCACATTGTAGATGCTTGCCAAGGATTCAGGACGAACATATTTGAACAAAAGATTTTGGTCTTGGGTAATTCGTATATCATCAGCCACATGATCTCTGATACCATCAACTAGTACACGTGCTTTTTCAGTAGAAATATCACCAGTTTGGATATTCGCATAAACCCCATAATAACCTTTTTGCTTCTGTTCGAAGGTGTTTGTGGCTTTCCATAACTCAAATCCAAGGAGATCATGGGCAGTTTCTTCTTCGACTTTTTTGGTTGGAGGTTCTGGTTGAGAAACAGCGTCAACATCGAAGGAAACCAATTTATGTTTTACAGCTATTTTCTCTTCTTCGATCAAGTTCAAAACTGTTTCCAAGCCTAGTTTTTGGACCAAGAACTTAAATCTGGCTTTATTTCGGTTATTTCTTTCTCCATAGCGATCGAAAACGCGAATGGTAGCCTCAGCATAAGGCAGGATTTCATCCTCCGGGAGGAAATCATAAACTTCATGCGCTAAGATAGGTTGAGCTCCCAAGCCACCGCCCAACATAACCTTAAAACCGCGTTGTTCTTTACCATCTACGATCCTAACCTTAGGAATAAAGCCAAAATCATGGATATAAGAGAATGCAGTATCCTTATCAGACGATGAAAAGGAAATCTTAAACTTCCTGCCCATTTCTGCGCAGATTGGATTACGAACAAAATATTTAAAAGTTTGATGAGCATAAGGAGAAACATCAAATGGTTCCTCAGGATCAATCCCTGCGGTTGGAGACGCTGTAACATTCCTTACCGTATTTCCACAGGCTTCTCTTAAGGTCATATCATCCTCAGCAAGCTTGGCCCACAGTTCTGGGGTTTTATCTAAGCTTACGAAATGGATTTGGATGTCTTGTCTGGTTGTTAGGTGAAGGTTTTTGCTTGCGTACTCATCTGAGATATCTGCGATTTTTAATATCTGCTGAAAAGTAACTTTTCCAAACGGGAGTTTAATCCTCACCATCTGTACACCCGGTTGCCTCTGCCCATATACTCCCCTAGCTAAACGCAAGGATCTGAATTTTTCCTCAGGCAGCTCACCTTTCCGATATGCCCTGATCTTCTTTTCTAATTCTATGATTTCCTGTGCTACTACAGGATTCTCTAATTCTGTCCTAAAGCTCTGCATTCTATCTTCAATTATTAAAAAGGTAATTATTCACCTCTTTAGTTAGGTTATTGTTAATGTTTATTCGACAAATGTATAAAATAATTATAAAAGAACTATACAAAGTCTACCAAATTACTATATATTTGTGTAATTAATTTCAAAGGATGCGTAAAAAACAGCGACTTAGAGTATTTAAAACACTGATATTTAGTTCCTTAATCCAAATTGTAACATTTTCTTGCGCACCGAAGGTCGATCAAGGTTATGATAAAGAGAGAGGATTTGTCGGTACAATTTCCATTTCTGGAGCATTTGCACTCTACCCAATTGCAGTTTTATGGAGTGAGGATTTCAAGAAATTACATCCGAATGTGAGGTTTAATATTTCTGCTGGAGGTGCTGGTAAAGGCATTTCAGATGTACTGTCAAATATGGTAGACATTGGCTTGGTATCCCGCGACCTTCATCCTATTGAGATAGAAAAAGGCGCATTGCCCATCATCGTGGCAAACGATGCCGTTATTGGGACGCTGAACAGCAATCACCCCAATTTATCATCCCTTTTAAAACGGGGTTTGAGTCAAGATGAATTGAAAGACATCTTCGTAACAGGCAAGATTAAGAAATGGAGTGATTTGGATCCTAGTTTTATTAACAAAAACATTGAGGTATACATACGCTCGGATGCTGCTGGCGCGGCTGAGACCTGGGCTAAATATTTAGGTGCTACCCAAGAAGAATTGAAAGGTATCGGGATTTTTGGTGACCCGGGCTTAGCTCAGGCAATTAAAGACAATCCCCTAGCTATTGGTTTCAATAATATAAACTATGTCTATGATTTAAACAGCAAAAGAACGACTGCTAATATTGTAGCCCTTCCATTGGATATTAATGCTGATCATAAGATTGACGCCCAGGAAAACTTCTATAGCGAATTGGACAGTCTTACCAATGCGGTTGCAACTGGGAAATATCCTTCTCCTCCTTCAAGAGAGCTCATGTTTGTTTTAAACAAGGGACATCAATCTAAATTGCTTGAAGAATTTGTCCGCTTTGTCATGACAGACAAACAGCAGGCTTATTTGCTGGACAATGGATTTGTGCCAATTAACAAGGAATTAAACAAGAAAGAAAACGAAAAACTGCTTGCGAGTGAATTACAGACTGATAAAAGATAAGTTAATCAAAAACCTCTCAGGGATTTTATTGGGAATATGCCTTTTGGTGATATTGGCAATTCTCGTTGGCTTAAGTATTAAAGCAGAGCCCCTGATAGCCACTGAATCTCTTTGGACGATCTTGAGCAGTAGCGTTTGGTCACCAATGAAGGGAAACTTCGGATTTCTACCCTTCATCATGGGCACAGTCTGGGTGACATTAATTGCTTTGATCATTGCAGTGCCTTTATGTCTTTCTGCCTCAGTATACTTGGTGGAATATGCGGGCAGTAGATTGCGAAATTTCGTTTTGCCTTTGGTGAATGTCCTGGCAGCAATCCCACCAGTGCTTTACGGAGTTTGGGGTGTATTGTTCGTAGTACCCTTAATTGGAAAATATATTGCACCGTTATTTGGAATCAGCAGCACTGGTTATTCTGTTTTTTCTGGAGGTATCGTATTGGCTGTCATGATTTTCCCTATCATGGTCAGCATCATGGTTGAGGTATTACAGACTATTCCCAAGGAATTGAGGTCAGTTTCACTTTCTTTGGGAGCAACAAAGCTGGAAACTATCCAACAAGTCATCTTAAAGAAAGCCCGACCTGGAATAATGGCCGCAATAGTTCTGGCAGTATCCAGAGCATTTGGAGAAACCATTGCTGTTCTAATGGTTTGTGGCAATATCCCAAAGATTCCTCAATCTATATTTGATGCAGGATATCCTTTGCCAGCACTAATTGCCAATAACTTTGGGGAAATGATGTCAATTCCTCTGTACGATTCAGCATTGATGTTTGCAGCCTTGCTGTTGTTTCTGATCATATTGGGTTTTAACCTGATTTCAAGAGGGATTTTAAAGAAAATGGAGGCAAAGAATATATGAGCAACATCAATAGAAGGCTGAGAAAAGAAAAATTTGCCAAACTCCTTATGCAGGGTTCTGGCATAATCATTACGGGTTCCTTGTTCTTTATCATTGGGACTATCCTCTATAAAGGGCTACCATATTTGAGCTTGGACATGATCACGAAGACGCCCGAAGGAGGTTTCTATGTTGGCAAAGGCGGTGGAATCCTAAATGCTATCCTTGGGTCGCTTTATCTCGCTGGTTTATCAACCTTTTTGGCTACCATCATAGGAATTCCGATCTGTATTTATCTGAATATATATTCCAAGAAAGGATCAAGGATCAGTCGGTTTTCTAAATTGATATTTGACGTTCTATTCGGAGTCCCATCTATTGTATATGGGGCTATAGCTTTCAGTATTATGGTTTGGTTAGGTGTCAGGGCATCTTTGATAGGTGGTGTTATAACCATAACCCTGCTCACCATCCCGATAGTTGTGAGGACCTTGGATGAATTAATCCAAACGATTCCAACTGATTTAGGGCATATCACCACTTCTTTAGGAGCAACGCGTTGGGAATCAGCAAAAGTCATGATTACCTATATAAAACCAGGATTATTCACAGCTATTTTACTGGCATTTGGACGAGCGATTGGCGATGTGGCGGGTGTGCTTTTGACGACTGGCTTCAGTGACAATATCCCGATCTATCTGGATGAACCTACAGCAACTCTCCCATTAGCCATTTTCTTTCAATTGAGCAGTCCTATCCCTGAGGTACAAGGCCGGGCCTATGCTTCAGCATTAATTTTAACTATCATTATCTTACTTATCGTTATATGTACGCAATACCTAGCATCGAGACAGAAAAAACACAGGGCATAATTCATCAGGTAAATCCACATATTGAGATCAAAGGGTTGAATGTCTATGTTGAGGATCAACATATATTAAAGAATATCAACCTAGAGATCCCAAACAACTGTATTACTTCCATAATTGGACCTTCAGGATGTGGTAAAACTACCTTACTAAAGACGCTCAATAGGCTGTTGGATGATTCCACAGAGGTCAGGGTTACTGGTTCTGTCCTTGTCAATGGAGAGGATATTTATGGACCTGATGCGGAAGTAACACATATTCGAAAAAAGATGGGCTTATTGTCTCAAAAGCCTTTTCCATTACCCATGTCGATTTTTGACAATATTGCTTATGGTCCGAAAATACATGGTAATAAAGATAAAAAGTCTTTAAAAGCTATTGTTGAAAGACAGCTGCGGAATGTAGGCTTATGGGAAGAGGTAAAAGACCGTTTAGATGGGTCAGCAAGTAAATTATCGATAGGTCAGCAACAAAGGTTATGTCTTGCAAGAGGATTAGCGGTGGAACCAGAAATCATATTAGGTGATGAATCCACCTCGGCATTGGATCCTATTTCGACTCAGGTAATTGAAAACCTATTGATCCAATTAAAACAAGATTATACCATTGTTCTGGTTACCCATATCCTCCGCCAAGCTAGAAGGGTATCTGATTACATCTTATTCCTATACAATGGTGAAGTAGTTGAATTTGGACCTTCAGAACAGATCCTTTTAGAACCACAACATGAAATCACAAAACAGTATGTCAAAGGATTTATTTCATAATCATAATTAATAGATAGAAAAAGGGAGCAATTCGAATGAAAAGCTCCCTTATTTATTTAAATATTCTTATGGTTTAGGCCCTAGTCTCACCCTCAGGCCCTTCTTCTATTACTTCGGCAATTTCATCTATTCCATCTTCATCAGAATCCTGCCTAAATGGGGCGGTTTCATCAAATTCCCCCTCCCACTTGGCGACTACCACAGTAGCTAAACAGTTTCCGATTACATTCACAGAAGTTCTAGCCATATCCATTAATTCATCGATACCCAAGATTGCAGCAATAACAAATACCGGCAAACCAAATTGATCAGCTGTAGCAATCAAAATGATCAATGAAGCTCTTGGAACGGCAGCAACCCCTTTAGACGTGATCATCAAAGTGAAGGCGATCATCAATTGTTGACCGAATGACAAATGAATACCTGCAGCTTGAGCAACAAAGATTGAGGCTAACGAAAGATAAAGCGAGGTACCATCTAAGTTAAAGCTGTAACCGGTAGGAATTACAAACGAAACAATTTTCCTTGGCACACCAAACTTCTCCATGGCGCTCATGGCTTTTGGAAGAGCAGCATCAGAACTTGTTGTTGCAAATGCAATAGAAACAGGTTCTTTGATGGCATTGATGAATTGCTTAACAGGTATTTTTAGGTAAAGCGCTACAGGCAGTAATACCCCAGCGAGGAAGAAAATCAACGCTAAGTACAAGGTTGCCAATAGCATAAACAGGTTCTTGAGGATATCAATCCCAAGATGTCCGACTGTATAGGCCATAGCAGCACCAACACCAATCGGCGCAAAGAGCATGACCAGGTTGGTAAACTTGAACATGGCTTCGGAGAGCGATTCTGCGAAGTCCACAAAGGGCTTTCGTTTCTTTTCATCCACCATGGCAAGTCCAATACCAAAGATTACAGCGAAAACAACGATCTGTAATACCTTATTTTCGTATACTGATTTTACAATATTTTCAGGGAAAGTATCTCTAAAGAAAGACGTGAATTTGTAGATCCAATGGGCACTTTCATCAATATGCTCAAGTGCAACCTTGTCTCCATCAGAAATTGCAGAAGTCTGTGGTAATTCTTCATGGGGCATGTGCTCAATATCGATACCTACACCAGCACGAGTCAAGTTAATAGCACCTAGACCAATGAAAATGGCACAGGTAGTAGCACAGAAGAAATACAACATGGATTTCCAAGCCATACGACCTACTTGCTTCAGATCCGAGTGACCAGCAATACCAAACACCAAGGTGGAGAACAAGATTGGTCCAACAATGGTTTTCACTAACTTGATAAATCCTTGGCTCAAAGGCTGCAATGCCTTCGCCACATCTGGAAAATCAAGCCCAACAAAAATACCCAATACCATACAGGTCAGGATCCATGTTGTCAATCCTTTTCGAACGATGGCATTCCATACCAAAACAATGGCAGTAACCCAACGAACAACCATCATCAATGATGCGGGAATTGGCGCAAGATTAAATTCATAGAGGAGGGTCAGGACAGAAGCTATCGCAATGGTCGCAAGTAGAACATATCCTGTAGTTTTTTTTGACATGTAGATTTAATAAGGTTATTTATTTCTTTTTTTTACTTTTTAGACGAACAAAAATAAAAAAATAGCGCTGCAAACCAAATCTTTTGCGTTATTGTATTTCATGAAACGGGAGGATTTTTTGCATTTTAAAGCGTAATATCTTGAATCAGAGAGATAGGTTAAGGATAAAAATATTCGGGAGGATTGTAAAATAAGAGCTACATACGCTTACCGATAGGCTGAAATCAGCTCAATTAATCTTCCGTATATTTTTGGGAAATAAAAAAACCACCTCGTAAAAGGTGGTTTATAAATAAAATATCATTAGGATTATTCAGCGTGAAGCCAAGCTTTCTTCGCTAATAATTCTTCTTCTGTTTCACGAACGTCTTCATCCTCAACACAACAATCAACTGGACATACAGCAGCACATTGAGGTTCATCATGGAATCCAACACACTCCGTACATTTATCTGAAACGATATAATAAACTTCATTGGAAATAGCATCCTGTGATTCATTCGCGTCAAGAGTTACTCCATCACCAAAATCAATCACACCATCCAATGCTGTACCATCTGAAAACTTCCAACTTACACCAGCATCATAGATTGCATTATTTGGGCATTCTGGTTCACATGCCCCACAATTTATACATTCGTCAGTAATTTTAATTGCCATTTATGTCCTTACAATAAAATAATAAACTAATTTTGCACTTTCAAAGTTAATACTAATGCCATACACTCAAAAATAAAAGTATACAAAATTAGTAGTTATTTACTTTGATATGGCAAATATACGGCAAAAAAAACACAGATTAATTATAAATAGTAAGATTTTGACAAGAGAACAGAGAATAAACGCCTTCGTAAAACTAGGACAATTCCTTCAAGCTGATGAGTTGAAGAACTCCCCCATCTTGGATTCAGCAGTTCATAAAAATGCTTGGTATACCAAACCAAATGTGTTACAACAGATCCATGCTATTGCGCATAATCTAACTCATGAAAAATTGGAAAAATGGTTAAAGGATATTCCTAATCACGATATTGATAAATCTGTCGGTTTAGTATTAGCGGGAAACCTTCCATTAGTGGGATTCCACGATATTATGTGTGTACTTCTGGCGGGATTCACTGCCAAAATCAAAGTGTCTTCGGACGATGCCGGATTAACTAAATTTATTTTGGATCAGTTAATTGAAATCGAGCCTCAATTCGCAGAAAAGATTCAATTAGTAGAAAAACTAGAGAATTTTGACCTGGTCATTGCAACTGGTAGCAATAATTCAGCACGCTATTTCGAATATTATTTCGGCAAAAAACCAAATATCATCCGTAAAAACAGAAACTCACTTTCGGTCCTTTCTGGTGATGAAACTAAAGAAGAATTAGTGGCACTTGGACATGATATCTTTGATTATTTTGGATTAGGTTGCCGTTCTGTTTCCAAAATCTTTATTCCAGAAGGTTACGATATTGCAAAACTCTTGGACAACCTAGAATCATTTCATCCGATTAAGGATCACTCAAAATACAACAACAATTACGATTTCAATAAATCAATCTATTTGATCAACAAGAACAAACATTTTGACAATGGATTTCTATTGTTGAAAGAAGATGAAAGCCTAGCTTCTCCCCTTGCCGTTGTTCATTTCGAATATTACAAATCAATGGAGGAAGTTGAAAAGTACATTATCGCTCATAAAGATAAGATCCAATGTATTACCAGCGACATGGATTTGAAGGTTAAAGATGTCCCTGTATTTCCATTTGGCGCGAGCCAATACCCTGAATTGGATGATTATGCCGACAATGTAAATACATTAGACTTTTTATTGGCGAACCAATAATTAGCTTTTATTGTCGTTATATGAGTGTGAATTCGTAAAAAATTATAATTTTGTTTGACTATGTATGTTATTAAGGTTAAAGGTGTAGCAAAAATTCCAGATTATGTTCAATTAAGGGACGATGCATTTACGCTTTTGGCTTATTTCCGCGTGGATAGACCCGACAAATCATTGGAAAAAATCGGTCTTGGCGACAAATCTGAATACATTATGGATGTTGTTCGTGAGTTGCCATTTGGCCAAATAAAGAAAATCGACTTATAAATTACTATGAGAGAGACAAATACGGTTATCAAGCTTAAACATGTAGATATCTATCAACAAAAACACCTTGTACTTTCAGATGTTAACTTAGACATTGCCCAAGGAGAATTTTTATACCTTATTGGACAATCTGGTTCAGGTAAAAGTAGTTTATTGAAAATAATCTACGGTGACCTATATATCGCGAATGGCGAGGGAATGATTGCTGGATTTGACCTGAAAAAACTTCATGAAAATGATGTGCCTTATTTACGCCGTAAATTGGGGATCGTTTTTCAGGACTTCCATTTATTGAACGACCGTACCGTTGAGAAAAACCTTGAATTTGCCCTTAAGGCAACGGGCTGGAAAGAAAAAGCTCAAATCGAGAATAGAATCGTTGATGTATTGGAAAAAGTAGGGCTTCGTTCTAAACTTAAAAAAATGCCTCATGAACTTTCCGGTGGTGAGCAACAACGTGTCGTTATTGCGAGAGCACTATTGAACAACCCTGAAATCATCCTTGCCGATGAGCCTACAGGAAACTTAGACCCTGCTACATCCGAAGAAATCGTCTTGTTATTAAGAGACATCGCTTCCTCAGGAACAGCAGTCTTAATGGCTACACACGATTACCAAATTATTAGAAATATGCCTGCACGTATCCTGAAAACAGCAGATGGTGCGTTGCATGACAATGTCAGCATCTAATAGCTGACAATACCATTTTAATCCGACATTATTGCTAGTGGATCCAGTAAACACTGACAGCATGTCGGATTTTTTTTGTTGGCAAAAAAATTGATGGATGCCATGTTAAGGTTACTTAAACTAGATATTAGGAGATGATAAACGAGAACGAGAATATTCAAGACCCAGAAATGAACAATTCGGAGGAGAATGTAGAGCAAGGTTCTGCAGCAACCGAAGAACTTACCAATAAGTTAAACGAATCCAACGATAAATATGCCCGCTTGGTTGCAGAGTTTGACAATTACAAAAAGAGAACTGCAAAAGAAAAGATCGATTTAATGCAATCTGCTGGTAAAGATGTAATCTTAAAATTATTACCCGTAGTTGATGATTTCGACAGATCCCTAAGCTTTATGAAAGATGTTCCTGCTGATGACCCCATGAAACAAGGCATCGATTTGGTTTACCATAAATTGAAGAAAACCATGGAACAACTTGGCGTAAAGGAAATCGAAGTTATTGGTCAACCTTTTGACCCTGAATTCCAAGAAGCCATTACCCTCATTCCTGCTCCTACCCCAGATTTAAAAGACAAGGTTATCGATGTTATTGAAAAAGGTTATACTTTGAATGACAACGTAATCAGATTTGCGAAAGTAGTAGTAGGCCAATAAATATAAAAGATGTCAAAAAGAGATTATTACGATGTCCTTGGTGTAACCAGAACGGCAGAAGTAACAGAAATAAAAACATCATATCGTAAGCTAGCCATCAAATACCATCCAGACAAAAACCCTGGAGACAAAGAGGCTGAAGACAAGTTTAAAGAGGCTGCTGAGGCTTATGAAGTCCTGAGCAACCCTGAAAAAAGAAGACGCTATGACCAATTCGGACATGCAGGCAATTCTGCGTCTGGATATGGCGGTGGCGGCATGAATATGGACGACATCTTCAGTCAATTTGGAGATATCTTTGGCGGCGGCAATCCGTTTGAAAGCTTCTTCGGAGGTGGCGGCGGTGGTACTCGTGGCGGACGTCGCGTCCAACGCGGAACCAACCTGAGAATCAAAGTCAAACTTACCCTAGAAGAAATTGCTAAAGGAGTTGAGAAAAAGGTAAAAGTAAACAAACAGGTGAAATGTAATACCTGTGATGGTACTGGTGCCAAAGACAAAAACTCTTACCATACCTGTAATACCTGTGGTGGTTCGGGTTCTGTAAGACGTGTGACCAACACTATCCTTGGTCAGATGCAAACCACTAGCACCTGCCCTACCTGTAATGGTGAAGGCGTTGAAATCACTGCAAAATGTACTTCATGTAAAGGTGAAGGCCTAGTTCGTGGTGAAGAAACCATTTCAATCAATATTCCAGCAGGTGTGAGCGAAGGCATGCAATTGTCCATGAGTGGAAAAGGTAATGCTGCCCCTCGTGGTGGAATCCCTGGAGATTTGATCATCTTGGTTGAAGAAGTTCCTCACGAAACTCTGAAACGCGATGGCATCAATGTGATCTATGATCTATATATCAATTTTGCGGATGCTGCACTAGGTACTAGCGTAGAAATACCGACCATAGATGGCAAAGCAAAGATCAAGATCGAACCAGGAACCCAAGGCGGCAAGATCCTTCGTTTAAAAGGAAAAGGCCTTCCAGAAGTAAATTCATACCACAAAGGTGATCAGTTGGTTTATGTGAATGTATGGACTCCAAAAACAGTTTCCAAAGAAGAAAAAGAACTTTTAGAGAAACTTAAGAACTCCGCTAACTTCAAACCACAACCTGGTAAAAGCGAAAAATCATTCTTTGAGAGAATTAAAGAGTATTTTGAATAATGGATGTGAGATGTGAGATATGAGACATGAGATATTAAGTTGAATAGACTTTCTACTATCTCAATACTCAAATCTAAAATCTCATATCTAAAATCTAAGACATAAAAAAGCTGGTTTGAATAAACCAGCTTTTTTTATGTCTTAAAGAATCGCTTCCCTAATTCTTTGCAATTTCACCAACAGATCTTCTAACAGATCTAGGTGGAGCATATTTGCGCCATCAGATTTGGCATTTGCAGGGTCAGGATGGGTTTCAATAAACAGTCCATCAGCACCAACAGCTATGGCAGCCTTGGCGATGGTCTCGATTAACTCCGGTTTACCGCCAGTCACTCCTGAACTCTGGTTTGGCTGTTGCAAGGAATGCGTACAGTCCATTACCGTAGGAACATTAAAGGATTTCATGACTGGTAATCCCCTATAATCTACGATCAAGTCCTGATATCCGAAAGTATTACCACGATCAGTTAGAATGACCTTAGGGTTTCCAGCATCTTGGACCTTCTCAACAGCAAATTTCATCGACTCCGCAGAAAGGAATTGTCCTTTTTTGATGTTTACCACTTTTCCAGTCTCAGCAGCTGCGATCAAAAGATCCGTCTGTCTACATAGGAATGCTGGAATCTGCAGCACATCCACATAAGCAGCAGCCATTGCAGCTTCATGGCTTTCGTGGATATCAGTCACTGTAGGTATTCCAAAAGTCTTCCCTACTTTTTCCAACACTTTCAATGCTTTTTCATCCCCAATCCCAGTAAAAGAATTTCCTTTAGAACGATTTGCTTTACGGTAAGACCCCTTGAAAATATATGGGATGTTTAGTTTATCAGTGATATTAACGATTTTATCCGCAATACGTAAAGCGATTTCTTCACCTTCGATGGCACATGGTCCTGCCATCAAGAAGAAAGAAGAAGAGTTGCCATTTTTGATTTCTGGCAAATATGTATTAATCATATAATTTTTAATTACCTAGTTCCGACATAAATTTGATGCGCATCAACTGGATGTCCTCAAAGGAATAATCCTCCTCGCCCAATTCATCCAATGCAGTTTCAATGGCATCATTCTCAGCTGTTTTAAAATAATCGTAGACCTCATCTTGTCGATCCTGATCAATCATTTCATCCACAAAATAACCAATATTTAATTTGGTGCCTGAATTTACGATAGACTCCACCTCACGCAAAAGATCCTCATAACTGATACCTTTTGATGATGCTATATCCTCCAAGGAAATCTTTCTATCGATATTCTGGATAATGGAAACCTTCAAAGCTGATTTATTGGCCGTACTCTTGATCACCAGATCCTGAGGCCTATCAATATCGTTATCTTCCACATACTTCTTGATCAGTTCTACGAATGGAGCGCCAAACTTGATGGCTTTCCCTGAACCGACCCCTTGGATTTGCTTCAGTTCATCAATGCTAACCGGATAATGGGTACACATTTCATCCAACGACGGATCCTGGAAAATAACAAATGGAGGCAGTGATTTCTGCTTTGCGATCTTCTTCCTAAGATCTTTTAACATTTTAAGAAGCTCTGCATCTAATGCCCCAGTCTGTCCCGAACCTTCTTCAGAAGAATCTGATTTAGACATTTCCATCGGTTTATTTAATATAAACTTCAATGGATACGGATTATTGATGTATTTGTTTCCTGCTGGAGTCAACTGTAGCAGACCATAATGGTCAATATCCTTCTTGATAAAATCTGCCAATTCAGCCTGACGGATCAATGAGTTCCAGAAATTAACCCCTTGCTCCTTCCCTGAACCAAATAAGGCATGGGTATCATGTTTATATTTTGAGATAGGCTGATTGTTTTGACCAATCAAGACATTGATAATATGTTGATCATCAAACTTATCCCCCTCCTCTTTGATAAAATTCAACACGGTCAATAATGGTTCCTCCGCATCAAAATAAGTTTTTGCTGAGCGACAATTATCACACATGGAATTACATCCAGTATCATCAAACTTCTCACCGAAATAATGAAGGATCTGCTTTCTGCGACAAACTGCCGATTCAGAATAATCAATCACTTCCTTCAATATTTGGGTACCAATTTCCTTTTCAGAAACCGGCTTATCTTTCATAAACTTAGTCAGCTTTTCAACATCTTTCTCGGAGTAAAAAGCCAAACAATAGCCTTCCCCACCATCACGTCCAGCACGACCAGTTTCCTGGTAATAACCTTCCATCGATTTAGGGATATCATGGTGGATGACATAACGGACATCAGGTTTATCGATGCCCATTCCAAAAGCAATCGTTGCAACGATTACTTCGATATCTTCCATCAAAAACTTATCCTGAGTATCAGCGCGGGTCTTGGCATCCAATCCAGCATGATAAGGAAGCGCTTTAATGCCGTTGATATTTAATACCTCAGCAATCTCTTCTACCTTCTTGCGGCTTAGACAGTACACAATACCGGCTTTTCCGGCATTACTTTTAATAAAACGGACAATCTGCTTGATTACATCTTCCTTAGGCCTCACCTCATAGTACAGGTTTGTACGGTTGAACGAAGACTTAAATAAAGTCGCATCATTCATTTGAAGGTTCTTACGGATATCAGACTGTACCTTTGGGGTAGCGGTGGCAGTCAATGCAATAATTGGGATATCCTCCCCAATTTCATTGATTACCTGACGGATCTTGCGATATTCCGGCCTAAAATCGTGCCCCCATTCTGAAATACAGTGTGCCTCATCAACAGCCACAAATGAAACTGTTATACTTCTTAAAAAGTTAACATTTTCCTCTTTGGCTAAAGATTCAGGAGCGACATACAAAAGCTTGGTTTTACCATCTTGTACATCCTGCTTGACACGTTGAATTTCGTTCTTGGTAAGGGAGGAGTTCAAAAAGTGAGCGATGCTGTCTCTGCCTCCAAAAGCGCGAACTTGGTCGACCTGATTCTTCATCAAAGCAATAAGCGGAGAAATAACAATTGCTGTCCCCTCGCTCATCAAAGCAGGCAACTGATAACAGATTGATTTTCCGCCACCTGTAGGCATTATCACAAATGTATCCTTCCTATTCAGAACATTGGTAATAATTGCTTCTTGATCGCCTTTAAAAGTGTCGAACCCAAAAAAATCTTGAAGATTGTCGAAAAGTGATTTTTCTATTTCCATTGACTATGCAAAATAAATAGATGTAATAACGGTATGAATAATACGTGCTAAATAATGTATTTTTGTAGCGAACACATCATATTTATATATAAAATTAAGGAAATATTACGTGAAAAACAATATAGATATCAAATCGTTGGCACAGAGCACATTTGAACTTGAAGCCGCTAACGTATTGGCTCTATCCGAAAAAATCGACAACGATTTTGTAGAGGTTATTGAGAAGATTTTGACACTTAAAGGAAGAGTAATATTGACCGGAATCGGAAAAAGTGCAATCATCGCTCAAAAAATTGTCGCTACCCTAAATTCCACCGGAACGCCTGCAATATTTATGCATGCCGCAGACGCCATCCATGGTGACCTCGGAATTATTCAGAAGGATGACCTGATCATCGCGATTTCCAAAAGTGGGAATACACCAGAAATCAAAGTTTTAGTTCCATACTTAAAGCAAACTGGGAATATTCTGGTAGCCATGGTTGGAAATCATGAATCTTTCTTAGCTGAGCAAGCGGATTATATTCTTGATACCAGTATTACTCGAGAGGCTTGTCCGAATAATCTTGCTCCGACAACCAGTACTACGGTACAGCTAGCGATGGGCGATGCCATTGCTGTCTGCCTTCAAACCAAAAGACAATTCACCGATCAAGACTTTGCTAAATATCATCCAGGAGGAGCTTTAGGAAAACAGCTTTATTTAAAAGTAAGCGATCTTTCCGATCATAACGGAATCCCAATGGTTAACGCAGATGCGAGCATCCGCTCCGTATTGATCAGTATTACTGAATATAGACTTGGCGCTACGGTAGTCATCGAAGATGAAAAGATTTTGGGAATCATAACTGATGGTGATATCCGGAGGATGCTGGGCAAATACGAGGATGTATCCGGTTTGCAGGCGAAAGATATCATGTCTTTAAACCCGAAGACAATCGACAAAACAGAATTGGCTGCAAATGCACTCCACCTCATGCGACAGAACAGTATCTCACAATTAGTGGTTACAGCTGAAGGAAAATATGCGGGCATTATCCATCTGCAAGACATTTTAAAAGAAGGCATTATCTAATATCAAGATTGTAATATTCTTGTGGAATTATTTCAAAATTTCATTAAAGAATCGTATTCTTATAAAAATGGTCTTAGATTTGATTGATTAAAGCAACGAAAAAATTGAAACAATGAAAAAGATTACAAGTATATGTGCAGTATTGATTGCATTTATTAGTTTGACTGCGATGGGAATGTTTGCTGCAGAATTTAAATTTGACAAAGAAACCCATGACTTCGGAAAGATTCCTTTGAATAAACCGGTTTCCCATGAATATAAATTCAGCAATTCGGGAGATGAACCAATCATTATTTCAGATGTACAACCCACTTGCGGATGTTCAGTAGCGGAATTTACCAAAACTCCTGTTAAACCAGGTGAAGCAGGTACTATTAAAGTTACCTTCAATGCAGCTGCAAAAGGTCCTTTTACAAAGTCATTTATTGTAAAATCAAATACAAAAACCCCTGTTAAAACACTAACCATCAAAGGTATCGTGGAGTAAGGGAAATATAATTCCAAAACGAAACATTTTTGGAATAGTATAGAGAATTTTTAAAAGCCGTCCTAAACAGGGCGGCTTTCTTTTTTTAAGGACAAGCTCAGTTTTATTTGTATTTTTGTAAAGATTAAAAACATAATAGAATTATAATGCCAACTATTTCTCAAAAGGGCACCAACATGCCTGCATCGCCTATTAGAAAACTAACTCCATTTGCCGATCAGGCCAAAAAAGATGGAAAGAAAATTTACCATTTGAATATAGGTCAGCCTGATATTGAAACGCCTGAAATCATGTTGAATGCTTTAAAAAACATTGATTTTAAAGTTTGGGCTTATACCCCTTCTGAAGGAACTTTATCTTACAGAACAAAATTGGCTGAGTATTATAATAAAATCCATTATAACATCACTCCCAACGATATATTAGTGACCAATGGTGGCTCTGAAGCTATTACCATTGCCATGCAAGCTTGCCTTAACCCAGGTGAAGAAGTTATCATTCCTGAACCTTTCTATGCAAACTATAATGGTTTCGCTTGTTCGGCTGATATCGTCGTTAAACCCATCATGTCCGTTATTGACAATGGCTTCGCTTTACCGTCTATTGCTGATTTCGAAAAAGTAATCACCGAAAAAACTAAAGCTATCGCCATCTGTAATCCAAACAACCCAACAGGTTACCTCTATTCTAGGGAAGAATTAGAAGCTTTGAAAGAACTTTGTTTGAAACATGACCTTTATCTGTTCTCAGACGAAGCTTATAGAGAGTTTTGTTATGATGGTCGCGAATTCATCTCCCCAATGCAATTAGAAGGTCTAGAGCAAAACGTGGTGGTATTTGATACCGTTTCTAAACGTTATTCAGCTTGTGGAGCAAGAATTGGATGTATCATTACCAAAAACAGGGAATTATACCTGACAGCATTAAAATTTGCTCAAGCAAGACTGAGCCCTTCTTTAGAAGGCCAGATCGCTGGAGAAGCTGCAGTAGATACTCCTGACAGTTATTTTGAAGCAGTTTCTAAAGAGTATACCGCGAGAAGGGATACATTGGTAGAAGGACTTAATAAAATAGATGGGGTCTTCTGCCCTAACCCAGGTGGTGCATTCTACGTAATCGCAAAATTGCCAATTGATAATGCAGACAATTTCTGCCAATGGATGTTGGAGAAATTCTCTTACAACAATGAAACGGTGATGATGGCCCCAGCAACTGGATTCTACTCTACTCCAGGTGCCGGTTCAAACGAAGTGCGTTTGGCTTATGTATTAAACCAAGACGACCTTAAAAAAGCACTAACTTGCTTAGAAAAAGGTCTAGAAGAATACCCGGGAAGAACAATCTAAGTTTATCCCCATAACATTTTCAAAGGTCGCTATTTTATCTAGCGACCTTTTTAATTTCTCCAACATCTTATCTTAATAATCGCATAAATAACACTTATTAATTATCAGCAAACCAGTTACTTATAAAAAATATACAACAATTTACAATCTTTGGCGTTTATAATAGTAGAAACTAATGAATAATATATATGGATAAATTAAAGAAATTCGAATTAATGGAGAAAATATCCAGAGAATTAGAGGACATTAGAAATAGCCAACAGGCTGTTTTAGAAAAAATCGCAAAAGTTGAAATTGACAATATAGAGTTAGGTGATAAAACTATCGAAAGCAAAATTCCTGATATCTATCAACGAACTGCTGATAACTCTGAAGCTATTCTGGAGATCCTCAATTCCTTCCAAGAGAAAACAGATGATTTTGGAAGTAAAAACAATATCGATCAGTTGAAACAACAACAAGAAATCGATAATATGAAATAATAGAAAAGGCCTCAAATTGAGGCCTTTTTCTTTTAATATCTTTCCCTTAGGATTGCGGCAATGCGATTCTATCTTTTACCAATTGAATCACGAAATTCAATTGCTCAACTTGGTTCAATTCTGAATTATCCAACACCACTGCATCTTCTGCCTGTCTCAACGGGCTCTCCTCCCTTGTGCTATCAATATGATCGCGATGCGATAGGTTTTCTTTCACTTCTTCCATCGTCAAAACCTCACCTTTTGCAGACAATTCTGCAAATCTACGCTCGGCTCTCACTTGTGGGCTTGCCGTCATAAAGATCTTGAGATCTGCATTCGGGAAAACGGTGGTGCCTATATCTCGACCATCCATCACAATGTTCCTCTTCATGCCCAAATCCTGCTGCTGCTTCACCATAGCCTTACGGACAGCCTTCAATGCACTTACCTCAGAGACATATTCCGATACTTCCATCGTTCTGATCGCGTCTGATACGTCTGTGCCATTCAATAAGATCTGTGTTTTTTCAGGATTAGGTATAAAATCAATATGGATATTCTCTAAAGCAGTGGAAACGGCTTGTTCATCGTTGATATCGATTTGGTTCTGTTGAATATACAAGGTTACTGCCCTGTACATTGCTCCACTGTCAATAAAAACAAAATTCAATTCTTTCGCCAATGCCTTTGCCACTGTACTCTTTCCGCATGATGAAAAACCATCAATAGCAATTACAAAATTCTTCATAACCATTAGTTGGTTCCTCCAATCATTACACCGGGTTTATTTACCAATGGAATCTTAATCAGATTCTCATCAACAATACTCTCTGGTAAGAAAACGTATTTCTTATCATAAATAGTACCGTCCATATAATAACTCAACCAATATTCATTGGTCAGCCCGAAAACCTGCGGATCGATCGCTTCGATCTTTTGAGAAGTCTTGGCATCCATGTCACCGATGAAATGCCTCAGAATGGTCGTTTTCACATCCTTGCCATCCTTTATGCCATACCCTTTAGAGGATACTAGCACATTTTGAATGGCAGTATTTTTTTCATTGATCAAATAAACATTCCAAACCTTTGTAGTCGGAGATTCAGCTTCCAGAACAACGGCAACTGAGATATCTTCAACTATATTTAAAGGTAGATCCTTCTTCATTTTATCCTATTTCTTTTTAGCCGTAGCTTTTTTAGTAGTCGTCTTTTTAGTAGTCGTTTTAGTCGCTTTCGTTGCTCGTGCGGCTTTTTTTGCCGAAGGCGATTTGCTATCTTCCTCAGCCCATTTCAGTACGTCCGCATAAGTGATCTTCTCAACTTCAACACCTTTAGGGATTTTGAGGTTTTGCTTTCCAAAACGAACAAAAGGTCCCCAACGGCCATTTTCAATCTTCGCTTCCGGATTTTCATCAAAAATCTTGATGATCTTATCTTTATCTTTCTGACGTTTCTCCTCAATGATCTGAATAGCTTGATCTTGCTCTACATCCAAAGGATCCAAACCTTTAGGTAATGAATAGAAGCTGCTGTTATGGCGAATATATGGTCCAAAACGACCGATAGCTACCGTCATCTCTTTCCCTTCAAATTCTCCAACTTTTTTAGGCAGTTTGAACAATTCCAATGCTTCTTCCAAAGTAATGGTCTCAATCATCTGTCCTTTACGTAGGGAAGCAAATACTGGTTTTTCTTCATCATCTGCCGTTCCAATCTGAACCAATGGCCCAAAACGACCTACACGAACCGAAATCGGCTTTCCTGTTACAGGATCTACTCCTAATTCACGTTCATGCGTAGCACGATCAGCATTATCTAATGTATTTTGTACTTCCGAATGGAATGGCCCATAGAAATTGGAAAGCATATCAGTCCATTCTTTGAAGCCCTGTGCAATCTCGTCAAATTCCTTTTCTACCTTAGCAGTAAAATGATAATCCACGATTCCTTTGAAATGTTGTACCAAGAAATCATTCACCAAAACACCGATGTCTGTGGGGAACATCTTATTGCGCTCCGCTCCGGTTATTTCAGTTTTAGTCTGTGAAGTCACCTGTCCGCCATTTAAGGTAAGTACTTTATAAGCTCTTTCCTTTCCATCACGGTCTTCTTTGACAACATATCCACGGTTTTGAATGGTCGAAATAGTAGGTGCATACGTCGAAGGACGACCGATACCCAATTCTTCCAATTTCTTAACCAATGAAGCTTCTGTAAACCTTGCCGGTGGTCTCGAAAACCTTTCCGTCGCATGCATGATCTCTAGATTCAGCTCTTGCCCTTTACTTAGTGGTGGAAGGATGGCATTGTCTGAATTATCCAGATCGATTTCATCATTGTCATCATCTGAAGATTCAAAATATACTTTCAAGAAACCATCAAATTTCATGATCTCTCCTGTTGCCACTAAATCTTCTGACCTAGTAGAAATCGAGATCTTAGCGGTAGTTTTTTCAAATTCAGCCTCACTCATCTGTGATGCGATTGAACGCTTCCAGATCAGCTCATATAATCTTTTTTCCGAATTATCGCCATCAATCGTATGATCATTGAAGTACGTAGGACGAATAGCTTCGTGAGCCTCTTGTGCCCCGGCACTCTTTGTACGGTATTGGCGTAATTTATGGTATTTCTCTCCATAGGCATTGATAATCTCTGCCTGTGCGCCTTGTAATGCTGTGTCAGATAAGTTTACCGAGTCGGTACGCATATAGGTAATACGTCCAGCCTCATATAGACGTTGAGCAACCTGCATGGTCCGGGCAACTGAAAAACCTAACTTTCTACTTGCCTCTTGTTGCAAGGTCGAAGTCGTAAAAGGTGCTGATGGAGTACGTTTAGATGGTTTGGTTTCTAAACTCTTGATTTGGAATGCAGCCTTTGCACAATCGTTCAGGAACTGATTCGCTTCCTCAACGGTTGAAAACCTTTGCGGCAATTCCGCTTTGAAACGGTCTTTAGCATTGCCGGTATTAAAAATGGCAACTACCTTAAATGCCGCTTCTGCATTAAATTTATTGATATCTCTTTCGCGCTCAACAATTAATCGAACCGCTACAGATTGAACCCTACCCGCTGAAAGTGATGGCTTTACCTTTCTCCATAAAACCGGAGACAATTCAAAACCTACTAACCTATCCAATACGCGGCGTGCTTGCTGTGCATTAACCAGGTTAAAATCTATCTTTCTTGGTGACTCTATCGCTTTTAAAATGGCCGGCTTGGTAATCTCATGGAAAACGATACGCTTAGTTTTATCGTCCTTCAAACCCAAGGTCTCGAATAAGTGCCAGGAAATGGCTTCCCCCTCACGGTCCTCATCGGACGCTAACCATACTGTCTCTGCAGATTTCGCCAACTTCTTTAACTCACTGACCAAAGCTTTTTTATCCGACGGAACTTCATACTTCTGTTTGAAATTGTCTTCCGTATCAATCGCATCATCGGTTTTCACCAAATCACGGATGTGACCATAACTGGATTTTACTAAAAAATCTTTGCCTAAATATCCTTCTATTGTTTTAGCCTTTGCGGGTGACTCGACTATCAATAAATTTTTTGCCATTTAAATTCTTTGATTTGATGCAAAGAAAACGATTTCAAAATGGAATGCAAATTCTTTTTTATCCCCAATGGCAAAAAAGTGAGTACAATCATTTATCAATTAACCCAAATATCCAGTAAATAAAACACGGCAAAAACTACCGAGGCAACCCCGTTGGTGGTCATAAATGCACGGTCTACTCTACTTAAATCTGTTGGACTCACGATTCGATGCTGATAAATTAATAATGCCGCATAAAATGCAACACCTATATAATATAAGATACCGACTGGCATGAATAAGACCGGGAGAAGCACAAATATAAAGGACAGAACATGAAGCACTTCAGAAATCCTCAATGCTGTCTTTCCTCCAAAATTCGCTGGAATTGAATTCAAGCCATTTGCTTTGTCAAATTCCTCATCCTGCAAGGCATAAATAATGTCAAAGCCACTGACCCATGTCAATACTGCCAAACCATAAAAAATCGGTACGATATTGAATTCACCTGTAACGGCTAAATAAGCACCAACTGGAGCCAAGCCCAATCCTATCCCCAAAACAATATGACATAAAGGAGATATTCTTTTCATATAGGAATAGAACAGAATCACGAATAAGGCCACAGGTGATAGCACAAAACACATGAAGTTGATAAAATAACAGGCTACCATAAAAACGATACAGTTGATGATCGTAAATAATAAGGCCTGCTTCGGACTGATCCGACCTGCCGGAATATCACGAACTGCAGTCCGCGGATTCAATGCATCGATATCTCGATCCAAATACCTGTTAAATGCCATCGCAGCATTCCTTGCCGTAACCATACAGACCAACATCAATAGAAACAACTTCCATTCAAATTGATAATCTGTAGTATGTATAGCCAAGAAAAAACCGATGATAGCAAAAGGAAGAGCAAATATACTGTGTGCAAAAAGCACCAAGGACATATATTTTTTCATAAACTAGCTAAGTGGAGAAACAAAGTTATTATTGATTTCACCTATGGTCTGCAATACTGCTTCACAACCTAATTTTGTTTCTGAAGAAGTCAAGATATGTGGAGGCACTTCCTCAAACCAAACTTTCAATGCCTTTCTGAACTTGGCAATATTCTGGTCCGCCTTCACTCCGGAATGCTTATCCGCTTTCGTGAATAACAAAAAGAATGGAATACCCTGCTCCCCTAACCAATAACAAAAATCTAGATCTATTTTCTGAGGTTCATGTCTACTGTCGATCAGGACAAATACACATTGCAAATTTTCCCGTTTAGTCAAATATTCACGGATGAATTTCTCCCAAGTTGCACGGTTCTTCTTCGAAGTCTGCGCAAATCCATAGCCTGGTAAATCGACCAGATACCACTCATCATTAATGATAAAATGGTTGATCAACTGGGTTTTACCCGGTTTTTGTGAAGTTTTAGCCAAGCCCTTCCTACGGGTGATTGCATTGATCAAAGAAGACTTCCCTACATTCGAACGGCCAATAAAGGCGTACTCCGCTTTATTTGCCTCAGGAAGCTTATTGACATCTGTATTACTGGTTAAGAATTCTGCTCGATTGATATTCATAAGGCAAAGGTACGATTAAAAACGCTTTTATTTCTTATCAGAATAATACCTAGACCGCATTCAATTCAAGAAAAATTCATAATTTCATCAACAAATCCATATATATGCTCGAAATTAAGAATATTGTTAAGCAATATGCCAATCATAAAGCATTAGACGATGTCTCTATCCATGTACCTAGCGGAAAAATCTTTGGCCTTTTAGGACCCAATGGTGCCGGAAAAACATCGCTTATCCGTATCATAAATCAAATTACAGCACCTGATGCCGGACAGATCCTGTTCGACGGACAACCGTTGAACTCTTCACACATCGGCAGAATTGGCTACCTCCCTGAAGAACGCGGACTTTATAAGAAAATGCTGATCGGTGATCAGATGATCTACCTCGCCCAATTGAAAGGCCTTAGCAAAAACGACGCAAAGGAAAAGATCAAATATTGGTTCGAAAAACTGAAAATCGAAAGCTGGTGGGACAAAAAAGTTGAAGATTTGAGCAAAGGTATGCAACAGAAAGTACAATTTGTGGCAACCGTCCTACATGAACCCGACTTGATTATCCTCGATGAACCTTTCTCCGGATTTGACCCTGTCAATGCACAGGTTATCCAAGATGAAATCCTTGAACTCAACAAAAAGGGAGCTACCATTATTTATTCTACACACCGCATGGAGTCTGTAGAGGCCTTATGTGATAATATTGCCCTACTGAACAAATCCAAGGTTATCCTGGAAGGTTCTGTAAAGGAAATCAAAAATAATTATAGAAATCAAACCTATAAGATCGAATATAGCTTGAAACCTGAAACAGCGGCGATCCAACTCGATCACAATTTATGGCAAATCATGGAAAATGAGTCGAATGGCAATAATGCCCTAACGATCCAAATTCCTCAAGACAAATCTTTAAACGATGTTTTGACCCATTTGATTCCGCAAATTGAAATCCAACAGATCTTTGAGATCATCCCGTCCATGCATGATATCTTTATTGATAAAGTAACCAACTAACTGCCGAAAAGTATATGAACAAGATTTTATTAATCATACAAAGAGAATATTTAAGCAGGGTTAAGAAAAAATCCTTCCTGCTCACTACTTTTCTGGTGCCCCTGTTTTTTATTGGCATGTACGTTGGAGTATTCTTTTTGACAAAAAAGAGCTTTGAAGATTCCAAAGCTTTGATCTATGTGGTCGATAACAGCAAAGAAGTAGGTGTCCTGCTAAAGAATACCGAACAGATTACTTTTACCCAATCTACCCAAGAGCTGAACCAACAGATCCAAGAAATCAAGGACCTCGATGGAAACACCAATATCCTCATGATCCCAGAAGACTTCTATCAATCACACCATATTGAATTCCTTTCTTCTGGCAAGCCGAATATTGGCACTAAAGCCGCTGTGGAATCCCAATTGGAAGACATATTGCTGGAATATCAATACAAGGAACTGAATATAGATGCCTCCAAGATTAAAAGCATCGATACCAAGATCAATACTGCTGCCAAGGAAATAACATCCTCAGGCGAAGCGAAAGACAGCGATACGCGAATCGCTATGGGAATTGCCATGGCCTTATCGGTACTGATCTACCTATCCTTATTCTTATATGGCGCTCAAGTCATGCGTGGTATTATTGAGGAGAAATCAAACCGGATCATTGAAGTCATCATCTCATCCGTTAAACCCTTCCAATTGATGATGGGAAAGATTATCGGCATTGGTTTGGTCGGCATCACTCAATTTGTACTTTGGATCATTTTAAGCTTTGGTCTGATCAGCATTGCTTCCAATACCTTGATCGATAAATCTGATTTTCAAAAGGAAATGATGCAGAACGCTCCGCAAGGGGCAGAAATGCAAATGGACAATAACTCCATTATCACTGAAATCAGCACGGCAATGGATGCTGTCAATATCCCTGAATTATTGATTACGTTCTTCCTGTTCTTTATTGGAGGATACATGCTTTATAGTGCGCTGTTTGCTGCCGTTGGTTCAGCTGTCGATAATGAAACCGAGGCCAACCAGTTTACCATGCCTATTACCACGCCATTGTTATTGGCTTATATCCTTTCTTTTGGAGTCTTGGTCAACAATCCCCATGGCCCAATTGCCACTTGGTTAAGCTTTATTCCATTAACCTCGCCGATTGCCATGCTCGTTAGGATTCCATTCGGGGTCCCTACTTGGCAGATCATCGTATCCTTTATCCTGCTCGTTGCTGGATTTATATTTACGACCTGGGTTGCCGCAAGGATATATCGGATCGGTATTTTGATGTACGGTAAGAAAGCCAGCTTTAAAGAACTTATTAAATGGTTCCGATACAAAAGTTAGCAACCAAAAAGATACATTTTAAAAGCCCTTCTGAAAGTTAATTTTAAGAAGGGCTTTTAAATTTTTTATACCTTTACCATCGCTGTAATAAAATTCAAACAGAATTCAAATGACTGACAAAATTAATCTGTCGGTATTCAAGAAGTTTTTCTCCTCGAATACATCCGGCGGTATTCTACTCTTTTTATGCGTCGTGATCTCCTTGATCATTGCAAACACCTCCGCTTCTAACGCTTTCAATGAACTTTTACAAGTTAAATTAGGTTTCGAAAATGAAACCATCCAGTTACGGTATAGCATCAAGCAATGGATTGATGATGGCTTAATGGCCATTTTCTTCTTATTGGTAGGTCTTGAAATCAAAAGGGAATTGGTGGAAGGCGAGCTGTCCTCTCCAAAAAATGCAATCCTGCCTATTTTGGCAGCTGTAGGTGGAGCTATAGTCCCTGCCTTAATCTACACCATTTTCAATCATGATCAAGCTTCACACCACGGTTGGGGAATACCCATGGCAACGGATATCGCCTTTGCATTGGCAATAATCTCCCTTTTGGATAAAAGAGTTCCACCCAGTCTAAAAATATTCTTAGCCGCATTGGCCATTGTGGATGACCTCTTGGCTATTTTGGTAATCGCCATCTTCTATTCTACGGAATTACATTATACCTATCTGTTGTATGCAGCAGGCATCACCGGCTTATTGGTTGTTTTCAATCGAACTGGTGTAAAAAACATCTGGGCTTATATTATTCCAGGCTTATTTATTTGGTACTTTATCCATCACTCCGGAATCCATGCTACCATTGCCGGGGTATTGGTTGCCATGACCTTGCCTACAACCCCAGATGCAACAGAATCCCCGTTGGAAAAATTGGAACATGCGTTGGCAAACCCAGTAAATTTTATCATTATTCCTCTTTTTGCATTGGTCAACACCAACATTAGCATACATAGTGAAATGGTACACGGACTACAGACTCCGCTTGGATTAGGGATTATCCTAGGCCTATTCTTCGGAAAAACCATCGGAATCTACCTAACCACTTGGATCTGCGTAAAAACCAAATTGGCCAATCTTCCCGATATGGCCGGCTGGAAACACATGATCGGAGTCGGTATGTTAGGCGGTATCGGTTTTACTATGTCTATTTTCATCTCTATGCTTTCCTTCAAGGATCCCCTATTTATTGAAGAAGCTAAATTCGCAGTCCTCATAGGATCATTAATATCAGGTACTTGCGGGTATTTATACCTGTCTTTTGTAGCAAAAAAAGATAAATTTAAAGTTGATTAAGAAATAGACGTTATAACGACTTTTTTGCATAAATATTAAAAGAATGCGCGCTTATATAAAATAATATGCGCGCATTCTACTTTAAATAAATATTGCTATCATTTAAATTATCGTCGTGAGAAAAATCAAGCTACAGATATGTGGGAATTTTTGGTTCGAAAGGGCCTAAAAAAAAATAAAGCTTGAGTCAATCGGGCGACTGCTCAAGCTTTAAAAAATAACCTCTTTTATGAGGTAATCAACCTAAACCTAAGACAAAGATAGAGATTTACTTATATAAATTCCAAATTTATTAATGGATTTAAGTCCTATTCTTGTGTATAAAATATTTAACTTGTTGGAAATCAGAAGAATAAAATTAAAAAAATAAAGGTTTTCAAACGGGGAGAATGAAAACCTTTAATAACCAATTATAAACCTAAATTATGATACCACAAAGATAGTGTACATTTTACACATTTGCAAATCTTTTTTAAAATAATTTTTATACCCTGCCCGTTTAGGAAGAAAATTGTTTATATTATATTTGAAAAAAACATTCAAAAATATGTTTACAGGCATTATAGAAACTTTAGGAACGGTTAAGAAAATTGAGTTGGAACAGAGCAATATCCATTATTTCATCGAATCACCTATCTCCCCCGACCTTAAAATTGACCAAAGTGTTTCCCACAATGGCGTATGTTTAACTGTAGTCGGTATCGAAGAAAATACCCATCAAGTTACAGCCATCCATGAAACGCTTGAAAAAAGCAATCTAGGAAAACTCAAAGTTGGGGATATCGTGAATCTGGAAAGATGTGTTAAAGTGGATGGACGCTTAGATGGACATATTGTTCAAGGCCATGTGGATCAAACCGCCGTCTGTACTGCAGTAGATCCCCAGGAAGGAAGTGTCGTGTATACTTTTGAATATGATGCTGCTTTGAACAACATCACGGTAGAAAAGGGATCAATTACCGTTAATGGTATCAGCCTAACTGTCGTGAACTCTGGAAAGAACAGCTTTTCTGTAGCCATCATCCCTTATACACTGGACCATACCAATCTCAAAACAATAGAGCTTGGTTCTACCGTAAATCTAGAATTTGATATTCTTGGTAAATATGTGAGCAAACTGCTCGCCATGAAACAATAAAAAAAATTGGGCTTTTATATTGAAAAGCCCATTACTTCTTTTTTACGTTTTGTCTTGAATTTTTCCGGAACAATATTCAGGATCTCATTCTTCAACATATTGATTGCATGTTTCTTGACATAGTTCTGTGGAGTCACCAAACTGATCTCCCTGACCGGTTCAGGATTACGGAAATAACGCACATGCGCCAATTGATCTTCGTCATAATTGGAAATGCTCATCTCCGGCAGGATCGTCAATCCTCCATTGAGGTCAACCATCCGTTTCAAGGTTTCCACACTTCCCGTATTATAATCAAACGTTCCCTCTTTGGACTGATTATGTTTGTAATTACAAATATTCAATACCTGCCCACGCATACAATGTCCTTCATTCAATAACCAAAGCTTTTCACTCGATATATCCTCGATATTGATAATCTTCTTCTCATAAACGGAACTCTTATCCGATACATAAGCCACAAAGGTTTCGTAAAATAAGGGAATTTCCTGAATGCTCGGATCATGCAATGGAGTGGAAAGGATTCCACAATCTAATGTGCCGATCTTTAATTCCTGGATGATTTGCTCAGTTGTATACTCCCAGATCTGCAACTTCAATTTGTTGTACTTCTTCATAAAGTTCGAAATCACATTGGGCAATAAATAAGGAGCAACCGTAGGAATGACCCCTATTTTCAAATCCCCCGCCAATTCCCCTCTTTCTGCTTGTAGGATCTCGGAGATCTTCTTGCTCTCGGTCAATACGGTGCGAGCCTGCTCAATAATCTTTTCCCCAATCTCAGTGGGTACAACAGGCTGCCTACTCCTATCAAAAATCTTGACACCTAATGATTCTTCTAATTTTTGGATCTGCATGCTCAAGGTCGGTTGGGTGACAAAACATTTTTCAGCAGCAGCTACAAAGCTTCTATAGGTATCAACGGCAATTATGTATTCTAATTGAACTAGGGTCATGTTATAAATTTTAACTATACAAATGTAAGGAAGTTATTATGTCATTTAGAATCCGAATTTAAAAAGGACATAAAACAAACAAAGCCCGGGAAATCCCAGGCTTTGTGTTAATCAACAGTTCATTTTAATGATGATGCTGCTTGTATTTCATTTCCAAATCTAAAATTATATCTCTCTTCTTACCTTCGATCAACGAAAGATTGCCCGCAACAAACACGCCCTTCTCCCCTGTCTTAGTGTTCCGGATTCCATAGACCGATGATTCATCTGCCGGATCTGACTCGCCTTCATACCGATAAAGCACATCAATTTCATAAACTGCAGCCTCATCGGATAGTTTATCAAATTCAACATTATAATCAATTGAATACCCATTCTTCGACAGATTATCTAAGGCCTCCGTCATTGTTGCATATTTAAATGTTTTATCCATGTTATTTTATTAATGTACGTTTCTATAAAAACACATAACTTTGGCTATTGTTTCAAAATGATCATATAAATTCTCATTCCACTATGGCTCATATTCCACCTCTTGCAAAAAACAACCCCGCTGAAGCTTTTGAAAGATTACTGGAAGTCCTTAACACTTTAAGGGTTGAATGCCCATGGGACCGAAAACAAACCATGGAATCTTTAAGGCATCTGACCATAGAAGAACTGTATGAACTTACCGATGCGATCCTTGAAAAGGATTACCCAGAAATCAAAAAAGAACTAGGCGATATTATGATGCACCTGGTATTCTATGCTCGAATTGCATCGGAAGAAAACCGATTTGATATTGTAGATGTCCTGAATGCAGTCTGTGATAAATTGATCAGTAGACATCCCCATATCTATTCCGACACAGAAGTAAAGGATGATGAAGAAGTCAAACAAAACTGGGAAGCCCTCAAACTGAAAGAAGGCAATAAATCGGTGCTCCAAGGTGTACCACAAAGCCTTCCGGCTCTCGTGAAAGCCTATCGAATCCAAGATAAAGTCCGTGGTGTTGGCTTTGATTGGGAAGACAAAACCGAAGTATGGAACAAAGTCGAAGAAGAACTTGCCGAATTCAAAGCCGAATTCGACCTTAAAAATGGCAGCATCAATGCAGAAAAAGCAGAAGAAGAGTTTGGCGACCTCCTTTTCTCCCTGATCAATTACGCCCGTCATATTGGTATCAATCCTGAAAATGCACTGGAGAAAACCAATAAGAAATTTATCCACCGATTCACTTACCTCGAAACCAAGGCTGCAGAAAACGGACAGGTCTTAAAAGAGATGACCCTAGAAGAAATGGACGTCTATTGGAACGAAGCTAAAAAGCTGAAATAATTGTACTTGTGTTTTTTTCTTGATAACTTTAATACGGTACAAAACCTGTCGTATGCAAATTATTTTGAAGCTCCTTAAATGGTTAGGAATCGCCCTTGTGTCGGTTCTCCTAATCGCTGTTGTGTATTTATATGCCACTGGAAAAGACTTCCTGCTCAAAGGGGTCTACGTCACTTACCTACATGGCCATAAAACAGCCTATCTCGATGATTATCGTTTTTTTGACAACCATGAAATTGAAACTGGAACCCCTCAGCCCTGGAATATCTCCAAGGAATATAATAGCGTAAAAATAACCGATAGCCTCAAGAACATACATGACCGGTGGAAATCTGTAGCCTACATGATCATCCATCAAGACAGTATCTGGTTTGAGGAGTATTATGGCGGTTATTCCGATTCCTCCCATTCCAACTCTTTCTCCATGGCCAAAAGCATGGTCGCTGCACTCTTGGGAAAAACAATTGAAAGCGGTCAGGTAAAGAGCTTGCAACAGAAAGTGAAAGATTTTGTCCCAGAACTGATCGGACCCTATGCAGACTCCCTTAAAATGGTAGACCTAGTTTCCATGAGCTCTGGAATGAAATGGGACGAAAGCTATTATGATCCCTTCTCTATCACTACTAGGTTATATTTTGATAAAGATATTGTTGGAACATTAGACCAGCTCCCTATCAACAACCAACCAGGACAAAAGTTCATCTATAAAAGCGGTGACACCCAATTACTTGGAATAGCGTTACAGCGAGCTACAAAAAAGAGTTTATCGGAATTGCTTTCCCAATATTTCTGGAAGCCAATGGGTGCAGAACACACTGCTCTTTGGCAGGTTGACAGCAAAAAATACGGAATTGAAAAGGCTTATTGCTGCGTCGCATCCAATGCCCGTGATTTTGCCCGATTCGGTAAATTGTACATGAACCACGGAAATTGGAATGGTAACCAACTCTTAGATTCGGCATACATCAAACAATCTGTAACTAATACTTTTTCGGCTTCGCCTGAGTATGGTTATGGATGGTGGATCGGCAAATACAAGGACAAAGATTATTTCTATATGGACGGCCACCTTGGCCAATATGTAATTTCTATTCCGCAAGATGACTTGATCATTGTGCGTTTAGGACATGGAATCGGCGGCAAGCCAAGGTCTAACCCTGGCTCTGCATTCTATAATTTCATAGACCAAGCTTATATCATGCTTGGCGACAGAATCAAAGAAAATTAGGCAAACAGCTGAATTAAAGCTGTTTTAAAGATAATATTTGTATTTTTGCCCCAATGAAAGAATTAGCCGTCATCTTTGATATGGATGGTGTAATTGCCCACACTAATCCATACCACGCCAAAGCCTTTGAAGCATTTTTTGACAAATACCAAATCCCTTATTCTGATGAGGAATTTGAAAAACATATGTATGGCAAACATAACAGTTATATATTTACCCATTTCTTCAAAAGACCGATTGCAGGACAGGAATTGCTGAGCCTAGAAAAGGAAAAAGAAGGTTTGTTCAGGGAAATATATAAATTGGAAGCCAAGCCAATCCCTTATCTTCCAGATTTCTTAAGCAACTTGAAAGACAACGAAATCAAGCTCGGAGTAGCTACTTCAGCCCCCCTTGCCAATATGGACCTGATCCTGGACACATTGGATATCCGCAATTTCTTCCAGTCTACTTTAGGTTCTGAAAATGTGGAATTGCACAAACCTCATCCTGAAGTATACCTTAAATCGGCAAATAACTTAAACATGGATCCGCAAAACTGCTTTGTCTTCGAAGACTCTTTTTCAGGCGTAACAGCGGGTTTGAATGCTAATATGAATGTGATTGGGGTACTTAGCTCCCATAAGAAAGAAGATCTTCCGGTCTGCCTGGATTATATCGATAACTATAAAAACATGAATGTCGATAAGCTAAAGTCACTTTACAAACAGCATGTGGGATAATGCCTTAGAACTGATTCCTTCACCAGGCGCATGGATACTTTATTTTTTCTGCGCCATGCTGATTGGTGTCTCCAAGACAGGAATCCAGAACGTAGGGACCTTTACCATCCCTATGTTTGCCCTTCTTTTCGGAGCCAAGTTCTCTACAGGAATCGTTCTAATCCTCCTTTGCATGGCCGATCTGCTCGCTGTGATCTATTATCGGAAGCAATTTATTTGGTCCGAGATCAAGTCCATGCTCCCCTTTTCCATGTTAGGCCTATTTATCGGTCTCTTTGTAGGTGAATATATCGACGATGGTACCTTTAAGTTTATTATGGGTGCCTGTATCTTTATCTCGGTTTTATTGATGATCTGGGGCACGAACAAAGCCAAGAAAAGTCAAGATGCAAAGGATTTCACCGACAATTGGTGGTATTCCCCCTCCTTTGGCCTCTTAGTCGGTTTCTCCACCATGATTGGCAATGCCGCAGGTCCAGCCCTCACCATCTACCTTCTGACCCGAAAGCTCAACAAAGTAACCTTAGTGGCCACTGGAGCTTGGTTTATCATGATCCTGAATTTTTCCAAAATACCCCTACAGCTTTTTGTCTGGAAAAACCTGACCTGGGAAGGAATCATCCTTAATTGCCTTGCCATTCCTTTTATCCTTCTAGGTGGCTATATAGGTATCAAACTGGTCAAAATCATTCCCGAAAAGGAATTTAAGATCGTTATCCTGGCCTTGGTGATTATATCCTCGCTGATGTTGATGTTTGGGTAGAGGGAGTTGTTAGATGTGAGATGTGAGATATGAGACCTGTCAAAGCGTAAAAACAAGTAAAGGTACTGTTTTAATGCGCCCATGCTTGTTGAGGCACGAAACTCGGAACCATGCCTTTTATTGTCCCCATGCCTGTCATGTTGAGATACGAAACATCTCGGAACTATGCCTTTTATGGTCCCCAAGACTGTCATGTTGAGGTACGAAACATCTCGGAACCAGGCCTTTTATTGTCCCCAAGACTGTCATGTTGAGGTACGAAAAATCTCGGAACTATGCCTTTTATTGTCCACATGCCTGTCATGTTGAGGTACGAAACATCTCGGAACTATAGATAATTAGAATATAAAAAAGATTGTATTGGCGTACAGGTCCTGCACCTTCGGTGCAGAATGACAAAATGTAGTGGACATTGCCGTACAGATTCTTCACTAATCGTTCAGAATCAAAATAAAAAAAATTCCCTTAATCCCTTTATTCCTGGTTCAATCCCAGATCTTGGTCTATCCTCTTATCCCGTACCCTGAGCGGCGTCGAAGGGCATCCTGGTTCCTTCCCAAATCTTGGTACATCCTCTCATCCCATTAATCCTGGTTCCTTCCCAGATCTTGGTCCATCCTCTCATCCCGTACCCTGAGCGGCGTCGAAGGGCATCCTGGTTCAAAAAAAACACAAGAACAGCCTTATGTCTTGTGTCTATTATCTTATGTCTAAAAACCAAAAAGGAGTCATTTTAGACTCCCTTTTGGTTTTTATTAGAACGATGTTGTATCCACCGGAACTTCTGAATTTTCGGTTTCAGGAGCCTTATCGATCAACTCCATAAACTGATCCAGTTTAGGGGTAATGATAATTTGTGTCCTACGGTTTTTAGATTTACCGTCTGCACTGGCATTGCTGGCAACAGGGTTATATTCACCTCGTCCACCTGCAGTCAAGCGCTTAGGATCAACTCCATAAGTGTTCTGTAAAGCTTGAACGACGGATGATGCTCTCAACGTACTTAAATCCCAGTTATTACGGATGTTAGGTTTTGAGATTGGGTCTGTATCGGTATTACCTTCAATCAGCACATCATAATCTTTGTAATCTTGGATGATCTTGGCGATTTTCGACAAGGTTTCACCAGCACGGTCTGAGATTTCATAGCTTCCTGATTTATATAGCATATTATCAGACAATGAAATATAAACCACACCTTTTAATACTTGAACATCCACGTCGTTCATTTCTTCACGACTCAAAGAACGTGTCAAGTTGTTTGTCAACACCATATTAAGTGAATCACTTTTTTGCTTGGTGTTTACTAAATGTTGAATGTATTTGTTGGAAGCATTGATTTCATCAACCAATTTGGAAATATTGACATTCCCTTGGGTATTTTGGTTAATACTATTGTCCAATGTTCTTTGTAATTTAGCTAAGGCCTCTCTTAAGCCCGCATTGTTTTTGCGTTCTTGCTCAAGTTGCTCCTCTAAGCTCTTCACTCTGGTTTTACTTTCTGCAAGGTCTAACTGACTCTGATTATATTTATCACCCAGTTCCTTATATTGAGCTTCTAAAGCTCGGTGGGTCTTCTTGCTTACTCCACATGAAGTGATAAACAAGGCTGACACCAACAGTAGTGGTACGCTAATTCTTTTAATCATAACGCTTGATTTTATTTGTATTCTTATAATGTTACGCTACTGTTAAGCAAAAGGAATGCCTTTTATGCACAATTAGCGCAATGCCAAAACAGATTTTCTAAATAATCCCCTATTTTAGCTATCTAAGCAGCGATTATTTAAAAATATTTTATTTTAAATTTAAGCTCTTTCCTTTAAATAAACCAAGAACAATTCTCATTATTTTATCATAATTCAATAAAACATTATTGCTATTCAGATCTAACAAGGAAAGGGAAACATCAATCCATAATATTGAATATGGACAACGAGATGACCATCGAGCGGCATCTCGGCTTCGCTCGATAACCGTCGAGATGGCAACCACCGACCATCGAGCGGCATCTCGGCTTCGCTCGATAACCGTCGAGATGGCAACCACCGATCATTGAGCGGCATCTAGGCTTCGATAACCGTCGAGATGGCAAACATTTTCTTTGTTTCTTTTTAGTTTCAACCTGACGCAGGAAGGTTCTCGGACCATACAAACAAAGATTGCATTGGCGTACAGTTCCTGTACCTCCGGTACAGAATGACAATATGTAGTGGACATTGTCGTACAGATTCTTCACTCATCGTTCAGAATTGGATATTCCAGAGAGGGATTTTTAGAAAAATATTTCACCCACGCTGTGGGTTATCCGTCAAGCGGTTTGATTCTCTACAAAGATTCCACCCCCACTGGGGGTTGCCTATCCATGCAATCAGCATCCTTCCGAAGGAAGTCCTTTAGCCCCCGGCTCATTTCCTTGGCGGAAAAATGGATAGAATGCCGATGCCCTGCGCGATGGGATTGGCCTTGGAATGCTTTCAATAGATCATCCCATCAAAAGGGATGATCTATTGAAAGATATTCCCGACAACAAGGCATTCCATCCATGAGCGGGAGCCAGTGCGAAAAGCCACCTTAAATGGGCCGAAGCGTTTACGGATTCGAGTTGTTTTTTTGGTATCCGTGAGCTCCTTCGTCGGTTTGGTACTTTTGCGCTTCAAAAGTAACGAAGAATTGTTGGCATCTCGATGGTTAGCGGAGCCGAGATACTCGACCGTCGGTGTGATCTTGGTCCATCCTCCCATCCCGAACATCCTGGTTCAAATGCATGTTGCGGGCGAATTCAATTCGCCCCTACGAAAATTGGATACCTTTCTGTTGGTAAATTGATCTTGGTCCTTCCTCCCATCCCATCCATCCTGGTTCAATAATCCTGTGCCGGGTCTCGATGGTTATAGAGCGGAGTCGAGATGACGCTCGATGAGCTTACTGCCCTAGAAGGGCAGAATTATTTTAGAGCAGAATTATTTTAGGATAAAATACTGTCACGGAAGTAGCCTAAATCTTAACCTGATTCGAGGCATAGTCGGGACTTATTCGGGAATGGATTTGCTAGAATTTTATCCATATTACAAATTTTCGGAATATGTCTCGAATAAAGTCAAATTAGTCTTAAAGAAAAAAGGATTGAAATCGGGGAGATTTCAATCCTTAACTAACCAATTATTAACCTAAATTATGAATACTATCTTATACTCAAAACCTGTGCCAAAAATCAAAATCAATTATTTTTTTGTTCAATTTGCCTTGGAAAGCCTAAATACCGATCATTAATGATAATTTTGTCCATGCAACATTTGAACACCTATCTGAAAAATCTGAACATTGAAGCGCTAAATCCTATGCAGGAAGAGGTACTGAAAGAGTTCAGCAATACCCGCGACCTTGTCTTGTTATCACCTACCGGATCCGGTAAAACACTAGCATTTAGCTTGTTATTGTTCAAATTATTGGGCGACAACATCAGCAAGGGTACCAAAGCCATGATCGTGGTCCCTACTCGCGAACTGGCCTTACAGATCGAATCGGTCATTAAGCAAATGAACAGTGCTATCAATGTTGCTTTATTATACGGTGGCAATAACAGCCAGCTGGAAAAAGATAAATTAAAACAAGAACCTGCCCTGATCATCGGTACACCCGGAAGGATCATCTATCATATCGATCGGGTTCCAACATTATTGGAAGGTTGCCATACGCTGGTATTGGATGAATTTGATAAATCATTGGAATTAGGTTTCCAAGACCAATTAAGTTATATCGTCAGGGCTTGTAGAGATGTGAAGCATAAGATCTTGACTTCCGCCACCGATATGGCCGAGATCCCGGCCTTTTTGGAACTGAATGAGCCTATCAAATTAGATTATGTTGACAACCATGGTTTAAGGCCTGACCTGACCTACTACAAGGTTATGAGCAGTTCTAAATTAAAGCTAGAGTCTTTGTTCAAATTATTATGTAAGATCGGTGATGAACGGGTTTTGGTCTTCTGTAACCATAGGGAGGCTGTAGACAACATATCCGAGATTTTAGAAGGAAAAGGAATCGAGAGCATTCCTTACCATGGTGGCCTGGAACAATTTATCCGTGAATTGACCATCATCAAAATCAAGAACGGTAGCCAGAATATTTTGGTAACCACAGATTTGGCAGCTAGAGGATTGGATATCCCTGAAATGAACCATGTGGTCCATTATCAATTCCCTTATAAGGAGGATGAATTTATCCATAGAAATGGACGTGCCGGAAGGAATGGACAAAAAGGCTATGTATATGGTATCTTGACCGATGAGGATCGCGCTGCCCATTATTTAGAGGGTGCAGAGACCCTAGAACTGGATGGCTTCTATCCTATCCCTGAAGAACCCGAATTTAAGACCGTAAGGATCAATGCCGGAAAGAAACAGAAGGTCAACAAGATTGATATCGTGGGTTATATCCTGAACTTACCCGAGATCTCTAAGGATGATCTAGGCTTGATCGTGGTGAAACCACATGATTCTTATGTCGCTATTCGTTCGGACGTAGCCAATAAGGTTGTCAAAAACGGAACAAACGGTAAGATCAAGGGTCAAAAAGTTAGGATCAACCTAATTTAATCGCTTGATATACTGTAGGATTACAGCAGGGACAAGATGACTGATGTCGCCATTGTTTTTCCAGATATCACGAACGATAGTAGAAGAAATATGAGCCTCTCCGCTCCTGCTTACCAAGAAGTAAGTTTCGATCTGAGGGGCTAATAAAAGATTGTTCTGTGCAATGATATTTTCATAATCCAGGTCGGTTCCATTGCGCAGTCCCCTTAAAATAAAATCAGCTCCAATAGACTCACAGTAATCGACAGTCAATCCATTATAGAATCCAACTTCCACTTGTTCATTATCCTTGTAAAGCTCAGAAATGGAAGATTTACGGCTTTCCACATCCATCATCCCTACTTTTGAGCTATTAACGCCAATAGCAATGTATATTTTATCAAAAAGAGGTAAGGCCCTTTTGATCAAATCTTGATGAGCAATGGTGAAAGGATCAAAAGATCCCGGAAAGACAGCTATTTTCATAATTATTTAGAATAAAAGCTAAATGAGGAATTTCCATATTGTCGGGTTTCGACAAAATTGGGGTGATCGATCATTTTGCGGTTACTAGGATGTTCGACTATTAGAAGCCCACCCTCATTTAACAGGTTATTTTCAAGAACCATGGAAGCCAACATTGGCAATTGCCCTAAATCATAAGGAGGATCGGCAAAAATCAAGTCGTAGCTTTCCTTATCCGATTTGATAAACTTAAAAACATCGGCCTTTCTCGCTTTAATTTGGGAAAGATCCAATTTTTTTGCAGTCTCCGTAATATATAGAACACATTTTCCATGCAAGTCTACAGCATTTACTTTATTGACCCCACGCGATGCCAACTCAAAAGATATATTTCCTGTTCCAGCAAATAAATCTAAGCACTCCAGTCCATCAAAATCGATGCGATTGTTCAAGATATTGAACAGGGCTTCTTTAGCAATATCTGTGGTCGGTCTTACAGGCAGGTTCTGGGGAGGGTTAAGCCTCAATCCAGCAGCCTTTCCTCCAATTATTCGCATGTAGGTAAATCTATTAAATAACTTCTGTTATAATCTTCCGATTCGTCATCTAAGGAAACTGCCGGTTTACTTGCCGAAATTTCAATCAGCTCGTCAGAGTAGGTTCTCAGTTTCTGGATAAAGGATTGATCTGCATTGATTGCCGAGTACAAGACTTTATTCACCTTTCCATCAATAGCAAAGTTTTCGAAGATGTTTAAGATAAAATAACTTAGGTCATCATCGCTAACAATTTCAAAAGTATTGTAGAACTTAAACTGACCATTGATAAACAGGTAAATATCAGTGGAGTTATCATCAAAAACTACACCTAATACATGTCCTTTTAAAGGAATGAATGGTCTAGCTTGAATCAGGTTGAGCTTAAACTCAGGAACAAATTTAGCCTCTGGAAAAAGAGTTTTCCAACGGTGTTGCAATAGCACATCTGATTGGTAAAAAGCCTTGATTTGTAAGAAATCGATAGAAGTGCTGTTCATTTCCTGAGCAGGATTCTCCATAAATTCCTGATATTTCTCTAGATCGACCTCCTGATAAAGATCATCAGGGACAAAAGTCAGATTATGGCTTGGGATACTGACATAAACATGCTGAAAAGGTAAGCTCAATAATTTGAGGGCCTCCTCAGAAGGATTATGGCTTTCAAAGTTCATGTACACCAAAAGTTGATTGTCTTGATCTAAAACATAGAGTTTATCATATTGATAATTTGCTTTAACGATCAGGGTGTATTGCGTTATATAATGAATATGAAATTGTTTTGAAGTATAATTCATTCTTTGCAGATGGTATAAACACAAAATTAGTTTTTAAAATTGGATTGACCAACCTTTTGGATAACTTTGGGTTGTGCAGATAAAAAACAGCCTTTTACAACAGTTTTCACACCAAGCTACCCCGCAACAGGAACAGGTATTTTCCATTTTAGGGGAATTCTTGCATACCTTTTCCCAGGAATCATGCTTTATCCTAAAAGGTTATGCAGGTACGGGTAAGACCAGCATCATCAGTGCTTTGGTAAAAACCCTAGGAAAATTCCAGAAGAGATCGGTATTATTGGCACCAACCGGTCGAGCTGCCAAGGTGATGTCCTCCTACTCGGGTAGGAATGCACTGACCATTCATAAGAAAATCTACAGAAAGAAAAATGCCGTTTCCTTGGATATGCAATTCAGTTTAGCGGACAATATCCATGAAAACACCCTTTTTATTGTGGACGAAGCATCCATGATCAGTAACGAGGGCCATAGTATGTTTTCCAATGGCTTATTACATGATCTGATCGAATTTGTACAATCGGGTGAGAATTGCTGCTTGATGCTGGTTGGCGATACAGCACAGTTGCCGCCCGTGGGTTTGGAACAAAGCCCTGCATTGGATCCTGAATATATGAATGCAGAGTTTGGTCTTCAGATATTCAATTATGAAATGACCGATGTGGTCCGTCAGAACAAAAACTCTGGAATTCTATACAATGCTACCAAAATCAGGAACGAGATCCGCTTAGACGAAGAATTTGTAGAATACAGCTATCCCCAATTTGTCACCAAAGCCTTCAAAGATATCTTTCGGATGAATGGAGAACGGCTGATAGAAGGTTTGCATTATGCTTATGACAAATTTGGTATCGAAAACGCGATGGTTATTTGTCGATCTAATAAATCAGCCAACCTTTACAATCAGCATATTCGAAATCAGATCTTGTTTAGGGATGAGGAAATTACAGGTGGTGATATCGTGATGGTGGTTAAGAACAATTATTATTGGTTGCAGGACAACGATGAGAAAAACACTGGTTTCATTGCCAATGGTGACATGGCAGTCATCAAGAAAGTAAGTAATGTACATGAAATGCATGGTTTTAGGTTTGCTGACCTATACCTTGAGTTTATGGACAATAACGAGGGAGATGCCATCCGATGTCGGGTCTTATTGGACAGCCTCTATGTTGACTCACCCAGCTTGCCCTACGAGCAACAACAAAAACTATATAACAGTATCGCGGAGGATTACCAGGATATTCCAGCAAAAAAAGACAGAATGGATTCCATCAAAAAGGATCCCTATTACAATGCACTACAGATTAAATTTGCCTATGCCATAACTTGCCATAAAGCACAAGGTGGGCAATGGCCATTGGTCTTTGTAGACCAAGGGTACATGAACGATGAAATGCTGAACACTGAATTTATGCGCTGGTTATACACAGCCATCACCCGTGCCACCCAAGAGCTTTTTCTGGTTAATTTCAACGAAAAGTTTTACGAAGCCTAATCCTATCAAAAATAATACATGAAAGCTTCTTTTTTGGGGCAGTAAATGGATATTTTCGCTGAATCTAATATTGACTAAATTACTAAAATGAAGCATTTTTTAACCTTTGTCCTATTGCTAAGTTTTGCAATATCACAAGGACAGGAAAAATCTACCTTAACCAAGCCAAACTACCAATTAGCCTCTAAGTTTTCTCCAAGCAAACTGAGCAAATTGATCTTCTCGACTGAGGTCAATCCCAATTGGATTAATTTTGGTGATAAATTCTGGTACGAATACAACAGTCCATCAGGCAAGAAATGGTATTTGGTAGATCCAAAGACCAAAAAGAAATCCGAATTGTTTGACCATGCCGATATGGCTTCCAGGATCACTTCCATTGTCAAGAACCCTTTCGATGCCCAACACCTGGAAATCAGGAACCTTCGTTTCATGGATAATGAAAACTTGATCCGTTTTGAGGTCCAAAGCAGTAAAGACACCGTTAAGACAAAAGAAGAAATCCAAAAGCTGACCAACAAGAAAGATACGATCAAGAAGAAGCTGTATTATTTTGAATATAATATCAGCAACAACAACTTGAGGGAATTAGGCGAAGACAGTAAGGAAAAGACCAAATTGTTCTGGGCAAACTTTAATCCCGATACCAGTAGGGTTTACTATGCTAAAAACTACAACCTGTATTGGATGGATTATAGCAATTACCTGAAAGCGCAGAAGGATGAGAAGGATTCTACGATCGTTGAGCACCAGATTACCACAGACGGTGTACAATATTATGCTTGGGGTGGAGACGAGTACAGCGTAACGACCGGTGATAAAAAATCGGAGGATGAAGAAAAGAAAAAGAGGAAACCGGTTTGGATCAATTGGTCCCCGAATGGTCAGTACTTTACGTTGACCAAAAAGGACAATCGAGAGTACAGTGCTTTATGGGTGATAAACAATGTCGCAGCAAAGCGACCTACCCTGGAAACCTATAAATATTTGATGCCGGGCGAAACAGATTCTACTGAAGTAGAACTCTATATATTCGACGCAAATACCTTAAAGCCAAAACAAATTAATGTTTCTGCATTTAAAAATCAAACGATTAGCAACTGGAGTAAGGACAGAACTAAGGAAAGTTATAAAGGCAAACATTATATCAATTATTGGTTAGGCAATAATGAGGAGTTCTATATCGCTAGGTCAAGTCGTGACTTAAAGCGAATTGATATTGTAGCGGTAAATGTGAACGGTAACAGCAGAACAGTTCTGGAAGAGCGTTCTAATGTATATCAAGATATCAAAAAGCCTTACTTTGTCAATAATGGCAGTCAATTTATCCATTGGTCCCAACGAGATGGTTGGGGACATTTCTACCTATATGATAAAAATGGAAGAATGATCAACCAGATCACCAAAGGTGAGTTCCATTGTGATGATTTGACCCGATACAATGAAGCAACAGGTACCTTGTACTTTAAAGCCAATGGCAAGGAAAAAAATATCGATCCATATTATACCTACTATTACTCGGTGAATAAGAGTGGTGGCGCCATTAAATTATTGACGCCGGGGGATTTCGACCATCAGGTTGTTAGCAGTGAAAGCAGCAATTACTTTATCGATAATTATTCCAGGGTAAACACTGCTCCAATTAGCAACCTTTATAATGCTAGCGGGCAACTGGTTATGAAATTGGAAGAAACCGATTTGTCAAACCTATTCGCTGCAGGATATAAGTTCCCAGAACCATTTAAGGTTAAAGCTGGTGATGGAATTACAGATTTGTATGGCGTCATGTACAAACCGTTCGACTTTGATTCAACCAAGACCTATCCTATCATTGAGTACGTTTATCCAGGTCCACAAACGGAAGCGGTAAACAAGAGCTTTGGCAGATCGATGGACAGGATCGACAGATTGGCACAGATGGGCTTTATCGTAATCTCAGTGGGTAACCGTGGTGGACACCCTTCCCGTTCAAAATGGTACCATACCTATGGTTATGGCAACCTAAGGGATTATGGATTAGAAGATAAAAAGGTAGCAGCTGAACAATTAGCTGATAAATATCCATTCATTGACATTAGTAAAGTGGGAATTACGGGCCATTCAGGTGGTGGTTTTATGTCTACTGCTGCTATGTTGGTGTATCCAGATTTCTTCAAGGTAGCCGTATCGGGAGCAGGTAACCACGAGAATAACATCTATAATCGTTGGTGGAGCGAAAGACACCATGGCGTTAAGGAAGAAATCAGTGCGAAAGGTGACACCACCTTCAGCTATACGATCAGCAGAAATACAGAATTGGCTAAAAACTTAAAAGGGAAATTATTGATTGCAACTGGAGACATTGACAATAATGTGCATCCGGCGAATTCAATCCGTATGGTAGATGCCTTAATCAGGGCCAATAAAAGGTTTGATTTTCTATTATTACCCGGCCAAAGGCATGGATTTGGCGATATGACTGAATATTTCTTCTGGAGAATGGCCGATTATTTCAGTCAGCACCTATTAGGAGCTTCTGAGATGAATGAGGTTGATATGATGGAAATGAATCGGGAAAAACCGCTTAAATAAAAATTCCATTTTAATATAAACAGTTTTTCTCCTTATTTTATGATCCATTTTAGCGGGTAAAATATGAGCGAAAAAACTGAAGATAAATTTAAAGAAGCCCTAATGCATTTTGGGGCTTCTGATTTAAATGAGGAAATCTTAAAGGTAGTCAGCCTAGATCAACTTCTTCAATGGAGTATAGAAGAGAAAAATCCCCGCTTATGTTTTCGTAGTGCATTGGCAATGGAACATATCTTATTACAGAACCCTTCCCTATTTAAATCCATATATAATAGATTGATCATAAACTATAAGGACTTATACAACTGGAGCAGTTTAAGAAGCTATACTAAGCTATTAATGTGGATGTTATCCAAATTCAACACAAGTATTACCTTATCCGAAAAGGAAAAAGAAATGATCATGGAAAAGAGCTTTACGATCATAGATCAGAGCGATTGTCCCGTAGCGGTAAGGGTCAACGCCTTCGATATCCTGTACAGGCTAATTCCTACTTATGATTGGATTGGGAAAGAATTAAAGCTTATCATTGAACTGAGCCTAGAAAAAGAAAATACCCCTGCTTTAAGGAGCAGAGGTACTTATATTTTAAAGAGATTGAGCAAATTGGAATTAAAATAAGGTATTTCCTTTATTAAAATGAGTTTTCCCTAAATGCTTGAATGCTAATTCCGTACACTCCCTACCTCTAGAAGTCCGCATAATGTAGCCTTCTTGGATCAAGAATGGTTCATACACTTCTTCAATGGTCCCTTCATCTTCACCCACGGCCGTAGCAATGGTTTTTAAGCCTACAGGGCCACCTTTGAATTTTTCGATGATCGTGCTTAAGATGCGGTTATCCATTTCGTCCAATCCATGTTCATCGACATTTAAGGCATTTAGCGCAAATTGGGCGATGGCTTTGTCAATGGATCCATTTCCTTTGATCTGTGCGAAATCGCGCGTCCTTCTCAAAAGGGCATTGGCAATCCTTGGTGTTCCACGGCTTCTTCTGGCAATTTCAAAGGCACCTTCTTCAGAGATTGGAACCTTTAATATCTGGGCAGAACGCATAACGATATCTGTCAATAGCTTGGAATCGTAATATTGTAACCTGGAATTGATTCCAAAGCGAGCGCGCAGCGGTGCGGTCAATAAGCCAGAACGCGTCGTTGCTCCCACTAAGGTGAAAGGATTTAGAGAAATCTGAACAGAACGGGCATTTGGGCCCGTTTCAAGCATGATGTCGATTTTGAAGTCCTCCATTGCAGAATACAGATACTCTTCCACCAAGGGGCTTAAACGGTGTATCTCATCAATAAAAAGGATATCACCTTCTTCAAGGTTGGTCAATAGACCAGCCAAGTCGCCCGGTTTATCCAATACAGGTCCTGATGTTATTTTGATCCCTACTCCCATCTCATTTGCAATGATGTGGGATAAGGTGGTTTTACCCAATCCGGGGGGACCATGTAAAAGTACATGGTCAAGCGCTTCTGCACGTAGCTTAGCTGCTTTTACAAAGATGGAAAGGTTCTCCAATATCTTAGCCTGACCGGTAAAATCTTCGAAAGTCTGCGGACGAAGCACCCTCTCCAAGTCTTTATCAGTCGACGTTAATCTTTCAGGATTGGGGTCAAGGTTTTCATTCATATCTTGGAACACAAATCTTTAGTAAACAATTATCTCTCGTATTTTTTAAACAAGCTATTGAATTTCATTTGAATTACTCCAAAGAAAGCTTCTTTAAATATCTTGGTGCTCATTTTTGAAGTACCTAAGGTTCTATCTGTAAAAATAATAGGAATTTCCACAACATTGAAACCATATTGAATGGCAGTGAACTTCATTTCAATTTGAAAGGCATAGCCCACAAATTTGATCTTATCCAAAGGTATGGTTTCTAAAACTTCTCTCCTAAAGCATACAAAGCCTGCTGTAGCGTCCTGGATCTTGATTCGCGTAATCAACCTGACGTAAGCCGATGCAAAATATGACATCAATACACGGTTCATCGGCCAGTTTACCACATTCACCCCTTTGATATATCGGGACCCAATTGCCATATCAGCAGATCCTATTTTACAGGTTTCACGCAGTCGGATCAAATCATCGGGATTATGGCTAAAATCAGCATCCATTTCGAAAATGAATTCATAAGAGCGGCTCAACGCCCATTTGAATCCATGGATATAGGCCGTACCTAACCCCAACTTCCCTTTTCGTTCTTCGATAAAGAGTCGATCAGCGAATTCTGTAGCCTGAAGTTCTTTAACAATATTTGCTGTTCCATCCGGAGATCCATCATCAACGATAAGGATATGGAAATCTACTTCTAATGAAAAGACCTTTCGAATGATTCGTTCTATGTTTTCCTTCTCGTTGTAGGTAGGAATGATTACAATGCTATCTGACACGCCTTAAATTTTGATGGCGTAAAGTTAAGCAATTAGTCCCAAACAATTGGGTTCGGTAACAGAAGATGTTTGGGGGTTGAACCAGGATTGGGGTTCGGCTCCGCTCACCCAACGAGGATTAGAGGATGGACCAAGATTTGGGCAAGAACCAGGATGCAAGGGATGAGAGGATGGGCCAAGATTTGGGCAAGAACCAGGATGAAAGGGATTAGAGGATGGGCCAAGATTTGGGTAAGAACCAGGATTGGGGTTCGGCTCCGCTCACCCAACGAGGATGAGAGGATGGACCAAGATTTAATCCGATGTTTGATCGGCATCTCGGCGGTAAGCGAAGCCGAGATGCCGCTCGATGTGCGTCTAGACCCAGCACTGGATTAACTATCACAAACACAAAAGCCGGATGTTTACACCTCCGGCCTTTGAATAATTGTTGAATTAAATATTAATTTACCCCATGCATTAATTTTTTAATATATGGCGATAGAATAATCAAAATTGCACCTGCAATCAAGGAATATAATCCTAATTGCTTGTAACCTTCGGTGTAAGTCAAGAGTTTATCCATCAAAGATGCACCTTCTCTAGCTTCGGCCATATTGGCACCGATCAGGCCAGCCACATATTGACCATAGGCACTGGCTAAAAACCACATTCCCATCATGATCCCTTGCAATTTAGCTGGAGATAATTTGGTCATAATGGATAGACCTATTGGAGAAAGACAAAGCTCCCCTATCGTAATCACCAATAACGCCGCTGTAAAGATGTCCAGAGAAGTCATTCCATCTACTGCAAAGAAACGGGTAGCAAAAAGCACATAATAACCCAAGCCCAGGAAGATAAAGCCTAATCCAAATTTGATAATGGTATTGGGTTCGATTTTTCGTTGCGCCAACCATAACCATAACAGTCCAAATAGAGGTGCTAAAATAATAATGAAGAATGCTCCACCGGAGTTATTCACTCCATTAGGGTCCAAACGGAATGCTCCGCCTGCCACGGTATCATTTAGGTTGTTGGCTGCAAATATGCTCAATGACCCTCCACTCTGCTCGTAAATACCCCAGAATACGATGGAAAACAGAATAAATATCAATGCAGCAATCAATTTATGGCGTTCCTTTTTCTCGACTTTGGACATCTCATAAAAAAGATAGATCAGGGTCAAAGGACCAATGGTATACATAAAATAATCGGTGTACTCCGTTTTAGAAACCATAACCTGGATCAAAGGGACGAAAATCAAGGTACTCGCATACACTGCATATTCAACCCATTTAGGAAGGGGTTTTGTTTTGACAATAGCGTCTGGATGCCCAGGTTGCAATCCAATTGGTCCCAACTCATGCTTGGTAAATTGGAAATTGATCAAACTGATCAACATCCCTAATGCAGCAAGACCAAAAGCTACATTCCAACGGTGAGCCTCATCGATGACAGAACTCAACATATAGCCTTTTCCAATTGCCACACAGATGTATCCACCTAAAAAAGCACCTAGGTTAATTCCTGCATAGAACAATGAAAATCCGGCATCACGACGGTTGTCATTGCTTTTATAGAGCTCTCCTACCATGGTCGAAATATTAGGTTTGAAGAAACCTGTTCCGATAATGATAAAGGCCAAGCCAAAGAAAAAGAACTGATGGGTATCAATGGCCAGTAATACCGAGCCTACGATCATCAATAATCCTCCGAAAAAGAGGGATTTTCTAAAGCCTAGAATTTTATCTGCGAAGAGTCCTCCGATGAAGGTAAAGGCATAAACAAATGCCTGGGTTGCTCCATATTGAAGATTGGCCTCTTTTTCTCCAAAATTCAGTTGTGTAATCATAAAGAAGACCAACATCCCGCGCATCCCATAGAAACAGAATCGCTCCCACATTTCTGAAAAGAAGAGTCTCCAGATCTGCTTTGGATATTTGCCTTTAAAATCTTGAATCTCCTCAAGAGTTTTTTGTGCCTCAGTAGCCATTATATTTAATTGTATTTATTATTCTATTTTACGCCGTGCATCAGCTTCTTCACGATTGGGTGAAGTAACATCACGATAATTCCAGCTGCAATTGGCACAATAGTGAAGATCAAGAAAAACGTACTCAAGGAATACTGATTGGTGATGATTTCAATTTGACCACCAATAATGGCTGCTAATTTATTTCCGATTGCCAATGCCAAATACCACATCCCAAACATAAAACCGATCATCCTTGCCGGGGCAAGTTTGGAAACATAGGAAAGACCTACCGGTGAAAGACAGAGTTCGCCAAGGGTATGGAACATATAGGCCAAGATCAACCAGACCATCGATACTTTTACGCCTTCTTGGAGTCCATTTGCACCAAAAGCTAATAATCCGAAACCGATTGCCATTACAATCAAGCCCATTCCGTATTTCACGGTTGCGGGTGGATTATATTTAGAGTCCCATATTTTAGAAACGAAATTAGCAAAGGTGATGATAAAGAAAGAGTTCATGATCGAGAACCATGAAACAGCGATTTCCGAAGATTCGGCAGTGAATTCACGGTACAGCATCCATAATGCTAAACCCCAAACAGCTGTAAAGCAAATCACCTGTACAATATTGGAGAGTGGTGCCTTGCCAAAAGTCTTTTTGGTCAGCATGGTCACTGCATAGGTAACGAAGATTAATGGGACGATAGTCAGTAAAGTATTGACCACATTGAAAATAGTCAGGGAATTACCCGATAAACTTCTGTCTACGCTATCTCGTGCAAAAATCACCAAGGAAGAGGCTCCTTGCTCAAAAGACATCCAGAAGAAGATAACGAAGAACGCAAAGATGATAACTGCGATCAGACGATCTCGGACAACTTTGGTATATCTAGCCAATCTTGAAATAACAACAAACAGGAAGATGATCAATGCTGCAAAAATGGCTACATTTTGGCCTGCGGTGGATCCAACCTGAAGACTAGAGAAGATATCTATGCCTGAAATCTTAGAAAGTGGGTCATTGAATGCATAGCCCAATCCTAGGATGGTCATGATAACAATCAAGAAGATATCTAATTTCGTAAATGGATTCGGTTTATCATCTGGGTTTGCCAATGCTGCAGCTTCAGCTTTTTCAGCTTTAACCTCTGCTGTAGGCTTATCTCCAACCTTTCCGAAGATGGGTTTGGCATACCAGAACTGTAAAGTCCCTAAAAACATAAAGATACCAGCTAAACCGAAGCCCCAGTGCCAACCGACCTTTTCGCCTAAATAACCACAGAGCATCATTCCAAAGAAAGCACCTGAGTTGACACCCATATAGAAAATGGTATAGGCTGCATCTTTCTTTTGCGGGAACTTTTTGTACATCTCGGATAAAATGGAGGTCATATTCGGCTTAAAGAATCCCGTACCTACCACCAAGGCACCAAGCCCTAGATAGAGGAATAAAGGGGTATCAAAAGCCATAAACAAGTGACCTAAGGTCATGATGGCAGCACCAATGACAATGGCATATCGATAGCCTAAATACTTATCGGCTAAAATACCACCAAATATGGGTGAAATGTAGAGCAACATCGCATAGGTACCATATAAAGCGCCGGCTTGGACTGGATCCCAACCCCAACCTGAAAATGGACTGCCTGAAATAATTGCACTGGTTAAGAAATTGATAAGTAATACGCGCATTCCGTAGAAGGAAAAACGCTCCCACATTTCTGTGAAAAACAAAACAAATAAACCGGAGGGATGACCTAACACAAGGCTTCCATCGATTCCCTGTTTCTCTAATTCTTCTGAAAAAGAAGCATCTGAAGCTTGACTCATAAACTGTAATTTCAATCAAACGCGAAGTTTGAATTTGTAAAAATAAAAAAACTTTCAGGATTCCTTAGAATCCATAGCTGGGGTATTTTTTTTAAGCGCCATTAAAGGCCTATATCTTGGAATGAAAAAAGCCGAATGTTATTAAGATTCGGCTTTTATATTTGTTTCAATTTAAATCATTTTTGTATTAATTCAACTACTAGTGGATGCCATGCATCATTTTCTTCAATTTACCGTTGAAGATCAACAATAAAATAGCGACCAAAATAGGAAGTGCTGCAATGATCAGGAAGAAAACGGTCATGGAATAAGTTTCAGTGATTTTATCAATGAATGAACCCGTCATACCAGCGATAAAGTTTGCAATCGCTGAAGCAGTAAACCATAATCCAAATAATAAACCAGCGAATTTCTTAGGGGAAAGCTTACTTACATAAGAAAGTCCTACTGGCGATACACATAACTCACCTGTGGTATGGAAGAAATAGGCCAAGATTAACCAGATCATACTTACTGATGCAGTCTGCGCCCCTGAAGGGATCGACATTGATCCATAAGCTAATGCAATAAAACCTACGGCTACCAAGATCAATCCGAAAGCAAACTTCACTGGACCTGAAGGGTTCCATACCTTTTCCCATAATTTAGAAAAAGAAGAAGCAAGTGTAATAATAAAGAAGGAGTTCAAGATCTGGAACCAAGAAACCGTAACTTCTGTAGTTTCAACAGAGAATTCTTTATTCACTTTCCAAATACCCAATGCCCAGATAATAGCAAAGGAGATGGCTGTAAAAATCACGGTCAAAGGATACTTGCTGAAAATCTGTTGGGATAATTTGAAAAGGACAAAGGTTACGATCAGGATTGGGAAAATGGTCAAGGCAGCATCGACCCATTTAAAGATCTCACCTGTATCGCCATCAAGAACACGTTGGGTGTAGTTCTTTGCAAAAATGGTCATCGATCCTCCAGCTTGCTCAAATGCAAAAAAGAAAAAGATACTGGCAATCATTAATACTGCTACCACCACCAAACGATCTCTTACTACGTTTTTAGGTGTATGATCTTCTTCTTGAATGTTGTGAACATGTTCCTCAGGTGAGTGAACCGTTCCTGGCTTTTCACCAATGACGCCGAAGATCTTTTGTGCGAAATAGAATTGAATCATACCGAAGAACATAAATACTCCTGCTAATCCAAATCCGTAATGCCAACCCTCTTTTTCACCGATATAACCACACAATAGCATTCCTAAGAATGCACCTGAATTAATACCCATGTAGAAAATCGTATAACCAGCATCCTTTTTCGCAGATGTATCTGGATATAACTGACCCACCATGGAAGAAATATTTGGTTTGAAAAGACCATTACCTAAGATCATCAAGACAAGACCGACATAGAAAAAGGATTGCGAAGTACCTTCGAGGGCCATGGAAGCATGACCGAGCGTCATGATCAAAGCTCCTAAGAGGATAGCTTTGCGATATCCAGTCAACTTATCGGCTATCATACCCCCTATTAAAGGAGTCAAATAAACCAAGCCGGTATACCAAGCGTATAACTCCATGGCATCTTGATTGCTCCATCCCCAGCCTTGCTTAGAAATTTCAGTGATTAGGAATACGGTCAGAAGGGCTCTCATTCCGTAATAACTGAAACGCTCCCACATCTCAGTAAAGAATAGGACAAATAGACTTGCAGGATGTCCCATTACCATTTTGTCGTCCACTCCTTGTTTGGCAAGGTGCTGGACCAACTCTTGGTCTTTTTCTTGATTCATCGGTTATTGATATTTACGTTAATTAAGATTTTTTTAGAACAATATTTTTTCCGGATAGCAAATTAACAAATTTTTATTTACAATTAATACTAAGTTAACAGCCCCTAGCGGATTTAACATTCAATTGTTAAGATATCAATTTCAGCCAAAAGTTTAATCAATCCATCAAAGTCCTATTAATTTTTTTAATGAAAGATTTAAATCAAAAGAGGCATTAAGTTGATATATTTAAAATATTAATCTAGATAAGGCATTAAAAAGATAAATAATCCATCCTTTTATCGAAATAAATTTATTTTTCTTGTTTTTTGAATTTCAATTAAAATCAAAAGGCAGTAACAGGAAATCATTGGTAAATAAAAAACAAAATAGTTGTGTAAACAATTTATTACGTAGAGCTTGAATAATACGCAGATGGTTAAAATTAAATAAAAAAGAGGCAAGAATCTACATTCTTGCCTCTATCTCTATATGATGGGCTCTTATTTGAATTTCTCCAATAAAGCCTTAGTCAATTTGATTCCTTCATCTTCAGAAATCTTATCTCCTTCGAATTCAATTCCCACATAGCCATTGTAGCCAGCGGATTTAACGATCTGCATCATCTTCGCATAGTCGATACCTGTATCATTGCCGTTCGCATCGAAAGCATGAGATTTAGCACTTACGCCTTTAGCATACGGCATAAGATCTTTTACTCCTTGATAACGGTCGTACTCATAGAAGTTGCCGAAATCTGGCAAACTACCACAGTTTTTCTTACCCACTGTTTTCAGAACATCTGCCAACCAATCGCCATGTGAAGAAATTCCACCATGGTTTTCAACCACTACAGAAATCTTACCTTTTTTGCCATAATCAGCTAAAGTAGACAAGCTTTTAACCACTTGGTCCTTAACTTCTTCTTTAGTTCCCTCGCCAGCAGCATTTACGCGGATAGCATTACATCCAAGGAAGTTAGCAGCGTCGATCCATTTGTAATGATTTTCTACAGCTTGCTTACGTTTAGTTTCATCGCGATCCCCTAGACTTCCTTCACCGTCGATCATGATCAATACGTTTTTCACGCCATTGTCCTTAGCACGGTTATTCAAATCTTTTAAGTAAGTCATATCCTTAGCTTTATCCTTGAAGAATTGATTTACATATTCAACTCCATGGATACCAAAGTTTTTTGCAGTATACTCAGGAAAATCAATATTTTTCAAATCTCCTTTGAATAGTTTTTTATGTAAAGACCATTCTGCTAATGAAATTTGAAACCAGTCTTTCTTAGCAGCGAATACATCTAGCGAAGGTGCTAAAGTTACTCCAGCTGTTACTAGACCTAAGTTTCTTAAAAACTCTCTTCTTGAACTCATGATTGTGTTATATAAATGTTATTAGATATTAGCCCATCCAGAGGTCAAAACATCGACAAGATGCATGGTCTTTATGGGAAGTTGATTTTTTTCAATATAAGCCTGTAATTGCAATAAACAGGATGAATCAGTAGATATAATATAATCTGCCTTGACATTCAGCGCATTTTGCACTTTCTGTTCTGCCATGGCTGCAGAGATACCTTCAAACTTAACGGCAAAAGTGCCTCCAAAACCGCAGCAGGTCTCTTGATCGCGCATTTCAACAATGTCTAATCCCCCCACATGGCTCAAAAGGCGCCTCGGCTCCTCTTTGATCTTGCATTCCCGAAGTGCTGAACAGGAATCATGGTAAACTGCCGTTCCCACTAATTCTGCTCCAAAGTATTCCTTTTGCAAAACATTGACCAAGAAATCACTGATTTCAAAAATATTACGTTGTATGGCCCTGCATTTATTGTGTTCAATGGAATTGGTGAAAAGATCATCATAACCTCCTCTAACCATTCCAACGCAGGAAGCAGATGGACTGACAATGGGATGTTCTTCATTAAAGTCGTTCAAGAACTTTTGTCCAATTTTCTTGGCATCGTCCCAAAAACCGGCATTATATGCGGGTTGTCCACAACAGGTCTGATCGGTATTGTATATGACCTTGCAACCTGCCTTTTCCAATAGTTTAACGGTATTAAAGGCTGTTTCAGGATATAATTGATCAATAAAACAAGGAATAAATAACTCTACTTTATGCATTAATCGCTTTCAATAATCTGTAATTTATTAAATTTTAAAACACGAAACAACAACAAAAACCCTATGATAAAATATACAGATAGGAACAATGCCGAATATCGAATGTTTTGCGTGATCTGTTCAATGATACCAAAACTGAACAAGCCAATCACAATGGCTACCTTTTCAGAGACATCATAGAAACTAAAGAATGATGTGGTATCTTCAATATGTTCAGGAATAAGTTTTGAATAGGTCGATCTAGACAAGGACTGTATCCCTCCCATCAATAATCCTACTGTAAAGGCCATTCCGTAAAACTGGTATTCGGTAGTCATGTAGAAAGATGCACAGCAAATCAGGATCCAAAAGAACACTACAACCAATAGGACTTTAATATTCCCGAACCTTTTGGCTGCAACGGACATGATATATGCTCCACCAATAGCTACAATCTGGATCAATAATATGGAGGCTATCAGTTTACTTGCCCCTAAATTCAACACCTTTTCACCGAATGCCGCAGCAACGATCAATAGGGTTTGAATACCCATAGAATAAAAGAAATAGGCAGGTAAAAAGGTTTTGATAGCTTCAATCTGCTTAATTTGACCTAGAACACTCGTAAACTCCTTCTTCACTTTTGTAAAGAAAGGCAAGCGCTCCGATCCAATGGTCGGTCTGTTTCTAGGTAAGAATCGGAATGGTATCTGGGCAAACAGCAACCACCACAAGCCTACTAATAGAAAGGAAAAACGTGCTGGAAAAGATGCATCAGTGATTCCAAACCATTCTGGCTTGAAAATAAACACGAAACAAATGATCTGAAGGGTAACACAGCCTACATATCCATAAGCAAATCCCTGCGCACTGACCCTATCCTGCTGATCTGGGCTAGCAATAATGGGCAAGTAGGAATTATTGAAGGCTACTCCGCCAATATAACCCATTGCTGCTATGGCATAGCAGAAAATCCCCCATTCTAAGCTGTTGATCTTAAAGAAAAACAATCCCATACAGGCAATTGCGCCGATATAGGTGAAGAGCTTCATGAAAAACTTCCGTTTTCCTGCAGCGTCAGAATAAGCCGAAATAAAAGGTAAACCCAAAGCCATCAATAAATAAGCAATGGAGAGGGCAAAATTGGAAAGTGCAGTATTGATGATCTCAAAACCAAAAAAGGAAACCGTGTCATTGGTTTCCGGATTTTTTGTAATGGTTGTATAATATACTGGAAAAATGGTGGAGTTGATGACCAGATTATAAGCAGAATTGGCCCAATCGTACATGGACCATGATCTGATTAATCTCTTATCATTCTTCTTGAATATTTTCATAAGATTTGCTTATGCGAATATACCATTTGATTTTAGAACTGGTTTAAAAATTTTCGTAGATATGGGTAACTATACGAACCATCTCTTTGCGGACCGGACTAGAGCTTCCCATGAAATTATTGTTTAAGAAAGAAAATACATAACGCTTTCCTTTCTTGGTTATGATATAACCACTCTGACAGTGAACACTATTGATCGTACCGGTCTTGGCCCATACGAAGGCCTTTCCTCCCGGTGTTGGATATACATTCTTCAGTGTTCCTTCTAAGCCTCCTGCTGGAAATAAAAAGTGTTTGGCATTCTCGTCACGCACCTCATTGCTGATCTGTAGCAATACCTCCACCATACTTCTTGGGGTGATCTTATTGTAACTTGACAATCCACTTCCATCTCTCAATTCAATGGTATCACTTAATTTGCTGTAATAGGTGTCCATCATGTATTGACGCAAATCTTCAGTCTTAAAGCTGTTGTACTTCAAAAAGGATGCGACCATATTGAACTGCTCTGCCAAGAAGTTATCACTTGGTAGCATCATTTCACGTTCTACAACTCTTTTTTCTACAGAATTATAGATCTTGAAATCTTGAGGGAGCTGCTGATGAACCAAACCGACATCTTTTTTCAAGGTATCTTGGAGCAATAGAACCAAAAGACTATCGCTAGGACGGAATGGCTTTTCATTGACATAATTCTTTGGCAATGGAAGCTCATTGATTTCATATCTATTGTTCTCCAATGCTCTATGGATCCTATAACGTGTGGTGGTATCTGCAAGTTGCTTTACATCACGTTCGAAATAAGAAGGGAATAATTTCAGTTTGCCATCAACCTCCCTAAACTGCACGACATTTCCATAAATGGGAAATGGGAACAATTCTGGTTGATAATAGAATTCATAATCCTCGATAGACCAACCGTTTCTATAGGTTGGTTCCTGCGTAGGAGAACTTGAATAGAAAAGCTTTTTATTGCTGTTTTTTAAGAAGTTATATACTCTTCCGTTATCCAATCTTGGATGCAAGAAACTAGGATCACCTGTTCCCCAAAATATCAAGGAATCCCCGCGTTCTACGTATGCAATTCCTGGGATAGAATCCCCGATCAGCTTCAGGGAAGCAAATAAGGTGAATACCTTTGTGTTTGATGCTGGGGTGAAATGCTTGTCTTGGTTATGGTTGTAAACAAAGCGTTGTTCATCGACATCATAAAGACTGAAACCGTAATAATGCTTGGGTAAAACTGTGGATTTTTGAAATTCATCATTTAGGTTGAGGGTAGATTGCGCTTTGGTAGTCAAGCAGGCCAATAAACACATTAGGATTAGTATGCTTCTCATGCTGTAAACATAATAATTGTTTCGAATTTTAGGAAGAATGAAACAAAGATTTTATAGTAAAAGAGAAGGGCTGATCAACTGACCAGCCCATTCTTCTTTTATTGAATTAACCTAATAGTTCTATTTTAATGCACCATTGCTACGGTCAATTTCCACCTGAGGCACTGGCCAGTATTCGCTGTTTGCAGAGAATGTTAAGCCTTTGTATGCAGGCAGATAAGTACCTTCAAATGAAGAATAGCTTTCCAGTACAGATTTGGCTACTCCCCAACGTACAAGGTCAAAGAAACGATGTCCTTCCATTGCCAATTCAATACGACGTTCTGTTCTTACGGCAGTACGCGCTGCATCTTGGGATGTAAATGATGGATATGGCTTCACGTTATACGCTGCAGCATTGGCTCCTGTTCCTGTTTTCTTTGCAGGAAGAGTAGCAGCACGCTTACGGATATCATTGACCAATTTCAATGCTCCTGGAAGGTTATTTGCTTCAACCTCACATTCTGCAGCCATCAACCACACATCCGCCAGACGAATGATATTTACGTCTAAGCCTGTTAGGTAATTGGCTCCAGGTGCAGCATTGGTAGCAAATTGAGCAACAGGAATCATGGTTTTAATTGTTACGAATGGTCCTGCGTATTTAGCGTCACGGATCCAAGCATTACCTGGCATAATTCCATAATCCAAATAAGAAACACCTCTACGACCAACGGTATAATCCAAACGTGGATCAAACTTCAAGCTCACATCTAATGCGTATGAATCTGTTGGGTTTTTCAAATCTGAAAGATATGGAGTTGCACGGTAAGCTGTGGTAGATAATGGAAGACCATTAGCATCAACTTGGAATGAATTCACTAAATCAATGGTTGGTTGATAGAAACCACAACATCCTACTGGTGAACTACCATATAGACCGGATAGCATATCCCCTACGTTGGAGTTATCGGCAGCACCATTGGAATTGATGGCATGCTTAGCTACCATCACTACCTCAGGTCCATTTTCCTTGGTTACATCAAAGTTGTTCCAGTATGGCATGGTAGTGATATCCTTACCAGCCATAACCTCTTTGAATAGAGTCAAAGCCTGTGCATATTTCTTTTGATACAGATAAAGCTTACCTAAATATGCTTTTGCAGCATTTTTGTCCATACGACCAAACTCATCTTTGATTTTAGTAGCTGGTAAATTAGCTACTGCAAATTTGAAGTCCTCTTCAATGGCAGGCGTAATATCCTTGTCATTTGGAATGGTCTGTGCTTCAGCTGTAGTTATCGCTTCGGTAATGATTGGGACATTTTTAAAGATCCTCCATAAGAAGAAGTTGTAATGACCTCTCAACATCTTTGCCTCAGCTTCGATTTCCTTAGCTCGCTCTGCAGAGATTTCTTTTGGTCCAGCTTGGTCTGCAGCTAGTAACTTCAAGGTATTGTTACAACGTAAAATACCTTCAAAGTATACTTGCCACATTTGGGACAAGTTGTCATTGGTACTGATCGCATTATAGGTTTCGATCATATTCATTGGTGTCTGGTCAGTAAGCTCTGAACCTTTGTGGGCATTGTCGGATGCAACCTCACCAAATAGCCACTGGCTAGGTGCCGAAGCATAGTTACCCCATGTACCGCTTACATTACCATTTAAGATACTATATGCACCTATTAGTGCACCTTCCACACCATCTTTATTCCCTACCTGAGGCTCAGACAACTGGCCTTGAGGTAATTTCTGTAAAAATTCTTTACCACAGGAAGTAACAAGTAGCATTCCCGCGCCTAAAAGAATCATTAATTTATTTCGTTTCATGATTGTTCTATTTAATATTCTCTACCTACTAAAATCCTAAATTAAGTCCAAATGTATACTGACGAGCTTGTGGATACACCCCAAAGTCAACACCCAATGCTGGATAAGCAGATGGAGTCGCTGAAACCTCTGGATCTAAGCCTTCGTATTTGGTAATTGTGAATAAGTTGGTAACACCTAAATATAATCTTAACCTATTGAATGTAGTGTTCTCACCAAATAGCTTTTTAGTTGGCAAGTTATATCCAATTTGGAAATTCTTAAGTTTCAAGAAACTTCCATCCTGCACATAATAAGAGGATGTTGCATATTCCATCGCACTAGTTTTGTCAGCTGGATTAGGTAGAGATGGGATATTACTACCTGTGTTTGATTCACTCCAAGCATCCAATACCCTTACGCTCTTCTGTCCACGGAATACCCCGAAATCTGTAAAGTAACGAGTAGCTTCATATAGGTCATTCCCTTGTGAACCATAGAAGTATAGTAACACATCAAAGTTCTTATAAGCTGCGTTAATATTTAAAGAGTATGTGAAATCTGGGTGTGGATTACCGATGATCGTTCTGTCTCCAGGATCGATTTCACCGTTACCGTTCAAGTCTGCATATTTCAAACCTCCTGGTCTAGCGTCATCGTATGAAGGTGAATTATTCACATCATCAACACTTTGGTAAATACCGGTCACTTGGTAACCATAGAATGATCCAAACGGTTGTCCCTTTTGAAGGATGGAAGTTTCCATTGAACGGAAGGCACCATAGTTCACTTGTGATACGGTTGGAGCCAAAGCTACTACCTCATTCTTGTAGTTAGAGAAATTAGCTGATAAGTCTAAGGTAAATGGTTTCTCTTGTCTGTGACCATAGTGGTAACCCAAAGAGAACTCAAAACCTTTATTGCTCATATCACCGATATTTTGGTATGGAGAAGCAGCTCTACCTGCAGCAGCAGCTGGAAGTGGAACTAAGAACAACATGTCAGTCGTTTTCTTGTTAAACCAATCGATCGATCCGTCTAAATCACCGTTCAATACAGTAAAGTCCAAACCTACGTTCAATGATTTAACCTGCTCCCATTTAATATCTGGGTTAGAGTAAGAGTTTTGCCAGATACCATTTACCACGCCATTGTTGATTGGGTATGATGATTCAGTCAAGGAAGCCAAATACCTGTTCAAGTACTGGAATCCTGGGATACGTTGGTTACCTGTCACCCCGTATCCTGCACGAAGTTTTAAGTCAGTTAACCATTCCGCACTTTTTGCAAACTCCTCTTGAGAAATACGCCATGCAGCACTAACCCCTGGGAACACCCCGTATAAGTGGTTTTCACCAAAGTTAGAAGAACCATCACGACGAGCGATCAAGCTCAATAGATAACGGTCTTTGTATGCATAGTCAGCTTTTCCCATTAAAGAAAACATACTTCCTATAGAACCAGAACCATTATTGTTGAAGTTCGAACTACCTGCGTTTAGATACAGATAATCCAAGCTGTTCATGATGAAGTAACCATTTCTACTGCCATCAATACCACGGTTTCTGTTTTTGATAGCCTCGGTACCAACCATTACGTTTAAGCTATGGTCTTCACCAAGATTAGGTTTATAGTTTACTGTATTGGTCCAAGTCCATTCTGTAGTATATCCCTGATATTCACTCATACCATTATTGAAACTACCTTCAGAGAATTCTGGGTTTGGATAAGTATAGCTTACTCCATTGTAGTTTTCATATCTCAAACCGAAGTTAGAGCGTAATGTCAAACCATCAATGATGTCATACTCTGCAAATGCGTTACCGAAGAAGAAATTAGAACGGTTCATATTGTCTTTAGCACGGTAAGCCAAAGCCACTGGGTTTTCACCGTTTCCTAAGTCCTTACCAAATGAACCTGCAAAGTTTCCACCTTCATCATAAACTGGGATAATGTTTTGGATACGGTAAGCGAATCCTAATACAGATCCTTCACCTTGGTAACCACCCGCAGTATTAGGGTTAACTCCCATACCATGACCTTCTGTATAAGCATAAGAAAGGTTTTCACCGAATCTTAATTTCTTATTGAAAGCATTGAATTGGGTATTGGTCCTCACGTTATAACGACGGAAACCGGTATGGATAATACTTCCTCTTTGATCTAGATAACCTCCAGAGAATGCATATTGAGAAGTTTCATTACCTCCAGTTGCAGCTAATTGATAGGATTGAATTGGAGCAGTTTGTGATAATTCATCAAACCATTTGGTTCCTGCTTTATTCGCTTTGGTGATCTGATAGAATGATGCACGATCTTTAGCGAAGTAGTTGTACTTGCTCATATCAGCATCTGCGGCAGTTACATCCCAGTTTGTTTTTGAACCCGCCAATAAATAATCAGGTAACTGTAAGTTAGTTCCATTGAATTTATTGTCGATATCCAAAATCTGCTGAGGAGTCAGCATTTTAGGGAATGAACCTTTGTTAGGAACCCCCGCTCCTGCGTAAGCATCCAAAGTGATTTTGGTACTTCCTTCTTTTCCGGACTTGGTCGTTACGATCACAACCCCGTTATTCGCACGAGCACCATAGATTGAAGCAGCTGACGCATCTTTCAATACCTGCATACTTTCAATATCATTTTGGTTCAACCAACTCAACTTGCCTTCATATGGTACACCATCAATAATGTACAAAGGTTCGTTGTTGTTAATGGTAGAATAACCACGGATACGAATTTGAGGCGTAGAACCTGGCGCACCGTCGTTGACAATCTGCACCCCTGTAGCACGACCTTGCAAGGCTTCAACTGCACTACCAGCTGGCTGGGACTTCAATTCCGATACATTTACTACGGCTACAGAACCCGTTAAGTCTTTCTTCCTTTGCGTTCCATAACCGGTTACAACCACTTCTTCCAAATTACTGCTATCCTCCGTTAAAGAGATGGTAATCGGTTGAGTTGTGGAGGTCACTGTGTGACGAGTAGAAGAATAGCCTACATAAGAAATAATAAGGACATCGTTTGTTTGCGCATCGATTTCAAAATTTCCTGAAGCATCTGATGAGGTACTCGACGTCTTTCCGACGATTTTAATGGTGGCACCAGCAATTGGCTCTTGAGTAGCCTGGTTAATAATCTTACCTTTTACTGGACTTTGCATCGCATATAGCGGATGCATAGCGATTTTATTCCAAATTGAAACTTCTGATGCAGAGACACTACCCATTGCGAGCACGCCCATTGATATCAGAAGTCCATTTTTTAGCAATCTTTTGGGAATAAAAGAATTGCTATGGAACTTCATTGATCTTCCCATAATAGAATTTGTTAGTTAGTTTGTTAAATTATTAGTTCAATGTTTCAATAAATCTTAACCTCATGGCATAGCAATGCCATGAATTAAATATTTATTATTTAATAACCGTAGAAATCCCAAGTATGGGAGATCTATCTTCCTAAAAAGAAATGTATTTCTTTAAGTTATTTTGGTTTACTAATTGGAATTAAGTACTTGTTGATCATAAGCTGTTAGTTAAAGTTATATAGTTTATTAGTTATCGGTATTTATGGTACTTTCCCTCACTCTATTTCCCTCTGCTTAATATTAACAAAGTGTACATCAAACACTTTCAAAATTTCTGTTGTACTTTTCCTTCACATCAAAAAGGAATAATACAATAATAACAGGAATTGATTTTGTTTAGAATTAAGTTTACAATTAGAACTAATTTATGAATTATTTTTAAAAAACAAGAGTTTTATGAAACAATTTATTTACAATGAAAAAAGGAGGTAAAATACCTCCTTTTTTAAATCCTTTATTGAGAATCGATTAATAGCCCAAAACGTATTTTAATCCACCTATAATCTGTTTTTGAAAGTTAGGTTCGTAAAATGATTCCTTGGTATGTCCTAAGCCAGTATAAAAAACTTTAATACCATCGTACTTCTGATACCAAGCAATAGGATGGAAATCACCCATCTTCCCATTTTTGTATGACTTCTCATCCAGGGTCATCAATATTTTCAGGTCCGGTTTAACATTGGAGAAATCATACCATTCATCCTTATGCATCCATACCTTTGGAAGATGCTTTGTAGCTAAATGTTTTCTATTCTTTACATCGATCTTCGCTTCTTGTACGGCCGGATGGCTAGCAAAATAAGCCCCTACTAAATTATTGTACCATGGCCAGTCATGCTCAGTATCAGTAGCAGCATGAATACCCATAAATCCCTTTCCTGATTTCAGGAAGTTCTGAAAAGCAACCTTTTGTTGTTCATTAAGGATAGTACCTGTAGTGCTGAAGAATAAAACGGCATCAAAATTCTCTAAGGAATCCGCTAAAAATACATTTGCATCTTCGGTATGAAACATCCCAATGTTTTCATCCTTCAACAATTTGGTCAGGACCTTCACTCCTTCTTCAATATTGTCATGCCTAAAGCCTGCTGTCTTGGTGAAAACTAAAACTTTTTTGGGTTTTTCAATGCCTGTTGCAAAAGCAAAACAGATACTTAAACAACAGATTAGGGTCAGTATGCAAATTCTTTTCATTTGTTTATTTGGTTTTTGATTGATAGTAATCTAGACTTTCGATGATGGCATCTTCTTCCACGTATTTATTAAAGTCACAATCCCCAATTTTCCTTAACAGCGCAAACCCAAGTTTATTGCCTTCATTCTTCTTATCGTTCTTCATCAATGCCAGCAACTCTGGGTAAACCGCCGAATTTAAATTGTATTTAGGATAGATTGATAATAGATAATCAACGATCTCATCCAATTCAGCCTTATCTAAATTGTTAATTTTATAGGAAAGATACGCTTCACATATCATTCCAATAGCAATTGCTTCTCCATGTAATAAAGGATTTACATCGGTCACCAAAGAATAACCTTCAATGGCATGGCCGATAGTATGTCCAAAATTCAAGATCTTTCTCAATCCCTTCTCTGTAGGATCTTCAACAACTACCTTATTCTTGATCAGCACAGAATCATACACCATACCTTCAGGTATAACAGGCAGATTCACTGTTTTACAACGGTTAAACAAATCCTTATCTTGAATCAAACCATGCTTGATTACCTCAGCAAATCCTGATAGGACCTGACGATCATCTAGTGTTTCAAGAAATTTATTGGAAATAAAAACAGCCTTTGGTTGGCTGAATGTACCTATGATATTTTTCACATTATCAAGATCGATCCCAGTTTTGCCTCCAACAGAAGCATCAACTTGAGAAAGTAAAGTTGTCGGTACATTTAAAAAATCAATCCCTCTTTTATAGGTAGAGGCAGCAAAACCGCCCATGTCAGTCACTACTCCGCCACCTAGGTTAAGCATCAAAGCTTTGCGGTCGGCTCCAAAGTCCAACATGGTTTTCCAAACACCTATACAGAAGTCTATGTTCTTGTTCTCCTCTCCTGGATCTACCTCAATGATATCATAATCAACAATATCAGGTATGGCAGCCTGAATTACAGGTAGACAATGATCATTTGTGTTTCTATCCACAAGAATCAAGAGTTGCGAATAATCATGATCAATGAGAAAGGACTGCAGTTCATCTAACTCATCATCGAATACGACTTCGTATCCCAAACTATTAATCTTCTTCATATATATTTTCTACCTAAAGATAGATTTTTTTATTGAATGTAATTGGATTTTTAAAACTGTAAACAGATATTTTACAGAGCCTAAGAATTATTGAACCTTCACTTTATTGCCGTCGAATTCTACGATATCGCCGACCTTAACTTTCAATCTTTTCCTGTAATCTACTTGACCATTGTACTTTACAAGGCCTTCTTCGACCACCCATTGGGCCATGGCACCATGCTCAACCCAGTTCATAACTTTCAATAATTGGATCAATTGGATGTAATCCCCTTCTAGTGTAAACGTTTGCATGAACAAAAGTAATTCTTATTGATAGTATTTACATTATTACAATGTTTTTAATTCATAAAAAAAGCCTAATTTTACCAACATCAAATTAAAGTAATATGGACATAGCTTCACCCTTAAAGCTTGACTTTAACAACACCGAAATTGCCTTTCAAGGCAAAAGCGACAAAGACCTTAACAAAGCGTATTGGTTATTTAAAATGGTCGCGAGCAACACCCTAATTAAGATAGGGACACCAATTACAAACTTTTCGTTGAATATCGGATTACCGATTCAAGGCATTATCAAAAACACCATCTACAAACAGTTCTGTGGCGGAGAAAGTATCCAAGATTGCCAAACTGCAATCCAAGACCTAGGTAAAGGTCATGTGACTACCATCCTTGACTACTCTGTGGAAGGCGAAGACTCGGAAGAAAGCTTCGATGCTTGCTGCGCTGAAATCCTTAGGACCGTAGAAGCTGCAAAAGCAAACCCGTTGATCTCCTTCTGTGTTTTCAAACCTACCGGTTTGGGAAGATTTGACCTTTTGGCCAAAATCGATGCTAAAGAATCTCTTTCCCCTGAAGAACAAGCGGAATACAACCGCATGTTGGAGAGATGTGACCGGATCTGCAAAGCTTGTTATGATAACAACATCCGTGTGCTTATCGATGCTGAACACTCCTGGATCCAGGACACTATCGATGATATTGCTAGAGAAATGATGGAAAAATACAATTCGGAAAGCCCAATTGTATATAACACCTATCAAATGTACCGTCATGACAAATTAGCTTCCATCAAAGCTGATTTTGCCTATGCTAAAACTCAGGGTTTCCATCTTGGTGCTAAACTCGTACGTGGTGCATACATGGAAATTGAAAGAGAAAGGGCTAAAGAAAACAATTACCCTTCTCCTATTCAACCCAACAAAAAAGCTTCTGATACAGATTACAATGCCGCTGTAGACTTTTGTCTTGACAACATTGATACCGTTGGATTGATGGCTGGTACCCACAATGAGGAAAGCTGCAGATTGCTGACCAATGAATTGGAAAAAAGAAACATCCCACACAATCTTCCTAATGTGTTCTTTGCACAGCTTCTAGGAATGTCGGACAACCTTTCTTTCAACTTGGCAGCTGCAGGTTACAACGTGGCTAAGTACATGCCTTACGGACCAGTTAAATCTGTAATGCCTTACTTGTTCCGCCGTGCTCAAGAAAACACCTCTGTAGGTGGACAGACTGGACGCGAGCTGAGCTTAATAATGAAAGAGCTGAAACGCCGTAAATCTGAAAAATAAGATTAACAACATACCTAACACTACAGGTATGACCAGAAAATGATCTTGAAAGTCTCCAATTCTTGGAGACTTTCTTATTTTTGCGGAATGACGGAAGAAAATTATCAGAAATACCTTAAACTAAAAGAAATTGCCGCCCCTTTCAAAGCTTTACTTTTTGATGTTGATGGAACTTTAGCAGATAATATGCACGCCCATAAAGCTGCTTATGTAGAGACTGCCAAGGAACACGGCATTATTTTAAATCCTGATCTGATCGATGAAACTGCTGGATGGCCCACCGTAGCAGTGGCAGACGAGATCTCTTCCCGTTATCAAGTACCCTTGGACAGATTTGAATTTGCAAAGAGAAAATCTGCAATCTTTATTGAACAGTTCATCCAAAAGACCCAACCCGTAGATTTTGTAAGACAAGTCTTGTATGATTTCGCAGAATCCAGGAAAATTGGGATTGTATCAGGTGGGAGCCGCTCTACCTTAAATATTACACTGGATGTCATTAAGGTCGTGGGCAAATATGAAACATTGGTCTGTGCTGGTGATACACCTGAAGGAAAACCCTCTCCTCAACCATTTTTATTGGCTGCAGAACACTTAAATGTCGATCCAATCGACTGCTTGGTATTCGAAGATGGCGACCCTGGAGTTCAAGGAGCAATTTCTGCCGGCATGGCTTGGGTCCGAATAGACCAGATGTAAATTAAAAGTTCGTGATGATCCTGATACCACCATTGGTATAGTTCATATCTGCTCTTTTAAAGCTACCAACTGGCATTTTGAAATAAGGCTCTACCGATAGATTGATGTTTTTGTTCATCTTCATTTCTTTTCCAATGGAGAAGTTCACAAAACCGCCAAAACCATTGCTACTCACGTTTTCATCCTCAGTCTTGATGGCTCTGGAAACCTGCTTCACGGCAGTCTTCACTTCCGCCTCACTTTCTGGGAGTCCATTACCAAACAATTCAGTATTGGCATTCTCCACATAGTGGGCATATCTATTTTGGTTGAATACAGCAGCATAGGTAATACCTGTGGAGGCGTAATAACCTGATTTAGACTTCACACGTACATCCAATGGAACTTCCAAGGCCTGCACATTTCCAGAAATCGCATTTACGTTCGGCAAAATAATCGCATTGCTGCTCGCAAAATTCTGGGTAAGTCCATTTGCCGTAATTTTCTGCAAGGCTTCTTTACTCGCTACAACAGGAGTCTCAGAATTCGCTACAGGATCTTTCATTTGGGACGCATCGTACCTGTTGTAAGCCAATCCAGTCCTTACACTAACATTCTTATTGATGTTATAAGCTAATAAGACTCCACCTCCAAAGTTGAACCGCTCATTGGTTGAATTTGGAGAAACGAAAAGCCCTAGATCAAATCGCTCCCTAAAATTAAAATTCCTGTTTTTAATGGTCGGCTCAGCACCTTTCTTAGCTTCTTGAGCCTGGTATGCCAATTCAGTATTGATATTATTTTCCCTAAAACCTAGATTATCGTCCTCAAGATCAATCTTTGCTCTCTTATCTGATAAGTTATAAGCATGCAATGAATTAGGAATCTGTACGGTCGATGGGTAAACTCCTTGATTAGCATAATTAGAAACCAAACCCAAATCTTGATAGCCCCTCACTTCATCATGGGCATCCTGAACTTGCGCCTGGGCAATAAGATTAGTTCCATTTGCAGAGGCATTCCATCCATTAGTATTAGCAATTTCACTGCCTTGCAATGGATTCACTCCAATATCTTGACTGTTCAAACCTTCTTGGAGCCCATTATTATCCTGCGGGGTCGATCCGTTATCTATAGTTGCTTCTTGATTGGAAGCCATTTGGTTATTGATATCAGCAGGATTATTATCCGGCCAGTACTTAACAGTTGCAACTCCTAACAATAAAATTGCCGCAGCGCTAGCAGCCCAATAATAAGGTTTGTTTCTTTTTATCGGGGCCCCGCCGTATCGACTCTGAAAATTCTCCCATGCGCCTTCCTTATAAGGAAGTTCCTCCATGGATTTCATCTTTTCGACGATCTGTTCGACAATATCTTTTTTATTCTTCTCTTCCATTATCTAAACGAATCAGGATTTAATATTTTCTAAATCAATTTGACTCAAATACAATTTGCGCAACTTCTGTTTCGCTCTTGTCAAATAAGTCCTGGACGTACTTTCTGGAATGCCCAGTTCCTTCCCTATCTCCTCGTGCGAATAACCCTCAATCTCATACAAGTTGAAGATCGATCGCTGGATATCTGGCAATTGCTGAATCAAGGAAAGCATATCTTCATATTCCAACTTGCTGCCATTATCTACTGAATAATGAATGGTATCACTACTGCTCAGGTCATCCAGCATATACATTTGCTTTCTCACCCTGAGTGCATCGATCGAAGTATTCACGGCAATCCTTGCAATCCAAGACTTAAATGTCTTTTCCAGAACATTAGGATCCTCATGCAGTGAAAATGTCCCGATCTTATTGAAAGCTTTAACAAAACACTCATTGACCAACTCCTCAGCCTCCATTTCATGCTTCATATATCGGATCACGACCGCCATCACGTACCCATAGAATTTCTTGTACAGAAAGGATTTACTCTTCTCAGAATTAGACATAGCACATTGCTCCAAAGCTGTCCTTAGATTCAATGCTGTACTGTTACTGAGATATTTCCTTAAAATTCCCACCTATGTCTTCTCTAATCTTCTGTAATTAAAAAAACTATAGATGAAGCTAAGCTTTATTCATACAAATCCTGCTATAAATATTCTATATTAGGATAACGATATAAAACAAATTCATGCTACAGTTGGTATAAAATAATGATAAAGGTCATTAATTCCTTGCCCATTATTTGGTAAATTTAACAAACACAAAATTAACGACTATGAGAGCCATATTATTTCCTACAGATTTTTCAGAAATTGCTAATAATGCGTTCCTCTATGCATTGCATATAGCCAAATCGATTGATGCCAAGATTTATGTCCTTTACTCCTATTTAGAGCCAGTCCTTTCTGCAACACATGGCGGCCAACCGGAACTACTAGGTGAAGTCTATCAAACCATTGAGCTCAATCAATTCGAAGTCTATAAAAAGAAAACCCAAAAGCTTCGTGATATAGCTGCCGAGATAGGTATGCAGGAAGTGGAATTGGTATTTCTCTTTGAAGAAGGCCCCGTCGCTTCCGTGGTAAAAAACATTGTAACTCGCGAAAATATCCATTTGGTGGTAATGGGAACCCATGGCGAATCCGGTTTCCTATCCAAATTGATCGGAACCAATACCGTGAGTGTCATCAAGTCCATCCAAAACCCAGTGCTGGCGGTTCCTCCTCATGCTAAATATCAAGGTATCAAACGAACTGTCTTCACCACCCTTTTCCGTGAAAAGGACAAATCTGCACTGAAAGAGATGTTGATCATGGCAAAAGCTGTAGATGCTAAGATCGAATGCTTGCATGTGTTGCATAACGATAAAGTAGCGGATGTCTTATTGCATAGCGAAGCATGGCAAAAGGAATTCCCGAATGAAAACATCAACTATGTCCTGCTTGATGAGGTTGAAAGTATAGAAAATACCATTGCAAATTACATCCTTGAAAACAATATTGATATATTAGGCGTCGTTAAAAGAAATCGAAGCTTCTTTGATCGGCTATTCAATAGCAGCATCAGCAACAACCTTGCTCTGCATTCAAAGGTGCCGATTTTGGTTTTCCATGAAGAAAAATAATTATGCAGCAGGTAATCAAAAAACTAGAATCTTTAAATCGTATCAACGATAAAGCAGAGAAATACACGGAAATAACAGATGAAAACTTTGTTGAACATGGCATTCTTTTCTTTATTCCATTAGAAAAATATGAAGTAAAGGTCCTAATTCCTGCTCCGCACCATAAAGCCCTATTCCAAAATGGTACACCAACCTTCAAACAGGTTCTGAACCATAAAGAGGCGATGATGCTCAAATAAAAAGAATAAAACAAAAAAGAGGATATCGTTTGATATCCTCTTTTTGAGCCTCCTATCGGAATCGAACCAATGACCTACTGATTACAAGTCAGTTGCTCTACCAGCTGAGCTAAGGAGGCATTTTCCTTGAAAGCGATGCAAAGATGTAAACTTCAGACCACTTTTACAAGAGTTTTGATTTCATCCATCTAAACAAAAACACTAACTAAATGACCTACAAGGCATTATTTTTCTTAATTTAAATTACATCATGTCTTTTTGACATATATTATTATTTATAACTGTCAAAATTACAGCAAAATAACTAAAAACACTGTAGGCATTCCTTTTGTTAACCTCATAATACAAATAGCTTAACTATCATATGAACTTTAACAACTTTACTATTAAAGCCCAAGAGGCAATACAAAAAGCTTCCGAAATTGCATCTGGCCATCAGCAACAAGCGATTGAGCCAGCGCATATCATGAAAGCTTTGTTATCAGTAGATGAGAATGTCATTTCTCATTTACTCAAGAAATTAAACGTCAATATCAGCTACTTAAGCCAAGAAGTCGATAAAATAATCGAATCCTACCCTAAGGTAAGCGGAAGTAATGTATACCTAAGCAACAGTGCCACTGCTGTTTTACAGAAAGCACAAAGCTTTTTGAAAGAATTCAATGATGAATTCGTATCCATCGAGCATATCTTATTGGGATTATTGCTTTCTGGCGATAAAGTATCCAGCCTATTGAAGGATCAAGGTGTTACGGAAAAAGACCTGAAAACTGCGATCAAAGAATTGAGAGGGAATTCAAGGGTAACGGATCAGAACGCCGAAGCAACCTATAATGCCTTGAACAAATACGCCAGGAACTTAAATGAATACGCTGAATCCGGTAAACTCGACCCTGTAATTGGTCGAGATGAGGAAATCAGACGCGTAATGCAGATCCTATCGCGTAGAACAAAGAATAACCCCATCCTAGTAGGTGAACCAGGAGTTGGTAAAACAGCCATTGCAGAAGGTATTGCATATCGAATCATTAAAGGTGATGCTCCTGAGAATCTGAAGACAAAGACCGTGTTCTCCTTGGATATGGGCGCTTTGGTTGCCGGAGCAAAATATAAAGGTGAATTCGAAGAACGCTTAAAAGCTGTGGTTAAGGAAGTATCAGACAGCGATGGTGAAATCATCCTATTCATTGATGAAATCCATACCCTAGTTGGTGCTGGTGGTGGTGAAGGCGCAATGGACGCTGCCAACATCCTAAAACCTGCCCTAGCTCGTGGTGAACTTAGAACAATCGGAGCTACTACCTTGAACGAATACCAAAAGTATTTCGAAAAGGACAAGGCATTGGAACGTAGGTTCCAAAAAGTAATGGTAGAAGAACCAGATACCCAAGATGCGATTTCAATTCTTCGAGGTATCAAGGAACGCTACGAGACCCACCATAAAGTAAGGATCCTGGATGAGGCCATCATTTCGGCTGTAGAACTTTCACAAAGGTACATTACAGACCGTTTCTTACCAGACAAGGCCATTGACCTTGTCGACGAGGCAGCGTCGAAATTAAGGCTTGAAATGGACTCCGTTCCAGTAGTTGTCGATGAACTTGAACGTCGCATCATGCAATTGGAAATCGAAAGAGAAGCGATCAAACGTGAGAAAGACGAGAAGAAAATCTCCGAACTCTCTGAAACCATCGCAAACCTTTCCAATGAAAGAGATTCCCTAAGGGCAAAATGGCAATCTGAAAAGACTTTGGTTGACCAAGTCAACTCCGAAGCCCAAAACATAGAGAACTACAAACTGGAAGCTGAACAAGCTGAACGTGCTGGTGACTATGGCAAGGTTGCGGAATTAAGATACGGTAAGATCAAGGAAGCACAGGATAAAGTGGATGCCTTGAAGAAAGAGCTTTCCGAAAAACAAGATAGCAGCCGGATGCTGAAAGAAGAAGTAACTTCTGAGGATATTGCTGATGTTGTATCCAAATGGACCGGCATCCCTGTAAGCAAAATGATTCAATCCGAAAGGGAAAAATTATTGAACCTTGAGGAAGAATTACATAAACGCGTTGCTGGACAAGACGAGGCGATCGAAGCCATTGCTGATGCCATCCGTAGGTCTAGAGCTGGCTTAAGTGACGCTAAACGTCCAATCGGTTCCTTTATTTTCTTAGGTACCACTGGGGTCGGTAAAACCGAACTAGCAAAAGCCTTGGCTGAATATCTATTTGATGATGAACAGGCGATGATCCGAATCGATATGTCGGAATACCAAGAAAGACATGCCGTATCTCGTTTGATCGGAGCGCCTCCGGGATATGTGGGTTATGATGAAGGTGGACAATTAACAGAAGCTGTCCGTCGTAGACCTTATTCAGTGGTTCTCTTAGACGAAATCGAAAAGGCCCATCCTGATGTATTCAATATCCTGTTACAGGTATTGGATGATGGTCACTTGACTGATAATAAGGGTCGTGTGGTAAACTTTAAGAACACCATCATTATCATGACTTCCAACACTGGATCTCATATCATCCAAGAGAATTTCTCTAAATTGAGTGATGAGAACAGAGAAGAAGTGGTTGCAAAAACCAAGGATGAAGTTTTGGATCTATTACAAAAATCCATCCGTCCGGAGTTCTTGAACCGTATTGATGAGGTGATCATGTTTACTCCGTTGTCCAGAACTGAAATTGGAGATATCGTTAGGATGCAATTTAACAGAGTTGAAAAACAACTTGCTGAACAAAACATCTTCCTAACTGCCTCCGACGAAGCTTTAGATTGGTTAGCCCAGTTAGGATACGATCCTGTTTATGGTGCAAGACCATTAAAACGTGTCATCCAAAAAAGAATCCTGAACGAACTCTCCAAAGAGATCCTTTCCGGAAAAATATCCAGAGATTCCGTAATCAAACTGGATGCATTTGATGGAAAATTCGTCTTCCTTAATAAGGACCAGGAATAAATAAAAAAAAGAACTCCTGAGCTAAATAAGCTCAGGAGTTCTTTTTTTATTTAGATGTGAGATATGAGATATGAGTATTGAGATATTAAATTAGATTTGAGTATTGAGATGTGAGTATTGAGATATCAACTGTATTAAAATTCCCCATTCTCTTGTTTAATGACTAAAAACATTCAACCATCATATGTCTGATGTCTGATGTCTGATGAATAAATATATAAAACCCTTTCTATCTCAGATCTCAAATCTCATATCTCAAATCTCCCCAGAGAACACAAACCTAATTTCATCTCTAAGATTATATTTCGAAGCCATAACCTCTCCATAGGCACCTGCGGTACGGATTGCGATTAGATCGCCGCGTTCGGATACAGGAAGGGTCACTTCTTTTCCGAAACAATCCGAGCTCTCACAGATTGGTCCAACCACATCATAGTTCAATTTTTCAGTACTGTTATTGTTGCTGCCTAATTTTTCAATTTTATGGAAGGCTTGGTATAATGCTGGACGCATTAATTCAGTCATACCGGCATCTAGGATCAGGAAGTTTTTCTTTACACCACTTTTGGTATAAAGTACCCTACTCACCAATGTTCCGGATTGAGCCACTAGGGCACGCCCTAACTCAAAATGCACTTCCTGCTGCGGAGTTCTTTCCAAGAACTTGTCGAAAACATCAAAATAAGCCTCAAAGTCTGCAAAAGGATGTGCATCGGGTTCATGGTAATCAACACCTAAGCCACCACCAACATTCAATACCTTGATCATGGTTCCGCGTTCCTCAAACCAATTCTTCCACTCATTGACCTTCACACAAAGGCTCTTGAAAACATTAATATCCGTGATTTGCGAGCCAACATGGAAATGTAGACCCAATAAATCCAGATGATCACATTCCCTAAGCACTGAAGCAGCTTTCTCCAACTCCGAATTAGGCACTCCAAATTTATTTTCATCTAAACCAGTCGTAATGTAATGGTGCGTATGTGCATCTACATTCGGATTGATGCGCAATGAAACTTGAGCTTTCACGTTCTGTTTAGCCGCCAATTCATTGATCACCAATAACTCCTGGATAGATTCTACATTAAAAGCAAAAATATTATGGCTTAAGGCCAGCTTTATCTCCTTATCAGATTTTCCAACACCCGCAAAGGTGATCTGATTTGCTGGAAAACCAGAATCAATTGATTTTTGAACCTCATTTCCACTTACACAATCAGCACCAAAGCCTTTCGATTGGATCAAGCCTAAAATCCTATCATTAAAATTTGCTTTTAGCGCATAATGAACATGGAATCCTCTTTTATCAGCTGCAGCCTTAGCCTTGTCCAATGTCTCATTCAACAAGTCCAGGTCATAGTAATAAAACGGAGTTTCATATTCTTTTAAACGTCCTAAATCAATTTGATTAATGTTCATTCTCTTTAAAAAATTCTATTATGTAACGACCTCAATGCTTCTACTTTGTGCTCAGAATCCAATAAGATGGAGACATTATAGTCTGAACCACCATAGGAAACCATACGCAATGGCAAATGCTTCACTGCATCCAATACGCGGGCAGCATAGCCATGGGTATTTGCACCAAAATCTCCAACCACACAAATGATCGTTTGGTTTCTATCTACACTCACCTTCCCGAAATCCTCCACCTCGCGGATGATATCTTCCAAATTTTTGGTCTCATCAATGGTCAAGGATACCGCCACTTCCGAAGTAGTGATCATATCGATTGGCGTTTTATAGCGCTCAAAAATTTCAAAGATCTTCCTTAGGAAACCATAAGCCAGCAACATTCTGGAAGAATGAATATGGATTGCGGTAATATCATCTTTCGCTGCAACAGCACGGATCGATCCCTTTTGTCCACCATTTTTAGAAATCAAGGTTCCAAAAGCTTTAGGGTCCATGGTATTCAACAAACGAACCGGCACATTGTATCGCTGTGCTGGGAATACACTCTGCGGGTGCAAGATCTTAGCACCAAAATATGCCAACTCTGCAGCCTCATCAAAGCTCAACTCGGCAATCGGCGTAGTGCCTTTTACAATCCTTGGATCATTGTTATGCATACCATCGATATCAGTCCAGATCTGGATTTCATCCGCTTGGATAGCGGCACCGATCAAGGATGCCGTATAATCCGATCCACCACGACGTAAATTGTCTATTTCGCCAAATGAATTTCTACAGATATAACCTTGCGTAATAAACAAACTATTATCTGGATAATCAGCCAAGATTGCTTCCAATTTTTCCTTAATAAAAGGAACCATAGGCTCATTGTCCTCATCGATTTTCATAAAATCAAGAGCCGGAAGCAATACCGATTTAATTCCTTTTTCACTCAGGTACAGATGCCATAAAGTAGTGGACATCAATTCTCCTTGAGCTAAGATGATCTTTTCTTCCGTTGGAGTGAATAGATCGTTCGACAAAGATGCAATTAAGTTAAAATGATAATCTATCAATTCCTTACCCTGCTTATATCCGTTCTCAGTGCTGAAGAGTTCCTTGATTAAAGCTTCGTACTTGTTCTTGTGTTCCTTGATCAATTCCTTGGCCTCGTCCTTCTTACCATTCAAGTAAGCTTTAGAGATTTCTACCAATGCATTTGTCGTTCCAGCCACTGCTGAAAGCACCACAATCTGACGCTCTGCGGGATTAACGATATCCAATAAACTCTGGATACGTTCAGCACTCCCTACGGATGTTCCACCGAATTTTAGAATTTTCATATCTATTTTTAAACTATTTATTTTACGAGGGTGTGAATATAAGTCTTTTAACAAAAAAAAGCGGCACAAATGCAAATAAAAGCTTTTGTGCCGCATATAATTTTATGCGGAAGAATTACTTCTTCAAGTTATCGATCAATAACTGGGCAAGCTCTTCTCCGATTCGTTCTTGCGCCTCATTGGTAGCAGCACCAATATGAGGAGTCAATGAAATCCTTGGATGATTCAAAATCTCTGCTCTTGGAGTTGGCTCATTATCAAACACGTCCAAAGCAGCAAAACCTACTTTTCCAGAATTCAATGCTTCTACCAAAGCTAGCTCTTCAATAACACCTCCTCTGGAAGCATTTACCAAACCTACACCATCTTTCAATAATGCAAATTCTTCTTTACCGATTACAGGCTTATCTGTAAAAGGAACGTGAAGAGAAATAAAGTCTGATTTTTGGAAGATGGTATCAATGTTCACTTGCTCTACAGGAACATTCACACTAACATCTCCAGCGAAGTCTAAAGTCAAAGAATTTGGTCCTTCAAATAGATCTGAATAGATAACTGTCATTCCCAAACCTAATCCGATCATAGCTGTCTCGCGACCGATACGACCAAATCCAACTACGCCTAATACTTTTCCTTTCAATTCAGAACCTGCAGCATAAGCTTTTTTCAATCCAGCAAAATTACTGTTTCCTTCTACAGGCATCTTACGATTAGAATCATACAAGAATCTAACCCCATTCAATAGATGCGCAAAAACCAATTCAGCAACTGAATGTGAAGAAGCTGCAGGCGTATTGACTACAGCGATACCTTTTGAGCGTGCATAGTCCACATCAATATTATCCATGCCGACTCCACCCCTACCAATAACCTTGATATTTGGGCAAGCATCGATCAAGGGTTGACGTAATTTCGTAGCACTACGTACCGTAACTGCATCGTATTCGTTCAATCTATTGATCAATTCATCCTGAGGTATATGGTTTGTATCCACTACAAAGCCCGCATCCTCTAATATTTTTTTACCGATAGGATCAATCCCATCGTTAGCTAAAATTTTCATAGTAATTATTTCTTCTTTTCTTCAAACTCTCTCATCGTATCCACTAATGCATTGATAGAGCTAATGCTCAATGCATTATAGATGGATGCTCTAAATCCACCTACTGAACGGTGACCTTTGATACCGATCAAGTTGCGCTCTTTAGCTAATGCCAAGAATTCAGCTTCTAATTCAGGGGTATCCATCACGAAAGTAACGTTCATTCTAGAGCGATCTTCCACAGCTGCAGTTCCGTTGAAGAATGGGTTGCGGTCAATCTCATCGTATAAAGTACGTGCCTTGATGATATTCTCTTGTTCAATAACCGAAATTCCACCTTTTGCTTTCAACCAACGAAGGTTCAACATCGATACATAGATGGAGAATACTGGCGGTGTATTGTACATAGAACCAGCTTTTGCATGCGCTTCATAATCAAAGATCGTAGGAATGGTACGTCCAGACTTAGCAAACAGATCATCTTTGATGATAACTAGGGTAACCCCTGCAGGACCCATATTTTTCTGGGCACCAGCATAGATCAAACCAAATTCAGACACATTGATCGTTCTACTCAAAATATCTGATGACATATCCACCACGGTCGTAACGGATGTGTTAGGTTTTTCAAATACTTCAGTTCCGTAGATGGTATTATTTGAAGTGTAATGGAAATATGCAGCATCCGATGGAACTACAAAATCCTTTGGAATATACGTATAATTTTTGTCGCTCGAAGAAGCAACGATCTCAACTTGCCCTACCTTTTTAGCTTCTTTGGCAGCTTTTGTTGCCCAAACACCTGTATCCAAGTAAGAAGCCTTCCCATTTTCAGGCAATAGGTTCATCGGAACCATGGCAAATTGTTGGCTAGCACCACCTTGAAGGAATAAAATGGAGTATCCAGCTGGTACTTCTAATAGTTCACGGACCAATTTCTCAGTCTCAATGACTACTTCCTCAAACTCTTTGGAACGGTGCGAAATTTCCAAGATTGATAAACCTGTACCATTAAAATCTATTACCGCTCTTGAAGCTTCTTCAAAAACCTCTTTTGGTAAAATACATGGGCCTGCACCGAAATTATGTTTCATTAGACTTGTATAATTTGTTAAAAATTAGGAGGTTAACGATTAAACAATCGTTTGACCTTAATTTGAATGCCCAAAGGTAAAATATTTTTAAAAATTTTTAAAACAAAATCCACATTTGTTTAAAATATCTTAAATTAAAAAGACATTTGCTATCATTCTCTTATTGAAAGAAAGTGCGTGTTTAAACACATTACTTCATAAAAAATATTAACAAACACCCTTGATTGTGGATATCTTTAATGATGAAATCCGTACCAAAAACCTAAAAATTTGTGTATCTTCGCCTGTTACGTGTCTTTTATAGATATAACACTTATTATATTGATTGAAACCAAAATATAATGGCTGAAGAAACAGAAAACGAAAACAATTTAGTTCCTGCCGAAAACAGGATCATCCCCATCAATATCGAAGACCAAATGAAATCTGCCTACATCGACTATTCGATGTCGGTAATCGTTTCGCGTGCATTGCCTGATGCTCGTGATGGTCTGAAACCAGTACACCGCCGTGTATTGTATGGTATGCTAGACCTTGGGGTAACGAGTGGTAAACCTTATAAAAAATCTGCTCGTATTGTTGGAGATGTACTCGGTAAGTACCACCCACACGGTGACTCATCCGTTTATGATACCATGGTGCGTATGGCCCAAAACTGGTCCATGCGGTATCCCCTAGTCGATGGACAGGGTAACTACGGTTCGATTGACGGTGACCCACCAGCAGCGATGCGTTATACAGAGGCTCGCTTAAGGAAGATTACCGAAGAAATGTTGGCGGACATTAACAAAGACACCGTTGATTTTCAATTAAACTTTGACGACTCCCTTGAAGAACCTACCGTTCTTCCTACCCGAATCCCTAACCTTCTTGTCAATGGCGCATCTGGTATCGCCGTAGGTATGGCAACCAACATGGCTCCGCACAACTTGAGCGAAGTTATCGATGGTACCATTGCCTATATCGACAATAGAGATATCGAAATCTCGGAATTGATGACCCATGTTAAAGGTCCTGACTTCCCTACCGGAGGTCTGATCTATGGATACAATGGGGTTAAAGAAGCTTTCGAAACTGGCCGTGGCCGTATCGTGATGCGTGCTAAAGCAGAGATCGAAACCACCAAGACTGGTAAAGAGATCATCATCGTAACAGAAATCCCTTACCAAGTCAACAAATCGGATATGATCAAAAGAACAGCCGATTTGGTTCAAGAAAAGAAAATCGAAGGTATCTCGGAAATCAGGGATGAATCCTCTAAGGATATCCGCGTTATCTATGAAATAAAACGTGATGCGAATGCCAATGTGGTTTTAAACAACCTATATAAGCATACCGCTTTGCAAACCTCTTTTTCGGTAAACAACATTGCCTTAGTTAAAGGTAGACCACAAATGTTGAACTTGAAGGATATGATCCACGAGTTCGTAGAACATAGACATGATGTGGTAATCCGTAGAACTAAGTTTGAATTAGCTGAAGCTGAAAAAAGAGCCCATATCTTAGAAGGTTACCTGATCGCCCTAGATCACCTAGACGAGGTAATCAAATTGATCCGTAATTCAGATACCCCAGAAGATGCACGTGTTGGCTTGATGGAGCGTTTTGCGCTTTCTGATATCCAAGCAAGAGCCATCTTGGACATGACCCTAAGAAGGTTGACAGGACTGGAACGCGACAAGATCAAAGAAGAATATGCTGAGTTGATGAAAACCATCGAATACTTGAAAGAAGTACTTGCCGATGAAAGCCTTCGCTTCAAGATCATCAAAGATGAATTAATGGAAGTGAAAGAGAAATATGGCGACGAAAGACGTTCTCATATCGTTCACTCTGCTGAAGATCTTCGTATGGAAGATTTCATCGATGATGAAGAGGTGGTAATCACGATTTCACATAACAGTTATGTAAAACGTACTCCGCTTACCGAATACCGTGTTCAAGGTCGTGGTGGTAAAGGAGCTATTGGCTCGACTACCCGCGATGAAGACTTTACCGAACATATCATCACCGCTTCTGCACACAACTACCTATTGTTATTTACTGAAGCTGGAAGATGTTTCTGGTTAAGAGCATTTGAGATTCCTGAGGGTAGCCGTACTTCTAAAGGCCGTGCACTTCAGAATATCATCAACATACCAAAAGATGAAAAGATCAAGGCTTATATTAAGGTAACTAACCTTAAGGATCAAGAATACCTTGAGAACAACTTTATCATCATGTGTACTAAGAAAGGTACCATCAAGAAAACTTCGCTGGAAGCGTATTCAAGACCGAGAGCAAATGGTATCAATGCGATCAACATCAATGAAGGCGATCAATTATTGGAAGCAACATTGACCAATGGTACTAGCGAGATCGTAATGGCACTTCGCTCAGGTCGTGCTATCCGATTCAATGAATCAACAGTAAGACCAATGGGTAGAACTGCTACCGGTGTTCGTGGTATTACCTTAGCGCACGAAAATGATGAGGTAGTTGGCATGATTAGTGTTAATAATCAAGAAACAACCGTATTGGTAGTTTCAGAAAAAGGATACGGTAAACGTACCGATATCGATGATTATAGAATTACCAATCGTGGTGGTAAAGGTGTAAAAACCATTAATGTTACGGACAAAACTGGTGAACTGGTTGCCATTAAAGGCGTTACGGATGAGAACGACTTAATGATCATCAATAAATCTGGAATTGTAATCCGTATCGGAGTTGAAAGCTTACGTGTAATGGGTCGTGCTACCCAAGGTGTGAAATTGATCACTTTGAAAGACAACGACGAAATTGCATCAGTTACCAAAGTTGAAAGACAAGAGGAAGAAGAGGAATTAGACGTTGAAGGTGCTGAAGGAGCAGAAAACCCAACAGACAATGATTCAGCTAACACGGAGAATGAAGAACAAGAATAGATATATTTCAAGTGCTTTAGGAGCAATATTACTATTGGGTGCCAATAGTGCTTTTGGACAGTCTGCTTATAAAGAAGCCAGCAATGCCTTTGCATTATACACCCAAACTGGTAACATCGCAAACCTTGATAATGCCAGGAAACAAATCGACAATATCTACAAGACCAGACGCGACTCTTCCAAAACCCGCGTAAATGTCTTAAGAGCTATGGTATTGAGTTCAATTGCTTATGCAGATTCTACAAGGACCATTAAGTTGAATGCCGATCCTATCGATCTGACCTATCAAACTATGGATAGGATCGATAAGAAAGATAGATCTGGCTATTCAGGTGAAATCAGCTATGTCAACCAAAACTTGGCTGCTGCATTGATCTACCGCGCTAATAAATCCCTCGAGAACAAAAAGTTTGATGAAGCCTTTGCCGATTTCAGCAAAGTGGATGCTTTGGATGCTAAAAGTGGCGATGTAACCTACAATTTAGCATTATTGGCGAGCAAGGCAGGTAAACCGGAAGAAGCGATCAAATATTATGGCAAGATCCATGAATCTGGCAATATGACGCCTAACCAGTATATCGAGTTGGCTAACCTTTACGACCAATTGGACGAAAAGCAAAAAGCGCTTTCAACCTTGGAAGAAGGAAGGACCAAATATGCTGAAGACAAAGCTATATTGTTCTTGTTGATCGATAAATATGCGAAAAGCAATGCCTATGACGCTATCGTTCCGATAATAGAACAGGCAATCAAGCTAGAGCCAGAAAACATAGAGTTAAATTACCTGGCAGGTTATGCAAATGAAAATGCCAATAATTTAGAGATAGCAAAGACTTACTACGAAAAGGTCCTTGAACTGGATCCAAATAATTATGAGTCTAATCTTGCATTGGGGCTGATCAATTTGAATACCTTCTTAAAGGATGCCGAGAATCAAGAAGCACAGTATAATGCCCAAAATTATTTGTTAAAAGCAAATGAGATAAAGCCTTATGAAATAAATGCTTTGAAATCCTTAGCTTTATTCTATCAAAAGACCGAAGATGAAACTCAATTAGATCGAGTGAATCTATTGTTAAACCAACTTACGAATTAAACAAACAATAAATAGATATGAATTTAAGAAAATCGATATTATTTGTAGGATTGCTTTTTGCAACCAGTTCCACTGCCCTTTTTGCACAGTCGGGCAATGTGAAAAAAGCAAAAGCTGCAATTGTAAAGTTTGAAGAACTAAAAGGAGCAGGTTCTGCTGAATTAGGTAAATCAAACCTTACTGCTGCCAAAGAAGCAATCGATGCTGCAGTTGTACACGACAAGACGAAAGATGATCCAGAAGCATGGACATACTATGCCCTAGTTTACTCAAACCTAGCTAGCTTGGACAAGAGTGCTGAAGACGCTACTAAAGCGCAAGACGCAATCAAAAAAGCTACTGAACTTGATACAGACAAAAAACACGCCGAAAACATCGCTGTTGCTGGTCAAACTTTAGGTCAGTACAAATTCAACCAAGGTGTTGCAGCTTGGGACAAACAAGATTTTAAAACAGCTTATTCAGACTTTAGCGATGCTTTAGTTTACCTTCCTGGTGATACTACCTTAACCTTCTACTCTGGTTTAGCGGCGGTACAAAACAAGGAATACGACAAAGCAATCGAAAAATACAAAGAGCTAGTTCCAGTTAAGGAATATTCAAGCCATAAAACAATCATGGTTGACCTTCCTAAACTTTACCTTCAAAAAGGTGATACTACATCAGCGATCGCTGCTGCTGCTGAAGCTGTAGCTGCTTATCCTAATGATAATGATGCTGTTGTTCAAAACATCGAATTGAACCTAATCACTGGAAATGAGGCTAAGATTGTATCTGATATCGAGTCTCAAGTAGCAAAAGACCCACAAAACAAAAGCCTTCACTACTACCTAGGCCTTGCTTATGGTGCTTCTGGCGATGCTGAAAAAGCATTGGCTTCATACCAAAAAGCAATCGAGATCGATCCTAACTACCTTGAAGCGAACACAAACGCTGCTGTAGTTATTATGAACGGTGGCCGTGATGAATTGATGAAGTTGAACGAAGACAAATCAGTTCCTGCTGCTGAATACAACAAAAAAGTAGAAGCTATCAAAGGTAAAATCGCTAGAGCGGTACCTTACTTGGAAAAAGCTGTTGAGCTTGACGCTAAAAACGTAGACGCTTTAAGAAACCTTAAAAACTACTACGATTTTATGAACGACGAAGCAAAATCTGCTGAATTACAAGCTAAAATTGAAGCCCTAAACTAGGCTTAGGAAAAGATAAAAAAAAAGGGATGGCCAGTGGTCATCCCTTTTTTTGTTTGATGGTTGGATGGGATGAGATGCTGGTATTTAAGAGTTGAACCAGGATTGATGGGATGCGGAGTTCGGCTCCGCTCACCCACCGGATGGACCAAGATTTTGGCATAAACGTGGCTTCTCGAACTATATTTGACTATATTACGGTAGGGGCGTATCGCATACGCCCGCTGACATTTGAACCAGGATTGAATGGGATGAGAGGATGGACCAAGATCAGGGTATGAACCAGGATTGATGGGATGCGGAGTTCGGCTCCGCTCACCCACCGGATGGATCAAGATTTTGGCATAAACGTGGCTTCATGGACTATATTTGACCATATTACTGTAGGGGCGTATCGCATACGCCCGCTGACATTTGAACCAGGATTGATGGGATGAGAGGATGGACCACGATCAATAAATAGTTTATATACAGGTTGGAATGTCTAATTGTATAAGCCCGCTTTATGATTTTGTTTGTATTGGCGTACAGGTCCTCCATCTTCGATGGGGATGACAGCAGGTATTTGGACATTTGCGTACAGATTCTTCACTTTTCGTTCAGAATTGGAAATGCGCTAAAGAGCGATTCTGAACAATTCGTGAAGAATCTGTACGGTTCTACTACCACATGTGCTGTCATTCTTTACCGAAGGTAAAGGACCTGTACGCCAATGCTGTTCTTAATAAATCCAGTTGAATTTTTGTATGGTTCCGAGATTCTTCCTGCGTCAGAATGACGCGCTGTGGGAGATAGCGAAGGTACTGGAACATTACGCCAATGCTCCTATTTAAAATTTTGTATGGTTCCGAGATTCTTCCTGCGTCAGAATGTCGCGCTGTGAGAGAAAGCGAAGGTCATGTAAAGTACGCCAATACAAACAAAATAATGTAACGGGCTTATGCAATAAGCCCCTACAAAGCGTAACACAGTCTTATGTCTTCCTTACCCTAAAGCCACATCCAATACCATCATCACCACAAATCCCAACACAAATCCTAGGATTGGGATATCGGAGTGTTCTTCTTGTTGTGTTTCAGGGATGACTTCTTCGATAACCACGAATATCATGGCTCCTGCAGCAAAGGAAAGTGCATACGGAAGGATGGGCATAAAGAATCCTACAGCAAATGCGCCAAGAACGGCGAATACGGGCTCTACTACAGCGGAAAGCTGTCCGTATTGAAAGCTCTTCCATCTTGATAGTCCCATTCTACGTAGGGGCATGGAAACGGCGATACCTTCAGGAAAGTTCTGCAAGCCGATACCCATGGCCAATAATACAGCGCCGGTGATACTAGCTTCAGGGATCCCTGAGGCAGCACCTCCAAATAATACCCCTACGGCCAATCCCTCGGGAATATTATGCAGGGCAATCGCTATGGTCAATAAGGTAGTTCGATGTAAAGAAGATTTCGGACCTTCTGTTTTTAAGAAATTAAGGTGTAGGTGGGGCATTAATTTATCCAAGCCAAAGATAAAAAGCGCACCAAGGATAAAGCCAATTGCCGATGGCATGACCTTGCTAAACCCTTCTCCGGAACTCATTTCAATGGCTGGTGCCAATAATGACCAAAAACTAGCTGCAATCATGACTCCACCCGTAAAACCGAGCATGCCATTCAGCAACTTTTTATTGACCCCCTTAAAAAGAAATACGCCGGCGGCTCCTACGGCAGTTACACCCCAAGTGAACAATCCAGCAAATAATGCAGCAACAACAGCATTCTGTTTTCCAAGAAATTCTACTAATTCGTCTATCATTTGATCCAGCGGAAAATAATTTTTTGAAATTAACTATTCTAAACAAGAATTCTAAAAAATAACGATAATAAAACAAGAAGCACCCGATTGGGTGCTTCCTAAAAATTTCTTATCCGGACCTCCGTGATCCAGCGATATTTTTAACTGCTTATCTTACATGCGATCTCAGCATCCAAGCATTTTTCTCGTGTTTTTCCAAAAGGCCAACCAGAAAATCCTCTGTACCAGCATCATTATGCTCCTCCGCTAATTTAATATCCTCCCTTAAGGAGATAATCAAGCTCTCGTAATCATTTAATAATTCCGTAATAAAACCTTGACTATCATTCTTTTTATACTTCATTTCCGTCAGTTGGGTAAGTTCCAGGAATTCTTTCATGGTCCCTACGGCATAATGTCCAATAGCACGAACACGTTCTGCGACTTCATCGATAATTTCTGCCAATTCCGTGTACAGCTCTTCGAAGAAAACATGTTGCGCATGGAAATCTGGACCTTCGACATTCCAATGTGCGTTCCTTACTTTGGTATACAGCACGTTTTCATCTGACAAGAGTTTGTTTAACAATCCTGCAACTACTTTAGTGTCATTTTCTTTTATTCCGATATCAGTTTTCATAGTTATAAATTTTATGTTAAATGTTTAATGTTGTTTATTATTAATAACGACTTGCGTCATTTAGTTTTTCAATTGCTTCTTCTCCAAGTCTCAATTGCAACGCAGCAACAAAACTCTGTAGATGTGCATCTTTTGTAGCACTAGCAATGGGTGCAGTAATGGTAGGCTGTGCCAATAACCAAGCTAAAGCCACCGAAGAAGCTGATGTTCTGTAGGCAGAGGCTACCTCATTCAGTGCCGCGACAATTCTTTTACCACGTTCATTCCAATAGCGTTTTTCAATACCCTCTCCCCTTGCTGACTTAGAAAAATCATCGTCGGTCAAGTACTTGCCGGACAAAAAGCCACTGGCTAAGGAATAATAAGGAATCACAGCTAACCCATACTCCTTCACGGTTGCTTCATATTCCTGTTCATATTTTTCCCGATCGTATAGATTATACTCTGGTTGTAAGGAAATATATTGGGGTAAAGAAAGCTTAGAAGAAGTGTCCAAACTCTCTACCAAGCGGTCCGTTGAAATATTGGAAGCGCCGATGTACCTTACCTTTCCTTCTTTTACCAAATCATCGTAAGCCCTTAATGTTTCCTCCACAGGCGTAGTGGTATCATCATAATGTGTCTGATATAAATCAATATTATCCGTCTTAAGCCTATTTAAAGACAGCTCTACTTGTTCTTTGATATAAGGAGCTGAGGTGTTTTTCTTACTGTCGTAACTAAAGCGTCCACCCACTTTAGTCATCAAAACGATTTTATCTCTATTTTTTCTTTCTTTTAACCAATTTCCGATGATGGTTTCCGACTCGCCCCCGACATTTCCCGGTACCCAATGCGAGTAGTTGTTTGCCGTATCGATGGCATCAAATCCCAGGTCCAGAAAACCGTCTAGGATTTCAAAGGATTGCTTCTCATCCAAAGTCCATCCAAAGACATTACCACCGAAAATAATCGGTACGATATTCAGATCTGAATGGGCCAATTGTACTGATTTCTCCATTTTTCCGTTTTATTTTAACATTAACAATATAGCCATTTTTTAGGTGATTAAGGCCGATTTCAGGGAGTTTATTGTCATAAAAAAGTCGATAAATCCTCGCCTTATCCGAACTATTATTATTTTTGTCCTTTGCAAAATTTAAGAATGTCTACTTCAGCCCCTTACTTCCATCATTTCCAAAAAGATACCTCAGGAATTGAACTTCCTTTGCGCTTTACCTTTCCTTTTTGCTATGACCCGCATGAGTTGAGCATCTTGGCCGCTGAGCAGGTGCAAGCATATTTGGAAAGCCAAAAGGATTTCAACCATAACTTTGGCTTGATCGATGGACAAGATGGCCTAGTGATCGGGAAAATGTTTGGTGTACTGGTTGTCCAAGATGAAAATGGTAGACTCGGGTACTTAGCTGCCTTTTCCGGAAAAATGGCCGGCACCAATAGGCATAAATTCTTTGTCCCTCCTATTTTTGACATGTTAGACCCCGATGGCTTCTTTTTAAAGGAAGAAGAACATATCAACCAGATCAACCGAAATATTGAGCAGCTTCAAAAATCGGTTGAATTGAAGGAACTGAAAGAAAACCTGATCATTTGCAAAAAACGTGAGGATCAAATACTATCAGATCTGAGAAAACTGCACAAGAAAAACAAAGCTGAACGAAAAGAAAGCAGGAATTCTCAAAAAACAACGCTGTCAGAAACCGAATACCAAGACCTTCTGGAAGACCTGATCAAGCAAAGCTATAGAGATCAACATGATTACGATGTGCAAAAGGAAAGCTCTGCCCAGCAAATCCAATTGGCTGAGGAGGCTTTGAACCATATCGTGGAGCAAATTGAAGAGCTGAAGTTAGAACGTAAAATCAGATCTTCGAATCTCCAAAATCAACTATTTGACCAATACCATTTCCTAAATGCCCAGCAAGAATCCAAATCGGTGCTTGACATATTTAAGGAAAGTAAAAACATCCAACCGCCAGCAGGTGCAGGTGAATGTGCCGCTCCTAAATTGCTGCAATATGCGTTTCAGCGTAATCTGAAACCAATTTGCATGGCTGAATTTTGGTGGGGCTCCTCTCCTAACCAAGAAGTAAGAAAGCATCAAAATTATTACCCAGCCTGTCGAGGAAAATGTGAACCAATCCTGGCACATATGCTCATTGGATTGGAGCTGGATGCAAATCCTATGCTCGAAAACCCTGCAGCTGACAAGGAATTGGAAATCCTATTTGAAGATGAAGCGATCATTGTGGTCAATAAACCTGCTGAGTTCCTTTCCGTACCTGGAATCAATGTACAAGACAGCGTTCAGGCCAGGATCCAGAACCAGTTTCCCGAAATAGATAGTCCTTGGATCATCCATCGATTGGATATGTCGACCTCAGGAATACTTGTCTTGGCAAAAACTAAGGAAGCCCATCAATTTATTCAGGATCAATTCATCAAGCATACCGTAAAAAAGAGATATACTGCACTTTTGGACGGAATCATTACGGAAAAGGAAGGTCTGATCGATCTCCCTTTGCGAGTCGACTTAGATGACCGACCTAGGCAAGTGGTTTGTTACGAATATGGAAAACCTGCACAAACTCAATATAAAGTCGTAGCGATTGAAGGGGATAAAACGAGGATCCATTATTTTCCGCTAACGGGAAGAACCCATCAATTGAGAGTGCATTCTGCGCATGTAAAGGGACTTAATTGCCCAATAACCGGAGATGATCTGTATGGCAAGCGAGCTAATCGCTTACACTTACATGCAGGTTTTATTCAATTTGTCCATCCTCTGACCAAGACTTCGGTTAAATTTGAGTTGAGCGACCCATTTTAATTCCAAGGCTTTTTCTTTATATTGTAGAAATAAATTTCCACCCATGGAAGTATTAAAATACGCCTATCAGCATCCACTACTAGAAGCAGCAGATTTAGAACAGATTTATCATGCTCATGAAAAAGTAAATTTGACCAAAGGAGATTATATCTTAGAAAAGGGTCAGATAGCCAATGAATATTATATTCTGGAGGAGGGTTTAGTTCGTACCTATTTATACGATTATGAAGGTAATGAAATAACCACAGGCTTTACTGGAAAGAACGAAGTGGTCATCGAAGTGGCCTCTATCTTCCAACGAATACCTACCCAAGAATATATACAATGCCTTACCGATTGCTGTTTATGGAAAATCGATTATGAAAGCTTCCAGGATCTTTTCCATAAGATCCCCGCTCTTCGAGAATGGGGTCGCGCATGGATGGCATTTGAACTTTACCTCAGCAAGAAAAGGGCAACGGAGATGATCACCGAGCCCGCAAAAATGCGATACCTCCATCTGATGGAAGAAAAACCGCAGATCATACAGCAGGCTCCGCTCAAGTTTATAGCCTCTTATTTAGGGGTTACCGACAGTTCCCTGAGCCGAATCAGAAAAGAGATCCTTAACGATTAATTTTATACATTTTATATTAACATGGAGTACTTTGAAGACCAAACCTTCAAGAACATTAATTTTCAAGAGCAGCCTTTTGCCAAGGCTGAATATGAATATTGCCGATTTGAACAGTGCAATTTTGAGGGGCTGAACTTAAACGAGGTTAAGTTTATAGATTGTATATTTACGGAATGCAATCTGTCCTTATCCAAGATCGAGCAGACCAGTTTCCAGGATGCTAAGTTCAAGAACTGTAAACTCTTGGGCATGCGGTTTGACAGTGCAAACCCTTTTAACCTACAGTTGGAATTTGAAGGATGCAGTCTAGACCATAGCTCTTTCTTCAATTGCAATATTAAAGGAACGAAATTCATAAACTGCAGGCTGCTGCAGGTGGATTTTGAAAATGCGCAGCTAAGCAATAGCAGTTTTGATGGGTCGGACCTCAATGGAAGCCAATTTTTCAATAGCCAACTTGAAAAAGTAGATTTCCGGGGCGCGCAGAACCTACTGCTTGATCCAGACCAGAACAAAATCAAGTCAGCTAAATTTAGCTTGATCAGTTTGCCCGGCCTTTTGCAGAAACATAAAATTTCAGTTAGTCATTAAACTAACCAAAATATAAAAATAGTCCACAAAGAATCCTTTCCACCTAAACCAAAAAAGAAATGGATTTTTCAGCTTGATTTTATGGTTCTATGTTCAGCCTTATTCGAGACATGTTTTCAAATTTCCGAACATGTCTCGAATAAGGGTAAAGCTTGACTCGAAGGTCGTGCCACTACAAATTTCCAAAATATAATTTTTTGGAATTGGAAAAAAATGCGGAAATCAGGCTCTTTTTGCGAATGTTCCAATGTCATATTTGGCTAATATCTCAACCAGACATTCTAAATCTCAGACATATTCCTTAAATTTAGGGATATGAAAATATTGGCATTTGGAGCGAGCAATAGCTCAGATTCAATCAATAAAAAATTAGTAAACAGTGTAAGTAAGTATTACAAGGAAATAGAAGACGAAATCCTCGTTTTAGATATCAACGATTTTGAACTTCCCCTATTTTCAAAGGACTTAGAAAAAGCGATTGGCATTCCGGAAGCTGCCCAAAAGTTTGCCGACCATATCGACTGGGCAGATTTCATCATCATCTCCTTTGCGGAGAACAATGGCAATTACAATGTTGGATACAAGAACTTGATTGACTGGGTTTCCAGGATCAAAGGCAGGAAGGTTTTCCCCGAAAAACCGGTTTTTCTATTGGCAACCAGTGAGGGCGGCCGTGGAGGACAATCCGTATTAGAAATTGCGACTGCCAGAATGCCTAGGGATGCTGCCCAGGTGTTGGAGACTTTCTCCTTGCCTGAATTCAGCAAAAACTTTGAAGAAGGGAAAGGTGTTATAAGCAATGTATTCAGAAGCCAATTGGAAGCAAAAGTCAGGAAGACAAAACGACTGATGGCAGAGATATTAAATAAAGGACAACAGTAAAATTAAATTTTCAATATTATGGCAAAGAAAGTATTATTATTAGTTGGTGATTACGTAGAGGACTATGAAGCAATGGTTCCTTTTCAAGCAATGGAGTCTGTTGGGATTGAAGTAGACACCGTGGCTCCTGACCGTAAAAAAGGCGATGTTGTTCCTACGGCAGTCCATGATTTCACCGGAGATCAAACTTACAAGGAATTAAGAGGACACAACTTTGCGATCAACAAAGACTTTGACTCGATCAATACCGAGGATTACGATGGCTTGTACATTGCAGGTGGCCGTTCGGCTGAATATATCCGTTTAAATAAACGCGTATTGGAGATCACCAAGGACTTTTTTGACAAGGATAAACCTGTTGCGGCAATCTGTCACGGCATCCAGGTCTTGACTGCTGCCAAGGTTTTACAAGGAAGGACATTGACAGCTTATGTGGCAGTGGGTCCAGACATCGAATTAGCAGGTGGTACTTGGAAAAACATCCCTGCCGACCAAGCAGTGGTTGATGGCAACTTGGTTACTTCACCAGCTTGGCCAGGTCATCAGAACATCCTTAAGGAATTCTATAAGCTATTAGGCGTTAAGATTACCCTATAATGGAGAAAAAGAAGAAGAAAATATGGTTTATTGCCATACCATTGATTTTGATCTTGGGTTATTTCATTTACGATGCTTATTCCCAACCTTCCATTGAGGATCTGCCCGGTGGATTTGAAGAGGTAGCATTTGTACGCAATGAAAACAACAAAGGTGGAATCATCAGGATATACGCTGTGACTGTGAAGGATCCATTAAACGCACAGTATGATCAATGTGCCGATTTGTTCCCTGTAAATGATTATGGCAGTGTTACTAAGATCTATTTCTTTGACAAGGACAAACCTTATCCTAGCAGTCTTCAACTAGAAGATCCCCATTACGACAATAGCAAGTATGAAGCTATCAATATATTAAGTCGTCGAGGTGTGAGTAAATAAATCATCAAAATATTAAATAAAGAAAGCTGCAATATTAAATTATTGCAGCTTTTATTGTTTAACGCAATATTATTTTCTTTTATAAATATTTATTTATAATTTTATAAAAATAAAACATTTAACAAACATTAATTTAACCTAAAGGTTGTTTTCGAATGATTATGAGCCAATCTGTCATTTGATGATACAGGAAAAAAGCTGTTGTTAAATTGCATTTTATTTATTGCGATTATAGTAGTAATGACAGCATCCAAGTTTTCTTGGATGCTCTTTTATTTAACAGCTACATCCTACCCTCGCTATTTCCTTCCGATATAGTCATATGAGACAATGTATTATCAAATAGTTTATTTATTAATTATTATTTACAGTTATTTTAACTAATTTTAACCTTGAATTAATTGAAGGTAATTATTAATCTGTAAACACATAAAAAGTTCGAGGGGAAAACTAACAAATTAGTATAAAAACCAAGTCTAATCGGGAAATTAAAGGGAAAATTTGAAGATTAAAATTTTGTTCCCTAAGCTCTCTGATTATTTAATAATTTGATATTAATTTATTAACTTTTACCAAATAAAGCTCGAACATCTTTGAGCTATGATGATAGATAGAGAAATGGCAAGCAAGTTTATCCCGAGAGATATCAGTTGGTTAAGTTTTAATGGTCGAGTTTTGCAAGAAGCTGCGGACCCTACAGTTCCCTTACATTTAAGAATTAAGTTCTTGGGTATCTTTTCCAATAACCTGGATGAGTTTTTCAGGGTTCGGGTTGCTGCGCTTAAACGGGCAGCTGAAATAAACACGAAAGAGTCCAATGGCTATTTTTACAAAGCTCCGGCTATAATTTTGGAGAAGATTACAGAAATCGTAATCAAACAACAACGCAAATTTGATAAGATCTGGAACCAGGTACAGCGTGAAATGGCCAAACAAAAGGTCTATATCAAGTCTGCGGAGGACTTAACCCCTACCCAACTTGAGTTTGTAAAGAATTATTTCGATGAAGAAGTAGAGACCAATATCATCCCCTTAATATTGGACGAAAGCAAACCTATGCCATACTTAAGGGACAAAAGTCTTTATCTTGGAATTGCCATGTACAAAGAGGAATGGCAATATGACACCAAATTTGCTATCATCGAGTTACCCTCAAGGCAATTGGGCCGCTTTGTAATCTTACCTTCTTCAAAAAATCAAAAAGATATTATCCTGATTGAGGATATTGTAAAAGTAAACTTACCCTACATTTTCTCTTATTTCGGCTTCGACGACTTTGTAGCAAACACCTTTAAGGTCACAAAAGATGCGGAGTTTGACTTGGACAATGATGTCAACACTTCCTTTGCCGATAAGATCAGTAAAGGGATCAAGACCAGAAGGAAAGGTAAGCCGACCCGTTTTGTTTTCGACCAGGAAATGGATCCTAAATTATTGGAATTATTGATCAAGAAATTGAATTTCAGCAAAAAAGACTCCATAATCCCTGGCCAGAAGATCCATAACTTTAAGCACTTCATGGATTTTCCAGATGTATTCAAGTCATATCAGAAACCTGAAGAACGTAGATCATTCGAACATCCTGATTTCACGGGTTATGATCGAGTGACCGACATCATCCAAAAGAAAGATGTGCTTCTCTCCTTCCCTTACCATGAGTTCCGTCCAATGATCGACCTTTTGCGTGAAGCCGCAATGGACCCTGATGTTAAATCTATTAAAACGACGATCTATAGGATGGCCAGCAATTCCAAGATTGCGAATGCCTTGGTAAATGCGGCTAGAAATGGAAAGGAAGTAACGGTGATGTTGGAACTTCGTGCAAGATTTGATGAAGAACATAACCTAGAGTGGAAAGAGCGCTTTGAGATGGAAGGTGTGAAGGTATTGGTGGGTGTACCGAATAAAAAGGTGCATGCGAAATTATGCATCATCAAGAAAAGGGTACAAAACAAAACCATTCAATATGGATTTGTGAGCACAGGAAATATCAATGAAAAGACCGCAAAACTTTATGGAGATTATTGCCTGATGACCAGCAATAAGGGTGTAATGGCCGATATCAACAAGATATTCAATGCATTGCAAAAGCCTAAAATCCCAATCGAACAACAGATCCATCATAACAAGCACTTGATGATCTGTCCATACGATATGCGACAACAGTTATCGGCCCTAATCGATAAGGAGATCGCTGAAGCTAAGGCCGGAAGACCTGCGAGGATTATTATCAAGATCAATTCCCTGAGCGATAAGGAATCTATCAAAAAAATCTACGAGGCTTCCTCAGCTGGTGTTCAGGTCGATCTGATCGTAAGGGGAATATTCTGTGCTGTTAATCAGCGGAAGTTTTCAGCACCCTATAATGCCATTAGCATTGTAGATGAATTCTTAGAGCATGCCCGCGTATTTTACTTTTATGCCGCTGGAAAAGAACTGACCTACATTTCATCCGCCGACTTGATGACCAGAAATTTGGACCATCGGATCGAAGCAGCTGTGAAGATCAATAGCAAAAAGCTAAAACATGAGCTTCTGGATATGCTGGAAATTCAATTGCGCGATAATGTCAAGGCTAGGATCCTGAACAATAAACAGAATAATGAATATGTCCACAATGATGAGCCGATTTGCAGATCCCAGATCGAGATCCATAATTATTTAAAGGCAAAAGCTGTGGAACATGAGGTCAAAGAATTGGAAGCCCCTGTATTAGAACCGATAGAACAATAAACAAGATTTTTTATTTTGCTAATATTTTTAGTATTTTAGTAAAAATATTGGTGAGATGGAACATGGATTTATTTCAGGAAGAGGGGCGCAAAAGAATATACATAATGTATTTTCTAAGCTGAGTTATACACAAGATCATATAGAAGGGATTGATGATTGGGAACAGGACATTCCAAATACCCAGTTTACCATTATCCATCCTAAGAGCATAGTCAACAAAGTTAGCAGTCCTGATGTGGGTATGGAATATTCCGCCAATCCATATCAGGGTTGCGAACATGGTTGCATCTATTGCTATGCACGGAATTCGCATCAATACTGGGGATACAGTGCCGGACTTGATTTCGAGAGCAAGATTTTAGTGAAGTCTAACAGTCCTAAATTGTTCCGGGATTTCATTACCCGAAAAAACTGGGACGGAACCCCTATTTCCCTTTCGGGCAACACGGATTGTTACCAGCCATTAGAAAGGAAATTTAAGCTCACTAGAGCCATTTTAAAAATTGCTCTTGAACATGGTCAACCTATTGGATTAATTACGAAGAACAGCTTAATACTGCGTGATCTGGACATACTGAAGGAAATGGCCATGAAAAATCTATGTATGGTCTTTATTTCCATTAATTCCCTGACGAAAGAAACGCGATCCAAGATGGAACCTAGGACGGCTACTGCCCAACAAAGGCTCAAGGTGATTGAAACGCTTTCGAATAATGGCATCCCTGTAGGAATCATGTGCGCTCCAGTGATCCCTGGGCTAACAGACCATGAAATACCTAAGGTATTGAAGGCCGCGGCATCTGCTGGGGCAAAATGGGCAGGCTATACCGTTGTACGCTTAAATGGTGAAATTTCCAAGATTTTTGAAGAATGGCTGCATAAGGCCTACCCCGATCGTGCAAATAAGATTTGGCATAGCATACAAGCTTGCCATAACGGTAAAGTAAATGACAGTGAATTTGGCAACAGAATGAGAGGAACAGGTCAGCTTGCTGAAATAATCCGCAATAATTTCAGGCTGCATTGCCGAAAGAATAATTTGAACCAGAGCATGTTCGAATATGACCTCTCACACTTCAAAAAGCAACAAAATCCCCAATTAGACCTATTTGAAACCTTAGGTTAAGGAACGTTAAAGTTTTGTTAAAATAATGTTGTAACAGCTATGTTGCAGCCTAAATGGCATATCGTTTGGTCATAGTACAGCGATAAACTATAGAAAAACGATAAAATAATTTGCACTATGAAAAAATCAATGAAATTACTAAGTCTATTGTTTGTAGTATTGTTCGCAGTTTCTGCATGTTCAAAAGACGATGATCCAGCAGATAACGACATATTTGTGGATGAATACAGAGGAACAATCAGTTATGTTAACAAAAATGATAGTCAGAAAAATGTAGCACCTACCGAAGGGAAGGTAACAGTGACCAAAGTGGGTGGCTCAAATTACTCCTTTATCTTTGATAGTGAAATTCCAGATATCTTGAATGTTAAAATGCAAAAGGGAGATAACAATAAATTGTTCTTAGAGGACGGAAAACTTGGACTTATCTCCATTGATGCTGATCAGTTGACAATTGGATACTCTTCTACTGATGAAGGAGAAACTTGGACAGCCAATTGTAAAAGAGACTAAAACTTCGATATATACAGATTAATTTAACTTGAAAAGAGCGATCAATATGATTGCTCTTTTTTTGTATAAGTAAGTATGATCAGTCTCTCTTAAACTTAATAAGAAGAGTAATTTTAAAGAGATTGGAATTGCTATTGATAAAGAGATTGTAATCCTCAGCATATTCCAAGAACAACCTACTTTCCAGTTGTTTGATCCGAGGATCATCTGCCTGATTGCTCAGGTAATGATTTACACGATTGCTGACCTCCAGACTTAGCTGCTGCCCCTTTACCTTTAACTTTATTTTCAAAGGGAAGCTAGACATGCTATTATACCCATTGACCATTGCATTCTGCACAATCGGAAAAAGCAACAAAGCTGGTATTTTCCCATCAGCATCATCAATAGCTAGATCTACCTTATGGAAATGTTCAGAACTGGAAAGTCCAGCATATAGGTCAATAAATTTTGAGAGCAGTTTGCATTCCTCGTCTACCGAGTGAACGCTGCTTTTTGAAATGGCCAATACCTTCTGTTGATATTCTTGGTATTTGCTTTTCAGGATCCCATCATCCGACGATTGGTTATAATAAAGTTTCGAAAGTTCCCTTTCTGTCTGTGCATTCAAAAAACTTAGCTCAGCATCTGAATTCAAGAGTTTGTATTCCAGCTCCTTAATGTTTTTCGAATTATTTTTCCAAAACATGGTTTTAGGTTAATGTATTTCTTTTTTTGTTTCCTTCTTTCCCTCTAAGCCACTCACACCACCTGAAACTACCAACTTCATGGCATCCGTAGCGGAAATATTCAACTTGGTCACTTTTTCTGAAGCAACCACTACAACCTGACCTGCAACGGAATAGGAATAAGGAAAATAAACAATCACTTCACCCGGAAGGTCAATGATATGTAAGTCTTTTTGGGTCAAGAAACCGATTTTCTTAAGCCCAAATTCATTGACTTCCACTAATACTGGTTCATTGAACTTTTTGGCATCCCCCACAAAGGCTTCCGTAAAATCCTTGATGGATGAATAAAGCGTATTGAACAATGGAATCTTACTGATGGTCCTGCTCAACCAGTTCCGGATGGGTGCAGTAACCAAGGTGGTAAAAATAAAACCAATCAATGTTAATAAAAGAATGACAGACACAATGCCTAATCCTGGAATATAAAGCGGTTTGCCGGTTTCATCGACCAAGAAGTGCTCTGTAATGTTCAATGCGCCATCTAAGGTGGCCACCAACCAGACAATGACGAAAATCGCCCCGGCAACAGGTGCTACAACCAATGTTCCTTTGATGAGGTAATAGAAGAATTGTTGAAAAAATTTAGTTATCATTTTTACTCGTAATAATAGACTCTTTTTACTCGACTTGAAATATTGACCAACAGTTCATACGGTATGGTACCGATATCGGAAGCTGCTTGCATCAGGTCTGGAAATACCAAGACCTCATCGCCCACCTGGACATCCTGTCCAGTAACATCCAACATACACATATCCATGCAGATATTTCCAACGGTTGGCGCTAGGAAACCATTAATTTGCATTTTTCCGACTGAATTACCAAATCGGCGGGCATAACCATCTGCATAGCCGATTTTTACCGTAGCAATCTTGCTGTCCCTGCTCAAGACTCCCTTCCTATCGTACCCAACGGTCTCTCCTGCTTGCAATTCTTTGATCTGGGTCACCGTAGTTTTTAGGCAGCTGACCTGTTCCAGGTTCATAAGGTTTTTATCCATATCTACTCCATATAGCCCTATCCCCAATCGAACCATATCCAAATGCGCCTCTGGCCAACGGACAATCGCTGATGTATTGGCCACATGCTTAATAAACTTATAGCCCAAACCCTGTTCTAATTTCTGTGCAGCAGTAAGATAGCTTGAAATCTGCGATGCTGTGAATTCATCTTGATTCGGATCACCAGAAGCTACTAAATGGGTAAAGAAAGACTGCACCCGTACCTGTTTCTGTGATTTTAGTTTTTCTATCACGGAATCGATTTCTGATGGAAAGAAACCTAATCTATGCATGCCCGTATCCAATTTCAGATGGATCTTAAAATCATTGATCTTCTGTTCTTCCAAGAATTCAATAAATTCATGTAGAAAGTCCATACTATAGACTTCAGGTTCCAGATTATGTTGGATCAACGATTGAAAGGTATCTCGATCGGGGCTCAATACCATAATCGGCAAAGCAATTCCTGCTGTCCTTAATTCCACTCCTTCATCTGCAAAGGCAACAGTCAGGTAATCGACCTTACTGAATTGAAGCAGATTCGCCACTTCAAAACTACCACTGCCATAGGAGAATGCCTTGACCATCGCCATCAACTTGACATTCTTGGGGATCAATGAACGATATAACATCAAGTTATTGGAAATGGCATTCAGATTGATTTCCAATACCGTTCCATGCGACCTTAATGCCAATCGTTGGACAATGCGTTCAAATTGGAATTTACGTGCTCCTTTGATCAGAATGCTTTCATCACTTAGGTTTAATTCCGTCAAATGCTCGAGGAATTCTTCCGTAGTTGCATATTCTTTCATCAGATCTATTTCAATATCCTTTAACCAAGGATATTTGTTGCCAACCCAAATGAACTTTTGAAGTTCAGATGAATTCAGCAATGCGATCAATTTCTGTTGCAGTTTTTCGCTTTCAGCCAATCCTTCCATTTCAGAAAGAATGAGCGTTTTGCTGTTATGTTGGTTCTGTTGATTTAAAAATTCTAAGGAAATCTTTAGGGATGCCAGATCATTTGAATAAGAGTCATCGATAATCGAACTATTATTGATTCCTTTTTTCAATTGCAAGCGCATTTCCAGAGGCTTCAGGTTTTGTATCCTTTCCACGATGGTTTCTGCATCATATCCCATGAAATACATACAGGCGATACAGCTCATGATATTTTCTATGGATGCGCGGTCAGTGAAAGGGACCTGACAGATGCAGATCACCTCGCCTATCCTGATTTTTAATTTACTGAGCTGATTATGGGTTTCCTCTTGGATCAATTGGATTTGGTCCCTATCTGTCCTTCCCCATGTAACCAAACGAATATTGGGATCGATCTGTTCGGTATCGATATAATCGGATCCCGCAATCAGGGTTTCCACTTGGGAGAAGAGTTTCATTTTTTCTTTTAACTTCTCTTGTTTACTCGAGAAGTTCTGGGAATGTGCTACACCAATATTGGTGAAAATGCCAATATTGGGTTGGATCATTTGTTGCAGGCTGGACATTTCGCCAGGCTCGCTGATACCGGCTTCGATTATGGCAAGATCATACTGTGGACCTAAATTCCAAAGTGATAGCGCAACCCCAAGCTGGGAGTTATAACTTTTAGGACTTTGATAAACTTTCTTTTCTGGAATCAACAGCTGGAACAACCATGCCTTGACAATGGACTTCCCATTACTGCCCGTTATCCCGATGATCGGGTAATGGAACTGTTTTCTATGGTAGGCAACCAGTTCTTGCATAAAATGCAAAACATTGTCGACCTGGATGACATTGACATCGTTTTTACCCTCAAAAAAGGCGACAGGATTGGAAATTACGAAATTACGAATCCCCTTCTTGTAGGCATCAGGAATAAAATCATGACCATCACGAGTGGCTTTAAGGGCAAAGAATAGAGATTCATCAGGATTGTTTACCTTACGGCTATCGTATACTAGTTCGCTGATTTTAGACGATAAATCATTTGATATCAAAGGTCTTATATTTAATTCCTCGCAAATAAATTTAATAGTATACATGATTCTGCAAATAAAGAACGAAGTTCATCATTTTTTTTAAAAGTTCATCATTTTTTGAAGATTTGCATTATGGATGACCCTATAAGAAAACAGAAGACCTATACTCCCTTGGAAGCCAAGCGGAAAGCTGAATCCTATTGTGCCTATCAGGAGCGTTCGCAGCAGGAAGTTCGTGACAAATTATATCAATGGGGCTTACATAGTAAGGATGTTGAAAATATTATCAGTTACCTGATCGAGAACAATTTCTTAAATGAGGAGCGTTTTGCGAATGCCTATGTACTGGGCAAATTTAGGATTAAAGGTTGGGGCCGGATCAAGATCATGCAAGGATTGAAATTAAAACAGGTTTCAGCTCCATTGATTAAGATCGCGATGAAGGAGATCGACCCGAATGATTACTTTGAGAAATTGAAGACAATCATAGAGAAGAAATCGGCCTTAATTAAAGAATCAGACCCTTATAAACATAGAAACAAGCTGTATCAATATGCCTTGGGTCGAGGGTATGAAAATAATTTGATTTTAGAGATACTGAAAGACAATGGGTTGGAGGGATAATGAAATATTTTTGAAAAAATAATTTTAGGATTTCAATTTTCTCTCTATATTTGCACCACGTCAAGCGAAAGTAGCTCAGTTGGTAGAGCACAACCTTGCCAAGGTTGGGGTCGCGAGTTCGAATCTCGTCTTTCGCTCAGTTGCCTAGGTGGTGGAACTGGTAGACACGCAGGACTTAAAATCCTGTTCCCGTTAAG